>CAZVYN010000140.1:0-1500 GCA_964631125.1 uncultured bacterium | reverse complement strand
GCTCGTGGACGTCGGCGCGCCGGTGATCAGCAACGTCCGCTATCCGCTCTCGGTCGAGAATCAGAACGACCCGATCCCGGTGGTTGCGGCGATCACCGACTTCTCGGCGCTGACGGCGCGCGAGCTGCATTGGCGCGTCGAGAACGGTTCATGGAACGTCGCGAACATGAACTCCATTGGCGGCAATGATTGGCAGGGGGACATCCCCGGACACCCGATCGGGACGACCCTCCAGTTCTACATCGCCGCGACCGACGCCGGTGGGAACACGGCGCAGGATCCGATCGGCGCGCCGCTCGACACGTACGAGATCTTCATCGTCCAGGGCTTCTACGCCGACGACGTCGAGACCGAGAACGGCTGGCTGCTCTCGCAGACGGGCGACGCAGGTGTCGGCCGCTGGGTCCGCGTGGATCCGGTTCCTTCGACTTGGCTGGGCGATCCGTGCGCCCCCGGCGACGACCACACGCCGGCCCCCGGTGTGAACGCGTTCGTCACCGGCCAAGGCGTCCCGGGCGGCAACGCCGGTTCGGCCGATGTCGACAACGGCTGCGTGACGCTGCGCAGTCCGATCATCGATCTCTCCGACGCGAGCGAAGCGATCGTCAGCTACTGGCGCTGGTTCGCGATGTTGGGCACGTTGACCGGGAACTTCGAGGTCGCGGTCTCGAACAACGGCGGCCTCTCCTGGACGGTGCTGGAGAACGTGCTGACCAACGAGAATAGTTGGCAGCAAAGGACGTTCGATCTCGGCGCGGTCATCGGATTCAGCAACCAGATGCGCTTCCGCTTCAAGGCGTGCGACACGGGCGCCTCCGAGAGCCTGGTCGAGGGCGGAGTCGACGACTTCGTCATCCAGGGCGTGCCGGCCACCACGGATGTCGACGACGGCCAGATCCCCCTGACGCAGAGCCACCTCTTCGTCAGTCACCCGAACCCGGCGCAGCCGCAGACGACACTCCGCTTCCGGCTCGGCGCAGACGGCAACGCGAAGCTGTCGATCTATGACGCGAACGGACGCCGCGTCCGCTCGCTCGTCTCCGGCCGCCTCGGCGCCGGCGATCATCAGATCGAGTGGGACGGCCGCGACGACGCCGGTCACACGACGGCATCGGGCGTCTATCTCTACCGCCTCGAGGCCGGTGACTACCGCGCCGAGCGGAAACTGTTGATGCTCAGGTAGTCTGTCGCGCCCGGCGCGACAGACGTCCGGTCTGACATTTGGAGCTCTAGAAAGGGGAGGCACACCGCCTCCCCTTTTCTCTTCCCCCCCGCTATACTCACCCCGCTCTCACTTCGCCCCTCATGCTCCCCTTCCAGCTCCCGCGGAGGACTCAATGGCAACTCGGTACTGCACGCCGCGACGGTCCGCGTCGCGCGCATCTCGCACGACCCTCGCGTTTCTCGCACTCGGATTGGGATTGGCGGGCGCTCCCGCCTCGGGCGGCGAGATCCATCCGGCCCTGCGCGATCAACTCGAACGCGCGCAGCCGAGCGAGA
>CAZVYN010000139.1:0-2093 GCA_964631125.1 uncultured bacterium | reverse complement strand
CAGCTTCCAGTTCTTCGCCGTCTGGATCGGACTCGGGGCGGCGACGCTTTTGGAGGCGCTCTCGCGTCTGCGCAGTGCGCCGAGCATGGAGCGAGGTGTCTGGCGACCGGCCTGGCCGATCGCGGCGGCCGGCATCCTCCTCGTCCTCCTGCCGTTGCGGACGATGGGACACTTCTGGTTCGTCAAGGACCGCACCGAGTTCTATGTCGCGCGCGACTTCGCAGCCAACATGCTCGCTCCGCTGGCGCCGAATGCGCTCATCTTCACCAACGGCGACAACGACACGTTTCCTCTCTGGTATCTGCAGTTCGTCGAGGAGGTCCGCCCCGATGTGCGCGTGGTGAATCTCAGCCTGCTCAACACCGACTGGTACATGCGACAGCTCCGGGACGAAGAGCCTCGCATCGATCTCGGTTGGAATGACGAGCAGATCGACGCGGCCGCGACTTCGAGCGGCTACCTGGCCGGCTATCGCCTCGGACAGGTCCGTCGCGAGACCCTCGATCGCTTCCTGGAGGGGACCGGTCTGCGCCGCTACGTGCGCAGTTATGAACTACCGCTCCTGGCCAAGGACATCCTGGTGGCGAGGATCGTCGAGCGAGAAGCGGGGAAGCGGCCGATCTATCTGGCGCTCACGGTGCCGGATCGGATGGGGCTCGATGACCGCCTCGTGCCGGCGGGACTCGCATTGGAGCTGCGCGAGCCGGGCGCCCAGCTCACGGCCGAGGAACTGACGGCCCTGCGCCGGCGACTGCTGGACGAGTTCTCCTACCGAGGGATCTTGGCCAACGGCGCGGCCGACTCCTCGATCTACATCGACGTGAACTCACGGCGGCTCATCCAGAACTACGCCGCGAGCGCTCTGCAGACCGCGCAGGAACTGAGGCTCGCCGATCGCTTCGAGGAGGCGATCGAGATGGCGCGCTTCGCGCAAGTGTTGGCCCCGCAAATTCCGGAAGTCCGCTACGCCGTCGCGCTCGCCTTGTTCGGCGGGGGTCGTCCCCGCGAGGCGATGGAGCCGGTGGAGTGGCTGCTCTCCCACGGACACTCCAGCGCCGCGATCCATCGCCTGCGAGGGCGCCTCCACGAGGAGATGGGGGATCTCTCCGCCGCCGAGGCCAGCTACCGCCGCGCGTTCTCGCTCGCCCCCGATGATCTCGACATCTTCCGCGATCTCTTCTCGTTCGTCTCGGATCGCCGTCGCGACCGCGTTGCGGCGCTCGCGCTCGTCGACGAGTGGCTGCGCCTCCACCCGGATGACGGCGCGATGCGGCAGGCGCGTGCCGCGTATCTGGCGGGAAGCTCCCCGCGCTGAAGCCGCGGGCGCCGGCCCGAATCGTCCCCCTCTGGTCCGGTCGCGAAAAAACTCGCTTGACCCCTCCGAAGTCGCCCCACGAAACTCTCGCACGCGATGGATCAGTGGGGTCATCCCGCGGATCCATCCGAGTCCGAGGTCTGCTCCGCGGCGCGGTGGAGGCGAGCCCCGAGGGGGGTCGCTCTTCGCGACGCGGCGTCGGACCTGAGAGGTTCGTTGGTAGCCGTTCGCACGAGGACACGCGTCTGACTCAGGTTCCGCCGGCACAGTCGGATCCCCGCTGCTCCCACCCCGCTCGTCTTCCCGCCTTGGGTTCTCCCAGTAGTGAAGCCGAACAGTCGATGGATCGCGCGAGATCCCGCTCTGTCCTGAGGAGTCGGGGACATTTCCGTTCGAGAGATACGAGGCCGGGCCGTCCCGGGCCGAGTCGTCACAGGCCGAGTTCCGGATCGGATCACGCGGTGATCCGCCGGCCGGACTCGCTAGGGGAGAGATGATGAGTACGAGACTGTATGTGGGCAACCTGCCGTTCCAGACCACCGATGACGATCTCCGCACGCTGTTCAGCGAGGTGGGGACCGTTGTCAACGCGCAGGTCGTGATCGACCGCGAGACGGGACGCTCCCGAGGCTTCGGCTTCGTCGAGATGGCCGACGCCGAGGCGGCGCAGACGGCGGTCCGCCGCTTCGATCAGACGCAGATGCGCGGTCGCGCGATCACCGTGAACGAGGCTCGCCCGCGCACGGGCGGGGGTGAAGGGGGCGGCGGCGGCGGGGGC
>CAZVYN010000138.1:0-2590 GCA_964631125.1 uncultured bacterium | reverse complement strand
ACCTGCGTCGCCAACAAGACCACCAACGCGCCCCACCACTCGGGACGACGCCAGAAGTCGTTCTTCCACCACGGCCGCGAACCAGCCGTCGACTCGATCACCGATCTCCTCCCCTGCGTTTCGTCAAGAGACAGTGCGGTTCCCTCCGCGCGCGGTCCGCTCGATCAACGCGAGCGTCTCCTCCGCCATCCGATCCCAACTGAACTGTCCCGCCCATTCGATCGCGGCGGCCGAGAGTCTCCGCCAGAGGGGGTCGTCGTCCAGCACCTCGATCAAGCGGTCGCGGAGCGCCGGAAGGTCGCCATGCGGCGTGAGGAATCCGGTCAGTCCATCTCGCACCGACTCGCGCAGCCCGGGGGAATGACTGGCCACGCACGGCATTCCCGTGGCGTTCGCTTCGATGACGGAGAGCCCCCAACCCTCCTTCGGCGAGGTGTACACCAGCACGCGCGCGGCGTGGAGCGTTTCGAGCTTCTCCTGTCCTTCCCGGAACCCGAGGAATCGAACGCGGTCGGCGACTCCCTGCTCCCGCGCGATCCGCTCCAACTCTTCCCGATAGTCCCCATCCCCGGCGATCCAATACTCCACCCCCGGGATCCGCTCCGCCAACTCACGCAGCACGAGGATCGGATAGTCGATGCATTTGTACTTCTTCAGGCGACCGAGATACAGCATGACGGGGGCCGGAACCGAGTCGCCCCGCTGGGGCGGCCGATAGAAGTTGTGATCGATGCCGCTACGCACCAGATGGAGCCGATCGGCCGAGACGCCGCGCGCCGCCAGATCGTCGCGAGTGCTCTCCGAGAGCACCTGAAATTCGCACTCGCGATAGACGAGCGGGATGAGCCGTTCCTGCAGATAGACGTAGAGGGCCAGCGGCCAAACCGCCTGCTGGAAGACAGTGGCGCCGAAGAGGTGCGGCACATTGACCAGCACAGGGATCCCGGGCGCCAGCGCCGGCGTGTAGAACGGCAGCTTGTTGAGATCTTCGACCACGACATCGAAGCCGCGCGACCGGAGGCGTCTCCGCAGATACAGCGGCGCCGAGAGATTGAAATCGTGCAGCCGGCCGACGCGCAGGACTTCCATCCCGTCGATCTCGTCTCGCTCGGCCCCGCCGGGAAATCGACAGGTGAGGAACGTGACCGGGTGGCCGGCGGCATGGATCCTTCGGTACACCTCGTGGATGATGATCTCCGCCCCGCCCATCTCCGGGTGGCGGATGTCGCGATAGCTCAGGATGAGGATGCGTCGCGGCATTCGTCAGCGGCTCGGCCGGCCGGCTGCAGGCTCCTTGCGCCCGAGCGTTCCGATCATCGCGCAGGTATAGAGACCGACGCGCCGCTTCCGCAGGAACTCGCGCCAGCCGCGTCCGATCTGCGCG
Organism: uncultured bacterium; assembly: GCA_964631125.1. GTDB lineage: Bacteria > Eisenbacteria > RBG-16-71-46 > CAIMUX01 > CAIMUX01 > CAZVYN01. The sequence goes on along the minus strand of CAZVYN010000138.1, from coordinate 1,206 downwards.
AACGGCCAGATCTCCGGCGGATACTTGGGCAGGGTCTTCACTCGGGAGCGCATGAGCGCGTAGCGGAAGGCGCGGTAGAAGAAGCCGGGCACCATCCACTCGCCGTAGGTGCGCACCACCGTGAGCCCGCTCGCGCGCACCAGCCCCTCCAGTTCACGCGGGGAGTACTCCGTCTCCCAGCCGGCGAACCACCGATCGAGCGCGATCATGATCTTCTTGCCGACGGTATAGACGTGCCACCGCTGCGGAACGTCGACCAGCAGATGCCCGCCGACGCGCAGGACGCGCGCGTTGTCCGAGAGCAGCGGCAGCGGATCGCGGAAATGCTCCATCAATCCCTGGTGGAAGACGAGATCGAAGACCCCTTCGCGAAACGGCATGTTGCGCGCATCGGCGCAGACGCAGTGGAGTTCGAGCCCGAATTGCTCCGCTTGCTTGCGGATGACGCGGAACGAAGTGCGCGTGTAGTCGAGGACCAAGATCTTGGCCCCGCGACGGGCCAGCGCCAGGCTGTCGCGTCCCGACCCGGCTCCGACTTCCATCGCCCACCGCCCGGTCAGCGGCAGCGTCTCGAGCTGGCGTTGGATCCGGTCCTCGTTGGAGTAGACCTCGTCGATCGCCTCTCGTTCGGCCCAGTAACGCTCCCAGTGCGCGGGGGTCGACTGACGATTCACGCCCACTCCCCGGCTCGCAGCCGCCGCGCGATCGGATCGAGCACGCCGTTGACGAAGCCGGCGGCGTCTTCTTCTCCGTATTTGCGGGTGAGCTCGATCGCTTCGTCGATCGCCACCCGCGCATCGACATCGTCCGAGGCGAGGAACTCGGTCACGGCCAGACGCAGCGCGGATCGGACCACCGTGCTGATCCGCTCCAGGCTCCAATCGCGCAAGCCGCCGCGCAGGTGGGCATCGATCTCCGCCCGCGCCGCGACACCCGCTTCGAGCGTCCGCACGGCGTAGTCGCGCGCTTCCTCCGTCAAGCGATAGCGGCCGAGCGCGTACTCCAACACCTCACGCGGATCGTCCCCGGTGACGTCGGTCTCGAAGTAGACCCTGAACAGGATCTCGCGCGCCTTGCGACGACCGCCGTGCAAAGTCATCGGCTTCGCAAAGCGAAGCCGATTCCTTCCCCCTTCCCACTCTCCAAGCCCCGCTTCACCCCGACGCTGGCGTTCTCGCCCCCTTCTCCCCCCAAGCTCACTTCCTC
>CAZVYN010000137.1:0-2656 GCA_964631125.1 uncultured bacterium | reverse complement strand
GATCGGCGCATTGGCCAAGTCGGAAGCGAGGTCGGCCCGGTCGAGCCGGAACGTCGCCTCCGCCTCGGGCGCCGCGTACCGATCGCCGAGGGTCGGGATGGCCGACGGATCGATCTGGGTGAACGACGCGGCCAGAGCGCCGCCCGCGATCGCGAGCGTCGCGCCGAAGAGCGCGAGGCCGGCGAGTGCGCGACGGAACCGGGTCGAGGCGGTCTGCGGGGGATTCATCATCATGGAGTTCTCTCGTCTTGGATCGTCGGACGACTTGAGTGGCGTCCAGCCCCACGAATCACGCAGGGGACCGGACGAGGGAAACTGACTTCCTGGAGGACTCGATCGGCTGGCGCCCACACCCCCCGCGCAGTCCGCGCAGTCCGCGGCCGGGGTCAGTCCAACCGACGAATGAGTTTGGACCGGGAGCCATCCCGAGGGCAACCATCGGTATAGCGGAATTGGCCCCGTCTCGCCTCACAAGGCCCCGGCGGCGGCTAGGATCGGCCCTCAGGGGCAGGCCAGGCCCCCCGAGAACGCGGCGCCGAAGAGGACGAGGTTCGAATACGACCGAGTCATGACGCCGTTCGCATCGGTCAATACCAGAGGGTCGAGTTCGCCGCTCCGGCCGGGCGGCGCGAGTAGGAACAGCATCGAGACGGTAAGCGCTGCGGCCGATCCTCCTCCGTTGCATGTCGGGAGGTCGATCGTCGTGCGGGGAGGCTGGACCCGCGCGTCCGCTCGCGCTACCCGTCGCGCAACCTATCGCGCGAGCAGAATCAGAATCCGAATCGTTTCGCGAGCGCGGTGTGTTGCTTCCGGATCTCCGGCGGCAGACGGTCCCCGAACTTGGCCAGGAACTCGGCCTGTCCATCGACCTCGGCCTTCCACTCCTCGCGGTCGACCGTGAAGAGCTCTTTCATCGCGGCGGGAGAGACATCGAGGCCGTCGAGCCGCAGTGCGCCTTCGGCCGGGACGTGACCGATCGGAGTCTCTGTCGCTTCGCCTCTGCCTTCACAGCGTTCGAGCGCCCAGAGCAGCGGACGCAAGTTCTCGCCGAACCCGGGCCAGAGGAACTTCCCGTCGGCGCCCTGGCGGAACCAGTTCACATGGAAGAGCTTCGGCGCCTTCTCCGACTTCGCGCCCATCCGGACCCAGTGCGCGAAGTAGTCGGCCATGTTGTAGCCGCAGAACGGGAGCATCGCCATCGGATCACGGCGCACGACGCCGACGGCGCCGGTCGCGGCGGCCGTCGTCTCAGAGGCCATGGTGGAGCCGATGAAGACGCCGTGATTCCAGTCGAATGACTGATAGATGAGCGGCGCGGTCCGCGCGCGACGACCGCCGAAGAAGATGGCGGAGATCGGCACGCCCTGCGGCGATTCCCACTCGGGCGAGATCGAGGGGCATTGCTTCGCGGGCGCGGTGAAGCGCGAGTTCGGATGCGCGGCCGGTTTGCCCGCGGCGGGATCCCAGGGTAGACCCTGCCAGTCGATCAGCGGCGTGGGCGCCTCGTAGCCGATCCCCTCCCACCAGGGCTGTAGGTCCGCAGTCAGCGCGGTGTTGGTGAAGATGGAGTTCTGCTTCGTCGTGAGCATCGCGTTGGCATTGGTCTTCATGCTCGTGCCCGGAGCGACGCCGAAGAAGCCGTTCTCGGGATTGATCGCGTAGAGTCGGCCGTCGGGGCCGAACTTCATCCAGGCGATGTCGTCGCCGACCGTCCAGAGCTTCCAGCCCGGAAGCGACTTGGGCGGGATGAGCATCGCGAGGTTGGTCTTGCCGCAGGCGCTCGGGAAGGCGGCCGCGATGTAGGAGGTCTTTCCTTCGGGACTCTGGATTCCGACGATGAGCATGTGCTCGGCCAGCCACCCTTGATCGCGCGCCATCACGCTGGCGATGCGCAGTGCGTAACACTTCTTGCCGAGGAGCGCGTTGCCGCCGTACCCGCTGCCGATGCTCCAGATCAATCGATCCTTCGGGAAGTGCGCGATGAAGCGGCGGTCCGGGCTGAGATCGCCCAGGGAGTGCAGCCCCTTGCAGTAGTCGGTCGAGTCGCCGAGCTGATCGAGGGCGGCCTTCCCCATCCGCGTCATGATCCGCATGTTGATCACGACATAGCGGCTGTCGGTGATCTCGACTCCGACCTTGCTGATCGGCGAGCCGAGCGGACCCATGACGTAGGGGACGACGAACATCGTGCGTCCCTTCATGCAGCCTTCGTAGAGCGGCCCGATCTTGGCGCGGGCGTCCGCCGGCGACATCCAGTTGTTGGTCGGGCCGGCGTCGTCGTTGGTGTCGGAGCAGATGAAGGTGAGGTGCTCCGTGCGCGCGACGTCGGAGGAGTGACTCCGGTGGTAGTAGCAGTTCGGGTGGGTGGACTCGTTCAGCTGGATGAGCGACCCGTCGGCCATCGCCTCGGCGATCAGCCGCTTGTTCTCCGCCTCTGAGCCGTCACACCAGACGACTTCATCCGGCTGAGTCAGCGCCGCACACTCATCCACCCACTTCTTCAGATCTGCGTTCATCGGGTCTTTCCGTCCTTCCTCACGTCCCTTTGCCGCTGAGCGGTCCCGAGCGATCGGAGAGGGTAACCCGGACGGGGCGAGGGCCCAAGGGGGGTTCTCGCCCCGTCCGGGTTACCCTCTCCGATCGCTCGGGACCGCTC
>CAZVYN010000136.1:0-3715 GCA_964631125.1 uncultured bacterium | reverse complement strand
CCGCCATCCCGCTCCCGTCGCTCGCTGACGTGTTGGCTCGCCTCGCGCTCCTGACGCCGTTCGAGCTCGAAGCGGCGCTCGCCTACCTGGCCCCGAACGCCCGTCTCGCACTCGGTCACCGCCTGGCCGCCGAAGGACAGGTCAGCGCGATGATCGACCTGAGCGACGGACTGCTCTCCGATCTCAGGCACGTCTGCCACGCCAGCGGAGTGGGGGCGAGACTCCAGGCGAGCCGGCTACCGTCGGGCGAGGACGCCGCGCTGCGCGCGCTCGAGCCGCGTCTCGCACGAACCGCGCTCTCGTGGTCGTTCGGCCCGAGCGACGACTACGAACTCCTCTTCACCCTCGCGTCTTCGGCGCCGATCGATCTACCGGAACGACTTGGTCGGGAGCTGGGGATCGACCTGACCGAAATCGGGGAGATCGTCCCAGGGGCCGGGGTAGAGGTCCTCGGCGCGCCTTCCGGCGTGTTCCCCGGGGGATTCGACCACTTCGCGTATACTTCCGTGTGAGACCCCGAATTCCAACGCCCGCGGACCGGAGGATCGCTCCCATGAAATCTGCCTCTTCCTTCCGCTTCTTCCTCGGCATCGCCCTCGCGGCCTTGGTGGCCATGACAGGGCTCGGGGTCACCGCCTTTCCCGCTCTCGCCGTGGTCGACAACGGGCAGCTCTGGGTCTTCTTCAAGATCGTCGACCGGGTGAAGGAGGGGCAGAAACTCGACGTGCAGATCCCGCTCGAGACGTTGGCCGACCTCGGCATGCTGCGGATCTGGGACCTGAAGCACGAGCGGGTGATCGGCCAGATCGACGGCCCGCAGCTCCTCCGTATCCACGACGAGCTGCCGATCAACAAAGAGGTGAAGGTCGCCACGGTGCGCGACGCCGACTTCGATATGGCGGTCGTGGTGGTCTGCAAGGAAAAGAGGCGCGGACCGGGCGCCTCGCGCGTCAGCGTCGAGCGTCGGGATTGGGTGAAGGACGAGATCCGCGACTGGGTCTACGGGCCCGAAGAACTCGACGTGATCATGCAGACCTTCTTCGAAGGGGAATGGAAGACCAATCGGCGCCTCGAGGGCCGGATCGAGGGGATCGACAAGTTCCGCCTCTATCTCCAGCGCGTGTGGGAGATCCCAGGGTTCATCTTCCTCAAGATGGAAGGCGGAGACGTCCGCATCGTCGTCAGCACCGATTGATGCGGCGCCGACACCGTCGCCGCCGCCGTCCTCCCGTTACTCGACGACGCGCAGCTGTCTCACCGTGACGCCTTCCTCAGACGTCAAGCGCACCAGGTAGACCCCGCTCTCCAACCGACGCCCCGACTGCGTTCTCAAGTCGTACTCCACCTGGAACGCCCCCGCCGGCGTCACTGCATCGAGCGGCGTCGCGAGCCGCTTCCCCGCGACATCGAACACTTCGATGCGAACCTCTCCCTCTCTCCCGCGCGATCCCGCCAGCCGCACACTCGTCGCCGCGGGATTCGGGAAGACGATGAGCGAGGGAGCCAGCATTCCCGCTGCGCCTGAATCGACACTGGTCGCGGCCGGCGGCGCGTAGTCCCAGATACCGCGCCCGTAGGTCGCGAAGCGAACGACGCCCAGCGCCGGAACGGTTTCCACATCCCAATAGGTCGTGAGCGGCGCTTCGACGCCGATGATGTCGACCCAGCGCGACGCGAAGGGATCCCAGCGAAACGGGCCGGCCTCGGCGGCGGCGTAGATCACGCTCGCGTCCGTCGGGTCGAACGCGAGTCCGAAGACCAACGTGCTCGGCAGGCCGTCGCCCATCGCGGTCCATGAAGCGCCGCCGTCGGTCGTGCGCCAGACGGCGGGTCCGCCGTAGCCCGCTCCGCCCACATAGCAGACGTTACGATCGACGGCCGACGGGAGCAGGTCGGTCCCGTAGAAATAGTGCGCGCCGGGGCCGGAGCTGGGACTCAGCGTCCAGTCGACGCCCGCGTTCTGCGACGCCCAGAGCGCGCCGGTATCGGTCACCGCGTACCAGTACTGGGAGTCGACGGGCGAGATGGCCAGCGCGGTCAGGTAGTTGCTCGCGCCGGCCGCGAAGTCCTGCGCGTACGCGGTGTTCGTGTAGGTATTTCCGGCCACGCGTTCACATCGCCAGAGTTTATCAGCGCAGAAGTAATAGACATCGGAGTCGGCCGGGTCGGCCAGGATATTGGGCAACCAACTATAGGCCGCGGCTGGTGGGAAGGCGACATCGTAGAGCGCGACGGGACTTTCCGTCTCCTGCACAAGCGTGAACCCCGGGTAGACCGAATAGAGCATGTTGTGCGTGCCGTCGCGCGAGGTGAGATGGCCGTAGTCGCCGCTCCAGATCTGATCGAAGTCGAGGAAGGGAGTTCCGTTCTCCGGTCGCGAGACCTGCCATCCTTGATCCTGTGAGCCGGCCGCGATCAGGTAGGGATCGGTCGGACTGGTCTGGATCCCGTAGTACTGCGAGATGGCGAGGCCGCGCAGTGACAGGTTCGTCACCGTCTGGCCCTGATCGTAGGAGACGTACGTCCCGCCGTCGGTATTGATCAGGAACGCGTTCTGTCCATTGACCAGGAATGCATCGATGCCGGGTAGATCGGCGTGCAATTTGTTCTCGGGGTCGTCGTAGTACTCCCACCAGAGATTGATCCGGCCCCAGGCGTCTCCGCCCGAGGTGGAGCGAAACGCTTCGACGCCGCCGTAGATCACGACGTTCGGATTCGTGATCGACGATTGGAGCGTGCCCACCCAGTAGTCGTTCATGTTCGTCTTGAACGTCCAGGTGACGCCGGCGTTGGTCGACCGGTACACCTTCCACTGACCGCCGACTCTGGCCGCCGCGTAGAACTGTGGCGCGCCGGCTTCGCTGCCCGCGAGCACGACATCGGAGACCTGCGCGGGGATGGCGCCGACGGTCGTGAACGAGGCGCCCCCGTTCGTCGACTTCTTCAGCGTGGCGCCGGCGATGAGATAGAGCGGACCGGGCGCCGTGCGGCTCACCCAGAGATCGGTCTGTGTCCCCGTCGGCTCGGTGTGCACGACCGAGAACTCGACGCCGCCGTCGTCCGACCGCAGGAGGAACTGGTTGTACTGCCACTGGCCGGTCCAGAGGCGGCCGCGAACCAGCAAATAGATCCGTCGCGGGTTGGCGGGATCTCTCGCGATGCGCTGCGTCTCGTAGACATCGTCCGGCAGTCCGACCGGCACGAACCACTGGGACCCGCCGTCGGTGCTCGCATGGATGCGTCCACCGTCGGTCGAGATCAACCAGACCTCGGGCGAGCCGGGCGAGACGGTCATCTGGTGCACTCCGCCGCCGACGTCATCGGAGACGGGGGTCCAGCCGGTTCCGTCGATGTTGCCCCGCCAGAGGCCGCCGTTGTCGGTGCCCAGGAACAGCGTCCCGTCGCCGGAAGGGTGGACGTGCGCCACATGCGTGCGCCCCGCCTGATTCGCGCTCCCGATCTCCTCCCAGTCGTCGCTGGTCCGTCCGATGGCCTCCTCAGCCTGGCGCGTGAGGAACTGAGACTGCCGGTTGGCCCTCTCGACTTCGCGCCACTCCATCCCCGGCGGCGCTCGGTGGAGGCTCTCCAGCCACGCCTCCCGCGCCTCCTTGTTGCGCTCCTCGGCCTGTGGATCGAGCCGGTGCGTCGTCGGCGCCCCCTTGGCGCTGGTGCTGATCAGCGCCAGAACCACTAGGCCGATAAGGAGTTGGCCCAT
>CAZVYN010000135.1:0-3774 GCA_964631125.1 uncultured bacterium | reverse complement strand
GCGCTCGGCGGCCGCCGAGCGCGATGCGTTGATTCGCGCGCTGTCGACGGCGGGAGAGAGCTCGGTGCTGGTCTGCGCCTCCGACCTTCCATGGCGCGAACTCGAGCGGCGGTCGGAACTCGCCCGACGTCTCGCCGAGTCGTGTGTCGTCGTGGAGCTCTGGCGACTCCGCCCCGATGAGGCGATGCGTTGGCTGTTGGCCGAGTCACGACGTCGCGGTCTTCGCCTCTCGGCTGACGCCGGCGCCTATCTGGTGGAGCACGTCGGACCCGACCTCCAGGAGCTCTCGCGCGAGCTGGAGAAACTCGAGGCGTGGGCCGAGGCCGGCGCCGCTATCGGCATCGACGATGTCCGCACCGGTCTTCGGCACGGAATCGGCATCTCACTCTGGGATTTCTGCGACCTCGTGATGGCGGGCGGCGCCCCCGAAGCGCTCGGCGCGTGGGAGGGTCTGAAGACCAGCGAGCCGGTCTTGCGGGTGCAGTGGCAAATCCAGCGGAAGGCTCGCGATCTCTTGGCGCGAGGAACCCGTTCCGACGGGGATGGTAGGTTGGGCTTGCTCCTCCTGGGCGGCTACCTCCTGGAGCGAGGAATCAAGACAGGGCGGATACGTTCCGGCGAAGACGAGACGGCGCTCGCGCTGCTGCTCGCCGAAGCGGCCCCGCTCGCCGCCCGCAGGGGATCGATCCCCGTCCGTCCGTAAGCGGGCCGCGCTGCGTCACGTCACGTCAAGTTACGCCAAGTCACGAGAGGAGCCTGTCGATGTCGACCGTTGCCGAAGTTTCCGACGCCACCTTCCAGGCGGAGGTGCTGGAGAGTTCCCTGCCGGTGCTCGTCGACTTCTGGGCCGACTGGTGCGGCCCGTGTCGTCAGGTGGCGCCGATCGTGGACCAGGTTGCCGCCGATCTGAGCACGAAGCTGAAGGTCGTGAAGCTCAATGTCGATCTGAGTCCCGGGGCCGCGGCGCGCTATGGCATCCGGAGCATTCCGACGTTCGTCCTCTTCCTCGGGGGGCAGGCGCGAGGTCAGATCATCGGGCTGAAGTCCAAGGCGGACATCCTCGGAGAGATCGAGAGCGTACTCGGGGTTCGCGCGTGACCTCTGCGACGCGACTCCGTTTCGCTCGACTCGCGCTTCGCGCCGGGCTTCTCGGATCGACGTTCAGCCTGGCGTCCCTCGCCGCCGCGACCGAGACCGCCGCACCCATCGCCACGCTGCCGTGGGCGCGAAGTTTCTCCGCTGCATTGGAACAAGCGCGGGTCGAGCACAAGATGGTCATGGTCGACTTCTATACAACCTGGTGTGGGTGGTGCAAAGTCCTCGACCGGAAGACCTTCGCCGACGCCAACGTCATCGCCAAGGCGGGCGCCCTGGTCAGCGTCAAGGTGAACGGCGAATCGGATGTGGCCACGGCGAAGAAGTACGGCGTGCGGGCCTATCCCACGATCCTGTTCCTGGCGCCGGACGGCGAGGCGCGCTACGGCGTGCAAGGGTTCCGTCCGCCGGAAGAGTTCGGACCGATCCTGGAGCAGATCGCGGCGCAGCGCGACGAGCTCGACCGATGGGGTGGGGAGGTCGATCGCTCGCCTCGCGCTGCCGTGCTCCGCCGCAAATACGCGAGCACGCTCGCGCTGGCGAGGGACTTCACCGGGGCGATCGCGCAGCTAGACACGCTCCTGCTGCTCGAGGACGTCCCGCGCGAACTGCAGATCGACGCCGAGCTCGACCGCGCCGGGATCCGACTGCTGGCGGGCGACTCCGATCTCGCGCGTGAGGAGGTCGACCGCTGGCTCCGCATCGCGCGTCCGCACGAGCGCGAAGTCGAGGCGGAATTCCTGCTCGCGCGAACGGAGGCCGCCCAGGGTCGCTCGAGGGAGGCCGAGGCCGCTTTCCAACGGGTGATCCAGCGGGCCCCCACGACGTGGTTCGCCGAGCAAGCTCGCCTCGCGCTGGAAACGAAACCAGGCCCCAAGGGCACGTAGCCGGGGGCCTGGTCGAGTCGGTCGAAACCGGCTCACTTTTTTGGAGGACCCGCCGCGGCGCCGTGCTCAGAGTTACTGAACGGAGCCCCGCAATCGTGACAGCCCGCGAACCCAGAGACTGCTCACGTACACCACCGCAGATCCTCGGAATCGAGAGCGACGTTGCAAAGCCTTCGTTGCGGGAGGTCTGTTGCCGCTCTCGGAGACCCAAGTCGCAAGCGACATGCCGTCGATCGATTCGACCCGGAGGCTGGCCGGATCGACTCGACGGTCGCGCGGACACGCACGAGCTAGCATCCGCGGCGCCATCAGGTTGTGACGGCGAAGCAATCATGCGCGGAATGACGGAGCGACGCGGGCCGACCGTGCGGAGGGACTCCCGAGAGGCGACGGCCCGAGCGATTCGCAAGGAGAGGCAGGGATGACACGGAGGAATGCAATGCGGGTCGCGGGAAGCACGAGACGCAGAAGAACTACGTTACATAATGTCCCTTATGCGACATGGGTTATCGGCCTCCTCGCCGCCCTCGCTGCATTCCAGGTCGACCTCGCGAACTCGAGTGCAGCCTCGTCTCCCGCCGGGATCCCGTCGATTCCGCAACCGACCCCAGCGCCGCCAGCTTGGGGCTATCTCGAGAACGGATCCGGGTACCTCGTTCTCGAGAGTCACGCCGGGCCGGCCGTCGGGATCGTCGCCCTCGTCCACTCGGGCGCCGGCATGGAAGATCCTTCGACCCAGGGCACCAGCCATTTCCTGGAGCACCTGCTCTTCAACGGTACCCCCTCGAGGACTCAGGAGCAGCTCTACGCCGATCTGGACGCGATCGGCGCCTACCACAACGCCACGACGCGGCGGACGCACATGGCGCTCTTCCTGCTCGTGGGGCCGGAGGCGCTGGGATCGGCGCTCCGTATCCAGACCGAGATGCTGTTCCAGCCCTCCATGACCCCAGAGAAGTTCGAAAAGGAACGTGGGATCATCCTGGAGGAACTCGCGAGAGATCCCGCCGAAGGGAACGCCGCACAGATCGAACTCGATCTCTTCGGGCCTCAGGGCTACGGCCTGCCGGTGCTGGGTACCGAACGCAGCATCCGACGGCTGTCGGGCGCGCAGATCGCGTCGTTCCACGATCGGTTCTACACGCCGGAAAACGTCACGTGGATCGTCGTCGGCGATGTCTCGGCTCGCGTGGCCGTCGATTCGTTGCGCACGATCGTAGGGGCGATCGCTCCGAGGGCCACCTCCGCGGATGAGCCGCCGCCGCCGCCCGTGGCCGACGGCTGGCCGCACGACTTGCGATCGGAATCGGATCGGGGCGCCCTCTCCCAAGTCTGGGTTGGCCCCGACCCCAAGTCTCCGGAATTTCTGGGGTTCCGGGCCAGAGTCGAGATTCTGGGTGAAGGGGAGTCGTCCCCCGTGGCCGCACGACTGACCGAGGCGATGGGGGATCCTCCGACGAGCTATTCCTGTCGGATCGAGGAGTTTCCCGGGTTTTCCCTGGTCCGCATCGAGGTCGAGCTGCCGCCCGGGAGGGATCCGCGAGCCTGGGAGTCCGCGCTCCAAGATGCGCTCTCACGGGTCCAGCTCACGCCGCAGGATCGCGGCGGTTTGGATGCCTGGCGAGTCTCCCAGGAAACCGACGAGGAGTACCTGCGCGAGAAGCCCCATTACTACGGCATCCTGCGCGGGGAGTCGTTGGTCGCGCGCGGTCTCGCCGCGACGGTCGGGGAGCTGGACGCGCTACGAAGTCTGCGTCCCGAACAGGTCCCCCTCGCTCCCCTCCCCTGGCCC
>CAZVYN010000134.1:0-3798 GCA_964631125.1 uncultured bacterium | reverse complement strand
CCCGACGTTCACGTGAGGCTTCGTCCGCTCGAATTTCGCCTTGCCCATGGTTCCTTCGCTCCTCTGGTCCTGACGGCCTCAGGCGCCCTTCACCTTTTTCACGACTTCCGCCGCCAAGCTGTCGGGCATGAAGTCGTACTTGGAGAACTGCATCGAATAGACCGCTCGTCCTTGGGTCATCGAACGCAGCTTGGTCGCGTACTCGAACATCTCGCCGAGCGGGACGTGCGCCGCGATGACGCGACTCGTCCCCCGCTCGAACATGCCCCCGACCCTACCGCGCCGCGCCGAGAGGTCGCCCATGACGTCGCCCACGAACTGCTCGGGCACGACGACTTCGACGTCCATGATCGGTTCGAGCAGCTTCGGCGAGGCCTTGAGAGCCGCCGCCTTGAACGCCTTCGATCCACAGATCTTGAAGGCGAACTCACTGGAGTCGACGGCATGGAACGAACCGTCCACCAGCGACACCTTGACATCGACGACGGGGAAGCCGGCCACCGGACCGGTCTCCAACGCGTCCTTCACGCCGTGCTCGGTCGGCGCGATGTATTCCTTCGGGATCGTTCCGCCGACGATCTTGTTCTCCCAGACGAAGCCCATGCCGGGCGCCGGCTCCAGCCGGATGCTGACGTCGGCGAACTGACCGCGACCACCCGACTGCTGGATGTGCCGCTCGCGGTGGAGGATCGTCGCGGTGATCGTCTCGCGATACGCGACCTGCGGCCGTCCGACGTTGACGTGGCAATTGAACTCGCGCTTGAGGCGGTCGACGATGATCTCGAGATGCAACTCACCCATGCCGGCGAGCAGCGTCTGCCCCGTCTCTTCGTGCGTGCGGACTCGGAAGGTCGGGTCCTCGTCGAGCAGACGCTCCAGCGAGGTCGGCAGCTTCTCTTCGTCGGCCTTGGTCTTCGGCTCGATCGCGATCTGGATGACCGGCTCCGGGAAGACGATCCGCTCCAGGCGAATCGGCCGATCGGGATTGCAGAGCGTGTCGCCGGTGGAGACGCGCTTCAAGCCGACGAAGGCGCCGATCTCACCGACCGACATCTCCTTCTTCTCGATGCGCTGGTTGGCGTGCATCTCGACGATGCGCCCGACGCGCTCCTGCTTCTCCGTGTTCGCGTTGAAGATCGTGTCGCCGCTGGCGATCTTCCCGGAGTAGACGCGGAAGAAGCTCAGCTTGCCGACGTAGGGGTCGGTCATGATCTTGAACGCGACCGCCGCGAACGGCTCCTCGAGGGAAGGCGCGCGCGTCTCGATATCGGTGGTGCGCGGGTTCTCGCCGGAGACCGGTTGCACGTCGATCGGTGACGGCAGGTAGTCGATGACCGCGTCCAAGAGGCGACGGACGCCCTTGTTCTTGTACGCGCTGCCGCAGAGGACGGGGACGATGCTGCTCTCCAGCGTCCCCTTGCGGATGGCCTGCTTGATCAGCTCGACCGGCAGATCGTGACTCTCGAGGTAGCGATGGAGTAGCTCGTCGTCGTAGTCGGCGAGCGCCTCGAGCATCTTCACGCGATACTCGTCGGCCAGCTTCATCATGTCTTCGGGGATCGGCCCGATCTGCAGCGTCGAGAGACCGTGCTCCTCGACATAGGTGATCTCGACCATCTCCACCACGTCGATCACGCTGTGGAAGATGTCGCCGAGCATGACCGGGAACTGGATCGGCACGGGATGGGCGCCGAGGCGCTCGCGCATCATGCCGATGACGTTGTCGAAGTCGGCGCCGACACGGTCCATCTTGTTGACGAAAGCCAACCGCGGAACCTTGTACTTGTCAGCCTGACGCCAGACCGTCTCGGACTGCGGCTCGACTCCGCCCACCGCGCAGAAGACGGCGATGGCGCCGTCGAGCACGCGCAGCGAACGCTCGACCTCGACGGTGAAGTCGACGTGGCCGGGCGTGTCGATGATGTTGATCTGGTGGTCTTTCCAGAAGGCTGTCGTCGCGGCGGAGGTGATCGTGATGCCGCGCTCGCGCTCCTGCTCCATCCAGTCCATCGTCGCGGCGCCTTCGTGCACTTCACCCATGCGATGGGTCTTGCCCGTGAAGAAGAGGACGCGCTCGGTCAGCGTCGTCTTCCCGGCGTCGATGTGCGCCATGATGCCGATGTTGCGCAGATGCTTGACTGGAATGTCCGACACCGAATCTCTCCTGTTTTCCCGATCCGAAACCGTCGAAGCCGGCCCAAACCTATTCACCGACGTCTTTCGTCCGAGGACGAAAAGACTTCGCGGTCGCCTCCACGGGAATCCCCCGCGGTCGCGACCGTTTCGCGCCATCGAGCTCGTTTGCGGGAAGAACCCGCACGCCGCCCGCGATCTCGTCAAGCCGGGTGTTCAGCCCAAGCTTTTCCGGACCTGTCGCCGTCTTCCCGGAGGAACTCGACGTGTTGTCTCACGAGGGGCGATCGATTCCGGGAACCGGGTCGATCGTGGTCCGATAGCTGCTTGTCGCGTTCCTTCAGCCCGTTCGGGCGTCCGGTCCGCGGTCAGTTGTTCGCAGGATCCCCGTGAGTGGCGCCTGCCCTGGGGCCGCGCCGGTTGTGCTCCGTAGCTGTCTACCAGCGATAGTGAGCGAACGCCTTGTTGGCGTCCGCCATACGGTGCGTGTCTTCCCTCTTCTTGACCGCGCCGCCCTCGTTGCGCGAGGCAGCGAGGATTTCCGCGGCCAACCGCTCCGCCATCGTCTTGTCGGGACGCGACGACGCAAAGCTGATCAACCAACGCAGCCCGAGCGCCGTCCGACGCTCCGGCTTGATCTCGACCGGCACCTGGTAGGTCGCGCCTCCGACTCGACGGCTCTTCACCTCGAGATTCGGCTTCACGTTGTTCATCGCGGTGCGGAGCACCCCGACGCCCTCGGCCCCAGCCTTCGATTCGACCATCGCGAGCGCGCCGTAGACGATGCGCTCCGCGGTGCTCTTCTTCCCGGCCGACATGACCGAGTTGATGAACCGCGCGACGAGGACGTTGCCGAACTTGGGATCCGGCGCCAATTCACGGCGAGTGATATGTCCCTTGCGCGGCATTACTTCTTCCCCTTGCCCTTCGCGGCCACTTCGCCCGGCTTCTTCCGCTTGGTGCCGTACTTCGAGCGGCTGCGATTCCGTCCGTCCACACCGCTCGTGTCGAGCGCGCCGCGGACAATGTGATAGCGAACGCCCGGCAGGTCCTTCACGCGTCCCCCGCGGATGAGCACGATCGAGTGCTCCTGCAGGTTGTGCCCTTCGCCCGGGATGTAGGCCGTGACCTCGATGTTGTTGGTCAAGCGGACGCGCGCGACCTTGCGAAGCGCCGAGTTCGGCTTCTTCGGTGTAGTGGTATAGACGCGCGTGCACACTCCCCGCTTCTGCGGGCAGGCCTTGAGCGCCGGCGCGGTGGTCTTGTCGATCACCGCCTGACGGCCATTGCGGACGAGTTGGCTCAGCGTGGGCACTTCGAGCGATTCTCCCGTTCTGTTCGCTGACAAATTCTCATTCGACCTTCGCGCTCGCGCCAGCCACGCACCGAACGCACTTGGCCCCAGTACGAGCCAAGAATTCGGTCGCTGGAGCCCGGATCACGCAACCGTCGATCCGCGTGGAGCCGTCCGAGACGAGTCTGGTCTGCCGGACTGACCCCCGCGGCGCGATCGGTAGTTGAGGCGGGAGAAAGAAATCCCGCAACCCAGATCAACGCGCAGAGCCGGGAATCTAGAGAGGTGATCCCGTAACGTCAACCGCCAAAATCTGTTGGTTGTGGAACGGAGAATTGCGGTGGGAACGGAGGGGAGCGGGCGCGGGGGTC
>CAZVYN010000133.1:0-4001 GCA_964631125.1 uncultured bacterium | reverse complement strand
GAAGAGGAGCGCGATCTGCTCCCCGCCCGCGTCGTACAGCTCCAGGCTCGTCACATCCCCCGTCTCCGTCGGCTTACGCACGACGAAGCACTCGGCGACGTGGTCGGCGCGCAGGTGCAGGTTGAATCCCGGATCCATCACATTGAGCCACTCGCCCATGACGACGACCTTCTTCACCGGTCCGCCATGGATCTCGAGACACCCGGGGTTGCCGACGAAGACCATGCACTTGCGCTCGTCGGCCGAGAGTCCGTGCAGCACCGTGCTGACGGAATCGGGCGCCACCGTACGCACGAACTCGGGCGCCGCGAGTCGCATCGCCTGGCGCCGCGTCACGCCGAAGTTGCGCAGCAGGAAGAAGAACTCGTGCGTGTCCTTCATCGCGCGCCATCCTGCGAGGAACCCGTCGATGTCGATCGAGGCGTCGGGGCGCTCCGCGGTCGACGCGGCGGCCGGCTTCGCGACCAAGTCGGTCGACTGATCCGGATCGCGCAGACTCGCCCTCAGCGCCTCGAACGCCGCCAGATCACTGACCGGTCGCAGATGCGTCTTGTGCACGGCGTTTCCTTGCGCATCGAAGACCTGGAGACTGCGCTGCGTCCCCCGCGGCGTCTCCGTCTCCACCGCGAACAGATGCGTCCAGTGCGAGAGGAACAGCCGCAGGTCGATCTCGGGATCGGTGAAGTGCCCCATCATCGGACCGATGAGCGTGAGCGAGCGATAGACCCCCTCCTTCTCGATCACGCACGACTCGTTGCGCGTCAGCGCCATCACGCGGCCCAGCGACTCGAGGCCGGTCAGGAACGCCGGCCAATCGGGCCGCAGACGAAGCGCTCCGCCTCCGTCGCAGAGCGAAGCGACGAGCTGTCCCTCCGACACGCCCAGCGCGAGCGCGGCCTCACGCGCCCGCGCGGTCGGATTATCCGCGCGGTACTTCTCCCAAGCGGTTCGGATCTCGGATCCGCAAGACAACGCAGGACTCATCGGCAGTGGATTCATCGGCGGCGGATTCATAGTGGGGCTCCTTTTGCTGACAGCATGGACTCGGAGCGAGCCGGGGGATAGGCCGGGATCCGGTCGTCGTTTCTGAAGACCAGTGGGAGAACGGGGCCGTGAGCGGCCGGCGGCGACTCCATGGCGCGCACATCGATGCGGAAGACGGCGCGGATGAGTTCCGGGGTCAGCGCCACCCGCGGCGGCGCATCGGTCCTGATCCGGCCGCCGCTGAGCACGATCACGCGGTCAGCGTACCAACTGGCGAGGTTCAGATCATGCAGCACGGCGAGGACGGTCCCGCCGCGTTGCGCGTGATCCCGGGCCAAGCCGAGCACGTCGTGTTGGTGCTCGACGTCCAGGTTCGAAGTGGCTTCGTCGAGGAAGAGAACCGTCGGCGCTGCGACGCCGTGCAACTGCGCGAGCGCTCGGGCGACGTGCGCCCGCTGCTGTTCGCCGCCCGAGAGGGTGGGGAATACGCGGTCGCCTAGTCCGCTCAAGCCGACCGCCTCGAGCGCGTTGCCGACCGCGCGATCGACCTGCGCGGGCGATTCCTCCGGATGCGCGCAGAGGCGACCGAGTGCGACCATCTCGCGGACGCGAAACGGAAACTTCACGCTCGTGGCCTGCCCGACGACGGCGCGTCGTGTGGCCAACAGTTTGGCCGGCGTCGCGGCGATGTCACGGCCCTCGAACAGAACCGATCCGCTCGTGGCGCGTCGTGCGCCGCCGAGCAGGTGCAACAGACTGCTCTTGCCCGCGCCGTTGGGACCGACCAACGCGACGAACTCGCCGGCGCGCAGCGCGAGACTCACTCGATCGACGAGCCGGAACGCGGAGACGGCGAGCGTGGCGTCGATCGCCTCGATCAGGGGTCGGGTCACTTGGGTCCTCCGAGACGGCCGCGTCGATGGAGCAGAAACGCGAAGAACGGGGCGCCGCAAAGAGCGGTCAGGACTCCGACCGGAATCTCTCGCGGAGTCGCGACGGTACGAGCGACCAGGTCGGCCACCACCAGGAGCGCGCCGCCCGCCAGCGCCGAGAGCGGCAGGAGGACGCGGTGGCGACTCACCCCGAGCGTGCGCAGCCCGTGCGGCACGAGCAGTCCGATGAATCCGATCGCGCCGGCGGCGGCGATGGAAGCGCCGACCGCGAGCGCCGCCGCCACGACGACCACTCGTCGCAGGCGCGGAGCGGGCGTCCCTGCATAGAACGCTCCGTCTTCTCCGAGTTGCAAAGCGTCCAGCCCGGACGCGACCGAGCAGAGCGGAACACTCGCGGCCGAGACGAACAGGGCGGTCACTCCGACCACCTGCCACGTCGCGCCGCCCAAGCCGCCAAGATTCCAGAACGCCAAGCCTCGGAGCTGCGCGTCGTCGACCAGGAAGGTGATGAGCCCGACCCCGGCGAACGCAATCGCATTGATGGCGACGCCCGCGAGGATGAGGCGGGACGCGCCGTCGCCCGATTGGGGCCGCGCGAGTAGCCACGCCGCGCCGGTCGCGAGCAGCGCGCCCGAGAATGCCGCGAACGGGACGGCGAACGGCCCCGCGAACGGCCCGACGACGCTCGAGAGCACGCCGCCGCCGGCCGTCGCAATCGCCGCGGCGGCCGCGAGGGCCGCGCCTCCGGAGACTCCGAGCAGACCGGGGTCGGCGAGCGGATTGCGGAAGAGTCCCTGCAGCGCGGCGCCGGAGAGCGCGAGTCCGGCGCCGACGAGAAGGGCGAGGGCCACCCGAGGCGCGCGGAGTCCCCAGAGCAGTTGGGTCTGGAACGTCGCGCTCTCGCTCTCGCCGCGACTCAGCTCGCGGAGCGACGTGAACAGTTCCCAGACCGAGAAAGAGATCGATCCGAGGCAGAGCGCGGCCAGCACCGCCAGAATCGCCGCGCCGACCAAGATCGCCGCCAGGCGTGGAAGATCGTCGGCGCGCGGGTCGAGGCGTCCGTCGACTGAACTCATCGGGCCGCGCTCGACGGTTGAGCGGGCTTCGAGTGGAGAGCGCGCGCCAGTTGCGAGACCGCTTCCCCCAGCCGCGGGCCGAAGCCGAGTAGCAACGTGTCGTCGAGTGTGATGACTCTCTTGGCGCGGCCGGCGGGAGTCATCGAGAGGCCGGGGAGGGACGCGATTGCTTCGATCCCGCCGAGACTCTTCGCGCCGCTCTCGGTCATCAGGATCACGTCGGCGGCGCTCAGCGCGAGCGCCTCCGTCGTCAGCGGACGATATCCCTCGAACTGCGAGGTCGCGTTCGTCGCGCCCGCGAGTCGGATCAATTCATCGGCCGCGGTCTTGACGCCCGCGATGACCTGATGCTGCCCACCGCGTGCGTAGAGGAAGAGCACGCGCGGTCCCGGCCCGGCGCTGGCCGCCGCTCGCACCGCCGACTCCAACTCTTGGTCGAACTGCTGCACCAAGGTCTCGCCGCGACTTTCCAGGCCCAGCGCCGCCGCCACTTCACGGATACGCAAGCGCGCGCCGTCCGCGGTTTTCTCCGAGGAGATCCGAGCGGTGGCGATGCGCAGCGACGCGAGTTGGTCGAGGGCGGACGGCGGCCCCGCGTCGGTTGTGATCAAGACGAGATCGGGATGGAGCGCGGCCATCGCCTCGGGGGTCAGGGCGCGCTCATGGCCGACTCTCGGTAGGGACGCAAGCTCGGCGGGCCAGGTCGCCCCGTCGCCGACCGCCACGAGCCGATCGAACGCGTCGAGCGCACAGACGATCTCGGCGGCGATCGGGCTGGCGGCGACGATGCGTTGGGGGGTGGCGAGGGAGAGGTTGGGGGTCGCGGTGATGAGGGAGAGGGTGACCGCGAGGAGAAGGGGGCTAGAGGACAAGGGCTGGTGGTCTCCTGAAGTTCAGTGACGCAATGAGAGAGGGGAGCGGAGAGTAGCGGGGCGTTCGCGAAGCGAACGCCCCGCTACTGACCTGAGCTCTTTCTTGGGGCAATCAGTTGCAGTCCGTGGGGTCGGCTCGAACGGGCGGTTCATCTGCTCTGGTTCATCTGCTCTGG
>CAZVYN010000132.1:0-4129 GCA_964631125.1 uncultured bacterium | reverse complement strand
TCGCCGCCGGCGGCGATCCGATCGAGGGAGACCTCGTCGTTTGCACCGTGCCGCCTCCCGTCTGGCCACGGATCGTCTTCACGCCCGGGTTGCCGGCCGATCTCACGCCACAAATGGGACGGAGTGTGAAAGCGCTGAGCCACGTGCGCCGCCGCGTCTGGCATGAACAGGGACTCTCTCAGTACTCGTTCAGCGACGGCCTCGTCCCGATGACCTGGGAATCGACCGACGCGCAGATCCCCGTGGGCGAGTACTGCCTCACCACCTTCGCCAGCGACGCCGCCGCCGACCACTGGCGCTCCCGCACCAGCGACGCGCGCGCCGCCGAACTGTCCGCAGCGCTCGAGGGCGTCTATCCCGGCTTTACCGAAGCGTTCGTCGGGATGCGCTTCATGGACTGGCCCTCCGACGAATGGGTCGGCGCCGGTTACTCGTTTCCCGCGCCCGGTCAGGTGACTTCACATGGACCCACGCTGCGCGACGGCCTCGGCGCGCTCCGGTTCGCGGGTGAACACGCGTGCTACAAGTTCGTGGGGTTCATGGAAGGCGGGTTGGCGAGCGGGGCGGAACTGGCGCAGCGAATTGGGGGGTGAGAGAGCACGACAAGACGCCGTCGCTCGGCGCGGCTCGGCGCGGCGCGGCGCGGCGCGGCTGAACGTGACGCCAGTCCGCGAACGCGACATCATCGATGCATCAAGGAAACGCGCGAAATCGTGACCGACTCGGTCCGGACCGAGTTCCATAACAGAGCTCTGCTTCGTGCTGATTGTGTGCTCGACAGCGCAGTTCGATGTTCGCGACACTCGCCGCGCCTCCCCTCGCCAATGGCTGCACCTGATGAAACTCCAAGCGGCCGCGTTCGTCGCACCGGCGATCGTGGTCGCCGATGAATGCACACCGACCTCCATCCCGATTCCACGCCTGACGTCTCACCTCGGCCGGGACATGCCGCGAGCGCTTCGGGCTGGCAATGCCCGCGTTGGCTGAAGGGACGGGTCACGCGACAGCCCGTGGGATACCGGGTCCGATGGCCGGTCCGTCAACCGCTCCGACACTCGGTCCTGCCGGCTTCGCCTCCCCCGGCGAAACGTGCGTGGATCTACCCCGCCGCGCGCCCTGCGGCCGGGCCGCAGCGAACTTGCTCCGACTGAGCTGCTCGATGAGCGCGGTCAGCGCGCGATCGAAGACAGAGCCGAGCTCGCCGTCGGGGATCTGATGTCGCAGCAGGTCCTGCGCCACCCGCAACTTCTCGAGCACCCCTGCGCTCGCCGTGAATTGCACTCGGAACCGGTCCGCCCCGAGTGGCTCCGCGATCCCGCGTCGCGCGGTCGAGCCAGCCACCGGTCCAGGCGCGGATGCAGGCGCGGGCCTGCACACCGGCGAACCTGTCGCGGGCGCAACTAGCGCTGCGGCTGACGGTGCTGCGGCTGACGGTGGCGCGGCCGGAGCGACGGCATCCGCAGCGCCCCCACGCGAGAATCCTCCGCCCGACGACGCCCGAGACACCGGCCCTTCCGGCAGTTTCCGAATCGAATCCGGCACGGCCGGTTTCGGCCGCAACTCCGCCACCAACCGAGCCACCCCTCGCTCGCTCTTGTGCTGTGCAGCGCCGAGCAGATCGAGATGATTCGCCTCGGTGAGAAACGACGCCAACAGCAGCACCGCCGTGAGATGGTCGTCGCCTCGTGTGATCATCTCCAAGATCACTGGAAATCGCCGAGCGACGCGAGCGGTCTCGATCCGTGCGTACGCCTCATACCCGGACAGATGCAGGATCTCGACGCAGTACGCGAAGAGAGATGCGCACCCCTGTCCCAGATAGAGACGGCGCGCGTCCAACTCGGCGAGATGCGCGACGAGGGACGCCGTCAGTTTCCGTTCACGGGACGCAAGCTCAGGAAGTCTGGACAGAAGTTCATGATCGGACGACGAACTCGGACTGACGACGGTGGAGACCACCAGCTTGTTCGGATCGATGTGATTGTTCATAACGACTATATATTACGAGGCCAGATCGGCGCTATCCGGAGGCGGTTGATCGATGACCGACGCATGGACCCCCGGCAACCCTCCGCTGACAGCGCTCGGCCCGCTACGCCGGCCCAGACGCCGTCCGACGGCATCGTGCGTGCGCGTCTCCGGCGCTCCATTCCAACCAGTCATATATACGTCAACATAGTTCTTGTTGAACGTGAAGATTTATTTCCTCCGTCCGCAGTGCCGGGCCGGGCGGAGCCTGCACAAGGCCGCCAGGCCTGTCGTCACTGTCAGCCCCTCGGAGGCCTCGGAGTCGGTCCCGCATTCGAGTTCGCCGCTCGCACTCGGCAGCCGCACCCATGTACCGCACCTCCGAAGGCGCACGTCCTAGAGCTACGCCGCCGATCAGGACCACTCACTCCGATCCACCGAGCGCGGAGGCGAGCCGACGGCGATCGCACGTAGGATCCGGGCGACGTCGGCGAGTTGAGCCTCGTCATGTCCGACGACGTCGGACGCGCGATGGGGACTGAAGACGAGGTTCTCGCACTCACCGAGCGCGTGCTTGGAGGGCGCCGTCGCTGACCGCGCCGCCTCGTTCTCTGGATACACCCACCACGCGTCGATTCCGGCCGCGCCGATCTTCCCCGACCGCAGGGCGGCGGCGAACGAATCCTCGTCGATCAACGAGCCGCGCCCGACGTTGACCAGCAACACGCCGGGTCTCATTCGAGCGAACGCCTCGCGGCCGAGCAAGCCGATGGTGCGCGCGGTCTCGGGCAACGCCGCGATGATCGCGTCGGCCTGACCGAGAAACTCCAAGAGATCGCCTGGCCCGCCGAGACGATCGATCGCGGGCGCACTCGCCGCGCCCGCGCTGGTCGCGCCCCCAGCGCTCTCGACTGTTCCCTCTGCACCGTCCCCTCCCGCCGTTCCCTCTGTTCCCGTCGTCCGACGGATCGCGATCACCCGCATGTCGAACCCCTTCGCCATCCGCGCGACCTCGCGCCCGATCTCGCCGTAACCGAGAAGGAGCAGAGTCTTCCCCCGCAGGACCCGCGACGGCGCTCCGTTGTGGCGCGCCGACCAGTCGCCCGCGCGCAGTGCGCGATCGGCGGGGACGATTCGCTTCGCCGCCGCCAACAGCAGGGCCCAGGCGTGTTCGGCGACAAATCCGGCGTTGTAGTGCGAGCTGTAGACAGAGATCTGCGGCGCGGCGCCGAGGATGTCGCGCAACTTCCGCGGCACGCCGGCGAAGGGGACGACGAGATGACGGAGGCGAGTCGCGGCGCGCAGCCACGGTTCGGGAAAGGCGGCGCCGATTGCGATGTCGTAGTCGGGAGTGGAAGCGAGATTCGTTTCCAACGTTGCGGATGAAACGGCATCTACGGAAAAGCGGGGGTCGAGCAGAGCCGCGAGAAGCTCTGCTTCTCGCGGGGCGTCACTCAGCAGAATCGTGCGCAGCACCTCACGTCGAGACTCCTTCGTCGAGCCTCCTCCCTCGAGTCGCTCTCCCCCGCTCACCGGCGCCCCGGCGTGGCCGCCTCGACCTCGTCGGGCTGGATCTCCGTGGTGTCGGCCAACCACGCCTTTGCCAGCGGACCCAACGGATCGGCGGCGTCCCCCTCATAGCCGCGGACGCGCGTCGCCACCAGATCGACCGCCTCACGATAGACGAGCGGCGTCGCGATCGCGTCGCGTCGCACGCGCGCCTCGATCGCTTGCGCGTGCCAGAGGACTTCCTCGGGATCGTCGGAGGAGAGGACGCGGCGCGCCCAGCCGTCCACTTCGGCATTCACATACCCGCTGACATTCCAGACGCCCCAGGAAGCGAACCACTCGGAGAGATCGGGCGACCGAGGTGGGCGTACGCCGATCAGCGCGGCGTCGAATAGTCCGGCGCGCAGCCGCTCGACGAGGTGCGGACCGTCGACCGGGATCGGCTCGACCTCGAGGCCAATCGCGGCGAGGTCGCGTTCGACGCCAAGCAGCAACCGCTCGCGGAACTCGTTCGTGCAGTCGTAGACGATACGCACGCGCAACGGGATCTCGACGCCGGCCACACCTTCGATGGAATCCGCTGCCATCGCGGCCCACCGCGGGCGCCCGCGCCAGCCGTCACCGTCGTTGTCCTGCACACCCACTCCATCCA
>CAZVYN010000131.1:0-4174 GCA_964631125.1 uncultured bacterium | reverse complement strand
CCGCGCGATCCAGAGAAGTCGAGGCACGAAGACATCGGGATCCTCGGAGGGATCGATCGCGCGGACCTGGACGATCTCGAATCGGGCGGCCTCGAGCAGCTCGGTGATCTCGACCTGGCTCCAAGCGCGTTCGACCACGCGCGACTCGTGCTTCGACCAATGTGCGCCCTGGCGCGAGAAGAAGGTGAAACGCGCCTCACCGGTCAGAACGCCGTCGCGTCCCTCGTAGTGATCCATCTGCATGCCGACGTAGAGATCGGGGCCTTCGGAGATCGAATAGCCGCTGAACGTCTCGCCGAACTGCGCGGGATCGATGAGATCGAAGACGAGCAGAGCTTTCGGTAGCGCCACGCTGTGCATGCGGCGGAAGACAGCGGCCAAACCGGAGGCGCTGCGAATGTGGTTCACGCTGTCGAAGAGGCAGGTGAGGAGCCCTACCGGCTCGGGGAGCGCCAACTCGCGCAGATCCTGCACGAGGAACTGCGGGCGGCGCCCCTTCATCTCGGCCTTCTTCGAGACGTTTGTCTTGGTCGCCGGTCGCTTGCGCGCCGCTTCCTGGGCGACGGCGATCATCGCAGCGGAGAGATCCTGTCCGATGACCGACCAATCGGGATGGCGCTTCGCCCAAGCCACCGCGAAGGTCCCCGTGCCGCAGGCCAGATCGGCCAAGGTGCGGGCTGGCACGCCATGTTTACGCACCGCGGCTTCGATGTATGGGGCGATCGCCAGGCCGAATGGACGAGGATAGAGCGACTGCCACGCGTCGTAGATGCGCGCGAAGTCTTCGTAAGGATCGGCGAGCGTGGGTCGGCGTCCAGGGGGCACGGGTCGGGAGAATAGAGAGCGAATCGACCGGGGCCAAGGGATAGCTCGCGCCCACCGCGCTCTCGGCGCCTAGAATGACGACCGGCTCACAGAGAAAGGATGCTCACGGATGCCAACGAAGCTCCGAATCGGGGTGCTCACAGGCGGCGGCGATGTGCCCGGGCTGAATCAGTGCATCAAAGCGTTCACGACGAAGGCGATCGAGGCCGGTCACGAGGTCGTCGGCTTCCGGCGCGGGTGGCGCGGGCTCTCTCACGTGCAGCCGTCCGATCCCGCGTCGCGCGAAACCTGGACGTTGCCGCTGACGCGCGCGCGCGTGCGAACCGTCGACCGGTACGGCGGGACGTTCCTGCATACGTCGCGAACGAACCCGGCGAAGATGAAGTCGAAGGACTTGCCCGACCACCTGCGGCCTTCCGGCGCGCCGGGCGCCGCCGGCTCGGACGATGCGCGCGTCGACGTGACACCGACGATCCTCTCGAATCTGGCGGCGCTCGAGATCGATGCGCTCATGGTGATCGGCGGCGATGACACGCTCTCCTATGCGGGTCGCCTCCACCGCGAAGGATTCCCGACCGTCGCCGTGCCCAAGACGATGGACAACGACGTGATGGGCACCGACTACTGCATCGGCTTCTCCACCGCCGTGACTCGCAGCGTCAACTTCATCACCGACCTGCGCACTCCCGCGGGATCGCACGAGCGATTCATGGTGGTGGAGCTCTTCGGTCGGTACTCGGGCGAAACCGCTCTGCTCACCGGCTACTTGGCGGGCGCCGATCGGGTCGTCATCTCGGAAGTGCCGTGCGATGTCGCTCGACTGACCGAACTACTGGCGAGCGACAAGGCGAACAGCCCGAGTCACTATGCGGTGCTGGTCGTGAGCGAAGGGGCGCGCCTGGAAGGCGGCGACATGGCGCTCAGCGGGGAGACCGACGCCTACGGCCACCGCAAGCTCGGCGGTATCGGCGATGTCTTGGGCTTCGAGCTGAAGCGGCGAACCGGCGACAACGTCATGGTGCAGCGGCTCGCCTATCTCATGCGCGCCGGAGCGCCCGATTCGCTGGATCGCCTCGTCGCCTACAGTTTCGGGAGTCTCGCCTTCGATCTGATCGCGACGGGTGAACATGGTCGGATGGTGGCGATCCAACAGGGGCGCTACACGGCGGTTCCGGTCGAGATTGCGACGACCGGTCGGCGCCAAGTCGACGTGAGCGAACTCTACAACTCGCAAGAGTATCTGCCGAAGATCAGAGACGTACGGGGCAAGCCGATGTTCCTCTACTAGCCGTCCAGGAAGGACGACCCAACTCAGTGAGCACGATGTCCGAAGCACCGAAGGAACCCGCCAAGACCCCGATCCAGAACGGCCGTTGGGCCGCGCCGCAAGAACCCGAGACGATCACCGTCGTGCTCAACGAACAGCGCGTCGACGCGTTGGCCGGGTCGACGGTGCAGGGGCTGCTCGAAACTCATCCTCATCCGGGGAAGTTTCCGCCCTTGGCCGCGATCGTCAACGGGCGGCTACGCCCGCTCGATCACACGCTCGTCTCGAACTGTCGGGTGAAGACCGTCGACTACGCCTCGAAGGAAGGCGCCATGGTCTATCGGCGCACCTGCACGCTCCTGCTCTGCGAGACCGCGCGGGAGATCGATCCCGATCTGAATCCGGTGGTGGGGCAGTCGATCCTCGGCGGGTACTTTTTCTCGTTCAAGCGCGCGGGGGTCTGGCTGCCGAAGGCGGGCCCGGGACTTTTGCGCCGGCTGAAGCGGCGGATGCACGAGATCGTCGATGAGGATCGGCCGGTGCGCGTGCGTCGAGTCGCCGTGGAAGCAGCGCTGCAGCACTTCCATGGCATCGGCGCGTGGGACAAGGTCAAGCTGCTCGAGACCACGAGGCGCGCCGAGGTGCAGTGGGCGAGCATCGGCGCCTATCGCGATCTCATCCTCGGACCGCTGGCGCCTTCGACGGGATTGCTGCAGAAGTTCGATCTCGCGCCTTGGGCTTCGGGACTCGTCCTACGATTTCCGACGCCCGACTTCCAGATCCGGCCTCGGTTCCAGAGCGAGAGCCGGCTCTACGACGCCTACCGCGAAACGCGCGCGTGGAACGAAGAGCTCGGCATCACGAACATCGGCACGCTGAACGAAGCGGTGATCCGCGGGCAGGTCTCCGAGGTCATCCGCATCGCCGAGGGGTTCCACGAGCGCAAGATCTGCGCGCTGGCCGACGAGATCAAGGCGCGCGCCCAAGAGGTGCGCTTGGTCCTCGTGGCCGGTCCGTCTTCTTCGGGCAAGACGACGTTCACGAAGCGGCTCGAGGTGCAGTTGCGCGTGGTCGGGCTCCGTCCCGTCGCGCTCAGTATGGACAACTACTACGTCAATCGAGAGGACACGCCGAAGCACGCGGACGGAACCTACGACTTCGAGTGCATCGAGGCGTTGGACCTCGATCTATTCAACGACCAGGTGCTGCGCCTGATCCGCGGCGAAGAGGTCGAGACGCCGATCTATTCGTTCCCGCTCGGCCGGAGGATCGAGAAGACGATTTCGCGGCGACTTCGGCCCGGCGACGTGCTCATCACCGAGGGAATCCACTGCTTGAACGAGCGGTTGACGGTCGGAGTGGCGCGGGAACAGAAGCACAAGATCTACGTCTCGGCGCTGACGCAACTCTCGATCGACGATCACAACCGCATCTTTACTTCGGATGTGCGCTTGCTGCGACGGCTGGTGCGAGATCGCCTCTATCGCAACTACTCGGCCGCGCAGACGCTGAAGCAATGGTCGAGCGTGCGCGCCGGCGAGAATCGCTACATCTTTCCGTTCCAGGAAGAGGCCGACGCGATGTTCAACTCGGCCCTCGTCTATGAGCAGGCGGTGATCCGAACCTACGCAGAGCGCTTCTTGCTCGAGGTACCGCTGGACGATCCGAACATGAGCGAGGCGTATCGACTGATGCGATTCCTCCACCTTCTCGTTCCGCTCTTCCCCGAAGAAGTCCCCCAGAACTCGATCTTGAGAGAGTTCATTGGCGGGAGTGCGTTTAGGTATTAACGGCCCGCGAAGCGCGGGCCGTTCCCTCACCCCACCAAAGCGAAAACGTCATGCCCTCTCCTCCCACTGTTCGATCGCGCCGTTTCCTCGCCCTAGGCGACTCCTACACCATCGGCGAGTCCGTCGTCTCCTCCGAGCGCTGGCCCGAGCAACTGACGGCGCGACTCCGGGCGGAGGGCCTCGCGATGGCCGATCCGGTCGTGATCGCGCAAACCGGATGGACGACGGATGAGTTGATGGGGGGGATGGAGGAGAAGGGGATGTGGGCTCCAGCTGCGGGGAGAAGGGGGGG
>CAZVYN010000130.1:0-4774 GCA_964631125.1 uncultured bacterium | reverse complement strand
CGCGCGGTCGTAGAGCGCGAACGGCCCGCGCCCACGCTGGAATTTGCCCTGCGCCTGCAGCGCGGTCGTCGCGATGTTGTCGGCGATCGATTCATCGAGCAGCAGGCCGACGTGGCGACGATCCTCACTGACGAAAGCGAGGCCGCGGCGCAGCGCCTCGGCCGGATCGCCCAGCCGCAACGGCTTCCCTTCCAGCGTGACCTCGCCGGTGGCGGGGAACAGCCCGAGGATGCCGTTGGCGATGCCGATCTTCCCTTGGCCGGCCAGGCCGGCCAGGCCCAGGATCTCGCCGCGACGCACGTCTAAGTCGACGCCACGCACCCGCTCTCCCGGCATGTCGACCTTCAGGTCGCGGACACGGAGCGTGACGGCGCCGAGCGCCCCCGCGGCTCGCGGCGGATGTTCGCGCTGCAACAGCGTGCGGCCGATCATCAGCTCCGCGATGCGGGGAACCGTCGCCTCGGCCCGGTCCAGACGCGCGACCACTTCGCCGTCGCGCAGCACGGTGATCCGATCGGCGACCGCCATCACTTCGTCCAGTCGGTGTGTGATGAAGAGGATGGCGACGCCACGCGCCGCGAGCTGCTTCATGGTCTTCAACAGCTCGTCGGCCTCGGTCTCGGTCAGGACCGCGGTCGGCTCGTCGAAGACCAGGAGCTTCGCCTTCTCCTTGTCGACTTCGCGCGCGATCTCGACGAACTGCATGTGCCCGACCGGGAGACCGGCCACCGGCAGCATCTCGTCGAGCGACATGCCGATCTGATCGAGCGCCGCCCGCGACTCGCGCTTGATGCGCGGGAGATCCAACGACTCCAGCGCCCGCCCGATGCCTCGGCTCCGCTCGCCGCCCAGCGGGCGCGTCACGACCGTCGCCGCGAGGCTCACGAGATTGGGGCGGGTCGGCTCCCTGTTCAGCTTGATGTTCTCCGCCACCGTGAAGCCGGGGAGGAGCATGAACTCCTGGTGGACCATCCCGACCCCGTGCGCCATGGCGTCGCTGGGCGTCTTGGGCACGACGGCTTGGCCCGCCAGGCGCATCGTCCCTTCGTAGCCCCCGGTCTCGTGGATGACCGGCATGCCGAAGAGGATGTTCATCAGGGTCGACTTGCCGGCGCCGTTCTCGCCCACCAACGCGTGGATCTCTCCCGCTTGGACGGTCAGGTCGACCCCGCGCAGCACCTGCACGCCGAAGTACGACTTCTTGATGCCGTCGAGGACCAGGGCTGGGGCGGGCGACTCAGGGTTCATGGCCGGCGGAGTGTAAACCGGGCGCCGCGCCGCAAGAAGGACTGGAGAGATCGCACCCGACGTTCGATGACTGAAGCAGAGGGAGCGTGCTCGGGCGCGGAGTCGCCCGAGGGGAATCGGACGCGTTCGCCCCCTCGACCCCATCGATCGACCCTCAGGAGGCTCCGCATGCGGTTCGACACTCGACTCGTCAAGTATCCGGCCTGCCCCGAAGATCCCTGGAGGCCTCTCTCCACGCCGATCTATCAGACGGCGACCTTCGAGCAGCTCTCGGCCGAAGAGGCCGGACCGTACGACTACTCCCGCAGCGGAAATCCGACCCGCACCGTGTTGGAGGGGCAGCTCGCCTCGCTGGAAGGGGGCCGACGCGCCTTCACCTACAGCAGTGGCATGGCCGCTCTTTCCGCGGTGGCTCGACTCGTCCCCGCCGGCGGACGGATCGTGGCCAGCGAGGACCTCTACGGCGGCACGGCACGACTCCTCACCCGCGTGCTCGATCGCTCTAACGTCGCCATCTCGTTCGTCGACACGACCAATCTGGACGCCGTGCGGCGCGCGTTGCAGACGCCCACGCACCTCCTCCTGGTCGAAACGCCGAGCAATCCGCTCCTGCGCGTGACCGACCTGGTCAGCGTGGCGCGGCTCGCCCATTCCGCCGGCGCACGGCTGGCCGTCGACGGCACCGCCATGTCGCCCTGCCTACAGCGACCGCTCGAACTCGACGCCGACATCGTCATCCACTCGGCCACCAAGCTGCTCTCGGGACATTCCGATCTGACCGCCGGCGTCGTCACCGTCAACGACTCCGAGTTGATCGATGAATTCGCCTTCTCGCAGAACGCCGAAGGAACCGCCCTCGGACCGTTCGAGTCGTGGTTGCTCCTGCGCAGTCTGAAGACGCTTTCCCTGCGGCTGGAGCGGCAGCAGGCGAA
The DNA here is from genome assembly GCA_964631125.1 of uncultured bacterium. GTDB lineage: Bacteria > Eisenbacteria > RBG-16-71-46 > CAIMUX01 > CAIMUX01 > CAZVYN01. The sequence continues at coordinate 2,594 of CAZVYN010000130.1, read as the reverse complement.
CGCGCGGCGCGTGGCGGAGGCGTTGCTCGCCCATCCGCTCGTCCGTGAAGTGCACTACCCCGGACTGCCCGAACACGCCGGCGCGCGTCTGCACCTGCGGCAGGCGCACGGCGCGGGCGTCCTCGTCAGTTTCGAGACCGGTGATCTGGCGCGGTCGCAGCGCGTGGTGGAGACGACGCGGCTGTTCACCACTGCCGTCAGCTTCGGCGGCGTCGGCTCGACCATCAGCCTGCCGAGCTCGATGTCGCACGCGAGTACGCCGGTCGCGCTGCGCATCCAGGCCGGGCTGCCCATCGACCTCGTGCGGCTGTCGGTTGGAGTCGAAGACTTCGGCGACCTGCGCACCGACCTGGAACAGGCGTTCGATCAAGCAGCCCGCGCGCATGGACGGCGGCCAAGAGCCGTCATCGCCGCGGCGAACGCGCTCGAACCGGCGCAGGTCGCGAAGATCCTGCCGCTGAGGCCGCGGGTCGGAGTGACGGCCGCGACCCTGGTCGATCGTGTCGATCCGGTCGATCCGGTCGCGGACGATCTCAGCGCGGCGGCCTGACCGGGCCAAGCTCCGACGCATCGACAGAGCGACGGCTTCTCAGCGCCTCGACAGGTGCTTGTAGAGGAAGACGACGCTGTCGTAACCGCCGGCCTCGTTCGTGAGGTACGCGGGGATGGTTCCGACTCGGAGATAGCCGGCCCGCTCGTAGACCTGCTCGGCCGGGTCGCCGACGCGAGCGTCGAGCACCAGCAGCATTCGTCCCAGCCGGCGCGCTGTCTCCTCGACTTCGAGCATGAGCGCGCGGCCGATGCCGCTGCGCCAGCGGGTGCGCAGCACCATCAGCTTCTGCACACCGGCGCGGTGCCGACCATTCGGGAGCGGACACAGCTCGAGCTGCACGGCCCCGACGATGATCCGCTCCAACCGCGCGACGACCAGCAGACGGCTGCCGTCCGCCACGCCGCGCAGGACGTCGTTCCAGAATTCGGCCGCCAACTCGACCGACGGCGGCTGCAGGAAGCCGACCGCCGCTCCGCCATCCACGACATCGCGTAGGAGCAGGCTGAGCGCGCGCCGGTCCTCTTCGCTGGGATCGGCCCCGAGAGATTCGAGGGTGACTCCCTCCAGCGCCTCACCCTGATCGCCCGTCGCGACAACCGGGGGCGCGGGCTTCGCCAGCGGCTTGACCACCGGCGGCGCGGCCGGCGCGGGCGCTCCCGAGGCACGCGCCGCCATGTCCTTCAGCGAGATGCGACCGGACGGCGAGACCGGCGTCTCTTGCGCGGCGAGCTCCAGCCGCGGAGGCTCCAACCCGGCCAGATCGCGCGGACCCGCGGTCTCCAACTGGGTCAGGAATTTCTCGAACTCGGGGACCAGCTTACGGAGCGCGAGTCCTCGATACAGCGCGGACTGAGCGGCGCCCAGGCGGACCTTGGCGACGCCGCGCAGCGCCAGTCCGTGCACCGCGTCGAGGCGTAGCCGTTCACGCTGCGCGCGTTCGAGCTGCAGCAGCGCCGCGGCGATCTGGATGAATCCCTGGACGATCGTGCGCTCGGGCTCGGCGCGGGTCGAGGTCCACACCGCCTCCCACGCCTCGTGCGCTTCCCAGTAGTAGGCGTAGTTGAAGAGATCGACGCCATAGCGCCACTCCCCCTCGTAGGCCGAGGGCTCGATCGTGCGCGGGGTGTCGGACGAGTCGCCCTGAGGGCGTGCGCCGACCCCGAGCACGTAGCGCCGCACCGGCAGCGCGCGGGTGGAGTAGCGGACGATCGTCTCCATGATCTCGTCAGGAATCTCCTCAGGATTTCGATCCTCTTCCCTATCGTCTGGGATCCGGCGCACCTGGACAAATACGCACCGAGTACTCAGCCCTTCCGGTACTCGATTCCGGCGAAGGAAACGACCGATTGAGGGTCGATATTCCACTGCTCGTAGCGGAGAACTCGCCCCCTCGCCTCGGGCGCGACGCGGGCGAAGGTGTAGAGCGGCGAGAGCCCGCACCAGCGCAGACGATCGCCATCCGAGACGGCGAGCTCGAGGAAGGCGTCGGCTTCGCCGCGGTTGAGCAGCGCGAGCCGGGCCAGGTCTTCGTGGCGCACGTCGAGCAGGGTTCCTTCTTCGGCGTGAGCCGGGAGCGGATCACCGTAGCGGCGACCGACGTGGGCCAGGTCGACGCCCAGGATCCAGACGATGCGATCCCCAGCGCGCTCGGCCAACTCGCGCAGCGCGTCGAAGAACTGCTCGACCCCTTCGTCGTCCTCGGGCGCGCGACCCTCGCGGAGCGCTCGCGAGAACGGTCCGCAGAGAATCGGCACGATCTGGGGTCGACCGCCCAACACATGCTGCAAGAAGAGGCACTGGAACTCGAGGGAGTGCTCGACCGCGTGGCAGTAGTCCTCGAGCTCCACCGCGGGACCGCCTTCGCGCACGAGGAAGTCGACCAGATCCTGCGCCACCGGGAGCGAGCCGTGGGGCGTCGCGTACGGTTTTCGGGTCAGGCCGAATCGTTCGGGGGCGCCGTAATGCGAAGTTCCCAGGAGGACGAAGGTGCGGTCGGCGTGCTCGGGGCGCAGGCGAGAGAAGGCGGCGGCATAGGAGTGGA
>CAZVYN010000129.1:0-4974 GCA_964631125.1 uncultured bacterium | reverse complement strand
TCATGTTGGAAACAGACCCATCCTTCAGGCTCACTTCATGTTGGAAGAGGCTGGGCGTCGCGCGGAGTGCTTCAGCCTGCTATTCTGCCGCCCCGATGATCGACCTCCGCACCTACGCCTTCATCGACCGACTCCAGCCGCAGCTCGCGGCGCATGTCGGCACGACTTCGCGCGGGTTCTTGCCGGTGGCGGGAGTCGCGGCGCTCTGGATCGAGATCGCGCCCGGCATCGCTATCCACCGGCTGCTCGACCACGCGCTCAAGGCGACGCGCTGCCAGCCGGCCACCATCGCCGTCGAGCGCGCGTTCGGAGTCCTCGAGATCCATCACGACGATCAAGGGGAAGTGCGGCACGGCGGCGAAGCGATCCTGCGCAGCATCGAGCGCACGGAGAGCGATCGCCTTACGCCGAGGATCGTCTCGTCGCAAGTCATCCGCGCGATCGAGTCGTATCACACCCAGTTGCTCAACCGGACCCGCTTCGGCTCGATGATCCTGCCGGGCCAGTCGCTCTACATCCTGGAGACGGAACCCGCCGCCTACTGCGTGCTGGCCGCGAACGAAGCCGAGAAGGCCGCGCGGATCACGCTCGTGGACCTCAATCCCATCGGCGCATTCGGACGCCTGTATCTCGCCGGCGGAGAGGCGGACATCGATGCGGCGGCGGCCGCGGCGGAGCGGGCGCTGCAGTCGATCAAGGGACGGGCGGTGGAGAAGAAGTAGCCCGGTCGATCGCCACACGCGCCGAGCAGTCCTTGAACTCTACCTCAGAACACCAATCGGAAGTACCGCCGCTTCCCCAAACGAATCGTCGTCCCCGGCACGATCTCGACGACTACGGCGCCATCCGTCACCGCGCTCTGCTCGACGTAGAACCCACCCTGCGCCATCAACCGCCTCGCCTCTCCCTTGCTCGCCGCCAGCGGTTCGCCTTCGAAGGTCAACGCGACCAGCAGATCAGGCCAAGTCTTCCCGCTCCTCAGCGCAACGGGCGCCTTCACTTCCGGAATCTCATCCGGCGCCGCCTTCTCTTGCACGACCCGCACGAAGTGCTCGCCCGCCGCGCGCGACCCATCCTCGCCGTAGTACTGAGTGACGAGGTTCGCGGCGATCTCCTTCTTCACCTCCATCGGATTCGCGCCGGGCGCGCGCAACCGCGCCTTCAACGCGTCGCTCTGCGCCGGCGTGAAGTTGGTCGCGAGATCGATGTAACTGGACAACATTTCGTCGGCGACGCGCATCGTCTTGCCGTACATGTCCTCGGGTGAATCCTGGATGTTGATGGAGTTGCCGAACGACTTGGACATCTTGCGGCCATCGGTCCCCATGAGGAGCGGGAAGGTCCAGCAGATGTGCGGCTTCTGTCCGAAGTGGTCTTGAATCCATCGCCCCGCGAGCATGTTGAGGTACTGGTCGTACCCGCCGACCTGCACATCGCAATCGAGCGCGTAGGCGTCGTACCCCTGCATGAGGCAGTAGAGCGTCTCGTGCAGACGCAATGACTCGCCGCGCGCGAGGCGATCGGCGAAATCGCGCCGGCTCACGACCCACTTCAGCGGGAAGATCGCGGCCAGCTCGGCGATCTGCGCGAAGTTCAGCTTGGCCAGCCACTCGCCGTTGAAGCGCACTTCGGTCTTCGCCGGATCGAGCAGTCGGAAGACCTGCCGCTGGTAGTCGATCGACAGCTCCATCACTTCCGCGTGGGTGAGTCGACGCCGTTCACTCACCTGCCCCGTGGGATCGCCGATCGTCGCCGTGTAGTCACCCATCAGGAAGATGACCTGGTGCCCCAGCTCCTGGAACACGCGCAGCTTTTGCACGGAAACGAAGTGTCCGATGTGAAGGCTGGTCGAGGTGGGATCCGCGCCCAGGTAGACGCGGAGCGGACGCCCTTCTTTCAACCGTTGGCGCAGCTCCTCGGTCATCTGCTGGCGCAACGTGCGCCCGCCCTCCCCTTCGCCGGCGGCGACGAGCGGGACGGCGATCCCCGCGCGGTCGTCGATTTCGTCGGCGAATTGAGTTCCTCGGAGCAAGAGCTCCAGTTGCTCCTCGACCTTCACGTTCACTCCCTCTTTCGCGCTCACCAGGCGTACGCCTCCGGCGCGGCGCCGCCGGGGCCGGGCCAGATCTCGTCGAGGACTCCGAGAGTCTCCAGCGAGAGCGACATCTCCAAGGGGTGGATCGCCTCTTCGAGCTGCTGCAGCACGCGCGGCCCGATGATCGGCGCGGTCACGCCGGGCTGCTGCAAGAGCCAGGCGATCGCGACATCCGCGGGCGCCTCTCCGATCTCATTGCAGAGCGCCTCGTATCGCTCGACCTGCGGACGGTGCTTCGCCAACCGCTCGTGCACCCCTTTCGTCTCGCGACGGGAATCGGCCGGCCCCTCGCCCGCATGCGCCATCTTGCCGAGGACGCCGCCGAGCAGCCCGCCGTAGAGAGGACTCCACGGCAAGACGGCCAGGCCGAGTTCGCGGCAGGCCGGCAGCACCTCGAGTTCGATCGTCCGCTCCGCCAGGTTGTAGAGCGACTGCTCTGAGACGAGTCCGAGGAAGTTGCGCGCGCTCGCCGCGCCGTTGGCCTGCGCGATGTGCCAGCCGGCGAAGTTACTCGAACCGACGTAGTGCACTTTGCCCGCCGCGACGAGCTGCTCCATCGCCTGCCAGATCTCTTCCCACGGCGTGTCGCGGTCGATGTGATGCATCTGATAGAGATCGATGCGGTCGGTCTTCAGGCGACGCAGGCTCTCGTCGCAAGCTCGGCGAATGTGCAGGGCCGAGAGACGCCCGTTGTTCGGCCAACCGTCCATCGACGCGTAGACCTTGGTGGCCAGGACGGTCTTCTCGCGGCGGCCGCCGCCTTGCGCGAACCAGCGACCGAGCACCTCTTCGGTCGCGCCCTTGCCCGCGCGTCCGCCATACATGTTGGCGGTATCGAAGAAGTTGATCCCCAACTCATGCGCGCGATCCATGATCGCGAAGCTGTCGGGCTCGGGCGTGAGGGACGGGAAGTTCATCGTCCCGAGACAGATCCGGCTCACCTGGAGCCCAGTGCGTCCGAGTCTCGTGTACTGCATGGCTGCCTCTCTGCGTCTCTGCGTCTCTGCGTCCCTGCGTCTCTGCGTCCCTGCCGCTCGTCTGCGCGTCGCGAATCTCGCGTCCCGGAGCCTCGTTCGAACTCGTTCGAAGAGGCCGCCGGGAGGGGACCGAGAGTATGCCATGGAACTCCTCACCATCGCTTCGCCGGGTGTTGGCGCCGCTTCCGATGGGAGGCGTAGACTCATCCGCGACCCAGCTCGCGACCCAGCTCGCGACCCAAGTCGCGACCACCGGCTCTTCGCCTCGGGCTCGCGAATCCGGATCAAGAATTGGAGGAACGATGCGCACTCGACTTTTCCTCGAACTCGCGGCGGCTGGACTGTGCGCCGCTGGAGTGGCTTCGGCCGGACCCAACGCGAACGGCGTGATGATCGTGCACGCCAGTACAGGTCTGGTGGTGTCGGACAGTCCCACGAACTACTGCGGGCAGGCGGGGCTCGAACACTGCGCCGATACGGTCGTGACTCTGTCGGGAGGGGACGCCGCGTCGCCGCACGCGTGGTTCGCGATCGCGGCATTCCCCGACTGATCGAATCCTCGTCTGAGCGGTGTCGTCTTCGGCATCCAGTACGACGACGATCTGCTTCTCAGCTATCTCGGGGGCTGTGGCGACTATGAGCTGCCGACCTCGAACTGGCCGGCCTCGGGCGAGGGGACGGCGGTGACCTGGGACGCCGCCCAGACGTCGCAGCTCATCGAGGTCTATTATTTCGTGGGCTATTCCATTTCGCCGGATCCGGCTCTCTTCACGCTGGGCCCGCACCCGACACAGGGTGGTCTGTTCGGCGACGACAGCGTGATCGGCTTCCTCGATCCTATCGCTGGCTACGGAGCGCTCGGATTCAACACGCCAGGTTTCGTGCCCTGCAGTGGAGGGCCGGGCGGCGCGTGCTGCCTGCCTGAGCTCGGCGGCGGCTCCGTGCTGAGTCCCGACGAGTGTGTGCTGACCGGCGGCGATTATCAGGGCGACGGAACGGTCTGCGATCCCGATCCGTGCGTCGCGATTCCGATCGATCCGAAGAGTTGGGGACGCATCAAGCAGACGTATCGGTGAGCGGCGCGAACTGCGGAGTCGATCGAGCCTCGAGCGAGCATGTGAAACAAAGCGCAACTCGTTTCGAAACGAGTTGCGCCGTATTTCACAAGGAAGCGGGACGAGTGGCCCGCCCAGATGGCGACCAAGTCGACCAAGTCGACCAAGTCGATCCGAGTCGATCCGAGTCGATCCGAGTCCGTCGGGCGGCCGTCCGCGCCGTCACTCGTTCGTAAGGTTCTTGCCCAGACAGACGCTCGTCTCGGGCGAGAGGCAGTACTCGCCATAGAGTGAGATCGGATCGAACCCTGTCGCTCGATAGAGGGCGAGGGCCGCGAGCTGCCGGATGCCGGTCTCGAGGACGAGGCGCCGAACGCCGAGCGCTCTCGCCTCGGTTTCCAAGGCGGCCACGAGGCGCCTGCCCAAACCTGTCCCGCGCGTCTCGGGCGCCACATACATACGCTTGAGCTCCGCGGTGTCGGCATCGAGCAGCCGCAACGCTCCACAGCCGACCGCCACCCCGTCGCGTGAGACGACGAGGAACGCTCCCCGTCCCTCGGCCACTTCGCTGGGGTCGAGACCGAAGTGATTCGCTCCAGGTTCGTCGTACATGGCGGCGAGCTCCGCATTCAGCGCCGCGATCACGCTCTGCTGACCTCGTCGGTCAGTTTCGCGCGCGCGATGGTGATCGTCTCCGTGGTCATGGCTCTCCTTCTTCTTCCGAGAGCAGGAACGGGAGCATCGTCGAGCGGGTCGGCTCCTGCAGTCCGCCGGCTTTCGCGCGGAGACCCATCGCGGGGGTGTTGGTCGCGTCGGTCAGGACCCAAGCCGCGCGGCGCCGGCGCCG
>CAZVYN010000128.1:0-5447 GCA_964631125.1 uncultured bacterium | reverse complement strand
GCGTGCGCGCTCACTTCTGGTAGTAGGAGAGCGCTTCCGGCATCCACTTCTGCAGGTCGCGCACGCGATTCGCGGGATCGGGGTGCGTGCTCAGCCACGCGGGCGGACGCGCGCCTCCCGCTGCGTTCATCCGCTCCCAGAAACGCGGCGCCTCTTGCGGGTCGTAGCCCGCCTTCGCCATGTAGATCAGACCGATGCGGTCGGCTTCGCTCTCGTGGTTGCGACTGAACGGAAGCAAGATCCCGACCTGTCCGCCCATTCCGTAGGCCGCGAGGATCAACTGTCGAGACTGCGGGCTCTTCTCTCCGAGCAGCGCTTCGAGACCCATGCCGCCGATCTCGAAGGCCAGACCGTTGGTCATCCGCTCCGAGCCGTGTCGCGCGACGGCGTGCGCGATCTCGTGACCCATCACGACGGCGAGTCCGTCGGCGTTCTGACAGACAGGAAGGATGCCGCTGTAGACCGCGACCTTGCCTCCGGGGAGGCAGAACGCGTTCACCTGCTTGTCGTCATCGATCAAGTTGAAGTCCCAGACGAACGAGGGCTCGTTGCTGACCTCGGCCAGGGCGCGACCCACGCGGACGACGCGCTCGTAGTCAGGGCCTGACGTGATGATGCGGTTCTCGGTCAGCACCTGCTGGTAGGCGTCAGCGCCGAGCGCGTTGGCCTGGCCGTCGGGGATGAGGTTGAGCGCCGAGCGGCCGGTGACCGGCACGGTCGAGCAGGCGGCGGCGAAGAGTGAGAGGCCGAGCAGGGCGAGCACGAGTCGAGAGAACGACGCGTGGTTGAGTCGGAAGGGAGTCATCTGCAGGATCCTCCATCACTGGAATGTTTCATGCGCGGCGTGACGCTCAGAATCGATGGCGTCGCCGCTCCTGGTGCTGCCGGTGTGCTCCCTTACCTGTTCGCAAGAATCACCCATTGCGCGCGGTCGCGTCCAGGCTCGCGCCGCGCGGCTCGCGCCGCGTTGACCCCGCGCGCGCGCCTTCGCTACGGTCCGAGGCCATGACGCTTACCCATTCACCCCGCGCTTTCCGCACCGCCGCCGCGGCCCTCACCGCGCTCGCGCTCGCCGGCTTGCACGGCGGATGCGCCACCATCGGGCGGGATTTCCCGGCGGAGCAGGTCTCCGCGATCAAGACGCGGGACCTGGTCGTGACGTTCGACTCCAACGGCCACGTCAGGTCGTACACGTACAACTCGAACTTTGACTGATAACTGGAGTTTTCGTAGTGAGTTACGGGCGACACGGATCGGGCGTCGACCGATGACAGCGCGCCCACTCCGCCTCCTTTTCGTCTGCGTCGAGAACTCCAATCGCAGCCAGATGGCCGAGGCGTTTGCGCGGCTGCACGGTGGTGATCGCGTCGACGCGAGGAGCGCGGGCTCGCGCCCGTCGGGGCGCGTGAATCCCAAGGCGATGGCTGCGATGCGCGAACGCGGGTACGACCTCACGACGCACCGTTCTTCCGGACTCGACGAGGTCGGGACCGACGCGTTCGACGCGGTGGTGACGATGGGCTGCGGTGACGCCTGCCCGCATGTGCCGGCCCGCGTGCGCGAGGACTGGCAGATCCCGGACCCGCGAGATCTCGACGTCGAAGGCGTGCGCGCAGTGCGCGACGAGATCGAGCGTCGTGTGCTGAGTCTGCTCGATCGCCTGGCCCCGTCTTGACACCGTTGCTGCGGCGCCCGTAGCGTCCCTCACGTTCGACATGCACCCGGAGTGCGCGCGATACACATCGTGCGCTCGACCCAGTCGAGAGACATCGCCTGGGTCGAAGGGAAAACGGTGAAAGACCGTTGCGGGCCCGCCGCTGTAATCGGGGACCGGTTTCGCGAAAGCCACTGAGGATGCGATCTCTGAGGGATCGTGCTTCGGGAAGGCGCGAAGCAGGGTAGATCCGAGAGCCAGAAGACCTGCCGGAGTGCGCTGTTCGCAGGCATCCCTTTCGTGGAGAGGAGGGAACTTGCACTTCGGTCGTCCCCGCATTCCGCGGGGCGGGCGCATTGCTGCACTCGCTGTCCTCGGCGCACTGGCCGCACTGACTCCGCCCTCGCTCGCCGCCCCCATCGACACCGTTCGCGTCGCCGCCGACCGGCTCACGCCCGAGGAAGTGCTGCGTCTGCGACTCGGCTCGGCCTCGTGGATCCCGCTCGGCGCCGCCGCGCCCACTGGTCGAGACTTGGGCGAGTTCCTCGATCGCTCGGTCGGCGTACACATCCACCGGCTGGGCGGCTTCGGCGCGCACAGCGTTGCGTCGGTGCGAGGCAGCACCGCGGGTCAGGTGAAGGTTTGTCTGGACGGCGTTGCGCTCGGCGCGGCCGGCGAGGGGGCGATCGATCTCGCGTTGCTCCCGCTCGCGGCGCTCGATCATGCCGAGGTGTACCGCGGCGCGGAGGCGTTCGCCTTCGGCGGCGCGCCGGCCGCGGGCGTCATCCAACTCGTGACCCCGACCGGTCCGACGACGCCGTGGCGCGCGGCGATCGGCGCCGGGAGCTTCGGTTCGCGTGAGCTCCGCCTCACGGGCGGCGGCGCTCTCGGTGGATGGCGCCTCTTGGCCGCGGGCGGACACCGGACCAGTGACGGCGACTTCCGTTACCTCGATCGCAACGGGACGGTGCAGGGGAACACCGACGACGATCGCGTCGTCGGACGCGAGAACAACGCCTTCGACGAGACCTCGGCGCTCGGCAAGATCAGCGGGGATCTCCGCGCTCTCGATCTCGCAGGCGTGCGGCTCGGCTACACGGCGCTGCATCTCACGCGCGACGCCGGCGTCCCGGGACCGGAGAACGTGCAGACGCGCGAGACCAGGAACCGATACGCGCGCACGCGCCATCACCTCTCGGCGGCGAGCGGGGCGGGCGCCGGGTTCGACGTCGGTCTCTCGGCCCATCAAGAGAATGCGCGCGATCGTTTCGACAATCCGTCGGCCGAGGTCGGTCTGCTGGCGACGCGCGGCGACGCCCGCACCCGCGAGCGTGGATTCGACGCCTCGGTGGGATGGGCCGGAGAGCTCGGCGCGCCGGTCACGGCGACGGTGCGCGCGCAGAGGAGCGAGGAGCGACGTCGCTCGGTCGATCGCCTGCGCGCCAACGCCGGCGAGGAGCACGAGCGCGCCACGCGCACCTGGATCACCGCGGCTCGGACGCAGTTCGGGCGACTGCACGTCGGTCCCACCTACCGCTGGTACCGCGCGGCCGATGACTTCGCCGTCACTTCGTTCGGCGCGACCTCGGGGCGAGCGTCGCATGTGACCCGCTTCGAGCATGTCACCTGGGGGGCGCGCTTCGATCTCGGTCGCGGCTTCCATCTGGAGGGATCGCGCGGCCGACTGCTGCGCGCGCCGAACTTCGCCGAGCTGTTCGGTCTCTACGGACTGCAGGACGGGAACGATCGTCTGCGGCCGGAGCGGGGGCAGCAATGGGACGCCGGGTTCTCGGGCGCGTCGGCCTCCGCGCGGCGTCGGTTCGAGGCGGTCTACTTCGAGCGAATCGTCCGCGATCAGATCTCACTCCTGCAGAACAGCCAGCGCACGGTGAAGGCGCAGAACCTCGATCGCGCCTGGGTGCGAGGCGTGGAGCTGAGTGCGACCTCAGGCTTCGACCTGCCGGCTCAGGTTCGGCTCGACAGCCAGATCGCGGCCACCTGGCAAGAGGCGCTCGATGTGGGGCGCAGCCGCACCTATCGCGGCAAGCGTCTGCCGAATCTGCCGGAGCGCGAGGCGGTCGCGACGACGGAACTCGCGCGCTCAGGCCTCACGGCGCACTGGACGGTCGACGGCCGCTCCGACGCCTACCGAGATCGGTACAACACCGAGGGGAAGCGCACGCCGCCGTATCGCACGCACGACCTCGGGCTACGACTCGCGGTCGCGCCGTTGCGATCGCTCCTCTCGTTCGAAGTTCGCAACGTCGGCGACGTGCGGGTGCAGGACCTGGATGGGTTCCCGCTACCGGGTCGCTCTTACTGGATGGAGGTGAGATGGGACGGAAGATGAGGCAGACGGAGCTTGGGGCGAGAGGGCCTTTCTCGCGGCTAGCGTGGGTGGTCGGGCTCTCGAGTTTGGTGATGGGGGGAGTCGACGCGGCTTTGCCGCGACGACTACTGGCCGACGAAATCGTCGGGCTGACGACCGACTTCTCGACGGGGTCGGTCACGACGATCGGGACGACGGCGCCGTGGAATACTCAGATCGACGTGGCGTCGATCTGTTCTGATCCGGTGGGGCGCGCGTTCGGCGATCGCGTCTACATCGTCGGTCGTTTCGGATGCGACGCGATCCAGGTCTTGAATCCATTCAACGGCTATCAGACGCAGATCGAGTTCGCGGTCGGTTCGAATCCGCAGGACATCTGGGTCTTGGCGCCGAACCGCGCCTACGTCTCGTTCTACGAGTCGAACACGCTGCTCGAGGTGAACCCGCAGACCGGAGCGACGCTCGGCTCGATCTCGCTCGCCCAGTTCGCCGATAACGACGGCCTGGTCGAGATGCATCGGATGTTCGTCCACGGGAGATATCTCTACGTGCAGTTGCAGCGGCTCGACCGGGGCCAGTTCCCTTACGTTCCGGTGGCGCCGTCGATGCTCGCGGTGGTCGATCTCGTCACCGAGACGCTGGTGGATGTCGACCCCGGCTCACCCGGGATGCAGGCGATCGCGCTGACGGCGACCAATCCGATCGCTCCGATGGCGATCGATCTCACCTCCGGCGACCTCCTCGTTCCTTGCACCGGCGCTTTCGGCGTGATGAACGACGGGGGCATCGAGCGCGTCGATCTCACGGACTGGGAGTCGGACGGCATGTGGCTCTCGGGTCCGGCCATGAACGGCGACCTGGTCGACTTCTCGACCTGGTCGGCCACGCGCGCGTTCGTCATCGTGTCGGACGCTTCGTTCAACACGGCGCTGCATCTGATCAACCCGAGCACCGGCGTGAAGGGAGCGGCCGTCTTCGCGCCCGGCGGGTTCACGCTCAGCGACTGCCTCACCCACCACAACGGCTCGCTCTTCGTCACCGACCGCGACTTCTTCGATCCGGGAGTGCGCGTCTTCTCGGCCGAGACCGGCGCGCCGCTGAGCGGACTCGTACCCACCGGTCTCCCGCCGTTCGAATTGTTCGTGCGTCCTGATTTCCCGTCGGACGTGGCGGACGCTCTCTCGACTCCTCGCGGCTCGCTCTTCGCCGCGCCGCCGTGGCCGAATCCGTCGAGCGGAGAGGTGCGACTGCGGGTGGCGGAGGGAGCTTCCGTGGCGCGAATCGACGTGCTCGATGCGCTGGGGAGGAGAGTGGCGTCGTTGGAGGCTTCGCGCGGCGGGATGGTCCGGTGGGACGGGCGGAGTGGTGCGGGACGAGAGGTGGCGGCGGGGGAGTATTTCTTGAGGGCGGCTCGCGCCGATGGTGGAGGGGAGAGTGTGAGGGTGTTGGTGGTGAGGTAGGGCG
>CAZVYN010000127.1:0-5487 GCA_964631125.1 uncultured bacterium | reverse complement strand
CGCGCGCGCGCGCGCGAGCGTTCTGCAGCTCTGCCTCGGCGGCGACGATCTCTGAGTCGGCAGCGCGCACCTCGGCGCCGCGCCTCGAGAAGAGCGGCAGCTCGAGCACGACCATCCCGGTGTACTCGGCGTCGAGCTCACGCGGCTTCGCCACTTCGGCGCCGATCGAGAGATCCGGCAGCCGTTCGCGTCCGGTCATCCGTCGCATGGCGCGCGCCGCCTTCAGCTCAGCCTCGGCCACGCGGACCTCCGGGGCGGCCCGTTCGGCGCGCGGGACGATCGAATCGATCTCCGTCGTGAGCTCGGGAGTGATCTCTGGAAGACTCGACACCGTCCACTCGCTCGCCGCGTCGTCGCGGAAGAACGCTCCGAAACCGGCTGCGGCGCTAGCTCGCGCGAGTTCGAGATCGAGGAGCCGGGCGTCCAGATGGGAGATCTCGACCTCGGCGCGCGCGGCCGCCGCGAGGTCCCCGCCGGTCGTCGCGTATCGAGTCCCCGCTTCCTTCGCCATCGAGACCAACAGCTCGCGAGCCGTCTCCAACATCCGACGCTCCTGCTCCGTTTCGTAGAGGCTTGCGTAATAGGTCGCGACCACGCGCGTCACCTCCTGCCGCAGGGAGCGGGAGCGCGCCTCCAGGACGGAGACCTCGGCCCGCGACGCCGCGGTCCGCGCGCTCGCCTTTCCCGGGAAGAGCAGCGGCTGGCGGATCATCACCTCCGGCATCGTCTCGCGTTCGCCGGAGTGGGGGGCGTTGAAGCGCCGCAGCCGGAACTCGGTCATGGTCGGGGGCAGGCCGCCCGCTCCGGAGGCCCGCGCCTCGGCGGCCGCGATTCGCGCCTCCAGCGCCCGGAGATCCGGAGTTTCGGCGATCGCTCGCGCGATCAGGGCGTCCAGGGGAGGGGCCTCCACGGCAGCCGCGACGTCCGCGACGTCCGCGCCCGAAAGGACGAGGCTGAGCAAGAGCGGCCAGAAACGCAGCGTCACAATCTCCACCTCGACTCGATCGCGGAACCCGATGGAGTCTACAACGGTAGGGCTCACGCGCCAGAAAGTCAGGGGAGAGACCGAGCCCGGATGCTAGCCTGAGGGCCGCTTTCGGATGATCCCAAGGAGGAACGAGTGAGTATGACGACCGTCGCAGCGCCCCATCCCTTCACCTCAGCCGCCGAAAAGGGGCGCGAGCCGTTCAAGGTCCGTGATCTGACCCTGGCGACGCACGGCCGGGCCGAGATCCGACTGGCCGAGCAGGAGATGCCCGGTTTGATGGCGCTCCGGGCCGAGTACGCCGGCAAGCTCCCGTTGGCCGGCGCCCGCATCATGGGATCGCTCCACATGACGATCCAGACCGCCGTCCTGATCGAGACACTGGTCGACCTCGGCGCCGACGTGCGCTGGGTCTCCTGCAACATCTTCTCCACGCAGGATCACGCGGCCGCCGCGGTGGCGGTCGGCCGGACCGGCACGATCGAGAATCCGCGCGGCGCCCCCGTCTTCGCCTGGAAGGGCGAGACGCTGCCCGAGTACTGGTGGTGCACCGAGCAGGCGTTGGTGTGGCCCGACGGCGGCGGACCGACGCTGCTCCTCGATGACGGCGGCGACGCGACGCTGCTGGTCCACAAGGGCGCCGAGTACGAGGCGTCCGGCGTCATCCCCGAGTTCAACCCCGCGACCGAATCGGAAGAGTGGGGCGTCATCCTCGAACTGATTCGCGACGAGGCGAAGAAGAACCCCGGTCGCTGGACGAAGGTGGCGTCGCAGCTCGTCGGAGTCTCCGAAGAGACGACGACCGGCGTGCACCGTCTCTATCAGATGGTGGAGGAAGGGAAGCTCCTGTTCCCCGCGATCAACGTCAACGACTCGGTGACCAAGAGCAAGTTCGACAACCTCTACGGTTGCCGCCACTCGATCGTCGACGGACTCAACCGCGCCACCGACGTGATGCTGGCCGGCAAGGTCGCGGTCGTCTTCGGCTACGGCGATGTCGGCAAGGGATGCGCGCACGCGCTCCGCGGACAGGGCGCACGCGTCGTCGTGACCGAGATCGATCCGATCTGCGCGCTGCAGGCGGCGATGGAAGGGTTCCAGGTCACCGTGCTCGAAGATGTGCTGGAGACGGCCGATCTCTTCATCACCGCGACCGGGAACAAGGACATCCTGACCGCCGATCACATGGCCCGCATGAAGGACAAGGCGATCGTCGGCAACATCGGCCACTTCGACAACGAGATCGACATGGCGGGACTGAAGAAGGTCTCGGGCATCAAGCGCGTCAACATCAAGCCGCAGTACGACGAGTGGGTCTTCCCGGGCTCGAAGTCGAAGCCGGAGCACAGCGTGCTCGTGTTGGCCGAGGGGCGCCTGCTCAATCTCGGCTGCGCCACCGGCCACCCTAGCTTCGTCATGTCGGCCAGCTTCACCAACCAGGTCATGGCGCAGATCGAGCTACACACCAACCACGCTTCGTACGAGCGGAAGGTCTACACGCTGCCGAAGAAGCTCGACGAAAAGGTCGCGCGCCTCCATCTGGAGAAGCTCGGCGTGAAGCTGACCGAGCTGACGACGGAGCAGGCGCAGTACCTCGGGATCCCCGCCGAGGGGCCGTACAAGCCGGAGCACTATCGCTACTAGTCCGCTAGCTTCCCGACCATCGCGCGGCTGCCTTGCAATGCCACGCGCCGCAGATAGAGCGAGAGCCCGTGCTTCCCGCCGAGTTCCTCGCCGCCGCCCGCTCGGCCCGGTCCGCCGTGCAGCGATTGCGGGAGCGCGACGCCGGAGCCTAGCGCCTGCTCGGCCATCTTCTCGCTACCCAGATAGATGCGACCGGCCCACGGACCTCCGTCGACGACGAACGACGCGGCCCAGGAGTCATCGTCGGAGTAGACCGAGGTGACGAGGGTTCCCTCGGCGCGCGCGCAGAGGCGGGCGGCGACGGCGGCCGAACCGTCATACGGCAAGAGGGTCGCGACCGGACCGAAGACTTCGTGCGAGTGCACGTTCTGCGTCGACTCCGCGTCATCGGCTCTCAGGAGAGTCGGCGCCAGAAAGTAGCCTCGGCCCGGCGTGGCGCCCACGCCGTCGGCGCGAAGGCCGCTGCCGTGAACGATCCGCGCGTCGCCCGCGAGTCGCGCGATGCCGGCCACTCCGTCGGCGAGTTGCTGCGCGGTCGCCAGCGGTCCCATCGTGACGCTCGAATCGGCGGGGTTCCCGGTGACCACGGCCGAGAGCCGTTCGATCAACGCGGCTTGCACCTCGTCCATACGTTCCTTCGGAATGAAGACCCGACGCACCGCGGTGCACTTCTGTCCGGTCTTCTGCGTCATCTCGCGTTCGACTTCGCGCAGGAACAGATTGCAGGTCTCGGAGCCGGGCGAGACATCGGGGCCGAGCACGGCAGCGTTGAGCGAGTCGGCCTCGATGTTGACGCGCACGCTCTTGGCCAGGAGATTCGGCAATCCGCGCAGACGCAGCGCGGTGTCGGCCGAACCGGTGAAACCGAAGGCGTCCTGAGGTCCGAGACGCGAGAGGAGATCGCCGGTCGATCCGACGATGAGGGCGAGCGCGCCCGCGGGGAGCAGCTTCGCCTCGACCAAGATCTCGATACAGCGCTCCGTCACGAGCGCGGTGCTGGTGGCCGGCTTGGTGATCACCGGCACTCCGGCCAGCCAAGCGCAGGCGGCCTTCTCGGCGAAGCCCCAGGCGGGAAAGTTGAACGCGTTGATGTGCACCGCCGCGCCAGTCAGCGGCAGCAACAGATGCTGTCCGTAGAAGCGCGCCGAGCGTCCGAGCGCGACTCCTTCGCCGTCGACGAGGTAGCGACGGTCGCCCAGCTCCTTGCCGAGATAGGCGTAGAACGAGAGCGTGCCGGTGGCGCCGTCGAGATCGAACTTCGCGTCCTTGCGCGTCGTGCCGCTGTTCCTCAGCGACAGCTCGATCAACTCATCGCGGCAGGCGTGGAGCGCCTTCGAAGCCGCCAGCAAGAGCTCGCCGCGTTCGGCGAAGGTGAGCGCGCGCAGCGCCGGTCCGCCGACCTCCCGCGCGTGCTCGAGCGCGGCGCCGAAGTCGACCCCATCGCTGGAGGCCTGCGCGATGACTTCCTCGGTGCAAGGATCGTGGAGCGGCGCGAATCCGGCGCGAGCCTCGCGCCACTGACCGCCGACGTAACTGCGCAGTGTCTTCACATGCATCTCCCGCGTGCTTGGCCAACCGTCCCAGGACCGCGGGATGCTAGACGGGCGAGGCCAGGCAGAGGTAGAGCCAGTTGCCGAGGAATCCCGCCGTCGCCAGAACTCGGGCGATTCGAGGGATCCGGTCGAGCCGCGCAGGGACCGGTCCGCGCGCCAGCACCCAGGGGACGGCGAGCAGGCCGCCGATTGCGAAGGCCAGCAGACTCGCGGTCGCGAGCGGGTTCAGGGTCAGCGCGGAGACCAGATCGCCTTCGACCAGCGCCGCCGCGGCCCGCGTGCTTCCGCACGAAGCGCAGGGGAGGCCGATCCATGCGCGGAAGGGACAGGCGAGTGAAAGGAATGGAGCGGAGCTGAAGCCGGCGCTGAACCAGACCGACGTCACCGCGGCAACCGCGGTGACGGTCCAGACCCCCGCGATCCAGAGATCGCCGGGGGCGGAGCGTCGCCAGCGATCCACTACTTCCCGAACGCTGTGACCGCGGCCGCGCCGGCGAGGACGATGAGCCAGAAGAGACAGCCGCAGCAGAGAATGGTCGGGGCGAGAATCGCCAGAGCGGCTTTCCCGATCGAGCAACGGTGCAGGCTCGCCAGTCCGCGCACTTCCAACACGATCGCCCAGACGCCGTAGATGACCGGTCCGACGAACGGAACGACCTGGAAGACAGCCGGCGAATGCGCGTAGGAGAAGGCGCGCAACGTGCCGCTGTAGCCCGCGCTCGCGCCTCCGAACATCAGCAGGAAGAGGTGGCAGATGGTCGCGCCGATGAACAGCCCTGCGGCGACCAGGACCGGCGCGAAGAACATGCCCCAGACCTGGAAGACAGTTTGGAGCGCGAAGTCCTCACCCATCTCCGAGCCGGGGAAGAGCCGTCCGATCGCGCCATGGAAGAGGACCTCGTACATGCCCGAGATGATCGCGCCGACCGACCCGAAGATGAGCGCGTAGAGAATCGGTCGCCCGAGCGACCCCTCTCGCGACGTGCGCGCGAAGGCGCGGCCGGGGCTGCCGAGGAAGAGCGTCAACGTGTCGAAGAGCGACTGCGGAAAGCTCGCGTTCGGATCCTCCCAAGGAATCGGATTGTCCGAAGGTCCGCCCGACGACCCGCCCGACGATCCGCCGCTGTACGGGGGCAGCGGCGGCGGTGGGGGCGCCTGAGGCGGGGGAGGCCACGACGGCGACTGGCCGCTCGCCGAGCTGCCGCTCTCGTTCGGCACCGAAGACGCCATCCCGCCTGGCGCTACCGAGCCGGTTCGCGGCCGCGGACGCGGGTTCGGCTTTGGGGGCGGAGGCGGCCCCGGCTG
>CAZVYN010000126.1:0-5620 GCA_964631125.1 uncultured bacterium | reverse complement strand
CCGAGCGCGCTCACCAACAACGTCCATGGGACGCTGGCGGGTCGCCTCATGCGGGAGTCCGCTTTCGCCGAGTGGCTGAATTCCACCGTCACGCGTACGTACCCGAAAGAAACGCGTCTAGGGCCCTTGCCGCTCGCGCCGGATCCAGTCGAACAGGCCTGCATCGTGGCGGAAGCGTGCTCGGCGGTGAAGTGTTACGTCGGCGGACTCTCGAATCCACTCTGTGTCGCGTGCGGCGGAGTGAGCGCCGCCTGCCTGATCTACGATATCGGCTGCTGGATCTTCAACTGCTGAGCGATCGCCGCGCACGGGCGCGGCCGGGCTCCCCCCTCCCGGCTGTTTCGCGAACTGACGCCCATCCGCTACTGTCGGGAGGTACCCACCCAGCCCCACCGTCCCCAGAGGAATTCTGTCCCATGCAGAGAAATGTTTCCTCGCCGAAGGAGTACCTCGAGGCGATTCCGAGTGCGCAGCAGCCGTTGGTGCAGCACTTGCGTCGTTTGATCAAGGAAGAGTCGCCTTCGACGCGTGAAGTGATCCGGTGGGGAATGCTCTGCTACGACGATGACGGGACGCTCTTCGCGCTCGCGGCGCAGAAGGACTACGTGGGGCTGTATGTAATGGCGACGACCGCGATGAAGGACCTGTCGAAAGACCTGAAGGGGATCGACAAGGGGCGCGGATGCCTCCGCTTCGCCAAGCTGCAGGACGTCCCGAGCGACACGATCCGCAAGTTGCTGGCCCGCGCGGTGACGCTGCGCGAAGTCGACGGTAAGCCGCTGCCCTAGTCACCGGCCGCAGTCACCGGCCGCAGTCACCGGCCGTCCGACGGCCGGTCTCCTACTCCTCCCCCTTCTCCATCTCTCCTTACACGCCGAATTTCCCCACCCGATAGCGCAGCGTCTTGTACGACATCCCGAGCTGCCGCGCCGCCGCGCTGATGTTGCCGTTCGCGCGACGCAACGCCTCGCGAATGAGTCGCTCCTCGATCTCGAAGAAGTCGATGGGCCCGGAGAGAAGAAGGTCTTCAGGTTGTGGCGCGCCGACTCGGTCGGCGCGCTCCACACTCGTCGAAGCGGACAAGCCTCCCCCTGCAGTCAAACTGTTCGAACCAGTCCCCCTCATCTGCCTCCAAACCGACGGCGGCAAATCCTCCACCCCCAACGTCTCCCCCTCCGACAGCACCACCATCTTCTCCATCATGTGCTCGCGCTCCCGCACGTTTCCCGGGAATGCATACCCGCGCAGAAACGCCACGAGCTCGGGCGTCAATGCCGGCGGCGGCGTGCCCAGACGCAACGCGGCTCGATCGCGGAAAAGATGCGCCAGGAGGACGATGTCCTCGTCGCGATCACGCAGCGGCGGCAGGTGCACCTCGTGCACGTTGAGTCGGTGGAAGAGGTCTTCGCGAAACTTCCCGGCGCGGACGAGCTCGGGCAGATCTCGGTTGGCCGCCGCGATGACACGCAGATCGACGGAGTTGGCCCGTTGACCGCCCACCCGCTCGACGATCCGATCCTGAAGCACGCGGAGCAGCTTGGCCTGCAGCGCGAGTTCCATCGAACTGATCTCGAGGGCTGACACACGTCCCTCGAACTTCGCTGAAGGGAAAGCGGGAAGGGTCACCGTGGCGACCGCGCCTTTCCGCAAGGATGCGAAGTCGGTCTCGAGCACTTCCGCCGCCAGGAGAACGCGATGTCGATCGACCAGCGTGACCAGCGGACGCTCGGCGGGAATCCGTTCGCCGACCGCCGCCGTGACCGAAACAACCTCGCCGTCGAACGGCGCCCGCAGCGTCGCCGCGTCGCGATCGAGTTGCGCGCGCGCGAGCTGCTGCTCCGCCACGGTCAGTCGGGTGCGGTGCGCGATTCGAGCCCGCCGCTCCTCACTGGGGTTCGTATCGGCGAAGAGCGCGGCATCGAAGTCCAGCTTCGCCGCCTGTTGCCGCGCCTGCGCCTCGCGCCACGAGAGATCGAACGGCGCCGGATCCAACTCGATCAGCGGCTGTCCGCGTTTCACCACGTCGCCCTCGCGGACGAGCACCTGCATGACCCGCTCCCCCACCCGCGACGAGAGCTCCGCCCGTTGGATCGCCTCGATCCGCCCGGTCCCCTGGACGGTGACGACGAAGTCCCCTCGCTCGACGACTTCGCCCCGAACCTGGAGTCGCGTCCGCGGCGCGGCCGCGGCGCTGTTGGCAGAATCGGGGAGGGTCGAGGCGGGAGTCGCGCCGGGCGTCGCGTCCGCCGCCGCGTCTCTCAGTGGAAGCGGCGCCCACCGCTGCCGGAGCGGACTGAACCAGAGGGCAGCCGCGACGCAGGCGAAGACGAGTGCGACGGCCGCGACGACGAACGCGGGGCGACGGCCGACGCCTCGGCCAGCGGCTCGCGTCGGGTTCGAACGATCTGTGGGTGTCGACGACATTGTGCCGCGACTTGCTCATGCGGCGTGCCAACGACGTTGACGGCGCGTTCCGGGGCGGAACCTTCCGCCGAGCAGAGCATCGGAGCGCCGTGACGCCTCATCTCGGCGCCCGGATCGTCCGAGGTCGAACGACAGGGACCGATATGAGGAGTCGACGTCACGGCCCGGCTCGCGTTCTGACGATTGTGGAACTTCGACGACCGGGTCTACGATCTAGTCCGCGACGCGACCGAATGGGGAGTCCGAGCGAAGAAAGAGGTCCGGTCCCATGAATCACGCGCATACCGAACTCCGTGAGGGTGTTCAGCTCGAGCAACAGAAGCTCCAGGCGCGACTCAAGCGACTCCACGACACGGCGACCCGGAGCGTCTTCCCGACCTCGGTCACTCGACTGGCGCATTGCCGGAGCGAGCTGGCGCAGGTCGTGCCTCTCGTCGTCCAGCACCTCGCGCGCGAGGACGACCTGCTGCGCCGGATTCGGGCCAACGTCGGCGCCGGTCGTCGCGCGGAGGCCGAAGGAAACGGCACGCGTGAGATCGAGATGGAAGGGCGCGCCGACTCGCTCCTCGACGAGAACGCCTCTCGCGTGAAGGAGCTGCGCGCGCTGCTGGAGACGGCCAAGCAGCTCCTGGACGAGCACCGGAAAAGCGACGGCGAACGGGGCGAGGAGCGGAACGCCGTGGCCGAAGCGATGGCCACTTATCTCGCGGCGTGTGTCGGGGATCTCCTCAAGCACGAAGCGACGCAGTGCCCGTTCCTGCCCAAGGGCCCGTTCGTCGCGTCGGAGCGTTCCACGAACTGACCTGCTAGCTGAGAACCGAACTACGAGAGAAGCCGGTCGCTAGCGGCCGGCTTCTCCGCCTTCGGGCCCGTAGAAGACGACCCAGGTCGCGAAGTCGTGAGTGAACTGCTCGAAGTGGTGGGCCGCGCCCGCCGGAGCGAAGATCACTTCTCCGGGGACGAACGGAGAGCGCGCGCCTCCCATCACGAACCAGCCAGATCCCGCGATGATGACGTAGAGTTCGTCGCGCGTGTGCGTCGACTGTCGGTCGATCGCGCGAGGTCGGTAGAGCTCGACTTCGAGTGAACCGTGCCGAAAAAGACAGAGGAGTTCGCGCCCGGCGGCCTCCCCCAGCGCGCTCAGCGCCAGGTCCGGCGTCAACCGATTCGAAAGTGGCTCGGGGACGGAGGGCTCGGCCGGCGCCGACTCCAGCGGCCGTACCTCGATCGTTGTTCGCGCCGTGAGGATCGCGCGCACCAGATCCTCGGGAATCGTGGCGCGCTCGTCGTCGCAGTAGCACGACTCGCGACCGATCTCGATCGACTGGCGGTAGCCGCGAACATAGTCGCCGCACGGCGGGCAACACTCGAGATGACGCTCGAACTCGGCGCTGACCGAGACGTGGAGCGTCCCCTCGTCGTACTCCAGGAGGAACTCCAAGATCTCGTGGCAACTCAGCTCGGGAGGCGTCACTTCGGCCATGTGTCACAGCTCCCGCATGGTAGGGGCGAGTTTCGCGCGCAGCGCTTGCCGCGCCCGATGCAGCCGGATCTTTACCGCGTTCTCGGTCACGCCCAAGAGCTGAGAGACTTCGGCCGTGTCGAGTTGTTCGATGTCCCGCAAGAGCAGAACGTTTCGATAGGTCTCCGGCAGCTCCTCGATCGCTTTACGCACCAGCACCTGGACCTCTTCGCGCTCGACCGCGATCGCCGGGGAGACGCGCCATTCGTCGTCGGCCAGCACGCGGTGCCCGTCGTCGCGAAACCGAGGCAGCACGTCTTCGAGCGATTCCTCGGGGCGCCGTTTCCTCCGGCGCAGCCGCATGAGCGCCGCATTCACGACGATCCGGTGGAGCCAGGTCGAGATCTTGGCCGTCCCCTCGAACCGATCGATCGAGCGGAAGGCGGAGACCATCGCGTCCTGGACGGCGTCGCGGGCCTCATCGTCGTTTCCGAGGAAACGGCGGGCGACGGAGAGCATCCGGCCTCCATGGAGGCGAACGAACGTCTCGTACGCCGCCTCGTCCCCCGCGCGCAGCCGGGCGACCAGGGTCGGTTCGTCGATTTCCGTTGGGAGCTTGGGAGCATCGGCCGAAGACATGGCGGGGATTCCAGCCGCCAGAGCGCGAGCCGTCAAGTCGGGGTTTCCCCAGGTCCGTCGCGCGGACGTAGAATCCCCCGTCACGCCTCCGCAGGAACGGGTGCGTGCCGAGGACCAGGAGGGCCCCCATGCACGTCTCGCTCCCATCGGCCTTGCAGAGCCGAGTCGACGCCACGCTCGCGGATTGGCGCGCCGGCGGCAAAGTGGCCCGCATCTGGGAGCGTGACGCCACGCTCTGGACCGGACGCGACGAGGACAAGTGGCTCGGCTGGCTGACCATCCCAGAGGAAGAGGAAGCGCGCGTCGCGGCGCTGCGTGAACTCGCCGAGGCGACGCGACAAGAGGGCGTGCGCCATTGTCTCTTGCTCGGAATGGGCGGTTCGAGCCTCGGCCCCGAAGTCTTCGCGCGGACGTTCGGACCGCAGCCGGGACGCCCGGTGCTCCTCGTGCTCGACTCGACCGATCCCGCGCAGGTGCGATCGTTCGAATCGAAGATCAACGCGGCGCGGACGGTCTTCATCGTCTCCAGCAAATCAGGCAGCACGCTCGAACCGCACATCTTCCAGCAGTACTACTTCGATCGCGTGCGCGTGGCCGGCGGGGATCGAGTCGGGCGGCAATTCGTCGCGATCACCGACCCCGGCTCCAAGCTCGAATCTCTGGCGCAGTCGCTCGCCTTCCGACACATCGAGCCGGGCGTGCCGTCCATCGGCGGTCGGTACTCGGTCCTTTCGAGCTTCGGGATGTTGCCGGCGACGGTGATGGGCCTCGATCCGTCGGCGCTCCTGGCGCGAGCGCGGGAGATGGCGACGCTCTGCCGTCAACCCGACGGCGACGCGAATCCGGGGCTACGCCTCGGCGTGATCCTCGGTGAAGCGGCGCTGATGGGACGCGACAAGTTGACGATCTTGGCGGCGCCGCCGTTCACGGCGCTGGGCGCGTGGCTCGAGCAGCTCATCGCGGAGTCGACGGGGAAAGAGGGGAAGGGGATCATACCGGTGGATTTGGAGCCGGAGATTCCGGCGAGTGAGTACGGGGCGGATCGAGTGTTTGTGGTGCTCACTCCAGCGGCGGGGGCGGGGGATGGGTCGGCTG
>CAZVYN010000125.1:2964-6157 GCA_964631125.1 uncultured bacterium | reverse complement strand
GGGGTGAGGGGTGGGTGGACGAGCCGACCCGGCGATCGGTGCGTGAAAAATGGTTGCGACCGCAGGTAGCACCCGGTAGGTCGGCCGTCGGCATGGAGGGGTCCTGCGACGGGCCCGACCTCGTCAGCTGATGGGCTCCGCCCCCGGCCGGCAGGTCGAGCGGAGTTGTGCGAGATTTCAGAAGTTTGTGCAGGGAACGAGAACGCGGTTTCTGCACAAACGTGAATTCTCAGAGTTTCTCCGTTTTCAAAGGGTGGTTTTTTAATTGTCGCGCAAGGAAGGAGTCTGCCCAGTGCGGTTGAGAAAATGAATTCCAGATAGTTAGAAAGTGCGCATGCGCGTCGCGCTCCGATTTCATCGGAGCGATTTTTTTTGCGTCAAGAAGTGAAAAACAAAAGAATCGCCATAAACAATTGCACTGCAATAATTTGAGGCGGTTTTCGTTGCAACAATCATTGGCAGGTATCGGAAGGAGTTCAAGATGTTCGATCGGTGCAACCCGGTGCCGCGCAGAAACATGACGCGAGCGAATATGTACACTCGCCGTGGGTTCTGCGGTGTCACCACTTGGCAGAAAAACGACCACCGCCTCGCGAATTGGCTGAACTGCCGTGGATATCGTGGTCGTACGAGCCCTGGGGAGCGAATCGGGGCGAGGTGGCGACGCAGACGTCGTCCAGACCCGGTTGGCTACTACATCCTGTTGGCACAGAAGAACGGAGGGAGGGCGCGTCGTTATGCGTAAGTCCATCATTCCTCCCTCCTCCGACAACGGCGACGGCGTGGCTCGAATGGTCGCCAAGCTGATCGCGGCGAATTGTTATCGCGTGCTCGTGGTCGGGGGGAGCCCCACCACGCGCAGTGAACTACGCGACCTCGTCGGCAGATCGCTGGACCTTCGGTTCGTCGACGGCACAGCGCACCGAAACAAGCGTCGGTCGAAACTCGATGTTGCATGGGCGGACATCGTCGTCGTGTGGGGAAACACGCAGCTTGGCCACAAGGTGAGCGAGCTCACTCGGGTGTGCGATGCGGTCCAAGGCGTAAAGTCCTCGTTCCTCGGCGCGGAATCTCCGCCCTCGCAACGGAAGTCCTCTACCACCCCGACGCGGCGCCGCGGGGACAGTGAGGTACAGACCGGCGCGGCGGAGCTCCATCTGGCGCGCCGGTTTTCCTTTCTCCCGTGGTGCACCCAGATTCGGCCGACGGGGTGTTCGTGTTCGGAAGTCATCATCCCGACTGGGTGGAACCTGGCGATCGGTTCCAAGTGGCCGGACGCAGATGGCAGCCGCGCTCTCCGACGCGCTCAGGTCGTAGTCGCGAGCGAACTCCTCCATGGTCCCACCCGCGTCAATCCTGTCGGCGATCGCAGCTGTAGAGTTCCCTGTCGGTGAACGATTGGGCGGCCGACTACGAGCTTCCGATCGATCGCGACGAATCGCTCACCGCCGAGCGGATCGGCGGAGACGACGGGCTGCAAGTGTTGCTCGAAGACCTTGCGCAAGGCGATCTGTCCGGAAGCTGAAAGCTCGATGAGTGCGCCGTATCGGTGGAGGAACAGCCGTCCGCCGCTCGTCTGAAGCTCCTTGTGCAAAAGCAGCCGCTCGATCTGCAACTCGTTCTCGGCGAGCTCGAGGGCCTTGCGCACGGCCTGGAGCGGAACCTCATGCTGGGTCCGGAGCGCCCGGAGAACGTGGCACTCGATAAGATGCCAGAAAGAAAGGGAGAGCGGCTCGCGAGGGGCCGGGATCACGATCTTCGCGGACTGCGCTCGTCCCCGGGCTTCGAGTACCGCCTTCTGGCGACCCAGGTTCGCAGTATCGTCGCTGGCAGTCTCAGGTAGCGCGCGGCTTCTGCGACGGTGTACTCCGGCTGCTCGAACGGGTCGCGGCGCTTGTTGGTCCACCTCCGGCGTCGGGTCACACAAGGCGCCCGCGGATGTTACGGCGATCCGGGCGACGCCACCAAACCTGATCTGCAGCCGAAAGGGCGACGCGTCAGCTTCTCGCACTGGAAGATCGTGGGCTGTTCAATGCGGCGCCGAGCGGTGAGGTGCTTTGACTTCGCTCCCCAGTTCGGTCGCGGCGGGCGCGTGGGGTAAAGTGAACTCATGAGCGAACCGGTAAAGAAGGTCCTGGATCTGGCGCTGAAACTGCCGCCATCGCAGCGAGCCACCGTGGCCGCAGAGTTGATCGCCAGTCTGGACGGTGAACCCGACATCGATGCTGAGAAGGCCTGGGCGTTCGAGGTCGAGCGACGGATCGAGCACGTGCGCGCGGGTGAAGGCAAGGGTCGGCCATGGTCGGAAGTCCGCGACAGTTTGAAGCGCGATCCGGAATGACTCGCCGGCTCATCGTCCTCGACGAGGCGGAGCTAGAGCTGGCGGAGGCTGAGACCTGGTACGAGGGCCAACGTCCAGGGTGGGGTCGGAGTTCCTGGCCGCGATTGACGACGCGGTGAGCCGGGTAGTTGCAAGCCCCCAACTTGCGTCGCTCCTGACGACGGTCCCCAGCGCCTTGGGCGCGCGGAGCGTCTATGCGAAGCGGTTTCCCTACTCCGTCGTCTTCATCGACCATGGTGAGGCGCTCTGGATCGTGGCCTTTGTTCACCAACGGAGACGTCCCGGGTATTGGCGGCGACGAGGCGCACGGTAGACCACAAGCTGATCAGCGGATGGAGCCGTCCGTCGCGATCGAGGCAGCGGCTGGCAAGACGCCATCGCTGCGACCTTCGTCGGGTAGTTTGACTGCCGGCCAGCGAGACCTGATTCCGATTTGGCCCACGCGTCCGCTCAGCGGTGTAGCAACCCCAACCCCATGCTGCGAGCCGGAGGACTCAATCGTGGTCGGCTACACCATCGCCCTCGAGCGTGCGGAAAGCGGTGGGTTCATCGTGAGTGTTCCGGCCCTGCCTGGCTGTGTCACACAAGCTGAGAGCCGGGACGAGGCGCGCAAGAACGCGCGCGAAGCCATCGCGGTCTACTTGGAAGAACTCCGCGTCCACGGGGAGGACCTTCCCCGGGAGGTGAAGGCCGAGACCGAGTTCCTCGAGCTGCCGGATCTTGAGTACGGCCCGTCAGCCCGAGCTCGTCGATCAGATCGGCTTGACCACCGACGAGTTCATCGAACTCTTGGGCTGACGCGGCGCTCGATCGGTTTTCGCCGCTCCGATCGTCGCGGCCGCGTTTCGCCGC
>CAZVYN010000125.1:0-2864 GCA_964631125.1 uncultured bacterium | reverse complement strand
TTTCGCCGCTCCGATCGTCGCGGCCGCGTTTCGCCGCCGCACCGGTCGCACGATGATCTCGACGTCCTGACCAAGGGTGCGGAGGTCCGCGAAGACGTTCCCCGAACTCTTCGTGATTAGGGGGCTCGGGAATCTTCTCCCATAGGTGAAAACTCCCGCGGTAACTTTCACCTGCGGTCGAAACTTACCGAGGGGGCGAATCATGGCGCGACGTCGATATCTCGCTGAGCAGGTGGAGTCGGATCTGGCTCGGAAGATGGTCTTGCTGGCCGGACCGAGGCAGGTGGGGAAGACAACGCTGGCCTTGGGGCTGACGGGGGCGAAACGCGGATACCTGAATTGGGACGTCGCGAAGGACCGCGATCGGATCCTGCGGGAGGAGCTTCCCGACTCGAAGCTCTGGGTCTTCGACGAGATCCACAAGTACCGGACCTGGCGGAACTGGCTGAAGGGGGTTTGGGACGGCCGGCCCGACGGTCAGCGCGTCCTCGTCACCGGGAGCGCGCGGCTCGATCTGTATCGGCGCGGAGGGGACTCGCTGCAGGGTCGCCATCATCTGTTGCGCTTGCACCCGCTCTCGGCCGCGGAGCTGAAACTCGAATCGCCGGCGCAGCTCACGGAGTTGCTGAACCTGGGTGGATTTCCCGAGCCGTACTTCGGCGGGTCGCAGCGCGAGGCGCGCCGGTGGTCGCGCGAGTATCGGAGTCTCCTCGTGCGCGACGACGTGGTCAGTCTCGAGCGCGTGCAAGACCTGGGGAATCTCGAGCGTCTGACGATCCGCCTCCCGGAGCTCGTCGGTTCACCGCTCTCGGTCAACGGACTGCGCGAGGATCTCCAAGTCACCCACAAGACGTTGACCAACTGGCTCCTGGTGCTGGAGCGTCTCTTCGCCATCTTCCGAGTCTCGCCGTTCGGTTTGCGTGGGACCCGAGTGCTGCGCAAGGCGCAGAAGCACTACCACCTCGACTGGACGTTGCCGCCCGAGCCGCCTCAGCGCTTCGAGAACCTGGTCGCAGCGCATCTCTTGAAGTGGGTTCACTTCCAGCAGGACACCGAGGGCCGCGACGTGGAGCTGTGCTACTACCGCGATCTCGATGGGCGCGAGGTCGACTTCGTCGTCCGAGAAGGGAAGCGCGCTCTCTACCTGGTCGAGTGCAAGTGGAGCGACGCCGAGATCGATCGGGGTCTCCGTTTTCTGCGCGCCAAGCATCCCGAAGCCGCGGCCTGGCAGATCCACGCCGCCGGCAAGAAGGACTACAAGAGCGCGGAAGGGATCCGCGTCGCCCCGGCGATCCAGCTCCTGCGCACTTTGGTTTAGTATCTCGGCGCTTCCGAGGGTAGTCAGTCGGTGCAGGTCATCGCGCGTGGCGTTTCGCGTTGAGCGTCGGCGGAGTTCGACGGCTCTCCGACACCCGGCTCGGGGCGGGCGCCTTGCTTGATCGAGCCGGCCGCACGACGATTGCGATCTCCTGACCCAGTGTGCGAAGGATCCGGAACAGACGGTCGGTGGAGAAGCCGCGGAATCGCCCGCGGGTGAGATCCGAGACGTCCGCCTGATCAATGCCGAGTAACTTCCCTGCCTGCAATTGCGTGAGTCCTGTCTTCGCGATGAGGTCGGAGATCTTGGCGGCAAGCTGGGCCTTGGCGAGAGCCTCGGCGGCCTCGGGGACAGCCAGATCCTCGAACACGTTTCCGGAACTCGTCTCCACCCGGATCCTCGTCCCAGCCCGGACCTTCGACGGACTACTTCGACCGCTCGGCATGATGTACCTCCGCCGCCGCGAGGCGTTTCCGAACCACCGCCAACTCCCTCTCCGGAGTGGTGATACCTACTGTCGACTTCTTCTGGAACGCATGGAGCACATAGATCGCATCCGCGAACTGGATCGTGTAGACGGCCCGAAGTGCGCTTCAGGTCCCGTCGAGCCGACCCCATGAAGTAGAGCGGTTTCTGCTTCGATCGGTCGAGCATGGTATGGCAGTTTTACCATTGGAGGCAAGTCGCACGGTGCGTGGTGGCGACGGCGCCGTCCGCCGATCGTCATCGGCCCTGGACAACGCAAGAGCTGGGCCGCCGGTAAGGCGGGCCGCCGCCACCCAGCATCCGCGCCAATTGGCCCTACTCCCCTCGCTCGAACGCATACCGCTGCTGCGATAGATCGAGCACGAACGATGGCCGGCCCTTTGCGTCCTTCGACACGAGGAACTCCAGCCCCAACACCGGCGGGTCCATCAGGATGATCTTCTCGGCGCCGTCGGGTTCGGTGCGGCGGACGAACGAGCTGCTCCATTCGCCAGCGTCGAAGATGGGCGCGGGTGGGGCGGAGGATTCGAGCGAAACGGTCCCGACGCGGATCTCCGCGCTTCCCAAGGACGGATCGCTGTAGGCGCCGACGACGGTCGCGACCCAATCGGGTTCGGCCGGACGCAGCTTGGCCCGTTCCTCGGCGGTGACCTTCTCCAGCAACTGCAGTTCGAACTCGAGTCGCGGGCCGGCCTCGTCGCGGCCGTCGAAAAGGAGCTCGAGGAGCTTGCGGCGTGCTGCACTGCGGAAGGCGTTGGCGGCGCCGACGTTCGTGAGTACGACCGCGCCGACTCCATGCTCCGGCAGGAAGAAGAAGTCGGAGGTGAAGCCGAGCGTGTTGCCGCCGTGGTGGCAGATTTGCGCGCCGGTCTCGAGGCCGGTGAAGAGTCCGAGGCCATAGTTCAGCGTGTCGGAGACCTTCACCTGCGGTTCGCGGCGGCGATGGAGGTTCTCCACTGAAACGACGCGCACGCCGTCTGGGCCGAGGCCGTCGCTGAGTTCGAGCAACAGCAGCTTCTCCATATCGCGCAGGTTGGACCAGGCGCCGCCGGCGGGACCG
>CAZVYN010000124.1:0-6191 GCA_964631125.1 uncultured bacterium | reverse complement strand
GCACGGGCTCGGGGTGCAGGTGCTCCCCGGACCGTAGAAGTCGCCAGCGCAGTCCCCGGCGGTCGTCACCGTGCAGACGAAGTCGACGCAGCAAGCGCCAACCGGCTGCGGGCACGGATTCGGATCGCAGAGCGTGAAGTTGCCCTGGTAGTCGAACGCGCAATCCTCAGCGGTCGTGAGCAAGCATGATCCATCCGGAGCACAGCAGGCGCCGAGCGGCTGCGGGCACGGATTCGGATCGCACACGGTGCCGACGCCCCGGAAGACGCCGGCCGAGCAACCAACAGCGGTCGTGATCGCACACGTCCCATCCTGGAAGCAGCAAGCGCCGACAGGCTGCGGGCACGGATTCGGATCGCAGTCGGTGCCGTCGCCCTGATAGACGCTCGGCGCCAAGCACTGCGCAGCCGGCACGACGGTACAGAATCCGTCAGGACGGCAGCACGCGCCGGGGACCACGAGGACCGGGCACGGCGCGGAGCCGGGCTGGCCGAAACCGAGCACGCCCGTCGCCGCGATGG
This sequence comes from uncultured bacterium, assembly GCA_964631125.1. Taxonomy (GTDB): domain Bacteria; phylum Eisenbacteria; class RBG-16-71-46; order CAIMUX01; family CAIMUX01; genus CAZVYN01. The sequence continues at coordinate 5,670 of CAZVYN010000124.1, read as the reverse complement.
GGTCGAGCAGCGAAGGGACGGCGTCGTCCGCGAACGAGAGGCCCTGGCTCGGGTGCGGCGAGATGCTGAAGGCCCCTGCGTCGTACCCGTAGCCCGTGAAGTAGTACACCTGGGTGAGGTGCGTCGTCCGCGCGGAATTCCAGGTGATCGCGGTACCGGTGCCCGAAGCGGGCCAGCCGCTCGAATCCAACTGGAAGTCTCCGCATCCGCCGTGGAAGTCGATCACCACGACCGGGTCGTAAGTGACACCGAAGACGATCCCCGACAGGCGAGGGCTCGTGGACGGATGGAACGCCGCGAGGACGGTCCAGAGCCGGCGAACGATATTGAGCGGAACCGTCGTGATCGCGCCTGCGCACGTCGCCAGGCCCGAACTACCGCAGTAGTTGGTGGCGTCGGTCGACGCGGTGATGGCGGAATTGTAGTGCACGATCAACGTGCCGCCGGCATTGGGACCGGCCGTAGCCAGACCCGTCACCAGACATAACGCTGCTGCAAAAAACAGTATCTGTTTCTTCATAACAGCAAGGACCTCCTCCAGGTAGTGAGCCAGCGTGCTGGTCTCCAGAGTTGACCTCGAAGATTCGAGATTCTCATTCGACCGACGTTGTCGAGCCAGAACGATGCAGTCACGAGTCGCTTCGCAGGTCACTTCACGGGTCGGAATCGTCACGGTGCGCAGTCGTTCGTCGGGTCCGTAAGTCCGGATTCCACCCCTCGGCCCCCGAAGAGCGGATCCCGGACTTTTCGAACGCTTACTACAGTAGTCGTGGGGGCTCCGGCCCGACAAGTCACTTTTCTCGCAAACTCTGCGTGAGCGGCGCATGAGCGATCGGTTCCCGGGTTTCGGGGGTCAGTTCTTGACCAAGAGTTCGTGGTACGCCTCGGCTCGTTCGGGATCGTGGTCCAGCAGGTGCAGGACCAGGGTACGGATGGCGGCCGGGTCGGGCGCCTGCCCTGCTTCTTTGTCTTCTAAGTACAGAGCCAAGAGCTTCCGGCCGGCCTCGATGGGGAATTCGACCGGCTCCTCGCGCTGGAGAGAGCGGTGGAAGCGGGTCTTGAGGAGGTTCTCGAGCAGCTCGCGGGCCTCGTCCGGACGCCCCAGGACCCCGGCCGCGTGCGCCGCCGGAACGAGAATTTCCTCGATCTGCGTCCCGGCCCTAAGCCAAGGGCGGGCAACGGTATACGCCTCTTCCGCGTCACCCGCTTCGAGCAGCGCCCAAGCCAGGAGAGCATCGGCCGCAGGGCTCGGCTCGGCCAACTGCGCGACGAACTCGCGGGCGGCGGCGACGGCGCGGGAGGCGTGACTCGGCCCCATGGCGCGGTACGCCTCGATCCGCAGGAACCGGATCCGGGAAGAGAAGGAATCGGTGGATTTGCCCCGCTCTTCGGGCGCAACTCGGCCTTCGAGCTGATCCAGCCGGTCGATCGCCTCCTGGGGACGGCCGGTGAGAAGGAGGGCGTGGGCCGACTCGACCATGACGGCGGGGTCTCGGGCGAGTTCGGGCGGGAGCGCCTCGAAATGAGCGACGGCGCGCTCTCCGTCCCCTTCCGCCAGCGCGAGGTAGGCCGCGAGGAAGTCGGGACCGAGCGAGCGGTAGTGCGTCGCGGTCGCCTCCCCCAGCGAGCCTAGGTGCGCTTCGATCCACTCAGGGTCAAGCTCGCTGCTCGGCGCTTCGAGCGGGTGCTCCGCGGGCGCCGGAGGCCGCGCCGTCGGCAGATCGCGCACAGTCTCTTCCTCCCAGTGCGAGGTGCGCGCGACCGGTCGGGGCGGCGTCGAGAGGCGATGCTGGAAGTGGAGGATCTCCGTCGTGTCGAGATCGTCACCAGCGAGATCGAGCGCTGTTTGACAGTTGTCCTCCGCGGCGTCGGTCTCCCCCGCGGCGAGCATCCGCTCCGCTTCGGCCATCCGCGCGGCGATCAACTTCTCGCGCGCCCTCCGGTGACCGGCGCGGGCGCGCGAGGCGTCGCCGTCGCTCAGCCTGTCGAGTCGAGACATCAACTCGGTGAAATCACGGAAGGCTTCGAAGACCTCGCCTCGTGCGAGAGCCGCTTCGGCTCGCTCGAGGCGCTTGGTGGGCGACGGTCCGAAAAGCGCCACGGGCGACTCTCCTCCTCTGAATTCCGGTTTGCTCTGTATGCTGAGGCGTCCCAGGAGGATCGCCGACGTGGAGGTCAGTCCCCGCACTGCTCCGATAGATGCCCCCGACGACGCGCGAGGCGACCGGGTGTGGGAAGAGGTCGAAGCCTACTTCGCGGCGCTCGCCCCTCGCATCCATCGATTCGCGCATGCGTTCGAGCTCTTGTCGGGCGCCACTCCCGATCCGGCGGCGCGCATCGCGATCGCCGACGACGCGGCGCGGCGGATCCTCGTTCGCCTGGCGCGCTTCGGGCCGAGGAAGATCCCCTCGCACTGGCGGATGCGCGTCGCCACGAACCTGCTGCTGAGCAGAGACGGCGCGCCGATGGAGGCGGTGGCCGATTCGCTGCACTTGGGACTGGGACTTTCGTTCGAGGCGATCGCGCCGATCTTGGGCATTCCGGCGACCGAGGTCGAAGGCCGCGTGAGCGCGTGGCGGGACCGGGAATTGGGACTCGAGGCGCCGTGTGATCTCGGACGCATGTGGGTCGATCGATTGGCGGGCGGAGATCTGCGCGGCGGCGCACGCGCGCGCGCCTGGAGACACGCGGTCTCGTGTCGCACCTGTGGACCGCGGGTCGAGCAACTGCGGGCGCGGAGAGAGTCGCTGCTGCGCGCGCTCGACGCCACGCACGTGGGCGAGCTCGAGCATCGGTCGTGGCGCGCGTCGCTGCGGCGGGAGTATGGCGCGACTCCGGCGGCCTCTCGCCCCCGGCTGCGACGCGCCCTGCGCGCACGGGCGCCTGTGCGGCTGCGTCCTTCTCGGTGGCTTCTGGCGGGACTCGCGGTAGTGGCGGCGGCGTTGGCGACCTATTGGGTCACGCTGTTGCAGTAGTCCGCGCGCTTCGGCGTCAATCGGCGTCAGTCGGCGTCGGCGATGAGTCCGGGGCGGAAGATCAGCAGCGCGACGAACGAGGCGGCGACGAGCGCGGCCGAGAGCATGAGATTTCCGCCGATCAGCGCGTTGATCCCTCCGACGATGGCGACTGTTTCCAACAGCGCCCACTGCACGATCTGGCGGGAGACCGGCGTGATCGCGCGGAGCAGGTTCGGGGCCTGGGCGGCGAGCATCGCGTTCGAGATCGCGAACACCACCAGGATCGCCTGCACGGCCACCGGCGGGGTCGTCGGTTGTCGGCCGACTTGCAGCACGAGAAAGAGGATCCCCTGGATGACGACCGAGATGAGGATGGCGATCCAGACGAACCAGAGCGAGCCTGGCCGGGACACTGTCATCTGCTCTCTCCTGTTCGCACGGCTGTGACGAGCGATCGCAGGCGCGCGATGCGCGCGGCCAGCGGCGGATGGGTCGACCAGAGCGCGGAGGCGTGCTCGCGCGCGCGCTCGAACGGATTGACGAAATAGAGATGCTGGAGCGCGCGGCTCTGCTCGGTGGGCGCGGTCGCATCGGCGCCGAGTTTCTCCAGCGCGTTCGCCAGCGCCTCGGGATGCCGCGTCAACTGCACCGCGGTGGCGTCGGCCAGGTACTCGCGCTCGCGCGAAGCCGCCAGTTGGATCAAGCGCCCGAGCAGCGGCGCGAGGATCGCCAGGAGAAGTCCGACCAGCGTGAGGATGACGACGGCGAGGCCGCCGCTCCCGCCGCTCCCGCCTCGTCCGCGCGTCGAGTGGCGGCGGCCGCTGAAGCGGAAGGAGCGGCGCGCGATCTCGGACATGAACACGAGCATCCCGACCATGACGGCCAGCAGCGTCGAGAATCGGATGTCGAGATTGCGGACGTGGCCGAGTTCGTGGGCGACGACCGCCTGCAATTCCTCGCGGGTGAGGCTGTCCCTCAAGCCTCGCGTGATGGCGATGACGGCGCGCTTCGGATCGGGTCCCGCAGCGAAGGCGTTCAGCGCGTCTTCTTCGATCAACGCGACACGCGGCATCGGGAGGCCCGCGGCGATCGTCATCTCTTCGATCACGTTCCACAACTGAGGGTCGTCGTCGCGTGAGATCGTGCGCGCTCCGGCCATGGCCGTGACCGCCGAGGCGCCGAATTGGTGCGCGCAGATCGCGACCAAGGAGGCGCCGGCGAGACCGAGTCCCGCCGGCACGATCGCGGCCTGGGTATCATGCAAGAGCGCAACCGCGAGCGTGTAGAGAGTCACGGCGAAGAGCGCGAGGAGACCGGCCACCAAGAGCAACGATCGCCGCTGATTGGCGGCGATCTGCGCGTGAAAGGTCTCGTTGGCCACCGCGGGCTAGAACGAGACCTTGGTCGCTTCGCGCTGGGCCGGATCCTGGAGAACGAAGAACTCCTCGGTGCGGAAACCGAGCGGCGCGGCGAAGAGCGCGGCGGGGAAACTCTGCACGCGGGTGTTGTAGGTCGCGGCGGTGTCGTTGTAGTGCTGCCGCGCGAAGGCGATGCGGTTCTCCGTCGAGGTCAGCTCCTCTTGGAGCTGCGCGAAGTTCTGGTTTGCCTTCAGATCGGGATACGCCTCGGCCAGAGCGAAGAGCTGGCGCAAGGCGCCCGTGAGCGCGTTCTCCGCCTGGGCCTGCGCGCCGACCCCGTGCGCCGCGATGGCCGCGTTGCGCGCGTTGATCACTCGCTCCAGCGTCTCCTGTTCATGCTTCGCGTACCCCTTGACCGATTCGACCAGATTCGGGATCAGGTCGTAGCGGCGCTTGAGCTGCACGTCGATCTGGCTCCAGGCGTTGCGCACCTGTTGCCTGAGTCCGACCAGCGAGTTGTAGATTCCGATCCCCGAGACGATGAGCAGCGCGGCGAGCGCGAGCAGGACGATGAGGACGGTCATGGTTCCCTCCGCGGGGCAGGGTAGGGCGGCTCGGGGGGGGCTGTCGAGGGCTGTCGCTGCTATAGTCCCGGCTCTTCGCGGCGACCGAAGGGGTCTCGCGAGCCTATCCAACGAGGAGTTTCCCTTGGCCACGACCGCCGATATCCGCAACGGGCTCGTCATCGAGCACAAGAACGACCTGTACAGAGTCGTCGACTTCCAGCATGTGAAGCCGGGCAAGGGTGGCGCGTTCGTGCGCACGAAGCTCAAGAACATGAAGACCGGCCGCGTCATCGACGAGACGTGGAATTCCGGCGAGACGATCACGACGGTGACGGTGCGCTTCCGGCCGATCCAATACCTCTACAAGGGAGGCGGTGAGCTGCACTTCATGGACAACGAGACCTACGAGACGATCGCGCTGCCCGAGGAGTCGCTCTCGAGTTATGTGGCGTACATGACCGAGAACATGGCGCTGCAGATCCAGGTGAAGGACGACGGCCAGTACCTCGACGTCGTCTTCCCTCCCTATGTCGATCTCGCGGTGACGATGGCCTACGACGCGGCGCGCGGCGACACCGCGGGTGCGGTGACCAAGCCGGTGACGGTCGAGACCGGGTACGAGGTGCAGGTGCCGCCGTTCATCAAGCAGGGCGATCGCATCCGCATCGATACGGCCACCGGCAAGTACGTCGAGCGGCTCTGAGATGGGCGATTTCAGGGAGTTCCAGGAAGGACTCCTCGGACGGCTGCTGGCGCTGGCGCCGGGGGGCAGCGGCGAAGCGGGCGGGT
>CAZVYN010000123.1:0-6515 GCA_964631125.1 uncultured bacterium | reverse complement strand
CGCTGCTTCGCCCGCTGCTTCGCCCGCTGATGACGACGGCTGGAGCGCGCAGGTCTCCGCTGCGATCTCGCGGCTGCTGGGCGAGGCGGCGTCGCTCTGGGGACCGCTCCCGATCGGACTGGAGGAGTTCGCCCGCACGGTGCGCGAGGGATTGGCCGCGACGCGACTCGGAGTGGCGCCGCACGGACTCGACCAGGTCACCGTCGGCGACATCCAACGGAGCCGACTGGAAGGGATCCGTTTCGCGATCGTCGGCGGCTTGAATGACGAACAGTTTCCCCGCGTGGTGGCCGACGGTCCGATCCTCAACGATCACGATCGCGCCGTCCTCTCCCAGATCGGCCTGCCGCTCGGGCCGACCGCCGGCGAACAGCAATCCGAAGAGGCGTACCTCTTCTATATAGCGGCCACTCGCGCGTCCGAGCGGACGCTGTTCACCTGGCGCATGAGTGAAGAGGGAGGCGGCGAGCTGACGAACTCGCTCTTCGTGACCGAGGCGCAGCGGACGCTCGGCGTAGAGCGTAGAGATTTCGTCGCGTTCATTCCGGAGGCGTTGCCGATCGAGGCGCTCCAGGCCTCTGAGGAGATAGTCGAGCGGCTGCTCCTGGAAGACGACCTCGTGCTGGCGGAGCCTCTGATCGAGAGCAGCGCGCTGCACGAGAGCACGGCGATCGCCGCCGCCGCGCGGGAATCACTCGCGCATCTCCAGCCGCCCTGGCTGGACAGCGAGTTGCTGCCGTATCTCCTCAGGGGCGACACGCTGGTGGCGAGTGTGAGTCGCCTGCAGCAACATGCGCAGTGTCCCTTCCAGGGATTCGCGTCGCGGCTGCTGAGGCTCGAGGCGCGGCCGGAGTCCGAGGTCACGCCGCTCGAGATCGGCAGTCTCGTGCACTCGGCGCTGGAGCGGATCCTGGCGCCGCGCGCGTCGCTCCCGCGCGATCTCGCCGCCTGGAGCGAACGGCTCCACGCGACCCTGGAGCGACTCACGCTGGAGCCGCGCTTCCTCGCCTTTCGCGCCGACTTGGCGAGTCTCCACCGCTTGAGTCGTGTCGAACGGTCGCTCGAGCGATTCCTCCGCGTCGAAGCGGAGCGGCTGAACGGCTCGCAGTTCACCATCGGCGAGGTCGAGTTCGCGTTCGGGCCGCGCGTCGGATCGCCGCTCGTCTTTCCGATCGATGCCGAGCGCAAACTCGAACTGGAGGGACGCATCGATCGCGTGGACATTCGCACCGTCGGCGATGTCACGCACGCGATGGTCATCGACTACAAATTGCGAGAGAAACAGGGCGCTCGTCGCGAGCTGGAATCGGGGGTCGACCTTCAACTGGCGGCGTACCTGTTGTATGTGCGCCAGAAACTCGAATGGACGCCGGCGGGCGGGCTGTACGTGCCGGCGCAGCCGACGGTGCGGACCGAAGAACTCGGCGGCGACGGCGGTTCGAAACCTGAGATCAAGGCCCACGGGTTCCTGATCGGGGACGAGGCGGAGGCGTTCGATCCAGAGGCGCTGATCGTTCCGGGCAAGCGAGCGACGAGCCAGCGACTGGCCGGAGCGGCGGAGCTCGACGATCTGCTCTCCACCGGGACCGAGCACCTGCGCCACTACGCCGCGTCATGGATGAAAGGGTGGGTCGAAGCGAAGCCGTTCGCGCCTCGCGGCAAACTGCCCTGCGTGAACTGCGAGTATGCCGCGGTCTGTCGTTTTCGGCGCGGCGTCGATCCCACGCGCCAGCAAGCTCCGGAAGGAATGTCGGACGTTCCAGAGTTGGAGTCGTTGTCATGAACGCGCGCCGCCCGCCCGACTTCGTTCCAGATCCGTTCCAGCAAGCGGCGATCGAGATCGACGGCCGCGATCTGGTGGTTGCGGCCGGCGCGGGCACCGGAAAGACCAGCGTGCTGGTGCGTCGCATCCTGCGGCGGCTTCGCCAGGATCCCGCGCGCGGCGTCGAACGCCTGCTCGTGGTCACGTTCACGACGAAAGCCGCCAGCGAGATGCGCGGGCGCATCTACAGCGAGGTCGCGAGAGATCCGACGCTGCGCTCGCTCTTGCCGGCCCTGCCGCGCGCCTGGGTCTCGACGCTGCACGCCTTCTGCGCGCGGCTCTTGCGCGAGTCGTTCGTCGAGGCGGAGGTCGATCCCGGCTTCCGCATCCTCGACGAGACCGCGGGAGACGAAGCGTGGGATGACTCGCTTCGACTGGTCTTCCATCGCTGGTATGGCCTCGAGACCGAGGACGGCGAGACGTTTCGCCGTCTGGTCGACATGGCGGGATACGACAGCGGGGGTGAACGGCTGCGCGAGATCGTGCGCAAGCTGCTCACCTATGCGCGCGCGACGGAGGATCCCGAGGGCTACTTGCAGCGACTTCTGGCCGAGCCGCCCGAAGACGTGACCCGACTTCCGTGGTGGGACGCCTTCGTCGATCACGCGTGGCGCGAATGGCAAGCCGCCATGGCGTTGGCGACCGAGATCGCTTCGGTTCTGCCTGACTCAGACAAGCCCAAGAGCTATCCGGCTGCGGCCAGATTCTTCCTGTCGGTTCGGCGCGAGGACTTCGCCACCCCAGAAGCACAGCAGAAGTTCTTTGCGAAGATACGGGCCGCTGGCCTGGCCGATCACGATGTGAGCGATAAGAAGCGCGGACTCTGGTTCGACCCGGGGTCGTTACCCCGCGGAGCAAAGGGAGCCAGTCCCTGGGTGGACCGCGCCGCGGAGGCGCTCAAGGACATGCTCCGATCCGGCTCTCGCAGCTTCTGGTTCCGCGCGCTTCCGCTGCGAACGAGCGCGCTGGTGGAGGAGACTCGCCAGGAACAGCGATCGATCGCTGTGCTCGTGGCGGTGGCTCGAGAGACGCAGAAAGGCTACCAGCGATTCAAGGATCGGCAGGGTTTCCTCGACTACTCCGACCTGGAGCTGTGCGCGCTGCGATTCCTGGAGAGTGAGGCGGGCGCGGCCTGGCGCTCGCGGTTCGACGAGGTGTTGGTCGACGAGTTCCAAGATGTGAATCGACTGCAGGAGCGGATTCTCGCGCAACTGACGCGGCCGGGCGCGAGCTTCCGCGTCGGCGACGTGAAGCAGTCGATCTATGAGTTCCGGTTGGCCGATCCTTCGGTCTTCCTGGCGCGCGCGCGGGCGGGGATCGCGCTCCTCGATCCGGCGTCGCCTCCGCCCGGTGAGGGTTCGCTCGTGATCCCGCTGCGGCGCAACCATCGGTGCGCGCCGCCGATCCTCTCGCTGGTCAATCGCATCTTCGAGCGGCTGTTCGACGCGGAAACGATCGGCTCGGCCTACACGCAGCAGCGACTCGAGCCGGCCGATCCGGAGCAGAAGGCGCCGGAGGTCGAGCTGCACTTGGTCGAGCAGCGCAGCGACGCCACGCCGCCCGATCTGGAGCCGCTCTCTCCCGCGCGGCGCGAGGCGATCGCGATCGGACGCCGACTGCTCGAGTGGCGTCGAGGCGACGCGTCGACCGAAGATCGGAGCTGGCGGCGCGTCGGCATCCTCGTGCGCAGCTCGGCGGCCATGTCCGATCTGCGGGAGTCGCTCGAGGCGCAAGGCATCCCGGTCGGGTTGGCCTCCGGTCGCGGCCTGCTCGACGAGTCGGGACCGCGCGACTTCCATGCGCTGCTCTCGGTCATCGACAATCCGCGCGACGATGTCGCGCTCGCCGCGGTCTTGCGTTCGCCGCTCGTGCGCCTCGGTGATAGCGATCTGTTGCGCATCCGACTCGCGCGTCCGAAGGCGCAGACCTTCCTCGATGCGACGATCGGCGCCGCCTTCGTCGACGCGGCCGCGCTCGCCGCCGGACCGTTGTTGCCGCCTTCGGCCGACGAGGAAGGCGATTCACCGGAAGCTCGGTTGCTGCATTGGGCGGGAGAGGTCGACGCGGATGCGCCCGCGCTCGGCGTGGCGCCAGGCAAGCGGCTGCGCGCGTTCTTGGAGCAGCTGATCGGCTGGCGGCGGCGCGAGCAAGAGATCGAGCTGGGGCGTTTCCTGGAAGAGCGGATCGAAGAGACTCAGTTCGAGCGACTGCTCCTGGCGCAGAGCGGCGGTGTTCGCCAGCGTGCGCTGCTCCAGCGGATGGTGCAGCTCGCGCGCGTCTACGAAGGGGAGCGCGGGCCGTCGCTCCGCGGCTTTCTGGCGCGGCTGCGTTCCATGGAAGAGCGCGGAACCACGAAGTCGCTCACCTCCGCGACCGATGTGAGCGACGCCGTCACGTTGCTCACGATGCACGGCGCCAAGGGCCTGGAGTTCGACGTCGTCGTGTTGCCCCGTCTGGCCTGGACTTTCCAAGGCGGACGCGGACTCGAGGCGCACTTCCGCGTTGGTCGCGACTGGATCGGTCTGCCCGCCTTCGATCCGCAACGTTGGTCGCGCCGCGATACGTTCGCGCGCCGCACGCTGGCCTGGCAGCAAGAGCGCTCGGGCCGCCGTGAAGAAGCGCGCATCCTCTACGTCGCGCTGACGCGGGCCAAGCAGCGACTCTGGCTCTTCGCGGAGGCCAAGGAGCCGCCGTGGGATGCGGGTGACGAGCCGCAGGCGTTACGCGCGCATCGGGCCGCCGCGGCCCGATGCGCGCTGCCTTGGATCATGGGAGCGGTGTCCTGGAACAGGTCGGACGCGTCCGACGCGTCCGACCTGTCTCCCGACATTCGCCAAGCATCCGGGCTCCCACTCCAAGGCCACTGGCACTCGCTGGCGTCATTGAGCAGTGCCGCGCCCCCAGGCGCGGCGCCTCTTCCCGCCTCTCCCCTCACTGAGTCTCGTCCCAAGACGACGTTGTCCCACGCGCTTCAGGAAGTCCTCTCCGCGCGCCTCTCCCGCCGGTCCGTCGCGTCATCCCTCCTCGCGCTCCCCGACCTCCGAGGCAAGTACTGGGTGACAGAGTTCAAACGCGAGGGCGATGAATTGCCGGAGGTCCGCGCGGATCGACTGGACGGAGCGATGCCATGGCTGCCGAGTGAGAGAGATTCGTCGGTGGAACGCCGGTTGCGCGGCGTTCGCTACCACGAAGCACTCGCCCGACTCGATCTCACCCTCTCCGCGCCGTCGATCGCCGACCAACTCGGGCGCTTCAAGCAAGAGCCGTGGTGGGGCGGCGCACCGTCGGTGGAGCGACTCGAGCGCGGCATCGTCGCGTTCTTCGAGACTCCCCTCGGTCATGACCTGCGCGCGGCAGCAGCCGCGCGCAGTCTCGAGCGCGAAGCCCCGTTTTCACTCCGCTGGCCCCTGCGACGTCTGTTGGCCGAGCGAGCCGATCTCGCCGCTCACTGGTCTGCGCATCCCGATGCCGGTTCTCCCGAAGCCGAACGGTTACTCGACGAGGAGTGGGCGCTCATCCAGGGCCGGATCGACTGTCTCTTTCCGACCGCCGATGGATGGATCGTGATCGACTGGAAGACGGACGATATCGCGCCCGCCGCGGCGCCCGCGCGCGCGGAGCGGTATCGGTCGCAGATGCAGCTCTATCGGGAGGCGGTGGAGTCGCTCTGGCGGGGGAAAGTGCGGAGTTGTCTGGTGTTCGTGGGGAGTGGGGAGGTGGTGGAGTCTTGATCAGAGTCCCAGCGCGGCGCCTTCTCCTCGGGGGTCGGTTGTTCCGATCAACACGCGGCCGGCTTCGCCGTCGCGTGTGACTTGAATCGCCTGCACGTACCCGCTGCCTTCCCATGGACCGACACGCATGCAACGGTGACCGAGCCGCTCGACACGGCGACGGATCTCCGCCGGCACGCGTCCCTCGATGCGCACGACGCCATCGGGATCGTGACGCCAACGCGGCGCCTCGAGCGCGCGGGCCATGGCGGCGGCGCGATTGGCGCTCGTCAGTTCGCGCGGCAGCCGCGCCTGCGACCACTTGTTCGGCGTCATCGGCGCCGGCCCCGGCCACGCGCATCCACCCACGCTCAGGTGCCGCAAGATCTGCAGATTCGTCTGCACCTGGTTGTCGCCGCCCGGAGTGCCGCCGACGAACCGCGCGTGGCCGCCCGCCGTGATCAGATACGAGTTGAGCGTATGCAGCGTGCGCTTGCCCGGCTCGAGGCGGTTGATGTGCTCCGGCTCGAGCGAGAAGCCGACCGCTCGGTTGTTGAGCAAGATCCCCGTCTCCGGCTCGAGCACGCCGCAGCCGAAGGGATAGAAGACGCTCTGGATCAGACCCGCCACCTGTCCGTTCGCATCGGCCGCGCAGAGGTAGGTCGTGTCGGGTCCCGAACGCGTCGCGCCGCGCGGCTGATACCCTGTCGCGACGTACTCAGCGAGGATCTCGCGCCCCGCTCTCTCTTCGAATGCGGAGAGCGCCGCGTCCGCGACCGAATCGTCCGCCATCGCCTTGTTCCCCACGCGCGCGGCGAGCGTTCGGTGCAACGCCGGATCGAGCAACGCCGCCGTCAGCTCTGCTTCATCGACCGGCAGAAACGCCGGATCGGTGAGTAGCGCGTCGCGCAGCGCGAAGGCGAGCCGCTTCGCCTCGATCTGCCGGTGCATCTCTTCCCATGGATGCTGCGCCGGCCGCGCGC
>CAZVYN010000122.1:0-6686 GCA_964631125.1 uncultured bacterium | reverse complement strand
CGGCGCCGGCGCCGATGGTGTCGGTGTCGGTGCGCCATTTGAGGGCGGGGAAGGCGGTGAGGACGGCGGCGAGGGTCTGCATAGAAGGGGGCGCGGGCTCCAGGGGTTGGCGTGAGGGCGAGGCTTGGGGCTAGGAGGACAGGCGACGCCGAAGGCGTCGCCTGCTACTTACAAAAGCTCTCGAACGCACTCACGAGTTTCGCGGCGACGGCTTGGGCGTTGGTGCCTTCGATCTGGTGGCGTTGGATGACGTCGACGAGTTGGCCGTCCTTGAAGAGCGCGATCTGCGGCGAACTCGGCTGGAACTCGCCGAAGTAGCTGCGGGCGCGGGCGGTCGCTTCGGTGTCGACGCCGGCGAAGACGGTGGCGATCCGGTCGGGCACGACCTCATGCATCAGCGCCAGGGCGAGCCCCGGTCGGGCCATTCCGGCGGCGCAGCCGCAGACGGAATTCACGAAGACGAGCGTCGTCCCTTCCTTTTCCTTCATGATCTGGTCGACCTCGTCGGGCGTCCGGAGTTCTTCGACTCCGATTCGCACCAACTCGCCGCGCATCGGCTCGGTGAACTCGGCGGGGTACTTGGACAAAGCGTGCCTCCTTCGGGTCTCTCTAGGTTCGCCAGGATAGACGACATCCTCGGACGGAGGTGTCAGCCTTTTTACGGGGAACCCTGGGGGGGCACCCTCGTACTGCGCCATCAGCGATTGGGAGACCCGGCTCGTTCCGGACGGAAGTACTCGCCGAGGAGGCAGATCATGCAGCAGATCCACCGGTTCTGGTCGGTCACGGCCACATCTTTGACCCTGATGATGGCCGCGACGTTGGGTGGTCCGACCCAAGTTCTCGCGGACGACGAAGCCGAGAAGCTCTGGATCCATGTGGCGGTCGATGAGAAGGACTCTGCGGACGGCGATGGCGAGACGGTGCGCATCAACTTCCCGCTCGCCCTGGCCGCAAAGATGCTTCTCCTGATGGACGACGACGGCTCGAATCGCCACTTCCGCCTCAATGACAAAGATGTCGACATCGCCGATCTGCGCGAGATGTGGGCGGTCGCGCGCGAGGCGCCCGAGGGCAAGTTCGTCACGGTCGAGTCGAAGGGAGAAGACGTCGAGGTCGCCCGCGAAGGCAACTACATGATGGTTCGGGTCGACGAGCCGACGGAGAAGGTCAACATCAAGCTGCCGATCCCCGTGGTCGACGCCCTCCTGGCCGGCAAGGGCGAGGAGCTGAACCTCGAAGCGGCTTGCGACGCGCTCATCGCTCACGGTCCCGGCGAACTCGTCTCCGTCGATTCCGATGACGAAACGGTTCGCATCTGGGTCGATACCACCCACGCCCCGCGCTAGCGGGCGAGGTGAATCTTGACGCCTTCGTCTCTCCCCGACCAAGCGCGCGCGACCTGGGTCCCCATCGTCGTCGGGCTCGTTCTCACGCTCTCGGTGGCCGGCGCGCTCAGCGCCGCCATCGAGACCGGGACGATCCTGGTCCAGGTCCAGTCGCCGAACCACCATCGCGTCTCGATCCGCGTTCCGACCCTGTTCGTCCAGATTGGCGCCGCCGCCATCCCGGACGCAGTGTTCGAGGATGTCAGCGCGGAGTTCGACGAGTGGGGCCCGGGCCTGCTGGAATTGCTCGATGACCTGGCCGCCCGGCCCGACTTCGAGATCGTCCGGATCGAGTCGCGCGACGAGGACGTCTCGATCCAGAAGCGGGGTCCGAACGTCGAAATCCGAGTCGAGTCCCCGAACGAGCGGGTGCGCGTGCGGCTCCCCATCGGGGTCGCGCGCAACGTGATCCGCCGAATCGAGCGGGCGAAGGCGGACATCTAGTCCCCGACGTGTCCCAGCCTGCTTTCGCTCTCCGCGCGTGGATGTGGCAGAATCGCGCTCGCCCCTCGTCCCACGCCCCGGAGGATCCCATGGAGCCCGAGATCAAGATTTCCGCGTCGCCGTCGACCGACGGCACCCGCTGCACCTTCACCATCGATCGCCCCGTCCTGCCCGGGCGCTCCTACTACTTCGGATCGAAGCTGCGGGCGGAAGGCTCCCCCTTGGCGGAGAAGATCTTGGAGATTCCGGGGGTCGAGGCGGTGCTCCTCTCCCATGACGTCGTGACGGTCTACGCCGGCGAATGGGAAGACTGGCGGACGATCGGCAAGCAGGTCGGCGCGTCGATCCGCGCGATCCTCCTGACCGAGACGCCGCCCGTCGCGGCGGAGGTCTTCGAGAACGTGCCGTCGCCCGAAGAGCTCCGCAAGGTGACCGAGCAGGTGCTGGAGACGCAGATCAATCCGGGAGTCGCGAGCCACGGGGGGCAGGTGCGACTGATCGACGTGAAGGAAAACGTCCTCTTCATCGAAATGGGGGGGGGCTGCCAGGGCTGCGGCATGGCCAGCGTCACCTTGCGTTCCGGCGTCGAGCGGGTCTTGCGCGAGTTCCTGCCGGAAGTAGGCGACATCCTCGATGTGACCGATCACGCCGCGGGGCGGAATCCGTACTTCCAGGGCGCCCACTAGCGAATCTCCCCTCGGGCCTCGGAAGCTCCTTCCCTATACTCCGCCGGGTTTGGACCCGGACCGACCCACCAGAGGAGATCTCGATCGATGTCCTACGTCGTCACCGACAACTGCCAGCGTTGCCGTTTCACGGACTGCGTCACCGTCTGCCCTGTCGACTGCTTCCATGGCGACGACGAGATGCTCTACATCGATCCGAACGAGTGCATCGACTGCGGGGCCTGCGAGCCGGCCTGTCCGGTCAAGGCGATCTACGACGAGTCGTCGGTCCCCGAGGACCAGAAGAAGTGGGTCGCGATCAACGCCGAGAAGTCGCCGGGCCTGCCGGTGATCAGCAAGCAGGGCGATCCGTATCCGGGCGCCGAAGAGCGCAAGAAGGCGCTCGGATTCTAGAACCGCGCGCATGACCCGAAAGTCTCTGCAGGAGACCTACGCGCCGAGCAACGCCTGCTTCGGCTGCGGTCCGGCGAACGCGAAGGGTCTGCGCATCCGGAGTTTCGTGCTCGGCGATCCGGTCCTCGGTGAGTCGGTCGTTGCCGAGTGGCGCGCCGAACCGCACCACGAAGCGTTCCCAGGGATGCTCAACGGCGGAATCCTGGGCGCGCTCCTCGATTGTCACAGCAACTGGACCGCCGCCTGGCATCTGATGCGACGCGCCGGCGCCGAGACTCCGCCTTGCACCGTGACAGCCGAGTTCCATGTGAAGCTGCTCCGACCGACCCCGTCGTCCGCGTTGATCCGATTGCGCGCGACCGTGGCCGATTCGACCGACGACCGCGCCACGATCGACGCGGTGCTCGAGGCGGTCACACAGGCCGCCGATGGCGCCGAGATCGTCAAGCCGACCGCCACCTGTCGCGGAGTCTTCGTCGCGGTGAAGGAAGGACATCCGGCGTTTCATCGCTGGTAGCCGCCGCGACTTGTCGTCGAGCGGGGTCGAGGCCTAGGCTCTCGAACCCAACGCAAACACCGCCACTTCCGGAGATCCCATGAGCAGCGTTTTGAGCAGTTTGGCCGACTTCCTCCATTCCAAGGGGTTCGGCTTCCAGGCGTTTCCCGACAACAGTGCGCTGCGACTTTCGTTTGCGGCGAAGAACGGCACGATCGCGGCCGTGGCGAGGTGGGGAGCGAACGAAGAGAGCCTCACGACGTGGTCGATCTGTCCGGTCATGGTCCCGCCCGAGCGGCGCGCGGCGATGATGGAATTCATCACGCGCTGCAACGCGGAGCTGGCCTACGTCCGTTTCACCATCGATCTGGACAAGGGCGAATTGCGCTGCACGGCGACCACGCTCCTGACCGATCGCAAGGTCTCGGCGCACCACGCGGAGATCATGGTGCTCTCGCCGGTCTGGGCGATGGACCAGCACTTGCCGATCTTCATGGAGCTGATCTACGGCGCCATCGATCCGGCCGAGGCGCTGCGCCGGGTGAAGGCGATGCATGTTCACGGCGCGCCCGGTCATCAAGGCGGCCCCCAAGGCGGCCCCCAAGGCGGCCCGCCGCACACGACGGCGTGATCACGTCCCTGCCGCGTCCGCGTCTGCTCCTCGGCCCCGGGCCGAGCGATGTTCCGTCGAGTGTGTTGGAAGCGATGCGGCATCCGGTCGTCGGACATCTCGATCCCGGCTATCTCGCGTTGATGGACCGCGTGCAGGCGAAGCTGCGCGTCGCCTTCGGGACGAGCAACGAGTGGACGTGGGCGCTTCCTGGTACCGGCACGTCGGGCATGGAAGCGTGCCTCGCCAATCTGCTCGCGCCGGGTGATCGCGCGGTTGTCGGCGTGGCCGGCTACTTCGGCGCGCGCCTGGCCGAGATCGCGGCGCGGGTGGGAGCGGACGTGCGCGTGGTCGAGGCGAATTGGGGCGAGATCGTGTCGGTCGACCGATTGGTCGCGGAGATCCGGGAAACGCGGCCCCGCGTCGTCGCTCTCGTGCAGGCGGAGACCTCTACCGGGATCGAGCAGCCGCTGACCGAGGCGATCACCGCCGCGCACGATGTCGGTGCGCTCATGGTGGTCGACGCGGTCACGTCATTCTGCGGGCTGCCCTTGCGCGTGGATGCGCTCGGGATCGATGCGGCCTACT
This sequence comes from uncultured bacterium, assembly GCA_964631125.1. Lineage (GTDB taxonomy): Bacteria > Eisenbacteria > RBG-16-71-46 > CAIMUX01 > CAIMUX01 > CAZVYN01. The sequence continues at coordinate 2,081 of CAZVYN010000122.1, read as the reverse complement.
CGTGCACGCAGAAGTGTGTCGGCGCGCCGCCGGGACTCGCCCCGATCACGCTCAGCGCGGGCGCGCGCGAAGCGATCCTCGCTCGCTCCAAGCCGACCACGTTCTACCTCGATCTGGCGCTGCTCGCGAAGTACTGGAGCGGCGAGCGGGTCTACCACCACACGGCGCCGGCGTCGCTGTTCTATGCGCTGGAGACGGCGCTCGATCTCGTCCTCGCAGAAGGGCTGGAGGCGCGGTGGGCCCGACACCGGCTGCACCATCGCGCACTCGTGGCCGCGTTCGATCTGTTGGGACTCTCTCTCGCGAGTGTGGTCGAACATCAGTTGCCGACGCTGCATGCGGTGCGTGTGCCGGACGGGGTCGACGAGGCGAGGGTGCGGATCGCGCTGCGTGAAGCGCACGACATCGAGATCGGTGCGGGACTCGGGCCGTGGCGCGGGCAGGTCTGGCGCGTCGGCTTGATGGGCGGATCGAGCGAACCCGCGAAGCTTGTGCGCTTCGTGCAGGCGTTCGCCGAAGTGCTGCGCGACGAGGGGCATCGTGGATCGAGCAGCGGTGGACCGGATGACGCCGTGCGCGCCGTCGAGCAGGTCCTGGCCGCCGCCTCGAACTGAACGGCCGCGGTCGCGATGTCGACGGCCGAGCCCTCGTTCCTCGCGGAGCTCGCGAGTCACTTTCCTCCGGAGCGCGTCATCACGTCGCTGCCCGAGCGTCTCGTCTACGAGTGCGACGGTCACACGCTCGCACGGGGGCTGCCCGAGATCGTCGTCTTGCCCGAGACGACGGCCGAAGTGCAGGAGTGCGTGCGGCTCTGTGCGCGACATGGCGTACCGTTCGTCGCGAGAGGCGCCGGCACCGGATTGAGCGGCGGCGCGGTGGCGAACGGCGGAGTGATGCTCGGCTTCTCGCGCATGAACCGCATCTTGGAGCTCGACGCGGAGAACCGCGTGGCAGTGGTGCAACCGGGCGTGGTCAACGCGCAACTCGGGCGAGCCGCCGCGGCGCACGGTTTGCGCTACGCGCCCGATCCCTCCAGCCAAGGCGCGTGCACGCTCGGCGGCAATGTGGCCGAGAACTCGGGCGGGCCGCACACGCTCCGCTACGGAGTGACGAGCAATCACGTGCTCGGGCTCGAAGTGGTGTTGCCGGACGGGACGCTTCTGCGCACCGGATCGCGCGCGGGCTCGGGCTTGGGGCTCGATCTGACCAGCTTGTTTGTCGGCTCCGAAGGGACGTTCGGCATCGTGACGGAGATCACCGTGCGATTGATCGCGGCGCCGCCGGCGGTGCGGACGCTGCTCGCTGTCTATGATTCGCTCGACGCGGCGTGCCATTCGGTCACCGCGATCATCGCCGCTGGAATCGTTCCGGCGGCGCTCGAGCTGATCGATCGAGCGGGCATCCAAGCCGTGGAGGCGCATCTGCGCGTCGGCTATCCGCGCGAGGCAGAGGCGGTGCTCTTGATCGAAGTCGAGGGGACTCCGCAAGCGGTGATCGATGACGCGGCTCGCATCGAGTCGCTCTGCTTGGCGCGAGGGGCCGTGCGCGTCGAACTCGCGGCCGACGAGGCGACCCGCGCGCGACTCTGGAAGGGAAGGAAGCAGGCGCTAGGTGCAGTGGGGAAGATCGCCAAGGCGTACTACACGCACGACGGCGTCGTTCCTCGTTCGCGCGTGCCCGAGGCGATCCGGCGCATCGGCGCGATCTGCGAACGTCTGGGACTGCGCGTCGCCAACGTCTGTCACGCCGGTGACGGCAATCTCCACCCGCTCTTGCTCTTCGATCCCGACGACGAGGGCGAACGGCATCGCGTGCATCAGGCGGGGGTGGAGATCCTCACGATGTGCGTGGAGTTCGGCGGCGCCTTGACCGGAGAGCACGGGGTCGGATTGGAGAAGCGCGCGCTCTTGCCGTTGGTCTTCAGCGCGGACGATCTGGAGCAGATGGACGCCGTGCGGCGCGTGTTCGATCCCGAGGGAGTGTGCAATCCGGGGAAGGCGTTGGTGGGGGAGAGTTCGGAGGGGGATGCGGCGGACTTGGTGATGGCGCGGAAGGTGCGGAGTGGGGGATGGGTGTGAAGC
>CAZVYN010000121.1:0-6691 GCA_964631125.1 uncultured bacterium | reverse complement strand
CGCAGAGTACGCAGAGTACGCAGAGTACGCAGAGTACGCAGAGTACGCAGAGTACGCAGAGTACTTTACACGGCAAAGTGACAATCAACAATAATGCGCTCGAAGCGGCGCTTCGGCGCACGTCACGCCCGCCCCCGCGTGGCGATGATGAGAGCTTCCATGTGATCGAGATAGCGCTGCAGCGCTCGGCGGCCGTTCGTCGTCAGCCGGTACTCGGTGTGCGGGACTCTCCCTTGAAACGACTTCCGGCAGGAGACGTACCCGGCTTCTTCGAGTTTGCGGGCGTGGACGCTGAGGTTGCCGTCCGTCGTCTTGAGGAGGTTCTTGAGCTCGGTAAAGCTGAAGCTCTCGTTGACCGCCAGGGCGCTGAGAATCCCGAGGCGCAGCCGGTCGTGGATGAGCCGATCGAGCTCGGCCGTCTTCTCCACCGCGCCTTCCATCGGGATGAGTTCCGGGGACGGTGTGAGCCTCTTCGGGTTGGGCGCTTTCTTACCCACCGTACCGCCTCGCGATAATCGCTCCGACGACGATGTGAAGGGCGCCGAATCCGAGGCCGAGGCAGACATCACCGATCAAGGGAGAGCTGAACAGCGCGATCGTTCCGAGAAAGAGGAAGAAGAGTCCCATCAACGGGATGATGCGCACCGAGAAAGCGCCGCCGGCGACGACGGCCGCGCCGCAGAGCAGGAGCCACACACCTGGAAGAAGCGAGTGAAGCTCGGCGCGGACGAGCGCGGCGGTCAGGAGCGCCCCGGCCAGAATGGCGGGCGAGAAACTGAGGGCGAACTGCCGCGCGGGCCGCGAAAGGAACGGCGCGCCAGCTTCGCGCGATTTGAGCAGAACCGCCACCACTCCCACGGTGAAAGCGATCACCGCCGCGGCCAGCCAGGTGACGAGCCACGCGTCCCGCGCGTCCTGCCCTGCGGCGATGATCGCCGCCGCGGCTCCCGTCAGCCCCATGATCACGCCTCCCCAGCCCGGCACCGCCGTGAAGGACCCGGCGCGCTCCATCGCGTCCCGGATGTAGACAAGGTTCTCGGCGGCGTGCTCGTAGAGGCTGGATGGCTCGTCGGTTTGGCGCGTCATGGAGAGAAGATCCTCCCGTCTCCTGGGTCAGTCAAGTACTTTGTATTGTAGAGTACAAACACCCAATCTGACGACGTCGGCGGCGGACACGGCGGCTACAATGAAGACCACGAGTTCTTTGGGTATCGGCAGTCGATCTGACCAGGAACGGAGAGCCCGAAATGACCATCTTTGATCTTGCGACAGCAGACTCTGAATTGCGATCGGAAGACGCCTACCTGCGTGACGGTCATACCGCGCGCACGCTGGCGCGCGAGGCCGATCTTCGGATTGTCCTCATCGTGATGAAGGCCGGCGCTCGCATCACGGAGCATCGCGCCAACGAAACTGCTTCCGTGCACGCGCTCAGCGGACGCGTGCGGCCTCAGTCTTCGGAAGGCCGAGACGCTCCGCCACGTCGCGCGCGCGATCGAAGCAGGAGAAGTAACCGAGGAGCAGCTCTCGGGCCTGAGCAGCACCGAGGCGGTCCCGTACTTGACCAAGCTGCCGAGCATCGGCCCTTGGAGCGCCAATCTGGTTCTGCTGCGTGGCCTGGGCCGGCTCGACGTGTTCCCTCCCACCGCCACCCGTTCGGCGGTCCTATGAGAACATGCGCACATGCCTGACGGGAACGCGCCGAGGATCGTCATCGTGGGTGGGGGGTTTGCGGGTCTCGGGGCGGCTCGCGCGCTGCATCGCGCCCCGGCGCGGATCACACTCGTCGATCGGAGCAACCACCATGTCTTTCAGCCCCTGCTCTATCAGGTCGCGACGGCGGGGCTTTCGCCAGCCAATATCGCGATGCCGATTCGGTCGGTGCTCCGGAGGCAGGCGAACACCGAGGTCTTGCTGGCGGAGGTAACGGGAATCGATCTGGCCAACCGCCGGGTGCGGCTGAGCGGCCGGGAAGACGGGCTGCCCTATGACTTCCTCGTGCTCGCCACCGGCGCGAGGCATGGATACTTCGGGCACGACGAGTGGGAGGAGTTCGCGCCTGGCCTCAAGTCGATCCAGGATGCGACCTCGATCCGGCGACGGATCCTTCTCGCGTTCGAGATGGCGGAGAAAGAGGCCGACCGCGCCCGTTGCGACGAGCTGCTCACTTTCGTCGTCGTCGGGGGCGGCCCCACGGGCGTCGAGCTGGCGGGCGCGATCTCGGAACTGGCCCGCAAGGCGCTGGCCCGCGATTTCCGACACATCGATCCCACCCAGACGAGAGTGCTCCTGGTCGAGGCGAGCCCGAGGCTGCTCTCGGGGTTTCCGGCGGAGCTCGCCGAGCGGGCCGCCCTTGAGCTCGGACGGCTTGGAGTCACGGTCCTTACGGACTCCCTGGTCCAGCGCATCGACGCCGGAGGCGTTGACCTCGCGGACCGCAGGATCGCGTCGGGATGCGTGATCTGGGCCGCGGGCGTGGTGGCCTCTCCGGCGGGGAAATGGCTTGGGACGGAAACCGATCGCTCCGGCCGCGTGAAAGTGAATCCGGACCTGTCAGTGCCGGGAGAGCCGCGAGTCTTCGTCCTGGGAGATACCGCGTCGCTCGAGCAGGACGGCAAACCGCTTCCCGGTCTCGCCCCCGTGGCAATGCAACAGGGACGGTACATCGCTTCTCATATCCTCAAGCTCATCGGCGGCGAGCCGACCGGCCCGTTCCGCTATCACGACAAGGGCAACCTGGCCACGGTGGGCCGGAAGTTCGCGATCGTCGAGATCGGCGGGCTACGGTTCGGCGGCTTCTTCGCCTGGCTGATCTGGCTCGTGGTCCATATTTTCTACCTCATCGGGTTCCGTAATCGACTGGTCGTCATGATCGAGTGGGCCTGGGCCTACGTCACGTTTCAGAGTGGCGCGAGGTTGATCACGGATTGATCGCTAGGAGCTAGCTAGGGGTGTCCCTAAATCTCCGGTCCGATCGCGAGGGCTGCACCGTGCATCACGACGAGTTCTGGTCGAAGGACGCTGGAGGAATGAGCAGATGCGCGCTGAAACGAAGCACGTGACGGATTATCTTGCACTGGACCATGAGCGCCTGCACGCGCTGCTCGCGGCCGCGAACGTGGAGGGACGCCTGGACGTCGCGAAATTCGCGGCGTTTCGTGCCGGACTCGCGGTTGCGCGCGTCGAACTGCCGTTCCACCCAGTGCTGTACGTCGCGCTCGCCGCACTCCACGGCGGTCTGCTGGCGCGCGTGCTCGGCGACCTCACCGGCCACGAAGGTCTGCGCTCGGCGGGAGCGGTCGCGAACGCAGTCGCCATCGGCTTCTCTGCCGCCGCAGTCGTCTACGCGCGCGTGGGCCGGGCGAGCTCGGTGCCGTCATTGAGCCGGTCGTTCCCTGGCGACCAGCGCTAGCCCAGCGGTCGGATCCCGATCGCTTTCCGGATGTCGGCCAAGAAGGGCGTGGCAATTTTGCGCGCGCGGATGGCCCCCTTTTTCAGCTCTGCCTCGACCTGGCCCGGATGATCGACGAGCCTCTGGAACTCGGCCCGAGCCGGAGCGACGTGGTCGTCGATGCACTCGAAGAGCATCTGCTTCACCTCTCCCCAGGCAATGCCATCGGCATACCGAGCCGCCATCAATCGTGTTTCCTCAGGCGTGACAAACGCCTTGTAGATGTCCAACAGAGTGCTGTCGTTGGTGTCCTTGGGCTCACCTGGCTCGAGACTGTTCGTCTTGATCTTCATGATGAGCTTGCGGAGCTGATTGGGCGGGCAGAACAGGGGAATGGTCTTGTCATAGCTCTTCGACATCTTGCGACCGTCGAGGCCTCGGAGCACGGCGGTGGTCTCCCCAATCACCAGCTCCGGCAGCGCGAAGGTATCCCGGTGTCGGTGGTTGAAACGTTGCGCAATGTCCCGCGCCATTTCTACGTGCTGCTTCTGGTCCTGACCGACGGTCACGCGCGTTGCTTTGAACATCAGGATGTCGGCGGCCAGGCGGCCGCGATCTCGAGGGTCGAGTGACGGATCTTGTCCGGGTCCTCGTTCTTGGCCAACGCGTGATAGTCGACGAGAAAATAGAAGTGCTGGGTCGATGGATCTGTGCTCGCCGTGATGCCGGGTCGAATTGCACCGACGTAGTTGCCGATGTGCGGCGAACCGGTGGTCGTGATTCCGATCAAGTAGTTGTCTGCGGTCATGGTCCGGTTACCGCCGGTCCTAAAAGCCCGCGGTCGGCGAGCGCGTTCTGCGACACGATGAGAGTCCCCGTCAGCCGCTGCCCTTCTCGCCTTGGTGGTGCACGATTTCGTCCAACGCCAGCGCGGAGTGTGCGAGGGCGCCGCCAGCGCGCATCTCCGAGGCCACCCAAATGGCCTCCATGATCTCCTCAGCGGTCACACCGAGCCGCAGGGCGGCCCGACTATGGCCTCGGATGCAATAGGGACACTGCGTCACGTGCGCGACCGCTACAGCGATCAGCTGCTTTGTCTTGGCGGAAACAGCTCCGTCAGCGAAAACGCTCTTGCTGAAGGCTCGGAACGACTCGGCCGGCCCGGGAGCAAGACGGTTGCGCTGCTCGGTCATTTCGCGTGTCGCCTCAGGGTAGAGGCATTCGTGTTCTGACATAGGCGCCTCCTGCGCTAGTGAGCGCCAGCTGGTGGACCCAGCTCACGCTCGAATTGACCGTTCTCGGCGAGCTCGTGACAGATGCTACCTCGGGCGCTATACCGGGGTGCATCGCTTACTTACCGTGCGAGATCCGCGCGGCGATCCCCGGCGTGATCCCCGGCGTGATCCCCGCCCAAGCCAAGAGGCCCAGCCGGGATGCGGAGACCGAGCCCCTCGACGTCGGAGGGTTGCACGACAGCGCGCTTGGGTACGATCCTGCTGCGCACAAAAAGGTGATCGCTTACACAACCACAGAAAACACCAGATGATCGAGTTACGCCAGCAACTGGAGCTGCCCTCGGGCGGCTTCTTCAAAGCGTCGCTCTGTGCGCCGTCGTCTGCGGACATCAGCGGCGGGCGCGATCCAGCCGGCGTCGGCGGCGGGCGCCTATCTGCGCGAGCACGACTTGTCAGACCAGGACCTCAACAGCTACGGCGCGCGTCGCGGGAACCACGAGGTGATGATCCGAGGAACCTTCGCCAATGTCCGAATCCGGAACCTGATGGTCTCGGGCGTCGAGGGCGGCGTGACGAGCCACCAGCCCGGCAGCGAGCGCATGACGATCTACGACGCGGCGGAGCGCTACCGAACCGAAGGGGCGCCGCTGATCGTGATCGGGGGAAACGACTATGGTGCGGGGAGCTCACGCGACTGGGCCGCCAAGGGCACACGCCTGCTCGGGGTCCGTGCGGTCGTCGCATGCGGCTTCGAACGAATCCATCGCTCGAACCTGATCGGCATGGGAGTCCTGCCTTGCGAATTTCCGGAGGGAGTGACGGGCCAGACGCTCGGTCTCGATGGCAGCGAACGCCTCGGGATCGAGCGTCGCGACGGGCGGGTGGACTCGGCGCGACTCATGGTGCGAATCGATACTCCGATCGAAGCTGCCTACTTCGCGGCAGGGGGGATCCTGCCCTACGTCCTCGAACAGTTGCTCGTCGGCGAAGCGAGCGCGGAGCCGCGCACATGATTCGAGTCGAGCGCAGCTACGATCTCCGGCGCGTGGAGCTGGCCAGCGCATCCTCGTCGAGCGGCCGTGGCCACGCAGCAGAACCAGATTGGCGCTGCAGCGCCGTCCGACGAACAGGGTCGACCTCTGGGAACAGAACGAATGCTATCTACGAGCGCTGCTGACGGCCGACGGCGCCTCGCTCGCGAAGGTCACGAATCGGGGAACGATCGACGACCCCGACCTACGCTGAAGGCCGCGTCGCCGAGACCGCTTTCTGGGAGGCGATCGACGCACTCTCTCGAGACGGCGGGCGGGTCGGCACGGTGCGCTTCTCCATCCCGCCGCCAGAAGGCGCCCCCGCCGGCAACCAACCGCACGTCGTCGTCGATCTCGGCGGCGGGAACGTGATCGAGTTGTGAGGATGCTGGCGCGCCCCGATCACCTCAAGATCGTCAACGGTCTCGTGACCCGGAAGCGCTCACCCGCGACTCGGTAGAAGTACATGCCGCTCGGGAGATCCCGACCCGAGGCGTCTCGTCCGTCCCACGCGACCACGTGCACTCCGGGGCCGCGGCGCTGCTCCGGCGAGATCCGTCGAACAACCGCACCGGTCACGTCGTAGACCGTGACCGAGACGAGATCGGTCTCACGGACGCGATAGGCGATCGAAGTACCGCGGGCGAACGGGTTCGGGAACGAACGAGCCGTCGAGACCTCGAACAGCATCGAACCGAACTGTGCAAGTTGGTCGTCGAGGAACGCCTTCGCGCCCACGACCAACAGAAGTTCTCGGTCGCTCCCGGCCTGTGGCTCGAGGGAATAGCGGGAGGTCTCTCGGAGCTCGACCAACTCGAACCGTTCCGGGTCGACCAGCCATGCGCCGACACCCGGTCCGAGATCCTTCAGCACTTCGAACCGCAGCTCCGCGGCCCCGGTCGGTCGACTGGACAGGGATAGGTTCCATGTCTGGCCCTCACCTCGCGCAGCGCGGAAATCGGTCGAGGCCTCGTCCGCCGCCTCGTCCGCCGCCTCGTCCGCCGCCTCGACGTAGGCGGACCGGAGCGCTGGAT
>CAZVYN010000120.1:0-7095 GCA_964631125.1 uncultured bacterium | reverse complement strand
CCGGCACGGCGCTCGCGGCGGGGGCGGTGGGCGCTCCATTCGCGAGGACGTTTCCAAGCGACCCGCCCAGGAGGAGCGCGTGAAGCGTGAAGCCGACCGCGACCGCGGCGCCGATCGAGGCCGTTGCCGCGCCCGAAAGCATCGTGTTAGTTTCCGTCTCGCCCGCACTGCGGCCGACCGCCTTCGGACCTTTAAGCTGATCCTGTGAGGTCAGCAAGGAGCCTCTTCTCTTGGACATCGCTCTCTCGACCCGCCTTTCCGATCCTGCGTTCCTGCGTTCCCATCCACCGCGCTCCGGCCGAACTCCATCCCCCTTCGGCGACCCGCGACCCGATCTGTGCTCGATCTTTCGCCGCACGAACCCCCGCGAGGAGACCCCATGAGCCTCCGACACAAGGCCCTCATCGTCAACGAAGAGGAGATGCGTCGCGCCATCGTGCGCATCTCGCACGAGATCGTCGAGCGCAATCGCGGCATAGAGGACGTCGCACTCGTCGGGATCCGTCGGCGCGGGGTGCCGCTGGCTGAGCGGATCCGCGAGCACATCCGGCAGTTCGAAGGGACCACGACCCCGCTCGGCGTGCTCGATATCACGCTCTATCGGGACGACCTCCAACATGTGGCGGAGCAGCCGGTGGTCCGGCCGACCGAGATCCCGTTCGATCTGCGTGACAAGGTGATCGTGTTGGTGGACGACGTCCTCTACACGGGGCGCACGGTTCGCGCGGCGCTCGATGCGCTCATGGACTACGGCCGGCCTCGGTCGATCCAACTGGCCGTCTTGATCGATCGCGGACACCGGGAGCTGCCGATCCGCGCCGATTACGTGGGGAAGAACGTGCCGACGTCGAAGCGCGAGGTGATCAAGGTCAAGTTCCGCGAGACCGACGAGACGGACGGCGTCGACATCGACGAGTTGGACGAGGCGCCGGGACACGAAGGACCGGCGCGATGACGTTCCGTCGCCAGCATTTGCTCGGACTGGAGGAACTCTCCCGCAACGAGATCCTGCATGTGCTCGATACCGCGCGGAGTTTTCGCTCCGTCTTGGAGCGGCCGGTCAAGAAGGTCCCGTCGTTGCGAGGGGTGACCGTTTGCAACGCCTTCTTCGAGGATTCGACGCGCACGCGACTGAGTTTCGATCTGGCGGCCAAGCGGCTCTCGGCCGACACCATCGCCTTCTCCAAGAGCGGCTCCTCGGTGGCCAAGGGCGAAACCCTGCTCGACACCGTGCGCAACATCCAGGCGATGAAAGTCGACATGGTCGTCATCCGGCATGGATCGTCCGGCGCCTCGCACTACCTCGCGCGCAACCTCGACGCGCACGTCATCAACGCCGGAGACGGTTTTCACGAGCATCCGACCCAAGGTCTGCTGGACATCTACACGATGCGCGAGCGGTTCGGGACGATCGAAGGATTGCGCGTCGCGATCGTCGGCGACATCGCGCACAGCAGAGTCGCGCGGTCGAATCTCTGGGGCCTGACGAAGCTCGGCGCGCACGTCACCGTCGTCGGCCCGCAGACCCTGCTGCCGGTGGAGATCGAGCGGCTCGGCGTGAAGGTCACGACGCGCCTCGACGAGGCGCTGGCCGATGCGCAGGTGGTGAACGTCCTGCGTCTGCAACTGGAACGGATGACGAGCGGGCTCCTTCCATCGCTGCGGGAGTATGCGCACTACTTCGGGATCTCCAGCCATCGTCTGCCTCGACGCGAGGATCTGCTCGTCATGCATCCGGGGCCGATGAATCGGGGGGTGGAGATCACGCCCGAGGTGGCGGACGGGCCGCAGTCGGTCATCCTCGACCAGGTGACGAACGGAGTCGCCGTGCGCATGGCGGTGCTCTTCTTGGTCTGGGGAGGAACGAGCGTAGAGCCGCCCGCCGAGGTCGCGCGGGCCTGAGGCCGAAATAGGCGCAGGATATGGGATCCGACGGACCAGGGCGGCGGTTCGCAACGGGCGCTGCGCGAGCAACAGGAGGAACGATGAGCAAGACGCGTCGAGACTGGACCGCCGAATGGGACTTGGGCGGTCAGTGGCTCCTGCGGAATCTGCGGTGGATCGATCCTCGAGGTTCGAAGGATCGGTGCGAGCTCCATCTGATCGACGGTCGGATCGCGGCGATCGGCGATTCCCTCTCGGCGCCCGACGCACGCACGCTCGATCTGGATGGACTCGCGCTCTTGCCGGGTCTCTTCGACATGCATGTGCACTTCCGGGAACCGGGCGGCGAGGATTCCGAGACGATCGCCACCGGCGCGAAGGCCGCCGCGCGCGGTGGTTTCACCGGGGTCGCGGCGATGCCGAACACTCCGACGCGATGCGACCAGCGCTCCGTCGTCGACCTGATCCAGGCGCGGGCGAGAGAGGCCTGCGGCACGGCCATCCACCCGGTGGCCGCGTTGACCAAGAATCTCGAAGGGCAGTTGCTCACGGAGATGTGGGAGTTGAAGGAGGCCGGAGCGGTCGCGGTTTCGGACGACGGATTTCCCGTCGATTCGAGCGAGGTGATGCGCCGCGGCATGGAGTACGCGCGGATGTGCGGGCTACCCGTGCTCGGGCATTGCGAGGACCGTGCGCTCAAGGGGAAGGGAGTGATGCACGAGGGGTACTGGTCGACCGTCCTCGGCCTGCGCGGCATTCCGCGCGAGTGCGAAGAGATTGGTGTGGCGCGCGATCTAGCTCTGGCCAAACTCTCGGGCGCGCAGTTCCACGTCTGTCACGTCAGCACGAAGGGCGGCGTCGAGTTGGTGCGCCGCGCCAAGGAACGGGGCCTGTCCGTCACGGCGGAGACCGCGCCGCACTACCTGACGCTGACCGATGAATGCCTCCGGACCTACGACACGTCGTTCAAGATGAATCCGCCGCTGCGCACTTGGGAGGATGTCCAGGCGCTGCGCGCCGCGGTCCTCGACGGTGTCATCGACGTGATCGCCACCGATCACGCGCCGCACGCCAAGTTCCTCAAGGACGCCGAGTTGGATCAGGCGCCGTTCGGCGTCATCGGACTGGAGACTTCGCTCGCCGTCTGCCTGAAGGCGCTCGTCCACGAGGAAGGCATGCCGATGGAGGATCTGGTCGAGCGGATGTCGATTGCGCCGCGGCGGCTCCTCGGCCTCCCCGCCGGTGGACTCGAGGTCGGCGCACTCGCCGACTTCACGCTGGTCGATCTCGACGCGGAGTGGATGGTCGACGCCGACCGGTTCGCCTCGCTCGGCCGCAACTGTCCCTTCGAGGGATGGAAGTTGCGCGGCGAGGTCGTCTGGACGGTCGCGAGCGGGCGCAGCACGTACGCCGCTCGTTCGCTGACCGCGCTCGGCAACGGAGTTCCCGATCTGGTCGCACTCACCGGTTCGATCGCCGCCGCGAGCGGCGGCCGCAAAGGCGGTCGGAGCGGCGGGAAACGGTGAGGCTCTTCGCTCCTTCGCGACCTCGCGCGGCTTTGCGGCCGATCGGGTGGATCGTCGTCGCGGCGCTCTTCGTCGGCGGCGGCGGATGCGCGTACTTCAACACCTTCTACTTCGCCAAGAAGCATTTCCGCGAAGCCGAGCGGCTGCGCCTGGCGACCGAGTCCGAGAAGCTCCCTCCGGAGGCGGCGAAACGATACGACGACGCGATCGAACAGAGCCGCAAGGTCATCACGCAGCATCCGAACAGCCGCTGGGTCGACGACGCGATGTTCCTGGAAGGCGCGTCGTACCTGGGCAAGCGGGAGTACGAGCGCGCGGTGGAGACCTTCGAGGACCTGCTGGACAGGCACCCCGACTCGGATTTCGTCCCTCGCGCACACCACATGCTCGGGCTCGCCCACTTCGGACGACGGAACTGGGAGCAGATGGACGTCGAATTCGACCGTGCGGTCGCGGCCGACCCCGAGTTCGAGGAGATAGACGAGATCCTCTTCACCCGCGCGCGGGCGGCCGAGAGTCGACGCGATCTCGACGGGGCGATTCGGCAGTATCGCGAATTGGTCGGCCGGCAAGAGTATGGCCCCCGCAGCGACGAAGCCCTCCTCCGGATCGGTGACCTCTACTTCGACGCGGGTCGCTTCGACAGCGCGTACGCGAGCTACGACCGACTCGTCGACATGACGCGCGAGGATGAGTCGTACCAAGAGGGGCGCCTCAAGTCCGCCGAGGCCCTCGTGCGTCTGGGGCGCTCCAGCGAGGCGATCGAACTGCTCGAGCCGCTGCTCCCTCGGGATGAGAAGCAGAAGCGCACGGGGAGCGAGTTCCCGCCGCGTGTGCGGCTGCAGATGGCCCGCGCCTGGAATGCACTGGACCAGCCGGAACGCGCGCTGGAGGCGCTGCGCGGCGTGACCGAACTGTACGGGAGCTCCTCCTACGCGACCGAGGCTCAGTTCCAGATCGGATACACGTTCGAGGTCTTCCTCGATTCGCTGGAGTCGGCCAAGACCGCGTACGAAGAGGCAACTCGACAGGCCACGCGAAGCGTTTTCCGCGAGCAGGCGCAAGCGCGACTCGACAACCTGCGGCGCCTGCAAGAACTCTCGACCGAGGCGGAAGGGGGCGATGTGGACGCGGAGCAGAAGGCGCTGGCGTCCCTGCGAATCGCCGAGCTGTACCTTTTCTCACAGGACCGACCGACCGACGCGCGCGCCGCGTACGCGCAAATCCTGATCGACCATCCCGAGACCAAGGTCGCGCCCCGCGCCGCGTACGGCCTCGGCTGGATCGATCTGAAGACGGAACCGGCGAGACCCGACAGCGCAGCCCTGCGGTTCCGCCGGCTGATCGAGCGATGGCCCGCTTCCTCGCAGGCGCATGCGGCGCTCGATCTCCTGGTCGAAGCGGGCGCGGACACCACCGGGCTGACCTCGCTCTTGGAGGAGACCATCCCCGAGGCGCCGCCGACCGACTCGACCGCGATCCTTCAGGCGGTCGCCGTCGACTCCAGCGGGCTCGACGTCGCGCTCGATTCGCTCGATTCGCTCGGCGTCGCGGTGGACGCGCCGAGTGATTCGGGGGTCAACGCCGCGGTGTCCCGTCGAAGCGGCGTCTCCCCGCTGCAGCGATCGAGGCCGCCGGACGCGCGCACCGATTCGATCCGCGCGGCGCGTGTCGACTCCGTGCGCAAGCTGATGGCGTTCCCCGGTTGGCGAGACTCCATCCCCGTGCGCGCGCGGCGGGACTCGCTGCGACGCGCGATGGCCGACTCGGCGCGGCGGGTTGTCCCCGACTCGATCCCCCGGAGACTCGAGCCGTGAGTTCGAGCGATCCGCGACTCGCGCTGACGCGAGTTCTCTCTAACGAGCGCTCGGGCGATTCCGTTCTCCGCCTCGTGCTGGATGCGCCGCAACCGTGGGGCCCGGCCGCCCCGGGGCAGTTCGTCCAGGTCGACTGTCCGCCGTCCGAGAGCTTCGGATTGTGGCGACCGTTCAGTCTGGCCGGCGCGCGCCCACACGACCGAGGAACGCAACTGGAGGTCGTCTATGGAGTCGTCGGAAAGCGGACAGAGGGGCTCTCGCGTGTCCGTCCCGGCGATGAGGTTCGAGTCGTCGGTCCGCTCGGCCGCCCGTTTCGATTCGCGCCGGCGCGGCGACCGATCTTGATCGGCGGGGGACGGGGCCTCGCGCCGATGCTCTTCCTGGAGGAGCGGTTCCGTGAGCTACGCGAGGACGGGTTGCTCTTGCATGGCGCGCGGAGCGCTCGGTTGCTGATTCCGACGACGGGGGCGCGATATGCGGTGCATCTGGCAGTGGAGGACGAGAGCTTCGGGGCGCCCGGGGTGGGTTTCCGCGGGAACGTGATCGATCTACTGGAGAGCCTGTGCGAGCGAAACGCGATCGACGCGGCGTCGATCGCGTTGTACGCCTGCGGACCGAACAAGATGTTGGAGGCGCTCTCGCGTTGGGCCGCGTCTCGCGGCGTTCCTTGTCAGGTCTCGCTGGAAACGCACTTCGGATGCGGAATCGGCATCTGCGCCGCGTGCGCCGTGCCGGTCCTCGATGTGGAAGACGGCTCGGGCGATTTCGGCCGCTATCGGTTCGCCTGTCTCGATGGCCCGGTCATGGACGGTTCGAAGGTCGACTGGTCGGGGGTGGTCGATTGACGCTCGCCGTCGAGTTGGGATCGGTGCGGTTGCCGAATCCGATCCTCGTGGCCTCGGGGACGTTCGGATACGGGAGCGAATCTCCCACCCTCACGTCGGCGCGAGATCTCGGCGGCATCGTGACGAAGACGGTGACGCTGGAGCCGCGCGCTGGAAATCCCGCGCCGCGCATCCACGAGACCCCCAGCGGCATGTTGAACTCGATCGGGCTGCAGAACGTCGGCGCGCGCCGGTTCCTGTCGGAGAAACTCCCGGTCGTCGCGGCGCTCGGCATTCCGATCATCGTTTCGATCGGCGGGAGGCGGGCCGAGGATTTCGTCGAGGTCGCAAGGATCCTCGAAGACGGTGAAGGCATCACCGCGCTCGAGATCAACATCTCCTGTCCCAATGTGAAAGAGGGCGGCCTCGAGTTCTGCGCCGTCCCTTCGGCGGCCGCTGAGGTGGTGAGCGCGGTGCGCGCGGCGACGCGCCGGCCGCTCTGGGCGAAGCTCAGTCCCAACGTGACTTCGATCGGTGTGATCGCGCGGGCGTGCGAAGAAGCAGGCGCGGACGGACTCACCGCGATCAACACATTCGTCGGAATGGCCGTCGACCTTCGGACACGGAAGCCCGTGATCCCAGGGGTCACGGGCGGTCTCTCCGGCCCGGCCATCCGTCCGCTCGCGCTCGCGAAGGTGCGCGAGGTCGTGCGCGCGTCGCGGCTGCCCGTCATCGGCGTCGGCGGCATCGCGACGGCGTCCGACGCCCTCGAGTTCCTGCTCGTCGGCGCGCGCGCAGTGCAAGTCGGCACCGCGAACTTCCGCGAGCCCTGGGCCGCCGCCGGCATGTCCCGCGAGATACAGCAGTATCTCGCGGAGATCGCTCAGTGTTCCCTCGAAGACTGGATCGGTTCATGTAGCGCGTGATGGTTCGCGTGACGAAGTCACGCGACCCTTTCCTGACACCGCCACGGACTCTTGATGGAGGAAGCCCTGTGACCGAGCCCCCTTCGCCGGCGCCTGCCTTGTCCACCTCCCGCCCCAC
>CAZVYN010000119.1:0-7268 GCA_964631125.1 uncultured bacterium | reverse complement strand
GGCGGCGTACGCCGCCGCTTCGAACCAACTGACACCCGTGACCGGTAGGTCGTCTTCGCCTGGGGCGCACTCTCCGCCCTCCCATCCGGCGGGGCCCGGTTGTCCGGCCGCGTCGACGAAGCGAGCCAGCTCGGGATCGCGGTAGCCGCCGGCCTCGACGAATCGTTTGTAGTCACGATTCGTGACGGGATTGCGATCCATCAGGAAGCCGGCCATCGGCTCGGTTTCCAGGTGATCGAGCCCCGGCATGAACAACGCGAACTTGCCGGCGGGGACCCATTCCATCTCGGCGGGCCAATGGTCGGGGGGGAACAGCGGGTAATGGAAGACCGAGCCGACGAACTCCATGTTCCAGATCAGGTCCTCGACCGTGCGATGTCCATCGAGTTCGATCCGTATGCGCGTGAATCCCTTCGGCCACAGGATGCTCTCGATCGGCGTCACGCCCATGGCGGTCCACTCCGACTCCGGCGCGCCGTAGTACTTGACCGAAACGTTCGCGCCCGGCGGGTCCGACGTGACTCCGATCGCGCGGGCGAAGTAGCTCTGCAGTCGCTCGAGCTGCGGATCTTGGGGGGCGAGCTTCGCGAGTTCGCGCCCGACCTGGAACGCCTCCCATGCCTCGGGACCTTCCTCCAGGCCTTGGATGCGATCGACGATCTTTCCTAGTTCAGCCGCGCCGCCGCCGCGGGCCCAGTCCCGAAGCTTGACGAGCGCATCGTGTAGCTCCGCCGCGGTGGCGAATCGGTTGGCGGGATCCTTCTCGAGGCACTGACGGACGATTGCCGCCAGGCGCGCCGGCACCGCAGGGTTCATCGCATCGCACGATCGCGGCGTCTCTCGCAGGATCGCGGCCAGCATCGAGACCTGGTCGGCGCCTTGGAACGGCCGTTGGCCGGAGGCGAGCTCGTAGATCACGATCCCGAGCGAGAAGACATCCGAGCGAGCGTCGGCCGGCCGGCCCTGCGCCTGTTCGGGCGACATGTAGGTCACGGTGCCGAAGATTGCGCCCGGTCGGGTGAGGTCGTCGGCGACCGCGAGGGTCGGGGCGTCGGCGCCGCTCGAGAGTGGTGCGAGTGGTGCGAGTGGTGAAAGCGACGCGATCGAGGTGGCGAGCCCGAAGTCCAGCACGCGCAGCCGGCCGTCCTCCCCGAGCATGATGTTGTCCGGCTTCACATCGCGGTGGACGATGCCGCGGCCGTGCGCGGCCGAGAGCGCGTGCGCGATCGTGATCGCGAGATCCAACACGCGCGCCGGTTGCAGCGCGCCGTCCGCGAGTTCGTGGGTGAGGGTCCGTCCTTCGACCAGTTCCATCGAGAGGAACGGGCCGTCGGGCGATTCCTCGACTGCGTGGATGGTCACGATGTTCGGATGGTTGAGCGACGCCAGCGTGCGTGCTTCGCGGCGGAAGCGTTCGAGCCACTGCGGATCACCGGCGAGCGCGGCCGGCAGTTGCTTCAGAGCGACCGATCGGCCGAGTCGCGTGTCCTCGGCTCGCCATACCTCGCCCATCCCGCCAGCGCCGAGCTTCTCGATCAGTCGGTAGCGCTCCAGCATCAGACCCGGTTCGAATCGCATGGGCTCCTCAGGGAAATCGGAAACTAGGGCGAGTCAGAATCGGGCGGGAACGTCCCCCCATCTTCGGCTCCGAACTCGTTTCAAAACGTGTTCGGTTGCGCTGGGATTCGTTTCGCTTGCCTCACGCGGGCCCGCCCCAGTCGAGCCAGACCCCGGCGCCGGTCTCGATTGCTCGGCGATGGATGTCGTGGGCCGCGGCCAGGTCCTCGAGCGCGATGCCGAGCGATTCGTAGACGGTGATGTCGTCGTGCGAGACGCGGCCGGCGATCGTGCCCAGGAACAGCTCGCCGATCTCACCGAGCAGGTGCTCGTCGGAGATCGCGCCTTCCTCTCGCGGAATGAGGAAGTCTCCCGCTTCGTTCAGGCACGACTCCCGGCAATCGGTGAAGAACCGGGCGCGTCGCACGGCCTCGGTGTCGAGTTCGCGCGTCGTCGAGAAGCACGAGCCGACGGCGTTGACATGTGTCCCCGGCGAGAGCATCTCGCCGGGCAAGATCGGCTCGCGCGACGACGTTGTCGTGCAGATCAGATCCGCGCCGCGCACGGCGGCTGCGACGCTCGACGCGACCTCGACTTTGAGTTCGGCTGCGGCTGCGGCTGCGGCTGGGGCTGCGAGCGACGCCTGTGCCTCGGTCGCGAATCGCTCCGCGTTCTCCCGCGTCCGACTCCACACCCTCACGCGGCGCAGCTTTCGCACGACCCCCATCGCCTCCAAATGAGTGCGCGCCTGCACTCCCGCGCCGATCAGCGCGAGATCTCCGGCGTCCTCCCGCGCCAACGCATCGGTCGCGGCGGCCGAAGCCGCGGCGGTGCGGATCGCGGTGATCGACGCGGCGTCGAGGATCGCGAGCGGCTCGCCATGATCGAGACCGAACAGCATCACCACGCCTTGATGCGATTCATACGGCGTGCCGTGATTCCCAGGCATCACGCTGACCACCTTGAGGCCGAAGCTCCGCGGGTTCCCGAGGTAGCCGGGCATCAGTCCGAGGAGCCCCGAGCGATCGGGGAGCCAGATCCCGCGGCGCAACGGCAAGACCGCATCGCCGCGCGCGAAGGTGGTGAGCGCGTCGCGCATGAGGTCGACGCATCGCTGCATCGGCAGCAGCTTCTCTACGCCGACGCCGTTGACGAAGAGCACCCTCATGCGTCGATGAAGCCCATCTTCTTCATGAAGGCGGCCCAGCGCGGATCGGACTGAACCGGCCGGAAGACCGGTTCGAACCTGAGTAACGCCAGCCCGACGTCGCGTTGAGAGTAGGCCCGATCCAACCACTCGAAGGCGGCGTCCCATTCCCTGCGCATCGCGCACGCTCCCGCGATCTGGTAGGCCGCGTCCTCGGCGTGTCCGTCGATCAGCGCTTGGAGCGCGGCGTCCGACTGCTCGGCGCGCCCGGCCAAGTGATGCGCGATCGACAAGCCGCAGAGCCGAGCGAACGGTTCGGGTTCCTGCTCCAGTTCACGGATTGCCTCGGCGTCCCGACCTTGCTCGGCGAGAATCAATCCGAGGACCAGGTGCGTCACGATTCGTTGGGGATTGAGCTCCAACGCCTTCACCAACGCCTGCCGCGCCTCGTCGTAGCGCCCCGCGTACCGGTACGCGTTCCCGAGAGTGGAGAATGCGCCGGAGTTCAGGGGATCGTGCTCCGTCGCGCGTTGCGCCAGCGCGATCGCATCGTCGAGCCGCCCGACTCCCAAGGCCAGGCCTCCGATCGCTCGGAGCGCATAAGCGCCGCTCGGATCGAGCTCGAGGGCGCGCAGGAAAGAGGCTTCGGCGGCCTTCCAATCCCAGTCGTGACTCACCTGGATCGATCCGAGCACGACATACGCCTCGGAAAGATCTGGCTGGAGCGCGATCCCGCGTTGCGTCGCGGCGCGAGCCTCCTCGGCGCCCGCTCTGAGCGGGATCCACCCGTAGCCAGCCTGGTGGTTGATCGCGCGGCCCAGCTCCACCCACGCCAGCGCACTGTCGGGGTCGAGCTCCAGCGCCTGGCGGAAGTAGCCGACGGCTCGCGCCACATCGTCGCGCGTGAATCTCTCGACGAAGTAGCGCCCTTGCAACACGAGGCGATGCGCCTCGGGATTCTCTGCACGCCCCTTGGCCGCGGCTTCCACCGCCGCGCGCACTTCGCCGCTCGCCTTCGAGTGGGGCGCCTCCCCCATCAGCGTCGTGCGGAGTTCCTTCACGACCGACTGAGCGATGTCGTCTTGCACCGCGAAGATGTCGTCGAGCGTGCGGTCGTAGGTCTCCGACCAGAGGTGATAGCCGTCGGACACCTTCACCAGTTGAACGGAGATCCGTACGCGGTTGCCCGACTTGCGCACGCTCCCCTCGAGCAGGGTGGCGACGTTGAGTTTCCGTCCGATGGTCGAGAGTTCTTCGTCTTTCCCCTTGAAGTGATACGACGACGTGCGCGCGGCGACGCGCAGGCCGCGGATCTTGGCGAGAACGTTGAGGAGTTCGTCGGCGAGGCCATCGGAGAAGTACTCGTCGTCTGCGTCGCGGCTGCGATTCACGAAGGGCAGCACGGCGATCGAGGGGATCTCGTGCGGCGGCGGCCCGGGGGCTGGTGCTGGAGGCGGTGTTGGGGCCGTCCCCGGAGGCGGCGAATACTGGGATGTCGCTGATGCGGTTGATACCGTCGACGTGGCCGAGGTGGCCGACGTCGTCGACGTCGACGCCGCCGCCGCCGCCGCCGCCATCCCGCTCGACTCGATCGTCCGCCTCAGGAACTCGAGTTCGTTGCGCACGTCCTTCGCTGTTTGGAACCGACGCTCGCGGTCCTTCTCCAGACACCGACCGACAATCCGATGCAGATCTCCCGGGAGATCGGCGCGCAGTAACTGCAGCGGAGGGGGCGCGTCTCTCAGGATGGCCGAGGTGACGTCCGCCAGCGTGGTCCCGATGAACGGTCGACGACCGGAGGCGAGTTCGTAGATCAGGATGCCGAAGGCGAAGAGATCGGTGCGCGCGTCGACCGGCTCCCCGCGAAGTTGTTCGGGCGCCATGTACGGCGCGGTGCCGACCACTTGACCCGCGGAAGAGACCGGCGCCTCGACAGTGCGCGCTAGCGTCGCGTCCGACGTCGGCTCCATCGACGTCAGCTTGGCCAGGCCGAAGTCGAGCACCTTCAGTCGGCCCGTGCTCGTGACCATGACGTTCGCGGGCTTGAGGTCTCGATGGACGACGCCGCGTTCGTGCGCCGCCACCAGTGCGTCAGCCAAGGGGATCGCGAGATCCAAGACCCTCGAGAGGACGAGTCCGCCCGGCGTAATGAGCAGATCGAGGCCGTGCCCCTCGACCAGCTCCATCGTGAGGAAGCGAGTTCCCGCCGCCTCTTCGATGGAGAAAATCGTGACGATGTTGGGATGGTTGAGCGCGGCGACCGCCTTCGCTTCGCGCTCGAAGCGAGCGAGCCGATCGGGGTGTGATGCCACCGACTCCGGCAGCACCTTCACTGCGACTTCGCGTCCCAACCTCGAATCCCGCGCGCGATACACCTCGCCCATCCCGCCCGCGCCGAGCGACGCGACGATTTCGTAAGAGCCGAGACGGGCGCCAGGGAGGAGAGGCATGAGCGAGGGAGTCTAACAGCGGGTGCGCGGAGGGGTGAATGGCTTCGGAAACTCCTCGAAGGGGCTCGCGCTGTCGGAGCGGGAGGGTTGCGCGGAAAGCGCGTGTTGCCGCGCTACGCGCTGACCGACCCGGAATCGGGACAGGGACAGGCGTCACCGCCAGTCCCCCCCCACAGATCCGGACGTGCGCAGTTGACGCATCCGGCTCCTCAGATCACGGATTCGCTGCGCGAGTGTAGATCGAGTGAACGATCCGCACCGGCGGGAGCGGGTAGCGAGCGAGCAAGCGGGTGAAGCGGTCCCATCGCATCGGTGTGGATTGCGAACGACGCGAGAGCCAGCCATGCCAAACTCGGCGGGCGCGATACAGGAAGCGGCCCTGCTGCCGCGCGTTCCCCGTCACTCCGAAGTAGGCATAGTGGCCTCGGATCGCGCGGGCCAGCCACGCGTGTTGCCAAGCGAGCGGGCGGTGTCGATGACGCTGACACCACTCGGACAGCCGATGGAGAGTCCGCTGGAGGCGGTTGCGCGCCGTCTGCTTGCGCACGACCCACCGGCCTTTCCGGGACTTGTCCCAATAGTGGGTGAAGCCCAGGAAGTCGAACGTCCCCGGCCCGCCATCACGCGGGGGAGTTCGTCTCTCCTGCGTGTCGGGCGGACAGCGGAACGCGACCAGTCGAGTCTTCTGCGGGTGAACGGTGAGCCCGAAGCGTGCGAACCGCTTCGACAACACCGCCATCACGCGCCGAGCGTCTTCCTCCGACGAGAAGACCAGGATCGGGTCGTCGGCATAGCGGACCAGGAACGAGTCGCCTCGCAACCGGGGTGCGATCTCCGTCGTGAACCAACGATCCAGCACTTCGTGGAGATAGACGTTGGCGAGCAGAGGCGAGATCACTCCGCCTTGCGGAGGGCCGGTCCGAGGACGCGTGATGCGACCCTCCTCCAGCACTCCAGCCTTCAACCACTTGTCGATCGTGCGACGCACCACACCGTCGCGCACCCTCAGGTCGAGGAAGCTCCGAAGCTGGCCGTGGTCGAGTCGGTCGAAGAACTTCTCGATGTCCAACTCGATCACGAAGCCGGGCACGCATCCGCATCATCCGCCGGAAGATCTCCTCCAACGCCTGATGCGCCGACCGACCGGGTCGGAAGCCGTACGAGCAGTCCGAAAAGTCCTGTTCGTAGATCGCTTCCAGCACCAAGGCCACCGCTCGTTGAAGCACCTTGTCTTCGAACGTCGGGATCCCGATCGGACGTGTCTCCGATCCGTCGCCTTTCGGGATGTGCACTCGACGCACCGGCGGCGCGTGGTCGCTGCCGAGCTACAACCGATCACGCAGCGAGCGGAGGTTCACCTCCAGATTCGCGGCGTACATCTCGGTCTCCTCGTCTACTCCCACCGCCCCGTCTTTTCGCGTGCGGCGATATGCCTCCCGCAGAAGCTCCAGATCGAGGACGTGTTGGATGCTCGTGAAGATCCGCTCCGGGCTCTCTCGCGCCAGGTCTGCTATCCGTTGGAGTGCTGTCGAGACGTCGCGGGGACTCAGAGTTCCCATTCGCCTTTCCCTCCAATGGTTCCGTGCTCCGACACCCGCCTTCCCTCCACCGGCTCCCTCAGGTCTCGGTTCGCCGGCTTCACGGGTACTACGCAGGTGCTCTGACTTCTCGCCGTCCGTCCTCCCGACCTTCTTTGCTTCGTTCGCGAGTACTCACCTCGCGGCGAGAGACGACAAGCTCTCCCAGGTTCCTGGATGACCCCGGTGGGAGGAACACGCCAGGCCACCACAGCGGGCTCCTGCTGCCGTCGCTTACGTGCAGAACGTCGGCTCCCACGAAGATTCGATTTCGGGGCTCGATCCCACGGCCTGCTTGCTCCCTGTGTACGCTTCGCCGCTCGGGTCACCCCGAGACCACGCAACACTCGGTTCCGGCTGCTGGCCAGCTTGGCCGGGTGAGATTCGGACTCACCGGGTCACGTTGAAGAGTTTCCGATGAGCGTCAGTCGCTCATGCTTTCCCCCTTCCCAAGCTCTCCTGGCGCACACACGTTTTGAAACGTGTTCGGCGTGTGCTGCATGGCGAGATGGGTGATGGGTGATGGGTGATGGGTGA
>CAZVYN010000118.1:0-7490 GCA_964631125.1 uncultured bacterium | reverse complement strand
GGTCTTGGGGGTCGGCGGAGGCGGCGGAGGCGGCGGAGGTGGAGCCTCGTGGGCTAGGTGGAGAGTCGGGCTCGGACTCCAACGACTTGTCGGTTGAGGATGAAGAAGCCGAGCCGTCGAGGGGCTTCGCCCCTCGACGGAGGACATCGTCGAACTTCGGGGCGCCGGGGAGGCCGGCGGCGGCGTTTGCCTTCGCGCGGCGGAGGTCCGCCTCGCGATCCTCGGGGGACGGCGGTGGTCCGCCAACTCGGTCGATGCCACTCATGCTCTAGTTGTCGCTCCGGGCCGGACGAAAGTTGCTTCCGTCGGCCGACTCGTTTCGAAACGAACTCACGACCCGCCCCGCTGACGGCGGACGTGCCGGGCGAGCGCGATGTCCTCCAGCGCCCGCTGCTCTTTGCGCGCCTCCTCGCGGGCCAATCCTCGCATCCACTCCGCCTTCTTCTCCTCGTGGATCTCCAGTTCGTTGGCGAAGCCGACGTAGACGGTCTTGGCCTGCTCCACCGCTTGGGTCGCTCGCACGACGGCGCGCTCCTGCGCCAGGATCTCGCGCTTCTTGTCGCGCGTGTCGCTCGCGATCCCCTCGAGGTGCACCCGCCGGGATTCGATCTGCGCTCCGCTCAGCGCCCCCTCGCGTAGACCGTTCCAGTAGTCGGCCATGTACTGCCGGTGCCGCGCCTCCAGCTCGGTGTGTTCCGCCTCCAGGGCCGCCTTCTTTGCTTCTTCCGCGGTGAGTTTCGTCTGGGCGGCGCCGAGGGCCTTCCACGCCTGGTCCTTCTCGCCGCGAAGTTGCGTCAGGTACGCCTCCAGCGCGTAGCGGGGAGCCTTCGCCATCGTCAGATCCTCCGCAGCTCTTCGATCGTCCGCGCAAACGGCGCGTTCTCGTCGGTCCGCTGCTGCAGGAGCGACTGGATCGAGTCGATCTTCTGGATCGCTTCGTCGATCTTGGGATCGGTCCCGCGCTTGTAGATGTTGTACAAGATCGCTTCCTTGTTGTCCTCGTAGGTCGAGAGGATCGAGCGTAGACGAACCGCGGCGGCGATGTGTTCGGGCTCGGCCACCGAGGTCATGACGCGACTCACGCTACCGAGCACATCGATGGCGGGATAGTGACCCGAAGCGGCCAGCTTGCGCGAAAGAATGATGTGCCCATCCAAGATCGAACGGGTCTCGTCGGCCACCGGCTCGGTCATGTCGTCGCCCTCGACCAGCACGGTATAGAACGCCGTGATCGAGCCTTTGTCGGAGTTCCCGGCGCGCTCCAGCAGCTTCGGCAGTTCCGAGAAGACCGACGGTGTGAAGCCGCCGCGCGCGGGCGGTTCGCCCGTCGCGAGTCCGACCTCACGCTGCGCGCGTGCGAAACGCGTGACCGAGTCCATCATCAACAGCACGCGCTTCCCTTGGTCTCGGAAGTAATCGGCGATCGTCTGCGCCACGTAGGCCGCCTTCAGTCGCACCAGCGCCGGCTCGTCCGAGGTCGCGACGACCAGGACCGACCGCTCGAGCGCGTCGCCCAAGCTCTCCTCGATGAAGTCGTTCACCTCGCGCCCGCGTTCGCCGATCAGCGCGATCACGTTGATGTCCGCTTCGGTGTTGCGCGCCAGCATCCCGAGGAAGGTCGACTTGCCGACGCCCGCCGCCGCGAAGACCCCGATTCTCTGCCCTTCGCCGCAAGTCAGCACCGCATCGACCGCTTTCACACCCACCGACATCGGCTGCAAGATCCGCTTGCGGACCAACGGATCGGGCGGCGCCGCCATCACCGGGTACTCAGCGTCGGTCTCGAGCGGCCCTTTCGTCGCCGTGTCGCGCGGCAGGCCGACACCGTTGAGGACACGCCCCAGGAGTTGCGGCCCGACTCGCACCGTGAGGCACGCGCCCGTCGGCGCGACTTCGCTCGCCATGCCGATATTGGCGAGGTCCCCGAGCGGCATGAGCAACGCTTCGTTCTTGTCGAAGCCGACCACCTCCGCCTTGACCGGCTCCTGCGACCGCGGGTTGTGGATCAAGCAGACTTCGCCGACCCATGCTTCGGGGAGCACGGCCTTCACGATCAGACCCACCAACCCGGTCACCCGCCCGCGCACCTGCACGGACGAGACCGACCCGAGCAGCGAGTCGACGTTGGTCAGGTCGAAGTCGAACGGGTCGTCTTTGCCACGGTCTTCGGTCACGGAGTCGCTCCGACCTGCGGCGTTGCCGGCAAGTGCGCCACCAACACCGGGTCTGCCACGGTCATGTCCAGAACCCGGTACCCCGTCTGCGACTCGCCTCGAGTGGCGATCTGGGACCTGGGTCTGCAATGCAGGGACGAGCATACTCGACGGCGGGTGGGCGCGCGCAGTGGTCGGAGCAGTTCCCATGTGAAAACATGCACAACTCGTTTCGCGACGAGTTTCACTGTTTTTCACAAACTACTGTGCAATGCGGCAGCCCATCCGAATCAAACCAGCGGGTCGGCAGGACGAATCAGGTTCTCTGAGTCAGCTCGACCGAGTCCCGCCGACGCCCCAACGGGCAAACAATATCGGCACGATCACGAGATTCAGCAGCGTTGAGCTGAGCAGTCCGCCCAGGATCACCTCGCCCATCGGACTCTGGATCTCATTTCCCGGCTTTCCCCCGGCCAGCACCAACGGGATGAGCGCCAGTCCCGCGCAGAGCGCGGTCATCAGCACCGGGGCGAGTCGCTCCGGAGATCCACGCTCCACGGCCTGCACGCGCGTCAGTCCCTCGGCGGTCATCAGGTGCTGGTAGTGCATCACGAGGAGCACGCCGTTGCGCGCGGCGATGCCGAAGAGAGTGATGAAGCCGACCAAGGAGGCGACACTCGCGACTCCACTTCCGAGTGAGATGCCGACGATTCCGCCGATCATTGCCAGCGGCAGGTTGACCAAGACGATCCACGTATTCCGATGACTGCGGAATGCCAAGTAGAGCAGACCGTAGATCCCAGCCAACGCCGCCGTGGACAGGATCGCGAGATTGCGAGCACTCCGCGCCGCCTCTTCGAACTGGCCGCTGAACGCCACTCGATAACCCGGCGGGAGAGGCACGTTCTTCGCCACGACGGTCCGCGCGGCGTCGACAACTCCCGCGAGGTCTGAGCTCGCGACGTTCGCCGTCAGTACCGCGACGCGCTGCACATCTTCGCGACGGATCAGGCTCGGTCCCAGGTCTTCACGCACGTGCGCGAGATCTCCCAGCCGTAGCGTCACGCCATCGGCCGCCACGACGGGGATGTCCTCCAGCCGCTCGCGACGCTCACCGTCGGCGCGACGTAGACGCAGAGCGACCCGCGAGACCACGCTGCCTTCCGTGATCTCGCCGACCGTCGCGCCCTGGAACGCCGCCTCCACCGCTCGGGCCAACGACTCGGCGCGGATGCCGTGGTAGGCCATGGCGCGTCGATCGAACTCGATCAAGATCTGCGGGACACTCGATTGCTCGGCGTTGCTGAGATCGACGATGCCCTCGACCTCGCGGAGCACGCCGTCGATCCGACGAGCCAGGCCGCGCAGAACGGCGAGATCAGGCCCGAAGATCTTCACCGCCAGGCTCGACTTGCTTCCCGAGATCATGTGGTCGATGCGGTGGCTGATCGGCTGTCCGAAACTGACCGCCACGCCGGGAATCATGGCGACCGCCGCCCGCATCTCGGAGAGCACTTCCTCGCGTTCACGTCCCTCGCGGAGCACAACTTCCATCTCGGATGCGTTGACCCCCTGGACATGCTCGTCTTTCTCGGCCCTACCGGTCCGACGACTGGTCGAAATCACTTCAGGGACCGCGAGCAACGCTAGCTCAACCTCGCGTCCGAGCGCGTCGCTCACCTCGAGCGCGACTCCGGCGGGGCTCACCACCGAAACGGTCAGGGCCCCTTCATTGAACGGAGGAAGAAACGCGCGATCCAAGAGCGGGATCAGCGCGAGCGCCGCGATCAGCAGCAGCACCGTCCCGCCGACGGTCCACCCGGGGCGCCGCAATGCGAGCCCCAAATCCTTCTCGTAGCGCGCACGCAAGAACCGCAGGAGCGGCGTCTCGCGACTCTGCAGCAACTTCTCGTCACGCAGCAGGATCAGACAGAGCGCCGGCGTCACCGTCAGCGAAACCAACAACGAGGCGCCCAACGCGATGAGATAGGCCAGTCCGAGCGGTTGCAGCAGCCGACCTTCCATCCCCGGCAGAAAGAAGAGCGGCAGGAAGACGAGTCCGATGATCAGCGTCGCGAAGAGGATCGCTCGCCGCACTTCCGACGAGCCCTGGAAGACCACCTCTTGGAGCGGACGCCGTTCCGCGAGAGGCTTCCGCAGTTCCTCTTTCAGCCGTCGGAAGACGTTCTCCACATCGATGATGGCGTCATCGACGAGAGCTCCGACCGCGATGGTGAATCCGCCCAGCGTCATGGTGTTCACCGTCGCGCCGAAGAGCCCCAGAGCGACGAGCCCCGTCAGCAGAGAGAGCGGCATCGCGATCGCCGAGATCAGTGTCGTCCGCACACTCCCCAAGAAGAGGAAGAGCACCGCCACGACCAGCAGCCCTCCATCCCGCAGCGCGTGCGTCACGTTGCGCACCGCGACTTCGATGAAGTCGGCCTGGCGGAAGCTCTCGGACTCCAGCGTGATCCCCGCCGGCAGGCTCGAGGCGACTTCGGCGAGCACACGTTCGATCTCTCGGGTCAGCTCGAGTGTGTTCGCGCCCGGCTGCTTCTGAATGCTCAGCACCACGGCGGGCGAGGCGCCGTACGAGGCCGTCCCTCGCCTCGGTTCGCTTCCTTCCACCACCCGCCCGATGTCCTCGATCAAGATCGGCACACCGTCCACGACGCGAATGACCTGTGCTGCGAGATCCTCCGTACTGCGCACCCGCCCGAGGCCGCGCACGAGATACTCCTGGTCTCCGCGCACGTGGAAGCCGGCCGCGGCGGCGTGCGATCCCTCGCGCAGCGCGACGGCCACCTCGTCCAGCCCGACGCCGCTCTGACGGAGAGCGATCGGATCGACCTCCACCTGGATCTCGCGGACATCGCCCCCGATCGGCGTGACCTGCGCGATCCCAGGAATCGGGAGGAGTCGACGGCGCACCAACAACTCGGCGGCTCGCCGCAGTTCGAGACCCGAGACCTCGCGCGGATCGGCCGAGAGCGCGACGAACATGATCTCGCCCATGATCGAACTGATCGGTCCGAGCGTCGGCGCCGTGGCGAACTCCGGCAGTTCGATCGCCTGGATTCGTTCGGTCACCACTTGGCGCGCACGATAGACGTCTTCGCCCCACTCGAACTCGGCCCAGATGACCGAGATGCCGGCGGCCGAAACAGACCGAACGCGACGAATGCCCGGCGCGCCGTTGAGCGCCGACTCCAATGGCGCGGTGACGAGGAGTTCGACCTCTTCTGGAGCCACCCCCTCTGCTTCGGTCAAGACCGTCACGCTCGGCGCCGAGATGTCCGGGAAGACATCGACAGGCAGATCGAAAGCGCGGATCGTGCCGAAGACCAGGAGCGCCGCGGCGAAGAGCAGGACGAGATAGCGATGCTCCAGCGATAGCCGAATCAGTCGGTCGAGCATTGGATCGATCCCCCTCGCCTCAGTGCACGTGTCCCTCGGGCGCCCCGCTCGAGAGCAGAGAGGCCCGACGGATCGCAGCGCCACCCACCGTCACGATTCGCGTCCCTGGGACGAGCCCTGCGGTGACCGCGACGTCCCCCAGCTCCGCTTCGACGCGCACTTCGCGGCGCACGAAGCTCTCGCCTTCGGTCTGGACGTAGACGACGCTGGTCCCGGCGTCATCGACGAGCGCCGTGAAGGGCACGCTTGCCCCGGTCGTGCTCTCCGCGAGGAGGAGTTGCGCATCGAGGCTGGAACCGAGCGGCAATCGCTCGACGTCGGTTTGCAGCTCGAAGAAGACGCGAAGTCGACCGGTCGAGCGCTCGATGGCGGGGGAGCGAGAGATCAACCGGATCTCGTCCTGTCGAAACTCCAGCGCGGTCCCCGAGCCCGGCCGCCGGAGGAATGCGCCGACCACGTTCGACTCGAGCCGAGCCGCTTCTTCAGGGGTGAGGGACACTTCGAGCCAGACCGGGCTGGACTGGACGATGCGCACGAGGGGCTCGCCGGCGGTGACCGCGCCCCCGGCCTCCACCCAGAGTTCGGCGATCACGCCCGCGCGCGCCGCGCGCACCTGGATCTTCTCGTCCTCCGGCGAAGTCTCACGTTCCAGCGCTCGGCGTTCGGACTCGAGAATCTCCGCCTTCGAACGCACCGCCTCGACTTCCGTCTGGCTCACCGCGCCCAGTTCGAGCAGACGCTCCAGTCGCTCCAGTCGACCGCGCGTCAGCGTCAGCTCGCTCGCGATCTGACGCGCTGAGCGATCGGCGGACACTCTGGGCGAGAGCGCGAACAGCGTCTCGCCCGCGCGCACCGAACGTCCGACGTGGACGGTCTGGACGAACACGACGCTGCCATCGATCGGCGCCGTCAGCACCTGCTCCCCCGCCGGCGGCGAGCTGACCTGAGCCGGTCCGTGCACGGTTCGGGGAAGCGAGGTCTCGACCACCCATGCAGTCGTGAAGGGAGTGCGCCACTGCTGTTCCTTGAGGAAGGCGACTGGCTCGTCGGACCCAGAGGCAGGCAGCGGAACCGCGCCGCTCACTCCGGGCTCGGGCAGCGCGTCGATGCCGCCGTGCCTCGAGGCCGAGCCGACGCGCACGCGGCCGGAAGCGATCTCCTCCGAGACCTCCCCCGCCTCGACCAGGAAGAAGAGCGCGAACGTACCTTCGCGCGCCGGTTTGATCTCGATGGAGAAGATGCCGTCACGCAAAGCGCGCGGCTGTCGGAACCTCTCCTCGCCGCCTTCCGCGTCGCGCAAGATCGCCGAGACGGCGCCTTCGCGCAGGGGAGCGAAACTCTCCAAGATCGTCACGTGCGTGTGACTCTTGGATGCGCGCCCGACCTCGAGCGGATCGCACTCGGCGAAGATCTCGAAGCGAGACCCCCAGGCCGTGAACGACCAAGGCTCGGCCGCCGCCTCCTCGGTCGTCGCGGGCGAATGTCCGTGGTCGGACTCCGCCTCCCGGCCGCAACCTGCGAGCGCGCTCGAGATCCATAAGAACAGTGCTAGTCCCGCGACTCTCATCGCGAACCTCCCTCTGAAACGAGCTCGACGCCAAGAGCCGACTCGAGATCGCGATGCGCGCCCAGCGCCGCGTAACGCAACTCGATCGCAGCCGTCCCGGACGAGAGAACGAGTTGAAGTGTCCCGAGGAGATCGGTGAGGGACGACTCACCGAATCGATACGACTCGGCCGCGGCCTCGATCGTGGACAAGAGCCCCTCGGTTGCTGAAGACGCGGTCTCCGCGGCGGCGCGGAGTGTCGTGTAGTTGACGAGCGCCGCGGCGCGCGCCGATTCGGCGTCTCGCTCCAGCCGATCGAGGCGCGCGCGAGTCGCGTGCAGCGAAGCGCCTTTGGCGACTCGTTGCGCTCCGCC
>CAZVYN010000117.1:0-7567 GCA_964631125.1 uncultured bacterium | reverse complement strand
GGACATGGGGAGGCTCCGTTTCGTCGAAATGGCAAGAGTCGAGTGGGCGGAGAGTAATGCGGTCGGACTTGATTCGACAAGTGTCGAAATGAAGGTGGGCCGGAGCGGAGCGATTCAATAGCCGTTCGCCGCGAACGGCTATTGAATCGCTCCGCCGCAGGACGACCCTGCGCCGGCGGTGCAGCCGAAGCAGTGGGGGGCGGTGACGATGGGGCGCCCTTCCAGCGCGGCGCGGTCGAAGTCGCGGATATGGCGCGGGAAGCGCGCATCGACCGGCAGGTCCAGCATCTGGTTGAAGTCGCAGTCGTAGAGGACGCCGTCCCAGCCGACCGAAAGGGTCGTGCGGCACATGAGCGCCTCGACCGCGTTCGGATTGAAGGCGTCGAGTAGCCGCTGCATGTAGAGTTCGGTATTGCCGCTCGTCTCCAGGAACTCGAGGAAGCGGCTGATCGGCATGTTGGTGATCGTGTAGAGCGAGTGGAACTCGATTCCGTGGCGTCGTGACAGTTCACGCTTCCACTCCAGCTCGAGCGGGGCTTGCTTCGGCGGGAGGAAGGCGCCGACCGGGTTGGTCACCAGATTGAGGCGCAGGCGGCTCCCGGCCCGTCCGTAGCCGATCGCGTTCAAGCGCCGCAGCACTTCGATCGAACCGGCGAAGACGCCGTCGCCGCGCTGCGCGTCGGTCCGTCGGGCCAGGTAGTAGGGCAAGGAGGCGACGATCTCCACCTCGTGCTCGGCCAAGAACTCCGGAAGATCGGCGTAGTTGGGCAGCGCCAGAATCGTCAGATTGCAACGGTCCATGACGTGACGGCCGCGCGCGCGAACCTCGCCGACGAGCCAGCGAAAGTCGGGGTGCAATTCGGGCGCGCCGCCCGTGATGTCGACCGTCTGGATGTCGGTCTGGTCGAGCACGCGGAGACACTGCTCCATCACCTCGCGGGACATGACCTCGGTGCGATCGGGGCCGGCGTCGACATGGCAATGGTGGCAGACCTGATTGCATCGCTTCCCGACGTTGATCTGCAGCACCTGGATGCGCGCCGAGCGGAGCGGGGCGTGTCCAGCGCTCTCGGCGCAGGCGTCGAAGCTGCGCGCGAGGGGGATCTCGCCGAGCCGTGCGAGCTGGCGTCGAGCGTCGGCCAGCGCCGCCTGGCGTTTCCGCAAAGTCGATCCGGCCATCACATGCTCAGTCGGTGCACGTGGTTCTTCATCTGCACGCCGTGCACCAGGCTGGAGCCGCCGCGGATGGCCGCCGCCACATGCACCGCCTCCGACATCTGCTCGTCGTTCGCGCCCTTCTCCAGGCAGGTGGTGGAGTAGGCGTCGATGCAGTAGGGGCATTGCACGGAGTGGGCGACGGCCAGGGCGATGAGCGCCTTCTCACGCTCGGTCAGGGCGCCTTCGGCGAAGACCGCGTTGTACCAGGCGAAGAACTTCTCCATCAGCGCGTCGGGACCGACGTT
The DNA here is from genome assembly GCA_964631125.1 of uncultured bacterium. Lineage (GTDB taxonomy): Bacteria > Eisenbacteria > RBG-16-71-46 > CAIMUX01 > CAIMUX01 > CAZVYN01. The sequence goes on along the minus strand of CAZVYN010000117.1, from coordinate 6,104 downwards.
GCCGAACTTCGGCAGGTCCTCGGAACGGTAGTAGTCACTCACGGTCTGTCTCCTTCCTTTCGCCGCTTGGCGCGGGCCCCGCACGGCGCACTTTCGATGGAAGCGCGTTTCCCAACGCGCCCTCGATCACGTCCGAAGCGCGGCGCACGCCCGAGCTCTCGATCCCGGTCTCCAGGCCGAGCCCGTCCAGCAGGTAGAGCAGGTCTTCCGTCGCGAGGTTGCCGGCCGCGCCCGGCGCGTACGGGCATCCGCCGAGTCCGCCGGACGAAGTGTCGTAGATGGCGACGCCGCGGCGGAGGCCAGTCAAGACGTTCGCGAGCGCCGTCCCCCGGGTGTCATGCAGGTGCAGCGCAGTTTGCCCCAACGGGAGGCGGCCGTCGAGAGCATCGAGGACGGCTTCGATCTGCGAGGGCACGGCGGCGCCAATGGTGTCGCCGATCGAGATCTCATCGACGCCGAGATCCAAGAGCCGGGCGACGACATCGGTCACGGCGGCCGGTTCGATCGTTCCCTCGTAAGGACAGACGAAAGCGGTCGAGACGTAGGCGCGCACGCGCAGACCGGCGGCGCGCGCGGAGATCACCACCGGACGAAAGCGTTCGATCGACTCCGCGATCGAAGCACGGATGTTCCGTTGGTTGAACGTCTCCGACGCGGCGGTGAAGACATTGGCTTGATCGATCCGGGCCGCCAGCGCCCGCTCCAGGCCCTTTTCGTTCGGGACGAGCGCCGAGTAGACGACGCCCGGGCGGCGGTGGATCCCCGCCATCACCTCTTCGGCGTCGGCGAGTTGCGGAATCCGGCCGGGCGCGACGAACGACGTCGCCTCGATCTCGGCGAAACCGGCGGCGGAGAGCGCATCGATGAACGCGATTTTCTGCGCCGCCGGAATCGGGCGCGCCTCGTTCTGCAAGCCATCGCGCGGACCGACTTCGACGATCTTGATCCGCGGAGGATAAGGACGGGTCATGACGCCTCGGGCGCCATGCGCACGAGGATCGCGCCGAGGTCGACGGTGTCGCCAACCTTCACCGTGACCGCCTCGATCGTCCCGCCGGTCGACGCGCGCACGACATGCTCCATCTTCATCGCTTCCAAGAGCAGGAGCGGCTGTCCCTTCACGACGACGACGCCGGTCGCGACATCGACGCGACGCACCGTGCCGGTCATCGGTGCGCGCATCTCGCCCGAGGGATCGGCGTCCAGGGCGCCGCGCGTCCGACTCTGGGCCGCGGCCCGTTCGAATCGCCAGATCCGCCCGAGCGCGTGCACCCAGACGACGTCGCCGGCTCGAGCCGTGTAGCCGACGACAGTCGCGTCTTCGTTGGACAGAACGAGCGCGCCATCGGCGCCGGAAGACACAGTGAACTGTTCCTGCGGCGCAGCGATCAGAGTTCCGCGCCAGAGCAGCGGTGGACGCCCGTCGAGGCTCATGATGCGGGTTCTCCCTCGCCGAGGCGGAACGAGCGAGCGATGTCCCACGGTGAGAAGGCGTCGGCGTCGTCGCTCCGCGGCCCGTGGCTCGAGGGACGTCGGTTTCCGGCGCCCATCGCGCTCTCGGCCGCCTGCGCCGCGAGCAACGCCAGCGCCATCACGGCCGCGGGAGGTTCGCCTTGCGGTCTCCACTGCGCGAGATGCTTCTGCACGAAGTCGATCGTCGTCTCGCCGGCGCGAAACGCGGGATGCGCCAACACCGCCTGCAAGAAGCCGATGTTCGACGGCAGGCCGAGGAGCACGGTGTCAGCGAGGGCGCGTTGCGCGCGCGCGATGGCGTTGTCGCGATCCTCGTCCCAGACGATGACCTTGGCCAGGATCGGGTCGTAGTGGACGGAGACCTCCGATCCGGTCGTGATGCCGGAGTCGACCCGCACGTTCGGGCCGGAGGGAGGACGCCAGCGGAGCACCGCGCCCGCGGCGGGGAGAAAGCCGTTCTCGGCATCTTCGGCGTAGATGCGGCATTCGATGGCGTGGCCGCGCGCTCGGATGCTCTCCGGCGTGAGCCCCAGGTCCCGGCCCAACGCCTCGCCCATCGCCTCGCGCAGTTGCAGGCGCGCGAGATCGATCCCAGTGATCGCCTCGGTCACCGGATGCTCGACTTGCAGTCGCGTGTTCATCTCCAGGAAGTAGAACGAGCCGTCCGGCGCGAGCAGGAACTCGAGCGTGCCGGCGCTGCGGTAGCCGACCGCGCGGGTGAGGGCGACGGCGGCGCGTCCCATCGCGTCGCGCGTCTTCGCGTCCAGCGCAGGAGAGGGCGACTCCTCCACGATCTTCTGGTGTCGCCGTTGCACGGAGCATTCGCGCTCGAAGAGGTGCACGACATCGCCGTGCGCGTCGGCGAAAACCTGGATCTCGACATGCCGCGCGGGATGGACGAAGCGCTCGAGCACCAGCCGTTCGTCGCCGAAGGCCGCCAAGGCCTCGCGCCGCGCCGCGGCCAGAGCCTCCTGTAGCGTGTCGTCGCTCGGGACGACACGCATCCCCTTGCCTCCGCCCCCCGCCGACGGTTTGACCAGGAGAGGCCACCCGATTGCCGCCGCCTCACGCGCGAGCGTCGCGTCGCTCTGATCTTCGCCGTCATATCCGGGAACCGTCGGCACCCCCATGCGCTGCGCGAGCTGCCGCGCCGCTGCTTTGTCCCCCAGCGCGCGCATGGCCGAGGCCGGCGGGCCGATGAAGACGAGGCCCGCCTCCTCGCACGCCTCGGGCAACGCGGCGTTCTCCGAGAGGAAGCCATAACCGGGATGGATCGCTTCGGCGCCGCTACGGCGAGCGGCGTCGATCACGGCATCGATCCTCAGATAGCTCTCGCGCGCCGGCGCCGGTCCCAGCCGCTCGGCCCGGTCCGCGGCGCAGACATGGAGAGCGCCGACGTCGGCGTCGGAATAGACCGCGACCGTCCGTAGTCCCATCTCGCGAGCGGCGGTGAGCAAGCGGACGGCGATCTCACCGCGATTCGCGACGAGGACGGAGCGAAACGGCTGTCGCTTCATGCCGCGCACGCCGCTGAAGCCGCGCGCCTCACGAGAACTCGGGCGGCTCGGCCACCCAACTCGGCTTCCGCTTCTCCAGGAAGGCCCCGAGCCCCTCGCGTCCCTCCTCGGCGCCGCGCAGCTTCGCGATCCAACGCGCGGTCTGCTCGAAGACCGGCGCGTCCATCTCCTCTTCCTCGTCTTCGTCGTCACTCGGCAGGAACGCTCGCAGATCCTCGCCAGGCAGGCCGAACGGATCGAGGGTCGGTGGTCCGTCCAGCGACTCGGCCTCCTCGCGCCACTGCCGATCGAGGCTGCGCTCCAGATCGAGCTGCAGCGGAACGCTGAGCGAGACCATCTCGATGAGCCGCTTCGACGCGCGCGCGGCGCGCGGCGCGGCGGAGAGCGCCGACTTCAGGAGTCCGCGCAAGGCGGCGTCGAGCTGATCCACCGCAACGGCGCGATCGACGAGACCGATCTGCAGCCCGACGGCGGCGGAGAAGCGTTCGCCGGTGGGGAAGAAGGCGCGGGCGCGCGCGGGTCCGATCCGATCGATGACGAACGGCGAGATGACCGCGGGGATGATGCCGAGTTGCGTCTCGGTGAAGCCGAACCGCGCGTCGTCCGCGGCGAGGACGAAATCGCAGGCGGCGACGAGCCCCGACCCACCACCCAGCGCCGCGCCGTGCACCCGCGCGATCGTGAAGACGGGGCAGGCCCGCACCGCATGGAAGAGCGCGGAGACCTTCCTGGCGTCGGCGCGATTGGCGGCGTCGTCCTTCTCGCCCATGCGCCGCATGTAGCCGACGTCGGCGCCGGCGCAGAACGACGAGCCGGCGCCGGTCAAGACGACGACCCGCGGCGCGGGCGCCTCCAATCGATCGGCCGCGCCGGAGCGCAGCACGGTCTCTTCGCGCGCGACGAGCGCGCGGACATCGTCGAATGCGGCGGAGAGCTGCGCGATCAGCTCTTCGTCGAGCGCGTTGTGCACCTCGGGTCGTGCTAGTTGGATCTCACGGACAGGACCGTGATCGCGGACGACGAGCTTCTTCTCACTGCTCACAACGATCCTTTCGAGCGGAAGCGTCGCGACGCACTGCGCCGAGACACGCTGCCAGGGGACACTGAGCTACATCCTGAACACTGGAAACCGCGTCGCCTCCGGCGGCGCATTCAACGCCGCCGAGAGCGCCAAGGAGAGCACGGTTCGGGTCTCGCCCGGCTCGATCACTCCGTCGTCCCACAACCGCGCGCTGGAATAGGTCGGATGTCCCTCGCGCTCGTACTTCTCCAGGATCGGCTGTCGGATCGCGGCTTCTTCCTCGGGCGAGAGCGCCTTGCCTTTGGCTGCGAGTTGGTCCTTCTTCACCGTCACGAGGACGCTGGCCGCTTGCTCACCGCCCATGACGGAGATGCGCGCGTTCGGCCACATGAAGAGGAAGCGCGGATCGTAGGCGCGTCCGCACATGCCGTAGTTGCCCGCGCCGAACGAGCCGCCGACGATAAGCGTCAGCTTGGGCACCGCCGCGGTCGCGACGGCCTGAACCAACTTGGCGCCGTCCTTCGCGATCCCGCCGGCCTCGTACCGCCTGCCGACCATGAAGCCGGTGATGTTCTGGAGGAAGAGCAGCGGGATCCCGCGCTGGCAGCAGAGTTCGATGAAGTGCGCTCCCTTGACCGCGCTCTCCGAGAAGAGGATGCCGTTGTTCGCGACGATTCCGATCGGATAGCCGTGCAGCCGGGCGAACCCGGTCACGAGCGTCGTACCGTAGAGCGCCTTGAACTCGTGGAAACGGCTGCCGTCGACCAGGCGCGCGATCACTTCCTTGATGTCGAAGGTCGTGCGCAGATCGCGCGGCAGGATGCCGTAGATCTCGTCGGTCTCGTACGCCGGTTCTTCCGGCGGGAGCAGATCGAGCGAGACGCGCTTGCGTCGATTGAGATTCGCGACGGCGCTCCGCACGATCGCGAGCGCCTCGGCGTCGTCATGCGCGTAGTGGTCGGCTACGCCGGAGGTGCGTGTGTGCACGTCCGCGCCGCCCAGATCCTCCGCGCTGACCTCTTCGCCGGTCGCGGCCTTCACCAGCGGCGGACCGGCCAGGAAGATCGTCCCGTTTCCTTTGACGATGACCGACTCGTCGGACATGGCGGGGACGTAGGCGCCGCCCGCTGTGCACGAGCCCATGACCGCCGCGATCTGAGGAATTCCGCGCGCGGACATCTGCGCCTGATTGAAGAAGATTCGCCCGAAGTGCTTCTCGCCCGGGAAGACCTCGGCCTGTAGCGGCAGGAACGCGCCGCCCGAATCGACCAGATAGACGCACGGCAGATGGTTCTCCAGCGCGATCTCCTGCGCGCGAACATGCTTGGCGACGGTGAGCGGGTGATAGGTCCCGCCCTTCACCGTGGCGTCGTTCGCCACCACCATGCACTCGACCCCGGAGATCCGCCCGATCCCGGTGACGATCCCCGCCGCCGGCACGTCGTCCTCGTAAACGCCATGCGCCGCCAACGGCATCAACTCGAGGAAGGGACTCCCGTCGTCCAGCAGCCGTTCGATGCGTGTGCGGACGAAGAGCTTCCCGCGCTCCTCATGCTTGGCCCGCGCGTCCGCGGAGCCGCCCTGGCGGATGCGCCCGAGCAGCGTGCGCAAATCGTCGCGCAACGCGTGATGGTGCGTACGATTCGCCGCGAACTGCGGATCTTCCAGGTCGATGTGGGTCGGCAGGATTTCCACGCGCATCCTCATGATGGGGTGAGTCGCGAACGCGCGCTCCGGCGAGCTTCGAGACGACGAAGGGGGCAGTCTACCCGGGTGTCGGGAAGGGGACAACGGTGGGGGGCGTGGCGTGGCGGCCGCGTGGCCGCGGGGCGTGGCCGCGTGGCGGCAGGGTGGCCGCAGCGTGGGCCGCGCGCGGCCGCCCCGCGGCCCGGCGGAGTCCGGCGGCGATCTTGTCGTGGTCCGGGTCGACTCCCGCAGGGTCGCTTCCCGTGCAATCGGTCGTCGGTCTGGCGCAAGTTGCGACATCGGTTCAAGTCGTGGAAGTGCTGCGGACGACGCGCCCCGAGTCGATGGGGGTTCGACGCCCGAGTCCCGCTCTCTCCGCTTCATGTGCATTGTGCGCTCGGCAGCGG
>CAZVYN010000116.1:0-8091 GCA_964631125.1 uncultured bacterium | reverse complement strand
CGGCGCGGAGGAGTCGGGACACGAGTTCGGCCTCGCAATCGCGCCGTGGACGGTGCTCGGCTCGCCGGGTTCGCATTCCGTGCTGCGGTTCGACGCGGCCCAAGGCGCGGAAGTCGGCGTTCAACTGGTCGACGTAAGCGGATCCGAAGTGGCGCGGCGCGCCGTTGCACACGGAGCGAGTGGGTGGTCGCTGGACATTCGCGAACTCGTCGGTGGGCGATCGGGCGTCTATTGGGTTCGCGCCTTCGGAGCCGATGGGCGGACGCTCGCGGCGACCAAGGTCCACCTGATTCGTTAAAAGCACCGGAGGAACGCCACGGGCCCCCTCCGGGGTTGCGCCCTGGGTCCGATCCTGGCATATTCCGCGGGCTCGTCGAGCTTCACGCCTGGCCGAACCGAACGCCCTGAGGGCGGAGGGTTCTGGTGCGCGCGTTCCATCGCAGCGGTCCGGACGGGACGGACGCCGCGGAAGCATGACTCCTCATCCCGGCGGGACGCGCCTTCCTCTGTGAATGCGTCCCGGGAGAAGCCATTGAATTTCGAAGATACCCCCCTGAGTGAGAGTGGCGACGATCCGGGTGCGGCGACGGCGCCGCCGGTAGCTACTCCCCCCCCTGGTCGCAACGCCGAACTCGCCGCCGCCCGAGCGATCGCCAATGCGGCGGCCGCGGCCGCCGCCGAGATCGAGAACGCGCTCAAGACCGGGCACACCGAGTACGAGAGCGTGACGGTGCTGCATCCGACGGTGACCGAGGCGGAGATCGAGGCGGAGATCGCGGCGATCACCGAGATGGTCACCTCCGCGGGCGGCCGGATGATCGAGATCGAGCGGTGGGGTCGGCGCCGGCTGGCCTACGAGATCCGCAAGGTGCACGACGCGATCTACACACACTACCGCTTCGAGGCGCCGACGTCGGTGCTGACCGATCTCGATCGCCGCTATCGCCTGAACGAGCGACTGCTGCGTCATCTGACGTTGATCGCCGAAGGTCCGGTCGCGCGTTTCCCGGAGGGACACGAGAGCGACGACTACGGACCGCGGCGCGACGGCGGACGGCGGGACGGTCCGCGCGAGCGGAGCCACCTCGGTCGCGAAGCGATCATCGAGGACTGAGGGGGCGCGCGGCTCACTGGTCACGGCCGAGTCACCTCACGGCCGAGTCACCTCACGGCAGAGTCACATCACGAGCGATGAACGATGGATCCCGCTTCGTTTCCGAGCATCAACCACGTCGTCCTGACCGGATTCTTGCAGCAGGAGCCGGAGCTGCGATTCACGCCGGGCGGCGCGCCGGTCGCGTCGTTTCGAGTGCGGATCGCGCGGGTCTTCCAGGATTCGCGGGGCGGCCAGCGGGAGAGCGTCTCGTTCGTGACGGTGGTGGCGTGGCAAGACCTGGCGCAACGAGTGGCGCGCGAGGCGAAAGAGAACCAAGCGATCACGGTCGAGGGGTTCCTGCATTCGCGCTCGTTCGACAGTCCGCGAGGCGAGCGACGCACGGTGGTCGAGGTCTACGCCGACTCGTTCCAGCTCAGCGAGGTCTTCCTGCCGGCCGGAAGCCGCGCGGAGGGGACGGCGCAGCGGCCGGGACGCGCGCGATCGAAAGAGCCGAAGCGCGAGGCGCCGAGCGCGCCGCAGCAGCCGAGCGAGCGGAAAAGGGCGGGGCGCGCACCGGGCGCTCCCGAAGAGAGCATCGACCCGGGCGCGGTCGAAGGGGAACTGGGGCTCTAGCCCCGGATCGTCTCTGAGCGATGAGATATCGGGGAACAGAGGAGTAGCGCATGAAGAAGGACGGACGCGGACCGCGCAAGAAGGTCTGCAAGCTGTGTCTCGATCGAGTGGGATTCGTCGGCTACCGCGACGAGAGAAGGCTGCAGCGGGCGATCACCGACCGCGGCAAGATCGTTCCCCGCCGGATCTCCGGCAACTGCTCGCGTCATCAGTCGCAGATCACGATCGCCGTCAAGCGCGCCCGGATCCTGGCGCTGCTGCCGTTCGTGAGCGAGTCGTACCGGTAGTCCCGACCCGCTCGTCAAGGCCCGCTGGTTGAGGCCAACGGGTCACGAGCGAAACTTTGCGAGGAGTGAATCGGCATGCAGACCGAAGTGATCTTGCTGGAAGACGTCGACGGCGTCGGTAACCGCGGCGACAGCGTGCGGGTCCGTCCCGGATTCGCGCGCAATTTCCTCCTGCCGCGCAAGCTCGCGCTCGAAGCCACCGGCGCCGCGGCGCGGGTCTTCCAGGAGCGGGAGCGCAGCCGGCGCATCAATGAGAACAAGGAGCGCAGTGCGGCGGAGAAAGTGGCCCAGAAGCTCAGCACGCTCAGTCTCACCATCACGGTGCAGGCGGGGGAAGATGGCAAGCTGTTCGGCTCCGTCACCAACGCCGACATCGCCGACGCGGCGGCCAAGGCCGGCCACACGGTGGACAAGCGCGCCATCCAACTCGAGGAACCGTTGAAGGAGCTGGGCGTGTACCAGATCCGCGTCAAGCTGTTCCGGGACGTCGAGGCGAAGATCAAGGTGCTGGTCACGCAGGGCTGACCGGCGCGATCGATCGGCGAGCGGCGAGCGGCGGCGGCGGCGGCGAGCGGCGGCGCGCGCGGGCGTCGTCTCGCGGAAGCGCGGAAGCGTCGGCGTGTCTTCACCACCTCTTACTGCACGGATGTGAGCTATGACCTCGACTCGACCCCCCGCGGCGCGCCCTCGTTCGGGCTTCCGACTCGGATTCTGGGCCGGCGCGATGGCGGCCGGACCTGTCTCGCTGCTCCTCGTGGCGTCGTTCTTCTTGACGCAGTGCGGACGCGCGAAAGATCCGGCCGCTGAGTCCACTGGGTCCACTGGGTCCACTGGGTCCACTGGGTCCACTGGGTCCACTGGGTCGGCTGGGTCGGCTGCTGGGGCCGCCACCGCACAGCGCGAACTCGACGACATCGTGCTGGCCAAGGTCGGTCGACGCACCATCACGGGGAAGGATCTGAGCGAGAAGCTACGGATCCAGTTCCCCGACATGGCCACGTTGACCGGGAACACCGGCTTGCGCCAGCGCCTCGATGTCTTGCGCGCGATGGTCGATCAGTATTGCTGGGTCGATCAGGGCGAGCGCAAGGGGTACGACAAGGACGCGGAGTTCCGCGCCACGCTCGAACTCTCGCGCAAGTTCATCCTCGCGAATCACACCGCCAACCGCGAGGTCTACTCGAAGTCGAAGGCGACGTCCGAAGATTTGCGTCGGCACTACGAGGAGAATCAGGACCTCTTCCAACTCGTCGCGCGCGCCAACTGCTCGATGATCTTGGTCGCCACGCAGGCGGAGGCTGCGCGTTTGCGCGCGAGGGTCGTGGCCGGGGAAGACTTCGCCGAAGTGGCGCGCCAACACACCATCGACGAGGCCACGCGCAACAACGGCGGCATGATCGGCACCGTCACGCATCGGTCGACGATCACCGGCTATCCCGCCGGGGACGATCTCAACCGCGCGATCATGGCGCTGCCGGCCGGCGCGCTCTCCGATCCGATCCAGACCTCGCGCGGGTGGGCTGTCATCCGCGTGCATGATCGGATGGAGCAGTCGGTGCAGCCGTTCGAGGAAGCGGCGACCGCCATCCAGAAGAAGCTCGACGCGAAAAACGCCAACGAACTCTTCATCCAGGTGCTGGCCAGTATCAAAGAGGAGACCGGCGCGCAGTTGGTCGACGGGGGTTGGACTCGCTACATGGTCAGCTTCCTGACCGAAGACGAGCTGTATCAACTCGCGGTCGGCGAGCCGAAGCCGGAGACGCGGATCAACTTCTTCCGCGCCCTGCAGGAGCAACATCCGCAGGGTCGACGCGCCGCGGCGGCGCTCTTCATGGTCGGGTTCACGCTGGCCGAAGAGAAGAAGGACTACGACGGGGCTCGCGTCGCCTTCCGGGAGATGCTGGAGAAGTATCCGCAGAGCGAGCTGGCGAAGTCGGCCGAGTGGATGCTCGAACATATGGAAGAGGGTCTGGACAATCTGCCGTACGCGGGTGAGCTGAAGCGTCGGGCGCAGAGCGCTACGCGGTGACGAGCCCTGGGCCGATGATCCAGGTCAAGGTGTGGAGCCTGGCCGTCGACGAGAAGAACCAGTACCCGGTCGTGGTGCTGCAGAGTCTGGACGGGACGAAGAAGCTTCCGATCTGGATCGGGCCGCCCGAGGCCAGCGCCATCGCGATGGAGATCGCGGGCAAGAAGTTCCAGCGACCGCTGACGCATGATCTCCTCGTCACGATGCTGAACGCGGTCGGCGCCAGGGTGCTTCGCGTCGAGATCAACGACCTGAAGGAGAACACCTTCTTCGCCCGGATCTTCGTCGAGGCGAACGGAGAGGGGATCTCGATCGATGCGCGGCCGAGCGATTCGCTCGCCATCGCGCTCAAGACGAAGGCGAAGATCTACGTCGCGCCCACGCTGTTCACCAGTGAGTTGGATACGCTGTTGCGCGCCGACACCGAGGTGGCGGCGGCGGAGCCGGACGAAGAGGAGCGGGCGCAACAACTCCGCGCGCTCCTCGAGAATCTCGAGCTGCGCGATTTCGGTCGCTTCAGTTTCTAGGAGGCGCTGCATGTTCATCTCGCCCGACGCGCGCGTGATCCCGTTCCGAGGGGCGCGGCCCGTCATCGGTCGAGGCGTCTTCATCGCGCCCGGCGCGGTCGTCTTGGGCGACGTCATCCTCGAGGAGGAGGTGTCGGTCTGGTACAACACGGTCATCCGCGGCGACGTTCATTTCATCCGCATCGGTCGCCAGACCAACATCCAGGACGGCTGTGTCTTGCATGTGACCAATGACACGCATCCGCTCCACGTCGGCAGTCGCGTCACGGTCGGACACGGCGTGATCCTGCACGGCTGCACCATCGATGACGGCTGTCTCATCGGGATGGGGGCCACGCTGCTGGACGGTGCGCGGATCGGCGAAGGCTCGCTCGTGGCGGCCGGATCGGTCGTGGCGCCGGGGGAGAAGATTCCGCCGGGAGTCCTCGCGCTCGGCTCGCCCGCGCGGGTGCGGCGAACGCTCAACGTCGAGGAGCGCGAACGCGTGCGGGTGGCCGCTGATCTCTATATCGGGTACGCCCGAGAACATGCGAGCGAGTTACAGCCGGGCGGACCGCGACCGTGAGTTCATTCGACCAATCGGAAGCGGAACGGGACGACGAGGGTGAAGCCGGTCGGTTGGCCCTCTTCCAGGTAGGGCGCGAAGGTCCAGCGCTCCATCGCGGCGATGGCCGAGGCGTCGAGGGCCACGCTGTTCGATGACTCCAGGACATCAACCCCGACGACGCGGCCCGAGGGGCTGACACGCGCTTCGAGCCGCACAAGGCCCTCCTCGTCCCGCTCGATCGCCCTCTCGGGGTACTGCGGCCGCACCAACTCGACGATGCGAAAGCCGTAGGTCTGCGCGGCGGGACGCGCCGCCGCCGCCGAACTCCAGTCGTCCCTCATGACGAAACGCGGCGGCTCGCGCAGCAGCGGGCCGATCTCATCGACGGGGCCGGTCCCGATTTCGCGGGACTGCTGGCGGGAGGCGGGAGCGACCGGCCTCGGTGTCGCGTGCGGGGTCGGCGTCACCCTCCGCTCGGCCGGACCGGCGATCGCGCGCACCGGCGCGATGCGCATCAGTTGGACCGCGCCCGGTGACCTCCGGCGGGCCGATCGGTCGATCGCGGAGGCGCGTTCGGAGGGGATGGAGAGCGCCCCCGGCCGCTCCGGTCCCGTGAAACCTACGTTGCGGGAGCGTCTCGGCTCTTCGCGCGAGGAAGCAGGCGCCAGGTCGGGAGTCCGGAAGAGGACGAAGACCACGTGCAGCAACAACGAGAAGAGGAAGGCGCGTCGAACCGCGGCCTCGGCCTTGCGGAGGTCTTGCCGGTGGCAACTCCGAGCATCGGCCCGTTCGTCGAAGTCGGGATCGAACGCCGCATCGACGTCGACCTCGACTTCGAATTCGAGGCGACGGGCTGAATCGCCTTGGCCGGACGCGGTTGCGTCCATCGCGTGCTGCTCCCCTCCCCCGACGCCGCGACGACCTTACCACGGCGGCGCGTCTTGACGGCCTCGCCGCGCGCTCCCTAAGGTCCGCCGAGCCGCGGCCGCAACGGTCGAATCCGCGCACGCTCGAGAGAGACATGGCCCGAAGCGACTCCACCGAGACTCCGCCGCGCCTCCTGCGCAATCTGGGCATCATCGCCCACATCGACGCGGGCAAGACCACCACGACCGAACGGATCCTCTACTACGCCGGCGTCACGCATGGGATCGGCGAGGTCGACGACGGCTCGACCCAGCTCGACTGGATGGACGAGGAGCGCGAGCGCGGCATCACCATCACGGCGGCGGCGACGCGCGTCCACTGGGGCGAGTGCGAGATCAATCTGATCGACACGCCCGGACATGTCGATTTCACGGCCGAGGTGGAGCGCTCTCTCCGCGTGCTCGACGGCGCCATCGTCGTGCTCTGCGCGGTCGGAGGCGTCGAGGCGCAGACCGAGATGGTCTGGCGCCAGGCCGCGCGCTACCGCGTCCCCTGCCTCTTCTTCGTCAACAAGATGGACCGAGTCGGGGCCGACTTCGACGCCGTGATCGAAGAGATCGAGCAGAGGCTCGACGTGCGAACGGTCGTCACGCACCTGCCGATCGGGGCCGAGGACGGGTTCACCGGAGTGATCGACCTCTTCGCGCAGGAGATGCTCGTCTGGGACTCCGAGTCGCGTGGGCGAGAGATCCGTCGGTCGCCGATTCCGGCCGAGGAGGCCGCACGGGCCGCGACCTGGCGCGCGAAGATGTTGGAGTCGACCGCGGGCGAGGACGACGTGCTCCTCGCGCGCTACCTGGAAGGCGCGGTCATCGAGCGATCGGAGTTCGAGCGAGCGCTCCGCGCGGCGACGCTGAGCCGACGCCTTTTCCCGGTGTTGGCGGGCGCCTCGTTGCGCGAGATCGGGATCCAACCGTTGCTCGATGCCGCGGTGGCCTATCTCCCGTCGCCGGTCGATGCGCGGCCGGCGCTCGCGACGCGCGCGGCGGAGGTGGGGAGCTCCGACGCCGCTCTCATCGAGCGACCCTGCGACGCCGCCGCGGAGTTGCTGGCGCTCGTCTTCAAGACCTTCACCGAGCGGGAGCGCGGCCGCGCCAGTTACGTGCGGATCTACGCCGGCGTCCTGCGAGAAGGGGCGACGGTGCTGACGCCGCGACTCGGCGGGAGCGAACGGATCGCCCGCCTCTTCCGCGTGCATGCCGACAAACGGACGCCGGTCGATCACGCTTCCGCCGGCGACATCGTGGTCGTGACCGGGATCAAGTCGGCCGCGACGGGGGACACGCTCTGCCAAGGGGAGCCGCTGCTGCTCGCCGGGATGCAGTTTCCGCCGCCCGTGGTGGCCGCGGCGCTCGAGGCGAGTTCCAGCGCGGACGAAGAGAAGCTCCAGTTCGCGCTGCAGAAGCTGTCGGGAGACGATCCGACCTTCGAGGTGAAGATCGACGAGGCGACCGGACAGACGGTGATCTCCGGCATGGGAGAACTGCACCTGGAGATCCTCGGACATCGCCTGACGCGCGAGTTCGGCGTGCGCGTGCGGATGGGACGTCCACAGGTGACCTATCGCGAGACGATCTCGCGCGCGAGCGAAGCGCCGGGCCGTTTCGATCGATTCACGGCGGGTCGCCAGCACACGGCCGAGTTGCTGCTCGAGGTCGGTCCCTTGCCGCGCGGCGAAGGCTTCCGTTTCGAAGATCGATCGACGGATGGACTGCTGCCTGCCGCGATGGTCCAGGTCGTGGAGCGGGCTTGTCGGGATGCGGCGGAGTCCGGCGTGCGCTGGGGCTATCCGCTCACGGACCTGGAGGCGATCCTGCTGGAAGCGCGTTACAGCGAGCACGACGCCAGCGAGCTGGCCTTCCGCAGCGCCGCGCTCGAGGCGTTCCGCGACGCCTGCCGCGGGGCGGTTCCGCTCCTCTTGGAGCCGATCGTCTCGCTGGAGATCGCCGCGCCGCGCGACACGGTGGGAGGGGTCATGGCCGCGCTCGCCTCGCGCGGCGGTCACATCACCGGCAACGAGATGGCGGAGCAGTCGGCGTTGCTGC
>CAZVYN010000115.1:0-8253 GCA_964631125.1 uncultured bacterium | reverse complement strand
CGGCGCCGCGGCGCCGGTCGACGGCGAAGGAACACAGCGATGAACGACTGGGCGCCGCGCGATCCGTCCACCCTCATGGTGGCGACGCTCCTCGGCCTCTGCCTCGGCAGCTTCCTCAACGTCGTCATCTACCGCCTACCGCTCGGTCAGTCGATCCTCTGGCCGCCGTCACGCTGCGGCGGGTGCGGCGGCCGCATCCGTCCGTGGCACAACGTGCCGATCGTCGGGTGGTTCGTGCTGCGCGGTCGTTGCGCCGACTGCCGCGCGCCGATCTCAGCGCGCTATCCACTGGTCGAGGCGCTCGGCGCCCTCGCGGTGCTCGCTTCTCTCTATCTCGCGCCGACGCCGCTCACCGCCGCGGTCCTCGCCGTCTTCAGCCTGTCGTTGCTCGTGGTCTTCTTCGTCGATCTGGACCACCGGATCATTCCCGACGAGATCTCCCTCGGCGGCACGGTGCTGGGGCTCGCGATCTCCTTCTGGACCGTCGGATGGCGGACCGCGCTGCTGGGCGCGGTGGTCGGCGCCGGAGCGCTCTTCCTCGTCGGCTGGCTCTATGAAAGAACGCGAGGTCGGGCCGGTATGGGATTGGGAGACGTCAAGTTAGCAGGCATGCTGGGAGCCTTCCTGGGTCTGCCCGGGGTCGTCCTCACGGTCATGGGCGCGGCGTTCCTGGGATCGATCGTCGGGGGCGCCCTGCTGGCCGCCAGACGCGCCACGGCCGCATCGGCGCTTCCCTTCGGCTGCTTCCTCGCGCCCGCCGCCGTCGCGACGTACCTCTATGGCCCCCGCGTCTGGGCCTGGTACCTGGGCTTCTTTCCGCAGTCACTGCGTTAGCTCGCCGCGGAACGCGCTGAATCCGCCCGATCGGGCGAAAGATAAGCGCCCGGACTCAACTCAGGGCCGCATACGGCCGATGGATCAGTCGGAGGAGTGGGGCCACGGACTCTCATCGGCGGGATGCCGAAGCAGAGGCGGATGGCTCGATACCCTGGGAGGCCGACGTTGTTGGGACGCGCGAAGACCACGGTAGGGCTAGACATCGGATCCCACACGATCAAGGTCGTGGAGATCGAGCACAAGAGCGAGGGACCGAGCCTGGTCAAGTTCGGCATGGCGGAGCTCGCTCCAGAAGCGATCGTCGAAGGCGAGATCATGGATCGCCAGCTCGTCGTCGAGACGATCCAGAATCTCTTCGAGTCGCTGGAGATCCGCCGCAAGCAAGTGGCGAGTGGAGTCTCGGGACGCGGCGTCATCGTCAAGCGCATCACCATGGAGCGGCTCCCGCCGCAAGAGGCGCGCGAGGCGATCCAGTGGGAAGCCGAGCAGCACGTGCCGTACGACATCAACGACGTCTCGCTCGACTTCGAGATCTTGGACACCGACGTCGGCCCGACCCAGATGCAGGTGCTGCTGGTGGCGGCGAAGCGGGATCTGATCAGCAGCCACGCCGACTTGATCCGCGAAGCCGGGCTACTGCCCGCCGTCATCGACGTGAACTCCTTCGCGGTTCAGAACGCGGCCGAGGTGAACTACGACTTCGCCAAGAACGAGGTCGTCGCGCTGGTCAATATCGGCGGCGAGCTGACGAACGTGAACCTCGTGCAGGGCGGCGTGCCGCTCTATACCCAGGATCTCTCGCTCGGCGGGAACGGCTTCGTCGAAGCGCTCCAGAAGAAATACCAAGTCAGCCGTGAAGAGGCGCTGGCCGCGCTGCGCGTCCACGACGGCGGGCCGACTCTCGACGTCACCTCGGTCGTGCGCAGCTTCTGCGCCGATCTCGGCGTCGCCATCGAACGGTCGCTCGTCTTCCTCAAGTCGAGCGGCGACTCCGATCGGATCGACCGCGTCCTCATCTCGGGAGGCGGCGCTCGCATCCGCGGAATCGCGGCGGGACTGGCCGACCGGCTGAAGGCGCCGGTCGAGGTGGTCGACTCGCTCCGGCGAGTGGCCTTCGCGCCGGAGCCGTTCCACGGGAACGACCCGCGCGAGGTGGCGCCGCAGCTCATGGTCGGATTGGGGCTGGCCCTCAGAAAGGCGCGCGAGAAGTGATCCAGGTCAACTTACTCCCCCGCGAAGAACGGATCGCGGAGCCGAGACTCGACGTCCGGATGCCGCGGCCCAAGGTCTGGGTGACGGCGCTGATCGTCTGCGCACTCATCATTCCGATGGGCGGGCTCTCCCTCATGCAGCATTCGAAGATGTCGTCGTTGCGCGTCGACATCGCGCAGGCCGAGGCGGAGTCGAAGCGGCTGCAACCGGCGATCGATCGGATCAACCTGCTCATGGTCGAGCGCGAGGCGCTCAACCTCAGACTTGGCGCGATCCAGACGCTCTCCCGTGAGCGGTATCTGGCGGTCGAGATGCTCGACGAACTCGCGCTGCAGATCCCGAGCTACCTGTGGCTGACCAAGGTGGCCGAAAGCGGTCCGGAGCAGATCTCGGTCGAAGGCCTGACCTACACCAATCTGATGGTGGCCGAACTGATGAGTCGGATGGAGGAGAGCCAGCTCTTCGACAACGTCTCGCTGACGGTGGCCGAGAAGTCGAAGGAAGTCTCTTCCAAGGCCAATCAGACAGTGACCAAGTTCACCTTGAGCGCTCGCGTCAAGCCGTAGGGCGCTGATCGAGCGGGGGACCATCATGGCGATCGACATCCGCACGCCACAGACGCAGAAGATCGTACTCGGCGGTATCGCCGGCGCGGCGCTGCTCTATGGCTGGTTCTTCACCGAGCTCCTTCCGTTCACGCACAAGGCGAATGCGGCGGAGATCGGAGTCCTGGAAACGCGCTATCGCGACCTGAGCAAGGACCTGACGAAGGCCCGCCAGGCGGTGCACCAGCTCCCGTACCTGGAGAAGGAGTCGGAACTCCTCCACCGGAAGTGGGAGCAGGGGAGGCGCATGTTGCCCGAGATGGTCGAGATGACCTCGCTGCTGCGAGTGATCACGCTCGTCGGCACGCAGTCGGGCATCGAGTTCACGAAGTTCAAACCGCTTCCGCCGGTGCGGGGGACGAACTACTTCGGGAACCCGGTCGAGATCGGAGTGGTCGGCGGCTATCACCAGGTGGGCGCCTTCCTGGCCGAGATCGCAAACCTCGATCGCGTCATCTCGGTCCGTGACCTCGAGCTCGAGACGAACAAGGACAAGGATCGGGGCGAAGACAGCGCCGCGACCAACCCGGCGGCGGCCTCTTTCGTCGCGATCGCCTACACGATGCCGAAGGTGATGCCTCCTCCTCCGCCGCCTCCGCCCGAGAAGGGCGGCAAGAAGACCGTCGCGAAAAAGACCGACGCGAAGAAGGCCGACGCGAAGAGCGAGGCCGCCAAGACCAAGGGACGTCCGACCACGAAGAGCGAGGGCGCGAGCGATGAGTGATCGATGGTTCTCTCGCCTTTCGGCGCCTCTGCTCGGTGTGGGCGCACTCGCATTCGTCCTCGTGTCGGTGCTCGTCGGCCCCGCCCGCGCGCTGCCGAACCTGAGAGACGCTTTGGACAAGGTGTTCGGAACGCACCCGGAGGAGATGGACACGCCGCCGAGCGATGCGGCCGTTCGTCCGATGCCGAGTGAGGTCTCCGATCGAGCGCGTTCGGTGCTCCCGGCTTCACCCGGCGCCCGAGTGGCGACCGAAGTCGATCCGAGCTTCGCGGTCCCGACCACGCTGGGAGGCGCCCCGGCCGCGCCGACCGCCCGAACGGCCGACGATCAAGCCACCGCCGAGCTCGCCTCGGAGACCGCCGCCACGGAGTTCATGGCGAACACCGGCGTGGAGGGCGACAGCGTCATGACCGAGGGCGGGTTGCTCGACGAGATCCTCCTCAGTCCCGATCCCTACTTCTACGAAAGCCTGGGCCGGCGCGATCCGTTCGTGAGTCTGGTCGCCGGCGAGGGGGATGACGAAACCGACGACGAGGACCGCGAGCGACCGGAGAACCTGATCGTGGTGGGCATCCTCTGGGGCGACGGCGATCGCTACGCCCTGGTCGAGACGATGGAGGGGCGCAGCCTCGTCCTGCGAGAAGGCGGGCGCTACGGGACCGCGACAGTGACACGCATCAATCCGGACGGGATCGTTCTCTACGTCAATGACTACGGCGTGGGTCGCACCGTCCAGCTCCAGGTCAGTGAAGGCAGGAAGGGGTCCAAGAAAAATGACCGCGATCGTTGACCCGTTGCTTCGGCAGGTCCGCCCGCGGGCGGCCGGCTTCGTGCTCGCGCTCGCGGCGATGGCCAGCGTTTCCGGGGTCGCCTCGGGCTGGACGATCGAGCGAGTCGAGATGCAGACGCAGAATGACGGCGTGCAGCTCCGACTGGAAGCGAGCGACCCGACTCAGACCATGGAACACGATGTCTTCACGCTGACCGACCCGCCTCGCGTGGTCATCGACCTCTTCGGCGCCGATGCGCCCGTCTCGGTCGCGACTCCGCACGGAGAGTCGAACGTGCTCGACGTACGGTCGTCGCTCTGGAAGGACGACGCATCGGGGCGGATCGTGCGCTACGTCGTCGAGACGGCGACGCCGATGGTCGGAACGGCGTTCGTGAACGAAGGGCGGCTGACGCTCGCGCTCCTGCCGGCGACGGCGACGACTGAGGCGGCGCCGGCGTTCACGCATTCGTCGACCACGGTGATCGAGTCGCCCGCATCGGCCCAGAGCACCGACGAGTACGGGATGAATCCGTACCGCGCGCTCGACGCCGCGAATGCGGTGGCCAAGGGCGGCGCGGCGCCCAATACCGCTCCGCACTCGGCTTCGAACACGACGAATCGTCAGACGACGGGTCAGGCGATGCTCGCCGATCCGCTGGGTCCGGGCGCGTACGATCAGCTCATGCGGGTCGAGGATACGACCGCAGCCGAAACGCCGCCTTCGGTGACTCCAGAGTCCTCTGAATTGGTGGCGGTGACGACGACGGTCACGACGACGACGTCGAGCACTACCTCGGTTGCGAGTCCGCCGACGGCCCTCGGCGCGGACGGCGCGGACGGTCCGACGGCGCATACCCCCACAGTGAACCTGCCGGACTTCGCCTCCACCGCCATGAAGTACGCCGAGCCGCTGCCGACCCGCGGCGCGCACGGCTACTACTTCCCCGGCGACTCGGACGTCTACGACACCGCCAACGGCAACACCAACAGCAACAGCAACGCTAACGGCGCCGCCATCGGTGATCCGCAAGACGCCTCGCCGATGTTGGGCGACGCCGATCCGCGCTACGCGGGCAAGCCGCCCAGCGTCCCGTTCGCCGGCTCAGCGCTGGCGCAAATGGGCAACGCGTCGGCGACGTCGACCCGCGCGATGAGCCTGGACGTGCAGGCCGCCGATCTCCGCACGGTCTTCCGTTCGATCGCCGAGTTCGGCGGGACGAACATCGTGGCCGATCGCGAGATCGAGGGACCGATCTCCATCCGACTCTCGAACGTTCCGTGGCGTCACGCCCTGGACATCGTCTGCCGCGCCGCCGGTCTTGTCGCGGTCGATGGGGACGGCTTCATCCGCGTCGCCACGATCAAGGCGTTCCGCGACGAGGCGCTCGATCGTGAGTCGGCCGACCGCAAGCGCGAGGAGTTCCTCCCGGTCGAGACGCGGATCTTCCACGCGAACTACGCCAACGCGGAGGAGCTGAAGCCGGTCGTGCTGCAAGCGCTCTCCTTGCGCGGCCGCGTCGAAGTCGACCCGCGGACCAATGCGGTCATCGTCTCCGATATCAGCAGCCGCCTCGATCAGGTCGGCGAGATGGTGACCAAGCTCGACACCGAGACGCGCCAGGTCGAGATCCTCGCGCAGTTGATCGACGTCGATGCGTCGGTCAGCAAGCAGCTCGGAATCTCCTGGCACCTCGACAAGCTGCATTCGACGGCCGAACGGATCTCGGGCGCCGCCAACGTCGACGAGCCGATCGCCGCAGGCGCGAGCGGCGCACTCAAGGTCGGCGTCGTTCGGGACTGGGCTACCTTCACGGCGACCCTGGAGGCATTCGAGCGGTCGAACCAGGCCAACATCATCTCGAACCCGAAGATCACGACCACGAACAACCGCACCGCGAAGATCCTGGTCGGCAAGGAGATCCCGCTCATCGTCCTGGACGAGCGCGGCAATCCGATCACCGAGTTGAAGAAGGTCGGCATCACGCTCGAGGTGACGCCGTTCATCAACAGCGACACGCAGATCACGATGGACCTGCACCCCGAGGTCTCCGACCTCTCCAGTCAGGCCACCGTGACCGGCGGTCTCATTTTCACCACCGCGCAGGCCGACACGCGCGTGATGGTCGGCAACGGCGAGACGGCAGTCATCGGCGGACTCGTGCGCACCAACGAGACCGACTTCAAACAGGGGATCCCGATCCTGAGTGACATCCCGATCCTCGGCTCGCTCTTCCGTTACACCGACAACCGCGACGAGAAGCGCGAGCTGATCATCCTCGTCACGCCGTCGATCGTGGAGCCGTTCGCGAATCGCTGAGACTGAGCCGCGCTAGCCGGGCTGGCCGCGCGGTTGCCTTCGCGAGACTAGTTCGGCCGACGACTCGGACACTGACGGCCCGGGGCAGCGATGCCTCGGGCCGTTGTCGTTGTGGTTGTGGTTGTGGTTGTCGTTGTCGCTGCAGTGGGGTGGGGTGGGGTAGGATCGTGCTGATGTGATCCATGCGACGCGCTCTCCACGCGAGCGGCTTCGTCGGGGTTGGTCTGATCGTGCTCGCCTCATGGGCAACGCGAGGAGTACCCGCAGCGTTCGCCTCCTCATCATTCGTGCGGTTCACCGTGGCCGACGCCAACGAGCTTGACCGTCGCCCACCTGCTCGCCGACCGAACCGCAGTTGCTGTTCTCCAAGGATCCCAGTGCGGTGCGGGGGCGGACACCGTCGAGAGCTTCTTGCCTGCGGATCTTCGCCGCTGATGGCTCCGTGCGTTCGCCCGAGAACACGTTTCAAAACGTGCTCGATGGCGCCCGCTTTTCGACCGTTCGCTGCGTCGCGCTGGCGTCGAATCACCTCGAGCCGCCGAAGGCGCTCCAGCATTCAATGTGTTTTCAATGGAATATAAATATACTTGTTGACAGATTTATATACCTTGGACATCAGGTGAACGAAGCACGACGTGACAGTTGCCTCCAGCGCTCGCTACGAGGCCGTGGTTCGACGTTCGACGGAAATCGCGCCTGCGCCGTTGCGCCCGTTCCCGCCGAGCGAACCTCTGGCTCGCCGTGGCCCCGAAAGTCGGCGTGATAAAATAGGTCCATGACAAACCTCATCGCCTCGAGCCGTGTCTCGAACAGAACCCCGCGTCTCGACCTACTCTCCGCGCTGCCCGACGACCTGCTCCTCGCGCGCGTTCGGGAACTGGCCTCGCGCGAACGCGTGACCACGGCGCATCTCGTGGCTCATCTCGCTGAGGTGGAGCTGCGGGGTCTCCACCTCAGCCAAGGTTGTAGCTCGATGTTCACGTACTGCACGGAGGTGCTGCGCCTGTCGGAATCCTCCGCCTACGCGAGGATCGAGGTCGCGCGCGCCGTGCGGCGGCTACCGCGTCTGCTGGATGGCCTCGCGGATGGTTCGTTGTCGCTGACATCCATTCGACGTCTGGCGCCCCTGCTCACTCCGGACAACTGCGACCGCCTCGCTCTCGAGGCTCGAAACAAGACCGCGCGCGAGGTCGATCGACTGATCGCGCGCGAACAGCCGAAGCCGGACGTCCCATCGTCGATCCGACTGCTCCCGAGCCAACCCGAACACGTTTCAAAACGTGTTCCGGAGAGTGAGTCGAACGGCACTGCAAACGGACTTACGACCGGCGCGACGATCGACGTCCCCAACGAAGTCCCCAACGAATTCACGGGCGACGTCACGGGCGACGCCCGCGCAACAACCGAGCGTCGATGTCGGGAGGAGTCCGAATTGGGGCCACCTTCGTCCAGCGCGCCGGTCGTTGGGCTGCGGTTGCTCAGCGCCGCCCAACGCGACCGCGGCTCGCTCTGTCCGCTCGCGCCCGAACGGTATCGCGTGCAGTTCACCGCGAGCGCGGAGATGCGAGCGCGGATCGAGCGCCTGAAGGATCTCCTGCGTCACCGCATCGCGGATGGAGATCTCGCTGCCGTGATCGATACGGCGCTGATCACACTACTCGCGAAGCTCGAGCAGCAGAGGTGTGGGGCGGTGACCGGACGCCGTTCTCCCCGTGCGCGCGCTGCAGGAGGGAGCGCCAGCGCCAGCGCCACCGCCACCGCCACCGCCAGACTCAGCCACGACAAT
>CAZVYN010000114.1:0-8289 GCA_964631125.1 uncultured bacterium | reverse complement strand
GGCGGCGCTCTCGATCTTCCTGGTCTATCTGGTGATGGCGAGCAACTTCGAGTCGTTCCTGCATCCGCTCGTCATCATGCTGACGGTGCCGCTCGGAATGATCGGCGTGGTCTTCTCGCTCGCCGCCACGCGCACTCCGGTCAGCGTCGTCGTGCTCATCGGCGTCATCTTGCTGGGCGGCATCGTGGTGAACAACGCGATCGTCCTGATCGAGTTCGTCAATCAGAGGCGGCGCGAAGGGCTCGACAAGGTGAGCGCGCTCCTCGACGCCTCGCGCACGCGCCTCCGCCCGATCTTCATGACCACGGCGACGACCGTCCTCGGCCTGGCGCCGATGGCGCTCGGCCTGGGAGAAGGCGCCGAAATCCGCGCGCCGATGGCGATCGCGGTCATCGGCGGGCTCTCCTTCGCCACGCTCCTCACGTTGGTCTTGATCCCGGTCGTCTACGCCAGCGTGGACCGCCGTCCGTGAGCCTCCCCGACTTCTCCGTCCGCAGGCCGGTCACGGTCATCATGCTGGCCGCCGCCATCGCGGTCTTGGGCCTGGTCAGCGCGTCGCGCCTCAAGCTGGATTTCCTGCCGCAGGTCGACTTTCCGTTCATCGGAGTCTGGGCGCCCTACCCCAACGCCATGCCGGAGCAGAGCGAGCGGGAGATCGCTCGGCCGATCGAAGAGGTCATGGCGACGCTCGGCGACGTCAAGGAGGTCTTTGCCAACTGCGATCAGTCGGGCGCGTTCGTCGGCGTGGAGTTCGAGTTCGGCCGGCCGGTCGACGTCCTGCGGATGGAGGTGCGCGAGAAGCTGGACCAGGTCCGCCCGAATCTCCCCAAGGACCTGCGCGACACGTTCCTCTTCACCTTCAACACGAACGACATCCCGATCCTCGAGGGTCGCATCAGCGCGAAGGGACGCGATCTCTCCGGCTCCTACGAGTTGCTCGATCGGCGCGTCATCCAGACCTTGGAGCGGATCGAGGGGGTCGGCCAGGTCACGGTCGACGGGGTCGCGCCGCAGCAGGTCACCATCTATCTGCGGATGGAGAAGATCCTCCAACACAACGTCCCGGTCGATCGGCTCTTCCGTGAGCTGAACGGGAACAACGTCGATCTCTCCGTCGGCCAGGTGCGCAACGGGCGGCAACGCATCCTCGTACGCAGTCTCGGGCACTTTCGCGACCTCGAGGAGATCAAGGGCCTTCCGGTCAACGCCGCGGGCGTTCGGCTCGACGAGGTGGCGGAGATCGTCTGGGGCGAACCGGCCCCGACCTACTACCGGCGCCTCAACGGAGAGCCGGCCATCGCCTTCTCCATTCAGAAGGCGTCGGGGGCGAACATCGTCGAGGTCTCCCGTCGCGTGCAGGCGGCCCTGACCGAGATCCGCCGCGATCCGGCGCTGGAGGGGGTCGAGATCATCGTCTTCTTCGACCAGGCGGAGCAGATCACCGGTTCGCTGCGCGGTCTCTTGGAGTCCGGTGTGGTCGGATCGTTGCTCGCGGTCTCGGTTCTGTTCCTCTTCCTGCGGCGGTGGCGCTCGACCCTGATCGTCTCGATCGCCATCCCCTTCTCCATCATCGGCTGCTGCGCGTTCCTCTATCTGACCAACCGCACGCTCAACGTCCTCACCATGATGGGATTGATGCTCGCCGTCGGGATGTTGGTCGACAACGCCATCGTGGTGCTGGAGGCGATCCACTCCTGGCAGCAACGGGGCAAATCGCCGATGGAGGCGACGCGCCTCGGCGCCAAGGAAGTCGCGCTGGCGGTGACCGCGTCCACCTGCACCTCCGTCATCGTCTTCGCCCCGGTCATCTTCTCGAAAGGAGACGAACTGACGGTCTGGCTGGCCGAAGTGGGCGTCACCATCACCGTCACGCTCCTCTTCTCGCTCCTGGCCTGTCTCACGCTGGTGCCGCTCTTCGCCTCACGGGTCAAAGCGGAGAAGCCGATCCAGGAGTTCCGCCTGCTGACGAAGATGCGCCTCGGGTACCTGCGGCTCTTGGAGTGGGCGGCGATTCGGCATCCCCGGAGAACCGGGTTCCTCCTGCTGCCGGCCGTTCTCCTCGTCACGGTCGGCCTGATGGCGGTGACCAAGTTCAAGCCGGATCCGGACTCGGACCGCGGCATGAAGGTCGACCACCTCCGCGTCCAGTTCGAACTCTCCGACAACTCGAACGTCTATCGCACCAAAGAGCAGCTCCTGGTGGCGGAGAAGTTCCTCATCGCCAAGCAGGACTCGCTCGGCGTCGAGTCGGTCTACGCCTTCTTCGCCGACAACGACGCCATGCTCCGGCTCTACTTCGAACCGGATCGCGACAGGAGCGAGAAGGGGATGAAGGAGCTCCGCGAGTACCTGCGGAAGAACCTGCCGGTGCAGGCCGGGGTGGCCTACCGCCTGGGTGAAGACGAGGAGGCGGGACGCGGCGCTCAGCGGGTGCAGGTCACCGTTTTCGGTGAGGACGGTGACCTCCTCGATCGCTACTGCGACGAAGTGCGTCGGCGCCTCGTGCTCATCGACGGTCTCCACGACCTGCGCAGCGACGCCGACCGCGGCGGCGAGGAAGTTCGCATCATCCTCGACCGCTCCCGCGCGGCGCTCTACGGACTCGATCCGCTGCAACTCTCCGAGATCATGGGACTCACCTTCCGCGGCGTCGCCTTGCGTGAGTTCCAGACGGCGGAGCGCGAAGTCCAGATGGCCATCGTGCTGGAGCCGTCGGACCGGCGGAATCTGGAGAGCCTCGCCTCGCTCCCGGTCTCGTCCCACGAGGGGCGGCCGGTGCAGCTCGGGCAGGTGGCCAGTTTCGAGATGGGACGCACGCCGACCCAGATCCACCGCGAGAACCAGAAGACGGCGCGCAGCATCATCGGCAGTTACGAAGGCGAGGAGTTCGGCGACGTGATGGACGAGATCCGCGCCACTCTCGCCAGCCTCGACCTGCCGCCCGGGTACTCCTGGTCGTTCGGCCGCGAGATGCGCAACGCCCAAGAACAGCAGAGCACGCTCGGTCTCGATATCCTCTTGGCGCTGCTCCTGGTCTACTTCGTCATGGCGGCGCTCTTCGAGTCGCTCCTCCATCCGCTCGTCATCATGATGTGCGTGCCGTTCGCCGTGCTCGGCGTGATCTGGATGCTCATCCTGACGAACACGCCGCTCAACATCATGGCGATGATCGGGGTCGTCATCCTGATCGGCGTGATCGTGAACAACGGGATCGTGCTCATCGATCACGTCAACAATCACCGCCGCGCCGGGATGTCACGCGCGGACGCTATCCGCATGGGCGCCGACGAGCGTTTCCGCCCGATCCTGATGACGGCGGGCACCACGGCGCTCGGACTCATCCCGCTCGCGCTCGGCGATGACGGCGTGGGCCAAGCTCAGTACTTCCCGATGGCGCGCGCACTCTTCGGCGGGCTCGTCGTCGGGACGGCGCTCACGCTCCTCGTGCTCCCGACCTTCTACATCCTGGCCGAAAAAGCAGTCGTGCGGCTCCGTTCCGTGCTCGACTGGGGCTTGGGGCGCGCGCCGCTCCCGTGGCGGCAAGGGGCGCGCCGACCGGTGCATCCGCCGGCGCCGCACTCTGACTAGTGCGCAGTAGTGCGCAGTGGTGCGGACTAGCGCTCGCGGATTGGCTCGGCCAGCAACTCGTTGACGCGCGCGGTGAGTTCGGGAATCCGCAGGCGGGGGAGCCGGAGCCGATCCCCCAGGGTCATGCGCGTGTCCGGGGCGCCCGGCGTCCATCCCTCCAGCACCGCACGATAGTCCGCGGGCTCATCGATCATGACAGCCTCGGGGTCCCACGTGTCGTTGCGGCCGTACAACAAGTAGATGTCGTAGGCCGTGCGCACCCCTTCCAACTGGATCAGGTTGGCGGCGGCGCGAGCGAAGTGCGCGTTGTCGTCCCAGTAGTGATGTCCACGCGGATCGGTCCAGCGTTCGAGGACCCGTAGGGCGCGGGAGCGCACGTCGGTGGGCAAGATCGAGACCCAGACGATGAAGATCTCCAGGTCTTCCGAAGTGATCTGCGTCAACAGCTCGGCGTGGATCAGGTCGACGGCTTCCTGACAGTGACCGCAGGTGGGAGCGACGATCGCGACGAGTCTGACCTTCCCGCTCGCCTCCTCGAACTCCCGCCGGAGCGGCTGGAGCGCGAGGTCCAAGTCGGAGAGCCGTTCCGCGCGGGGGCGCGAGAGCCCCTCCTTGGCGGCGGCGGACTCGTCCTTCCCCTTGTCGCCTCCGCAGCCGACGACGAGGAGCCCAGCGAGGAGCGCAACGTGGAGCCCGGCGAGGATCGAGACGGGAGCCGAGCGATCGGGCAGCCTCCGCATGCCGCCTACGCCTCTTCGCCCTTCTGGATCTGTTGCGCGAGGTAGTTCTGGTCGCCGACCTGCGCGATCAAAGTGAGCTGCGCCTCCAGCCAGTCGACATGCTCCTCTTCGTTGACGAGGATCTTCTCCAGCAGCGAGCGCGTCGCGTTGTCGCCGGAGTTCACGCAGTGCGCGATGCCGGCGTTCAGTCGATCGAGCGCGGCCATTTCCAGCGCGAGATCGGACTGGAACTGCTCCTTCACCGTCTCGCCGATGTTGATCTTGCCCAGCCGCTGCACGTTCGGGATCCCGTCCAGGTAGAGGATCCGCTCCATCACCGCCTCCGCGTGTCGCATCTCGTCGATCGACTCCTTGCGGATGTAGCCGTAGAGCTTCTGGTAGCCCCAATTCCGGCACATCTCGCCGTGGAGGAAGTACTGGTTGATCGCGGTCAGCTCCGCCGTCAACACGTCGTTGAGGATCTCCACGATCTTCGGATCCTTGCACTTCATTGGCGTCGTTCCTTTCTGATCGGATCGGCCGCGGGGTGACTCGGGTCGGTCGAGACGCTGCGCCCGATCGCCGGAGGATGCGGCTCGCGGGACTCCACGCCTTCGTCAGCGAGAATCTCCACGATCATCTCGCGACAGCTTCCGCAATCGGTCCCCGCCCCCGTCGCCGCGCCCACCTCTCCGATGCTGCGCGCGCCGGCATGGATGGCGGCGCGGAGTTCCCGTTCGGTCAAGATCTTGCAGAGGCAGACTAACATTCTCTCCTTCTCGCCGGGAGCGCCGGGAGCGCCCGAGCTGCGCCGCGGTCGGCAGCTTATCCGGGCGGAGTCGATCCCCGCTAGCGGTCGACCGGTTCCAGCGGGCACACTGCCACGTCGTCATGAGCAACGCTGCGCCCACATTGGCCTCATCCGCCCCCGCACCCGCCTCCACGGAGCGCGGCGTCCTCGCCGGCCTCAGCCGCGTCGGTGGATTCGTGCGGGTCTCGCACACGGTCTTCTCCCTGCCGCTCGTCTTGGCGGGCATGTGGATCGGGGCGGAGGGATGGCCGGCGCCGCGAACCTTGGTGCTCGCGCTCGTCGCGGCCATCGGCGCCCGCACCCTGGCCATGGCGCTCAATCGGATCATCGACCGCGACATCGACGCGCTCAATCCGCGCACCGCTTCTCGCGAACTGCCGAGCGGACGGCTGCGCCTCGCGCAGGGTTGGGCGGTCGCCGCGGTGGGGCTCGCACTCTACCTGGGGGCCTGCGGCGCGCTCGGTCGTCTCATCCTCCTGCTCTCGCCGCTTCCGCTCTTTGTCTTCTGGGGCTATCCGTATCTCAAACGATTCACGCCGCTCTGTCATTTCGGTGTCGGCCTCGCCCTCGGCCTCTCCCCACTCGCCGGTTGGATCGCGGTCACCGGCGGCTTCGACGGCTGGGAACGAATTCTCCCGCTCGGCCTCTTCGGCTTCTTCTGGGTGGCGGGATTCGACGTGATCTACGCGACGTTGGACGAGGCCTTCGATCGAGCGCACGGGATCCACTCGCTGCCGGCCGCGCTCGGGCCAGCCGGCGCGTTGCGCGTCTCGGCGTGGTTGCACCTCTTGGCCTTCGCCTCCCTCGTCGCGCTCTGGTTCGTTCGGGGCTGGACGCCGTCTGCGCTCCTCCCGCTCGCCTTCTGCGGCGCCCTCCTCCTCTTGGAGCAGCGCATGGCCGAGAACGTCGAGCTGGCCTTCTTCCGCATCAACCTGGTCGTGGGCTTCGCAGTGCTCGCGATGGTCGGCGTCGGGGTGTTCACCCGATGAGCGAGCCGACGGCGATCAGCGGGACGCCACGGATGCCCCAGCGGCCGCTGCGCGTCCTGGTCGGCATCACCGGCGCATCGGGCGCCGTCTTCGCGCTCGATTTCCTGAGACGTTGTGCGGGCGAGAAGTACCTCGTGGTCTCCAACTGGGGGAAGGCGCTCCTCAAGGACGAACTCGACCTGCGCGTCGAGGACCTCGCGCCCTACGTCGTGCGCACGTTCTCCGATCACGACCTGGCGGCCCCGTTCTCTTCGGGAACGAATCGCTACGACGCGTACGTCGTCGTCCCGTGTAGCGCGTCGACTCTGGCCAAGATCTCGCATGGACTGGCCGACACGCTGATCACGCGCGCCGCGCAGGTCGCGCTGAAGGAGCGGATGAAGCTGATCTTGGCCCTGCGGGAGACGCCGCTCTCGACCGCGATGTTGGAGAACGCGCTGCGGCTCTCCCGCGACGGCGCCATCCTCGCGCCGATCATGCCGCCGTTCTATCACCGTCCGAAGGATCTGGACGAGTTGATCGCCGGCTACACTCAGAAGCTGCTCGCGCTCGTCGGCGCGGCGACCGAAGCAGGGTGGCGAGCGGATCGGCTGGAGCGGCCGAGTAGTGAGTCAACCTAGCTAACGAACTTCGCCGTTCTCGGCCCCCAATCGGCGCCTACTCAACCGATCCGCACCGTCCGCATCGAGATCGACCCCAGATCGAACCCCTCGATCGGGAAACTCACCGCGTCATTCGCCTCCCCCGCCCCCACCGCGTACAAGATCGGCAGGTAGTGGTCGAGCGAAGGATGCGACCGTCGCCCATCCTCGCTCGCCGGCGCCTGGACCAAGAACGCACTGTCGCGCTGTTCGAGCGCCGTCCGCAGGTCCGTGTCGAATCGCGCGGCCCAGTCGGGAGTCGTCGCGCCATCGTCATCCGCCGCCGCGCTCATCGCAGCCATCCGGCCCATCGCGTCACGCAGGTTGTGCACCAGGTTCCCGCTGCCGACGATCATCACCCCTTCGCCCCGCAGCGGCGCCAGCGCACGGCCGATCTCGAGGTGCCCTGCCGGCGCGAGGTGGCCGTTCAAACTCAACTGGATGACCGGCACATCCGCCAGAGGGAAGAGATGCCGCAGGATCGACCACGTGCCGTGATCGAGCCCCCAGTCGGTGCGCAGAGACGCGACATCTTCGCCGACCAGCCGCGCCACCCTCTGCGCCAATTCGGGCGCGCCCGGCGCGCGATACTGGATCTCGTAGAGCTCCCGCGGAAATCCTCCGAAGTCGTGGATCGTCTTCGGCTCGCGTTCTCCCGTCAGGTAGGTCCCCGGGACGAACCAGTGCGCGGAGACAGCCAAGATCGCCTTCGGACGCGGAAGCTCCGCGCCGAGCGTTCGGAACGCTCGACTCCAACGATTGTCCTCGATCGCGTTCATCGGCGAACCGTGGCCGACGAAGAGAGCCGGCATACGTGAATCCGCGGGGTTCATCGAGACGGGTCCTCCCTGCGCGAGCACCGTGGGCGGTAGCGCGCGGACGGCGCCGGCGCCCGTCAGCGCCGCCCCGGTCAGCGCCAACGATTGCTTCAGGAATCGGCGGCGATCGATCAACTCGAGCATACGAGTCTCCGATTCGCGCGGTGAGGCTCGGTTTCCGGTTCGAATCAGTGGTTCGCGTCGTCTTCGGGCGCCGGCAATGGCGGCGCCGCGCCTTCCACTCCGAGTCGTGCGCGGGCCGGGACCATCGGAGCGAATGCGGAGAAGCCGGTGGGGACGGGCACGTCGTCGAAGATCGATTCCATCCCGCCGCGAAGGGAATAGGTCTCGTGCCAGAAACCGGTTCCGCTCGATCGTCGCAGGAACTCGCGCCACCAGATCGCATGCGGATCGGTCCGGGTCCATTGCTCGAGGGACGAGAAGTCGCGCCAGTATTGGCGCATTCCGACATGCAGCGGGAACAGTCCGAACAACATTTGCTCGTGCCGGAGAAGCCCGTCGGGTCGACCGGCGACGGAGCGAGAGATCTCGGGTCCGAGACGGAGGATGCTCCCGAGTCCGCGCCATGAATTCGCGCGCATCCCGAGATAGATCACGACGAGATCGGGATAGGGCGAGAGATCCGAAGTCTGTCGATCGACGGGGGTGGGCGGCACGTTCCCTCCTTCGGTTGGATCCGCGGGAGGATAGCAGGCGGCGGGG
>CAZVYN010000113.1:0-8455 GCA_964631125.1 uncultured bacterium | reverse complement strand
CGCGGGCGCCCGCGCCAGCCGTCACCGTCGTTGTCCTGCACACCCACTCCATCCAACAGAGCGCGCGCCGCTACGGGATCATGGCGCGGCGGACCCAAGCGCGGGAACGTGTCGGACGGTGCGGCAGGTGCGGCGAGTGCGGCGGGCCGGGAGAGTCGCGCGTCGACCACCGCCCCCGATGAATCGACCGACGTCGCCATCGGCGGTGTCCACGTGGAACGCGCCTCGTCTCCCTTCGGATTGCACCAGCCGGCGGCGGGCGCGCCGTAGACGTTGCGTCTCCAGGTGAGGAGCGACTGCGACATCGACTCGCGGTCGATCGCCAGGGAGATCGCTTCGCGCACGCGTCGATCCAGCGCGACGGAGCCTCCCTCGACAGCATCGCGGAAGACCAACATCTCGATCGACGCGATGCCGGCCCGGTGCAGGTCGACCGGCGCGCGCGGTTCCAAGAGCGCGGTCAACAGATGCACGGGGACATCGGGCGCCAGATCCGAGCGACCCAGGCTCATGCGCAGGACGCGCGCATCACTGCCGGGACAGGGATCGATCACGACGCGGCTCAACCACGGTCTCGGTTCGTACAGCCGATTCGCGCGGAGCGCGAGGGAACGACGGTTCGATTCGTTCGGCAGGAGGAACGGCCCGCCTGACATCAGTCCTCGCGCCGAGGGAAATTCGCCGACTCCATCGCCGTGCCGCGACGCCGCCGCGGACGCATTGCGCTCCAACCATTCGGCCGGCATCACCGGCGCCGAGACGATCTCACGCGCAACCCATTCGGCGACTTCCGGGCGGAAGACGAAGCGGAGCGCAGAGTCGCCGTACGCCTCGACCGAGACCAACGCGTCGAGCTCTGCGCCGGAGCGTCCGCCCGGCACGGACGGCCACCGTCGCAGCAAGCCCGCGGCGCCATAGGCGCGAAACGTGGAGACGACATCGGCGTTGCTCACCCGCGTCGTGTCCTCCCAGACGCGATCGGCGCGCAGCCCGACCCACAGTTCGGGCGCGCGCCACGTGCTCCACGCCGCCAGTTCATTCGAGAACTCCGGCGGCCGCGATCCGCGCGGCGCGGCGCGGAAGAGCCGCGGAAAGAAACAGTCCCAGAGCTGGAGCTGGAACGGCTGGTCGCCTTGCAGGGGATGCAGCCCCAACCGCACCGGCGGAATGGTCACCAAGAGCGACCCACCCCTCTGCGCGGGTTCGTTTTCGGGATGCCGCGCTACGCGCGAGGTCGGCTCGCCATCGCCTCCGCAGCCGCCCACCGCGAGCGCCAGCGCCAGCGCCAACGCGAGCCAAGACGCACGCCCCACCGCGCCTTGACCCACCGCGCCGCGGCTCACCGTCGCCTACTGCGCGGCGCGCTCCGATCGATCCGGCGAGCGCTCTCCTCGATCACGAGCTGCTGCAGCCAGTGATCGACCAGCACGAGCGCCGCCATCGCCTCGACCATCGGCACCGCGCGCGGCAGCACACAGGGATCGTGTCGACCGCGCGCTGCCAAAACGCGGGGCCGCCCCTTCGTGTCGACGGTCTCTTGCGGCTTGCGGATCGTCGCGGTCGGCTTGAACGCGATGCGCATCGTGATCGTCTCGCCGTTGGAGATCCCGCCTTGGATGCCGCCGGAGCGATTCGTGCGCGTGCCGGTCCGGCCCGGCTTCGGGATGTACGCGTCGTTGTGCTCGGAGCCTCGCAGCAGTGTTCCGGCGAAGCCGGAGCCGACCTCGAAACCCTTGGTGGCCGGCAGACTCAACATCGCCTTGGCGAGGTCGGCCTCCAATCGATCGAAGACCGGCGAGCCGAGCCCGGCCGGGACGCCGCGGATGACCGCGCGGATGACGCCTCCGAGTGAGTCGCCGTCGCGCCGCGCCGCTTCGATGGCCGCGATCATCGCCTCGGCCGCCTTCAGGTCGGGACAGCGCACCGGCGTGCGGTCGACCTGCTTGCGCGTCACCTTCTCCAGGTCGACGCCCCCGCGTCCGACTTCCTCGCGCAGTCCGATCCGAGCCTCGATCGATCCGACGCGCTCGACACACGCGACGATCTCGATTCCCGCCCCGCGCGAGAGAACCTTCTCGGCCACAGCCCCTGCCGCCACCCGCCCGATCGTCTCGCGCGCGCTGGTGCGCCCCCCGCCCTGCCAGTTGCGGATGCCGAACTTCGCGTCATAGGTGAAATCGGCGTGCGACGGTCGATAGATCTCCCGCATCTGCTCGTACTCACGCGGGCGCGCGTCGGTGTTGTCGACGCTGAGCAGAATCGGCGTGCCGAGCGTCTTGCCTTCGAACACGCCCGAGAGGATACGGACACGATCGGCCTCTTGCCGCGGCGTGGTGAGCCGGCTCTGTCCCGGTCGACGCCGATCGAGTTGCGGCTGGAGGTCGGCTTCGGCGAGCGGAAGGCGGGGCGGACAGCCGTCGATCACGACGCCGACCGCGCCGCCATGTGACTCGCCCCAGGTCGCCACCCGGAACAACGTTCCCAACAAACTGCTCACGGCGGGGCAGGCTAACACGCGCTTGCCGTCAGGGGCGACGGAGCGGGAGAATCAGGGCGGGTGAATCGTGCGCATTAGGTCCGGACCTAGTTGTTCCCGACGTCACGAGGCCCGAACCGACCACTTCCGACTCGGCTCGATCGGAGACTTGCGATGAGAAAGCGTTCGCGCCGGTTCCGTCTGGCCGCGTCGGTCCTTCGGCCGGTCGCGCGGTCGCGCGCATTCGCGTCCGCGTTCGTATTCGCATTCGCATTCGCATTCTCGCTCCCGCCGGACCCCGCATCGGCCCACGGCCCCATCGACGAGGAGATCCGCCGCGCCTCCGCCGAGATCGCCGCCAGCCCGACTCGAGGCGAGTCTTGGTTGCGCCGCGCAGAGCTACATCGCCTGCACCGTGACTGGGCTGCCGCGCGCCTCGACTACTCACGCGCGGAGGAGCTCTCCCCGCATCTCTCCACCATCGCACTCGCTCGCGGAACGATGGAGTTGGAGGTCAGCGAGCCCGAAGCGGCCGCCGCCGAGTTCCGTCGTTACCTGCGCGACCGCCCCGACGACGCTCTCGGTCGATTCCTCCTCGGACGCGCCCTCGGCGATCAGGGCCAAGTCGAGGCCGCGGTCCACGAGATGGATGCGGCCATCGCACGGATGCCGCAACCGGAGACCGGGCACTTTCTCGCGCGAGCCCGACTCTGCGCGGCGGCCAGTGACCGCGGGTTCGAACGCGCTCTCGACGGACTCTCGCTGGCGCGCGAACGCAAGGGACTCGTGCCGACGCTCGAGGTCTACGCGGCCCAGCTCGAAGCCGCGCTCGGCCGACGCGCCGACGCTCGCGCGCGACTGCGGGAGTTGCGCCCGCTCTACGCCGACGCGCGCGCCTGGGAAGCGGTCGCGACCGATGCGCTCGGGACTTCCGAGATCTGGTGGCCCGACGCCGACGCGGCGGCGCACTCGACCGCGCGACGATTCGAGAGTTTCGAGAGTCCCGGGAGCGAGGACCCGATCCAGATCGACCTCGCGACCCCACTCGGTCTCGGATTGGGAGTGGGCGCCCCCGCGCGCAGCGGCCGTCCCGCGGGCGACACCGCCGACACCGCCGCCGCCGTCGCTGCCGTCGCTGCCGTCGCCACCGTCACTCGCGGTCCCTACATCCAGCGAGCCACTCCGACGAGTCTGCGCCTACGCTGGCGCACCGACATCGCGACCAACCGTCGCGTGATCTACGGGCCGAGTCCCGATCAACTCATCTTCTCGGTCAGCATCCTCTCGACCTCGACGGAGCACGAGGTGACGATGCAGGGGCTCTCGCCCGACACGCGCTACTACTACGCCATCGGCACGACGACCGAGATCCTGGCCGGAGGGGATTCGACCTACAGTTTCACGACGCATCCGATCCCGGGCGCGACGGGGCCCTGTCGATTCTGGTTCCTCGGCGATTCGGGCGGCGCCGACGATGCGGCGCGCGCGGTGCGCGACGCCTATTACGAGTACACCGGCGACACGCGCACCAACGCGTGGTTCATGTTGGGCGACAACGCGTACGACGCCGGCACGGACAGCGAGTACCAGGCGGCGGTCTTCGAGATGTATCCGGAGATGCTCCGCTCGGCCTGCCTCTGGGCCACGCGCGGCAACCACGACACGCTGCACGCCGGCGCGAACAATGACTACTACGAGATCTTCACCTTTCCAGCCGGCGGCGAGTCGGGCGGGCTCCCGTCGGGCAGCGAGGCGTACTACGCCTTCGATTACGCCAACATCCACTTCGTCTGTCTGGACTCCGAAGGTTCAGAACTCGCGCCCGGCGGCGTGATGTTGGACTGGTTGGAGCAAGATCTCGCCGCGACCAACCAGGAGTGGAAGATCGTCTACTGGCACCATTCGCCCTACTCCCACGGCTCGCACGACTCCGATGACCCGCAGGACAGCGGGGGTCGACTCCAGGCGATGCGCGAGAACGCCGTTCCGATCTGTGAGCAGGCGGGCGTCGACCTCGTGTTGACGGGGCACAGCCATTCATACGAGCGGTCCTTCCTCCTCGACGGTCACTACGGGGCCTCTTCGACTCTCACCCCTGCGATGATCCTCGATGACGGCGACGGCCGGCCCTTCGGCGACGGCGCCTACGAGAAGCCAAGCATCGATGCGCCGCATGAAGGAACCGTCTACAACGTCACCGGCTGTTCGTCGCGGCTCGCCGACGGCCCGCTCGATCACCCCGCGATGTACATCGACTTCAAGCGACTCGGGTCCCTCGTCCTCGATGTGAACGGTCTCGAACTGAACGCCGCGTTCATCGACTCTTCGGGCGTCGTCCGCGACCGCTTCACGATGCGCAAGGGAACCGCCTCGGACGCGCCCGACACCACGCCGCGGACCCCGGCGTCGCTCCTCCGCGCCGTCGAGCCCAACCCCTTCGCCGCCGAGGCGCGGATCCGCTTCGCGCTGCCCACGGCGATGACCGTGCGCGTCACGATCTCCGACATCGAGGGACGCCGTGTGCGCACACTCCTCGACGATCACCGTCCCCCCGGCCCGGTCGAGATCACCTGGGACGGACTCGACGACCGCGGCCGCGTGGCGCCCGCCGGCGCCTATTTCGTGCGGCTCGAGCACGCTTCGGGCGCCGAGAGCCGCCGCTTCGTTCGACTCCGCTGACGTCACGCCTCGGCGTGCTACCTTCCGCGCCGGTCGGTCGATCGACATCGGCCGCAACGGCCGCGAAGGGATGGCATGGCCGCAACGAGCTACAAGACGCTGCACCGCCGCGCGCAATTCCTCTATCAACTGGGACGCGATCTCGACGGGATGTCGGCGCAGCTCGATCCGAGCCGTGTCGTGCGCGTGGGACTGCGTCGACTGGGTGAGGCGCTCGAGGCCGATGTCGCGGTGCAGATCGACCTGCGTCGCTCCGATCGCGCGCTCTACCCGCCGCATCGCCTGGGCCTGACTCCGCGAGGACGTAAGCTCCTCCTGGCGTCGCCTCCGGGATCTCCCGACGATCCGGCGGGACCGCAGTTGATCGAGACCTGCCGCCGTTTCTTGCGCATGGAGTCGGGTTCGAGCGAGCGCGAGTTGTTGCTCCTGCGTGTGGCGATCCCCGATCGTCCGGTCGCGGTGCTCGCCTTTCGCCGGCCCGGTCGCGCCTTCTCGCGCGGCGACGCCGGGCTGGCCGAGAGCGCAGCCGAGTTGCTCTCCGAGAGCCTGATCCACCGCGAGCGCGAGCGTGCGGCGGCGCTGAAGGAGCGCATCTACGCGAAACTCGCGGCGCAGCTCCGTCCCAAGGACGTCCTCTATCAGATCCTGCACGGTCTCGAGCAACTCTTGGAGTACGACCACGGCGCGGCGGTCTTGCTCTTCGGCTCGCCGGCCGAGGACAGCCTGGTGGTGCAGGCCGAGATCGTCACGCACACGAAGGCGAAATCCCAACGGATTGGCCGCGCCTTCGCGCTCTCCCCCGAGGACACCGATTGGCTGCGACTCGAGACGCGCGTCGTCTGCGTGCGGCACGGCGCGCCCGATCCACGCGGCCCGAAGATGCCGCCTGGGCTGTTGGATGCGCTCCTCGCGCGCGATGCCGACGCGCCGCCCGCCCGAGCCGCCCTCTTCGCACCGCTCCGTCGCGGACGCAAGCCGCTCGGACTCCTGCAGGTTCTCGCGACGAGCGACGCGGCGTTCCGGGGCGAAGACGTCAAGCTGCTCGCCAGTTTTCTGCCGTTGGCGGCGGCCGCCGTCTACAACTCCGAGATGGTCACGACCCAACACGAGCGCCTCGTCTCGGCCGAGCGGCGCGTCGCACTGGCCGATCTCGCCCGCGCCATCTCGCACGATCTGAACAACGCGTTCGGAGTGATGCTGCCGCTCGTGCAGTCGCTCCGCCGCGACGTCGATGACGGCGTCGTCTCGCCCGAGCAGGCGGCCCGTGATCTGGGCGTGCTCGAGCACTACGTGCAGTTCAGCGGACGCATCTTCAAGGGCTTGCTCTCGGTCGCACGCGGAGAGAGCGAGGATCCGAGGTGGATCGATCTGACGGCGCTCCTGGAGCAGGTGCTCTTCATGCTGCGCCCGAACCTCGATTCGCTCGGCATCCAGGTCGAGTCGGATCTCGCCGCCGACATGCCGAAGGTCTTCGCGCGGCGCGGCGAACTGGAGCAGTTGGTCCTCAATCTGGTCTACAACGCGCGCGACTCGATGGTGAAGGGGGGCGTGCTGCGCCTCCGCACGCAGCCGGACGGCGAAGGGGTCCGCCTGGAGGTGTCCGATACCGGCGCCGGGATCCCGCCCGAGCTCAGGGCGCGCATCTTCGAGCCGTTCTTCACGACGAAACCGACCGGCTCGGGGCTCGGCCTCGACATCTGTCGCTCGATCGTCTGGGACTACGAAGGGAAGTTGGAGCTGAAGTCGGCGCCGGGACAAGGGACGACGGCGGTGGTGTGGTTGCCGCGGTCGGGTGCGAGGACAGTGGCTCGATGAATCGGCGCGTGGAGGGCGTCGACGGAGAATGCGTCGCCGCGGAGCGGCGACGCATTCTTGTGGTCGACGACGAGCCGGGCATGCGCTACGCGGCGCGCCGCGTGCTCGAGCGGCGTCTCGACGTGTCCGAGGCGGCCGACGGTGAGGAAGCGCTCCGCATGCTGGAGAACGAGACCTTCCACCTGGCGCTGATCGACGTGCGCCTGCCCGGCATCTCAGGCCTCAACCTGCTGTCCGCGATCAAGACGATCTCGCCCAAGATCGACGTCATCGTCATGACGGGCACCGCCGCCGACCCCGACGAAGCGTTGGAGGATGCGGTCCGTCGCGAGGCCTTCTTCTTCCTGCGCAAACCGTTCCCGATGTCCGTGCTCGAGATGCTGACGCGCCGCGCGGCCGAGGCGCAGATCCTGGCCGAGCGCAACGCCGCGTATGTCGCGGCGCTCGAGGACAACCTGGAGAGCGCGCGCGTTTTCCAGAGTCGCCTCCTGCCGCCCCGAGCGTGGCAGACCACCCGAGCGCAACTCGCCGCCGTCTATGTGCCGGCCGAGCGTCTCTCCGGCGACTTCTTCGACTACTGGCCGTTGCCCTCGGGCGGGACAGCGATCTTCATCGCCGACGTCATGGGCCACGGCGCCTCCGCCGCGATGTTGACCGGCATCGTGAAGAGCCAACTCCGCAGTCTGAGCAGCGAAATCCAAGACCCCGGCGACGTCCTGGAAGCGCTCGAAGAGGAACTCACGCGCGTCGGGCTCGGCCAATTCCTCACGGCGTTCTTGGTGTTCGACCGTCCCTCGGAAGGCGAGGTGTTCTATGCCGGCGCCGGCCATCCCCCCGCCTTCGCGCTGCGCCCCGGCGAGTCGATGACGCCCCTCGCTTCGCAGGGAATCCCGATCAACACCGGCCTCCCGGTCACGCCGCGGGAGAGCTGCGGCATCGCACGCGTCCCCGGCACGCGCCTCGTCCTCTATACGGACGGCTACCCCGAGACCGTCGACCCGCGCGGAGTCCCGTTCGATGATTCCGCGGAGGACCAGCCCTCGGGCGACGTCACGCCGTTCCACCAGGCGGTGGCGAGGGCGCTGGCCGCGGATACCCCAGAGTCCGCGGCCCAGCTCTTGGAGGCGGCCCGCTCCGGCTTTGCGGGCGGGCACGACGGGGAGGACGATCGGGCGGCCGTGTTCGCCTGGCTGCTCTAGGTTCCCAAGGTTTCCCGCGCTTTGGCCGAACTCGTCCGATATACTTTGCCGGTTCGTCATCCCAGCGAACTCGACTGCACCCCCATCCCGGAGGATTTGATGGCAGCTCCGCATCGTGATCTCCAGCGGCCGTCCGCTGATGGTCTCTTCGGCCCCCGCTGGCTCGCGATCGGCGCGACGCTGGGCTTACTCGGATTCACCCTGGCGGTCTCTCCTTCCCCCGCGTCGGCGGGCGAGATCCATCCGGCCCTGCGCGATCAACTCGAACGCGCGCAGCCGAGCGAGA
>CAZVYN010000112.1:0-9066 GCA_964631125.1 uncultured bacterium | reverse complement strand
AGACGACCTACCGGTCACGGGTGTCAGTTGGTTCGAAGCGGCGGCGTACGCCGCCTGGGCGGACAAGAGTCTGCCCACGATCTTCCACTGGAACCGCGTCGCCTTCACCTGCGCCAGCGCCCAGATCATCGCCCAGGCGAATCTCGCGGGGCGTGGTCTCGTGAGGGTCGGCTCCACCCACAGCTTGAACCGATTCGGCGTCCGTGATCTGGCCGGCAACGTGCGCGAATGGGCCGCGAACGCCGAGTTACGCGAAGGCAATCGGTTCATTCTCGGCGGCGGTTGGAACGATCCCGAGTACTCGTTCAACGACGCTTGGGCGCAGAATCCCTCCGACCGTTCGCTGACCAACGGCTTCCGCTGCATCCGACACGTGGAGCCGGAGGAGAACCTGGCCAATCTGACGCGCGCAATCGAGTTGCCGTTTCGGGACTTCCGTGCGGAGACGCCCGTGCCCGACTCCGTCTTCGAGTACTTCCTCCGCCAGTTCCACTACGACCCCTCGCCGCTCGCGTCGCGGCTCGAGTCGGAAGAACCGAGCATCCTCGGGCGGATGCAGACCGTGACGCTCGCCGCCGCCTACGGCGGTGAGCGCCTGACCGTCTACCTGTTCCTACCCGAACAGAGTCGCGGCCCGCATCAAGCGGTCGTCGTCTTCCCAGGCTCGAACGCTATCCACACGCGCGTCTTCAACCCGCTGGACCTGCGGCGCACCGACTTCATCGTGCGCAGCGGCCGCGCGGTGATCCTTCCCGTCTACAAAGGCACGTACCACCGCGGAGGCGAGTTGCACTCCGACTACCCGTCGGAGACGGCCCAGTACCGCGACTACATGATCATGTGGGCGCGCGATCTGGGTCGGACGATCGACTACCTCGAGACGCGAGAGGACATCGACGCGAGCCGGATCGCCTATTTCGGCCTGAGCTGGGGAGGCTATATGGGCGCGGTCATGCCGGCGATCGAACGGCGCATTCGCGCGAACGTGCTCTATGTGGCGGGACTGACCTTCCAACGCGCGCTGCCCGAAGTCGACCCGATCAACTACATCACCCGCGTGACCCAGCCGACGCTGATGCTGAACGGCGAACTCGATTTCTTCTTCCCGGCCGAGACTTCGCAGAAGCCCATGTTCGACCTGCTCGGAACGCCGCCCGATCACAAGCGGCGATTGACCTACCCGGGTGGGCACTCGGTCCCGCGCGTCGAGACGATCAAGCAGACCTTGGAGTGGCTGGATCGGTACCTCGGGCCGGTGAGCAGAACCTAGCGCAGCACCGCCATCCGTTTCGATGCCTGCGCCTCGCCGTTCACGATCAGGCGCGCGAAGTACGAACCGGCGGCGACTTCGCGGCCGGCGGCGTCGCGCGAGTCCCAACCGACGATGTGCGCGCCGCGCGCCATCTCGCGGTCGAGCAACGTGCGCACATGTCGCCCGGCCACGTCGAACAGGTCGATCTGGACCTTCGACGGGCTGTGTTCGATCGAGAATCTGAGCGAGGTCTCGTCGCGGAACGGATTCGGGAAGACCGCGTCGACTCTGTTTCCGAAGCGCCCATCGGCGGTCGGCGGTTCGACGCCGGTGGTGACGGACGAGTCGGGCCAGGTGATCTCCAGGAGAAAAGATACGAGCGCCGA
Organism: uncultured bacterium; assembly: GCA_964631125.1. GTDB lineage: Bacteria > Eisenbacteria > RBG-16-71-46 > CAIMUX01 > CAIMUX01 > CAZVYN01. The sequence continues at coordinate 7,428 of CAZVYN010000112.1, read as the reverse complement.
GCGCTGCGGCGAAGTCAGGGTCGAGGTGACGCCGTGTTGGTCGTCCGGATTCATGACGGTGAGCACCTTCATGAGCGCCGGCGCCGCCGTCGCGCCGGCCGAGCTCGCGAGGTGGTCGTGGAGGTAAGGGCCGCTATCCCATAAATTGATCAGCGAAGGCGTGTCGTAGCCGGCTGCGCCGTCGGCATCGTCCGGATCGGCCGTGCCCACGATGTGCCGGATGAACGGGTTCTCCGTCAGCTTCGAGTCGGTATAGAACGGAGGGACGTGGCAGGAGGCGCAGCCGACCGCGGGGTCGTTGAAGATTGCTTGCCCCACCAGTGCATTCGCGGTGTGCGAGCCGTCCGGATTCCGGAACGGCGAACCGCGCCGCGGCTCGACCGAGGTCATGTAGAGCGCCATATCGTCCATGTCCTGGGAGAGTCCGGCATTCGGCGCGCCGAGCGGCGGATTCGGCGAGGGGATCAGCCCTGCGCCGCCGGTGAACTCGAGAATGCCGAAGTTGTGGTCCTGCATCTCGTCTTTGTCCGCCGTCCAATCGTGCGCCCCGGTACGGCCGATGCCGCGCATGTCGGGCGTCGCGCGCAGATGCTTGCCGAACTGCGAGAGATCCCACGGGCGGGAGTCGCTGCGGTCGAAGACGTGGCAAGAGGCGCACGATCCGCGCCCATCCATGGAGAGCGCCCCCGTCGAGGTGTAGAAGAGTTGCTTCCCGTTGAGCAGCGCGGGGGAGAGCACCTCTTCGGTCACGCTCGGGATCGTGGTGAGCGCGAGGTCCGCGTCGGTATCGATCACGGTGACGCTCCGCGAGAGCCAGTTGGCGACGTAGGCGCGAGGCAGCGTCGGGTGCGTGACGATCCCGATCGGCCCCTTCCCCGCCGCGATCAAGGCCAGGTGGGTGGGCGCGAGCGGATCGGCCGCGGTCAGCACCGTCACATTGTCACTGTGCAGATTCGCGACGTACGCCTTCCCGTCTTTGAAGTCGACCGCGATCGGTCCGCCGACCGGCGCGCCGTTGCTCAGGTAGTAGGTCGAGCCGGGGCGATCCCCCTGCGCGACGGCAATGTTCACCGGCCGAATCGTGGCGTGGAAAATTTTGAACGGAGTCAGCGGGTTGTGCGCGATCTCCCCCGCCGCCGTGTTGATCATGTTGTTCGGGATCCACAGGACCGTGTCCCCCGGCGCAGGAAAGAGCGACAGATTCTGCATGGTGCTCGGATAGCCGCCGTTGGCCAGGGCGAAGACCTGGTTGAGCGTGATCGACGAGGTGGTCCAGAAACTCGGATTCACCGCCGTCAACCGCCCCGTGAGTTCCGGCATCAGGAGGTGAGAAACCCAGGCGCGCGAACCATCGCTCTTCCAGGCGATGCCGCGCGGCCTGCGATAGACGAACATCGTGTTCGTGACGGTGCGCGTGGCGACGTTGATGGCATGCACCTTGTCGGCGCCCGAAGCGGTCACGAGGGCCGTCGTGCCGGCGGGGTTGAAAGCGACTGCGAACGTCTCGAAGCCGGTGGCGATCGATCCGACCACCGTGCGGGAGGCCGCGTCGATGATGAAGACCTTGTCCTCGGCCATCGAGGTGACCCACACCTCGCCGTTCGTCGGATGGATGTCGACCGACCACGGCTCCGCGCCGACCGGGATCTCCGCCAGGAGCTGATTCTCGTCGGGCGCTTGCAGCCCGAGCACCGAGACCGACCCGTGATCGGGATTCACCACCCAGGCCTCCCGTCCATCGGGAGAGACGGCGATCGCGGAGGAGTGGTGCGTAGAGAACGCGAAGCTGACCGCGATGGTGTGATCGGCGGTGACGTTCGTGAAGCTGTACGAGGTGACGACGCCGACCGAGGCGCCGTCGACGAGTACGTCGGTCACATGGTGTCCGACCGTCGGCGTGAACGTGAAGCTCTGGTTGGCCCCGTGGTTCACCACGATCGCCCCGTTGGGCGAGATCGAGCCGTTGGCGCCGGCCGAGGCCGTGATCGTGAACTGGGCGAGCGACGGCGAAGCGAACGCCGAGAGCACGCCGAGGACAACAAGTAGGATCCAAGCCGCAAAGACTGGCCTTGCCGCCATTCGTGTCCTCCCGGAGAGATGTCGTAGTTGGACAGCGACTGGGACACGAGTGCGCGAGGGGGACTCGCGGACGTGCACCGGGCCGTTGTCCTCACAGTCGGGGGGAGGCGCTCGACGATTCCAAGTGCGGCAAAGTACCTGGACCCGCGGTGCGCGAAGTCAAGGATACCAGGCGGTCGGCGGCCCGCCTAGGCTTGGGAGCAAGTATCTGATCTTCAGCGCGCGCGAAGAGCTACCCGCGTCCCTTCGTTTGTGGAACCAAGAACTGCGCTTCCTTGTCGCCGGCCTGCGAGGAAGTCCTGCGTCTCGCGGTCTGACCCTATTCCACGCGAGAGCCATAACTCCAAGGGATATAATCAGTTGACCGTGCGTGCGCGGACCTCGGCGACTCGCTCACTAGCCGGGAATCGGCGGAGCCTTCACCGAAGTCTTCAACCCGTACTGCCGCCCCTGCTTTTGACTGACTGCCGGAGGTTCGAAACGGTGGTGTCGCGCACTCGTCACCGCGCGCCGTGAGAAGGAACAACGACTTGCAGCGCGAGCCTTGCCCCCGTCGAGCGCAGTTCTTGATTCCACAACCCAAGGTAACAGGCGTCAGGGAAGGGTGGCGGAGACTGCCCTACGATCGCCGCAGGACTTTCACGTCGACGGCCGTTCCGGGACGTCGGCGAGGTTCTCGGGAAGATGGGACGTCTGCAGATGACGTCGAGAAACAAGGAGCGGCACCATGATGATGAAGAGATCCGTGCGGCGAGGGGTGGTTTGGCTGAAACGCGCGGCGTGGCCCGTCGCACTCCTGGTCAGCGCGGGGTCGGCTGCCCTGGCCCAGGACGGACGGGAGGTCAGTTGGAGGTACTACCGCCCAGGCAACACCGGCATTCAGGGCGACGACTGCGAAGCGCTCTGGATCGGCCCCGACGGCGACCCCTGGATCGGCGGCTACGACGCCGGCTTCGAGGAAGGCGGGGTCTCGAAGTTCATCCGCGCGGAGAACCGCTGGATCAACATCTCCAACATCGACTATCCGGTGATCGGGCATCCCGACGTCACCGGGACGACTCGCGTCAGCGACATCGTCCAAGATGACGAAGGCCAATTGTGGATGGCGACCTGGCGGGGGGCGCTGCGCTTCGACCCGGCGGTCGGGCCTACGTCGTTGGTGAACTACGCCGCCGCGAGTCCCGCGCTGGCCAACGGCGGATGCCGCGACCTCGACATCTCACCCGACGGCAAGATCTGGTTCGCGCTGCTGGGATTCGGCGGCAATCTGGGCGGGATCGTGCGCCACACGCCGGGAACGAGCGATTGGCATCACTGGACGGGAGGCAATCCGCCGCAGGGCGGCAACAACTGGCCGCTCCTGGTCTGGAACGTCCGTTCCGTCTCGATCCAGCCCAAGCCGGGCGGCGGCTACATCGTGTGGGGCGATGCGGACAACACGACCGCGATCGTCGCGTTCGATTCCGACACGCAACAGTGGAGCTTCCACGACTTCAGCTTCACGCCCGGCAGCATGCTCGAGATGCCGGGCGAGGACAGCGTGGACGATTCCGGCAACCTCTGGATGAACCGGTTCGTGACGTTCAACGGGGGGAACCCGGTCTACTCGCTCGATTACCGACGGATCGACGGCGTCTGGGTCACGCCCGCGCAACCGCCGATTCCCGCCGGCAACCCTTCGGTCTGGGCTTTCCGAGCCTTCGGAGACCGACAGGCGCTGCTCGCCGATGGCGCCGGACGGATCTGGCGGTTCAACGGCGCAACGTGGCAAGACCTCGGCGTCTGGAGAGACGGCGGCTACACGTCTGACCTCGGACTCGACGACGTCGGCAACGTCTGGGCTTGCGGGACGGGCGGCGCCGCTCGTCGCGACGCGGAAACAGGGCTCTGGCAGCGCTACCGCGTGACGAACACAAGCCAGTACGGCTCCTTCAACTCAGACCTCTCGCTCGATCCGGTCAGCGGAGATGTCTACGCGAGCGCCAATGCGGGTCCGGACGTCGGCGGCATGACGAAGTTCGACGGGACGCGCTGGATCGGGTTCAACAATCACCAGTACGGCCTGGGCGTTCCGTGGCCGTTCCCGACCGACAACAGTGAGGCGGTGGGCTTCCGTCCGTCGAACGGCAGCGTGGCGGTGAATCCGATGTACAACGGCATCCGCCAGTGGAACGGCTCCACTTGGACCAATCTCAACGGAATGAGCGAGAGTCGCGGTCTGGTCGAAGACTCCCTCGGTCGCCTCTGGTCAATCGGCAACTACTACGAGCTCCGCTATCACAACGGGGCGAGCTGGGTCTCGGTGGCGAACAACGGTACGTGGGGCAACAACATCCAGAACGATCCGCAGCGGCCGGGGACTGTTTGGGTGAGCACGTACGCCGAAGTGATCCGCACCGACGGCGTCTATCGATTCTCTCGGGACTACACGCAGTTCCCCGAGCTGAACACGCAAAGCGACATCTTCGGCACGGTGGCCGCCGGCCCGAACGGCACGGCCTGGCTGGGATCGACGCAGGGGATGTTCAAGCTCGACGCGAACACAGGCAGCTACGAGTACTTCACGGAAGTCGGAGGCTACTCCTGCCTCGGGGCGAGTCCGCTGGCCGTGACGTCCGACGGCCGCGTCTGGTTTGCGATGTTCGATCCGGGCGGCTGGAATGGCGCGCCCAACGGTCTCCTCTGGTTCGACGGCGTCGAGGCCGGTTACTTCCCCGCGCCGGTGAACGGGGAGCCGCAGTGGGGCGGGCTCCCGCATGCGCAGATTCGTCAGATGGCGGTGCGCGAGATTCCTGGCGCGTACGAACTCTGGATGATCTGCGTGAGTCGCGGACTGGCGGTGCTGACGGTGCCGACGGTCGACCCCGCCGACGCGCCGATCGCCCCCGGCCCGATTCGCCTCGTCCTCGAAAGCCGGCCCAGTCCCTTCCACGATGCCGCCGAGATCTCGTTCGATCTTCCGACCGCGGGTCCGGTGCGGCTGACCGTGGTCGACATCACGGGACGAAGCGTGCGCTCGTTGGTCGACGCCCAGATCCCCGCCGGATCGCATCGAGTGCGCTGGGACGGGACCGACGAGACAGGGCGAGCGCTGCCGGCGGGAGTCTATTTCTATGATCTCGTCAGCGGTGCGGGACGGTCGGCGCTCCGAACGGTTCGCGTTCGGTGAGCCAACCGCGCTTCACCTGATCCAGACGATGCGGGTAGATCGCGAGGCGGCGTGGCGCGCACCTGCCCATTTCACCTGGCAGAGATAGACGCCGGAGGCGAGCGAAGCGGAGCCGAGTCCGATCCGCTGCTCGCCGGCTCCGGCGGGACCGGTGTGCGTGTCGATCCGTCGTCCGGCGACCGTGAAGAGAGAGGCCTCGATCTGACCCGGCTCGCGCAGCGCGAGCCGGATCCCCGGGGAGGACGCGGTGGACGCCGGTTCGAGGATGAGGAACGGATCGCTCATCCCCTGGGTCGGCGCGCTCGTCGTTCCTCCTTCGAACAGCCGCAGCAGTTGATCGGCTGGGACGTTGACCAGGATGTCCTCTCCACAGATCGAGGTTCTGGCTGTTGTAGCCGGTCTGCGCGACCACCTCTTGCATCTGCCAACGCGGCGCGCCGCCGATCACGGCGCGAACCCGGACCTTCGCTCCGATCGCAGAGCGATTCGAGATCGTCCCGGTCGCGCGAATCGTCAACCAGTGGTTGGCGTTGCCTTCGTTGCGATAGAGGAAGTTCGCCTGACCGAGCTGGTTCGCGGCGAAGAGATCCAGTTGGCCGTCGGCGTCGTAGTCGCCCCAGACGACGCCGAACGTGCTTCCGCCGTCGGTCACCGGGTCGCCCGTCAGCACCTGAGTGAAGGTGTAGTTCGGCGGGTTGTCGTTGGCGAAGAGCAGGTTGTTCGCGCCGTCGACGCCGACGAAGAGATCGAGGCGACCGTCGTTGTCGTAGTCGCCCCAGGTTCCGCCGATCGACGAGCCGCCGTCCGCGATGACGGGGCCGGTCGTGACCGCTTGGAACGCGCCCCCGCCGAGATTGAAATAGAGAGCGTTCGATTGGCTGACCAAGTTGCCGTTCGCGACGAACAGCTCGAGATCACCGTCGTCGTCGAGATCGATCCACGAACCGCCGCCGCTGTTGGCGAGATCGGTCGTGATGGGATTGGTCGGATCGGTGACGCGCGTCAGCGTCTGGCCGTGCGTCGGATCCGGGGTGTGGAGTGCGAGCACCATCGAGACGGCGGTGATGAACGTGCTGCGCGCGATGAGTTCGAGGCGACGTTTAGACATTCTGGTCAGCTCCCTTCGTGCAGTTGTCGCCCCGGCGTCAGACGAGTCTCAGGCCGCGCGCGACGGAAAGGGAGCGAGCGGGGATGAGGCGGTGGTGAGAGGGACGAAGCGGTGGCGACAGGGTTGATCGGGCGGATTCGCGGATCCTGGCCCCGACGTTCGTTGCCAGCGCGCCGACCTCTTCACTAGCGTCCCGTCATGCGCACGTGAATCCGGCTCGGCGCTCTCCTCTTTCTCGGTTTGATCGAGGCGACGCAGAATCTCCTCCGTCCTTCCGCTCCCTCGGATGCCCGGAGTTTGTCGGAAGCGCTGGTGCTGGCGTTGCCGCGCTGGATCCTGATCCTCCCCGGGGCGCTGCTGGCGGCGCGTCTGAGCGCGAAGTTTCCGCTCGACCGAGACGCCTGGCGGCGCGCCGTCCCGATTCACCTCGTCGCGAGCCTGCTCTTCGCCGTGACGCACCTGGCCGCCTGCGTCGTCGTCTATGGATTCCTCATCGAAGGAACTCCGAATCGGTTCACGTTTCGCATGCGGTCGCTGTTGACGTACTACCTCGCGCTCGACGTCATCATCTATTGGGGCATCATCGGGGCCAACGCCGCGTTCCATCACGCGCGGGTCGCGCAGGAGCGCGCGCTGGCGGCTTCGCGGCTGTCGGTGAGTTTGACGGAGGCGCGACTCGACGCGCTGCGGGCGCAACTCGATCCGCATTTTCTCTTCAACACGCTGAACGCCACTTCGACGATGGCGCTGCGAGGCGATCAGCGCGCCGTCGTCGAGATGCTCGAGCGACTGAGCAACCTCTCCGCGTCTCGCTCGATCGTAATCTTCCGCGCGAGATCCCACTGCGTCAGGAGTTGGAGATCCTCGATCGCTACCTGGAGATCCAGGCGATCCGCTTCGGGAGTCGCCTGACCATCGAGAAGACGATCGATCCGGAGTCTCTCTCCGTTTTCGTCCCGCCGATGATCTTGCAGCCGCTGGTGGAGAATGGTTCGAGCACGGGATCAGCGCGCGACCGGCGCCGCCGGCGGCGCCCGCGTTTCGCTCCACTTGCCGGGGAAGATCGTGGCCG
>CAZVYN010000111.1:0-9195 GCA_964631125.1 uncultured bacterium | reverse complement strand
CGCGCGCGAGGCGGGCCCCCTCTTCCGAACCGGGCTTCACCCGACGCGCGCGCCGGGGACGGGGCAGGAAAACCTCCTGCAGTAGGGCGGCGACCGTGATCATGCGTCGATCCTCCCGACCGGGTCCTTCCGGCCGTTGACGGACGGCGACACAAGCAGGGCGCCAACGCCCCAACCGTCGATGCGGCCATTCAGATCTCACATGGAGATTCCCGCCGAACTCATTATTCCGGCGAGAGTTGCCGCCTACCGGCACTTCTTTCCGGCGGGATCCGGGCCGGGGGCGCCGGGCGCGGACTCCACCGGCCGGGGGCGGGTGCTGGCCATTCGATGACCGGGACGCGGCCAGTCCCGAACCTGCGCGGGAGCGCCCGACGGTTACGCCGGCCCAGCCGTGGGGAATGCTGTTCAAGGACGGCGCCCGGACCGCCGATCCCTGGAGACGCACGTTCCACGGAGGACCGATGTCATTGCACTGGGAAGAAGCGGACGGAGTGGGAATCGCGCGGCCGGCTGGACCGGAGCTCGCGGCCGACAGTGCCAGCGCGTTCCGCACCGAGATGGCCGGACGCCTCACCGGGACGAACTGGGTCGTCATCGATCTCGATGACGTCAGGTTCATGGATAGCTCGGGGCTCGGCGCAGTCGTCTCGGTCCTGAAGGGGCTGCGCGGGCGCGGGGAACTGCGTTTGTGCGGAGTGTCGCCTCAGGTCGAGGCGTTGTTCCGGCTGACGAAGATGCTGAACGTGTTGCCGATCGAGGCGACGCGCGAGGCGGCGGTCGCTTCGCTCCAACGGAGTCGCGAAGCGGCGGCTTGAGGGACGGCGAGGCGGGGAAAGGAGTCGCCTGAGCTACGCTCAGGCGACCGCATCAGCGAGCACGATCGCCTTGTTGTTCGAGACCTCGAAAAACCCGCCGGTGAGCTGGTACTCGAGTGTCTGCCCCCCCGGTTTGCGCACTGTCAGCTTGCCCGGCATGAGCGCGGTGATGAGCGGCGCGTGGTGCGCCAAGACCCCGAGATACCCTTCCGAGCCCGGCACGATGATCGACTCGACCGTCTCGTCGAAGACGCTCTCGGTCGGGGTGAGCACGGAGAGGTGGAACGTCGCCGCGGCCATCGATCAGTTCTTCATCTTCGAGGCGTTCTCGATCGCTTCTTCGATCCCGCCGCACATGTAGAACGCCTGCTCCGAGAGATCGTCGTGCTTCCCTTCGACGATCTCCTTGAAGCCCCGGATCGTATCGGTGAGCTTCACGCGCCGACCGGGCCGGTTGGTGAACGGCTCGGCCACGAAGAACGGCTGCGAGAGGAACTTCTGGATCTTCCGGGCGCGCTGCACGCTCAGCTTGTCTTCGTCGGAGAGTTCGTCCATCCCGAGGATGGCGATGATATCGGTGAGGTCCTTGTATCGCTGCAGGACCTTCTGCACGGCGCGCGCGACCTGGTAGTGCTCCTCGCCCACGATGTTCGGATCGAGCATGCGTGAGGTCGAGTCGAGCGGGTCGACGGCCGGGTAGATCCCGAGCTCTGCGATCTGGCGCGAGAGCACGGTGGTCGCATCCAAGTGGCTGAAGGCGGTGGCCGGCGCCGGGTCGGTCAGGTCGTCGGCCGGCACGTAGATCGCTTGGACCGAGGTGATCGAACCCTTCTTGGTGGAGCAGATCCGCTCCTGCATCGCGCCCATCTCGCTCGCGAGCGTCGGCTGGTACCCGACCGCGGACGGCATTCGTCCGAGGAGGGCCGACACTTCCGATCCCGCCTGCGTGAAGCGGAAGACGTTATCGACGAAGAAGAGAACGTCCTGCCCACCCTCGTCGCGGAAATACTCGGCCACCGTGACGCCGGTCAGTCCGACTCTGAGGCGCGCTCCCGGCGGTTCATTCATCTGTCCGAAGATCAGCGCCGTCTTGTTGATGACGCCCGATTCGCTCATCTCCAACCAGAGGTCGTTTCCTTCGCGCGTGCGCTCGCCGACTCCTGCGAAGACCGAAAAACCACCGTGAGCCGTCGCGATCGCGTGGATCAGCTCCTGGATGATGACGGTCTTGCCGACGCCGGCGCCGCCGAAGAGGCCGATCTTGCCCCCCTTGGCGTACGGCGCCAGCAAGTCGACGACCTTGATGCCGGTCTCGAGCACCTGCGGCGTCGTCTCTTGATCGACGAGCGCGGGCGCCGGGCGATGGATCGGATAGCGCTTCTCGGGATTCGGCAGCGGCCCCTTGCCGTCGATCTCGCGCCCGAGGACGTTGATGACCCGTCCCAGCACCTGTTCACCCACCGGCACCGAGATCGGCGAACCGGTGTCGACGGCGATCATGCCGCGCACGAGTCCCTCGGTGGTCGACATGGCCACGCAACGGACGACGTTGTCTCCAATGTGCAGCGCCGCCTCGACGGTGAGGTCGATCCCCTTCGCCTTGTCCTGGATCGTGATCGCGTTGAGGATCGCGGGCAGCCGGTCGGACGGGAACTCGACGTCGACCGTCGGTCCGATGACCTGGAGGATCTTGCCAGTGTTCGCGCTCGTCGCAGTCGCGGCAGCCGTTTCAGTTCTGTTCGCCATGATTCTCGAGTCCTCTCCCTTTACTTCAGCGCCTCGACGCCGCCGACGATCTCCGAGATCTCCCGTGTGATGGCCGCCTGACGGAGCTTGTTCCCCTCCAAGGTCAGGCGATAGATGACGTCCTTCGCATTGCGGCTGGCCGAACCCATCGAGACCATCCGCGCGGCGTGCTCGGAGGCGAGCGACTCGCTCATCGCCTGCAGGATCCGATTCTCCACGTAGCGCGGAAGCAGCGTCTCGAAAATCGCCTCGGGCGAAGGTTCGAAGATGTAGTTCGTGGCGCTGGCCTCGCCGCTCACCTCGGGCACGATCGGGAGGAGCTTCTCCTCCACCACCCGGCGCGAGATGACCGAGATGTAGCGGGTGTACACGAGGCTGACTTCGTCGACTTGCTTGGAGACGAACAACTCCACGATCTGCTCGGCGAGTTGTTTGGCTTTGATCGGATTGGTCTGGTCTCCGAGGTCGGAGATGCCGGCGACGAGCGTCCAAGGGCGTTTCCCGAAGTACGCGTTGGATCTGCGAGCCACAGGTAGAACAGTAATACCCGCGCGCTCCCCGAGCGGACATTGCTGTTCGACACGTCGAAATACGTTCATGTTGTACGACCCGCACAACCCCTTGTCCGAGGCCAGCACGACGATCAGCCTGCGCTGAACCGGCCGCACTTCGAAGAGCGGATGCGCCAGCGTGCTGGCCGCGCCGGCCAGACTCTGCAGCATCTCCGCCGCCTTCAGCGCATACGGACGTGACGCCAACGCGCGCTCGGTCGCGCGACGTAGCTTGGCCGCCGCCACCATCTCCATGGCGCGCGTGATCTGCTGCGTGCTCTTGACCGAGCGGATGCGCCGCCGGATCTGCTTGAGGGTCGCCAACTGTCTTCCTCCGCCTTCGAGCGCTTACTTCTTCAGCGATCCCTGGAGTGAACCCTGGAGCGATCCCTTGAACGTCTTCACGAACGCTTCGAGCGCCGCCTTCATCTTCTGCTCGGTGGCGGCCGAGATGTCTCGGTCGGTCTCGATCGCGTGGAAGACGTCGGCGTAGTCCTTGGCCAGATGCGCGAGGTACTCGCGCTCGAACCGCGCCACCTCGCCCGCCGGCAGTTCGTCCAGATAGCCGTTCACGCCGGCATAGAAGCTGGCGACCATCTGCGGCAACCCCTGCGGTTGGTACTGACCCTGCTTGAGCAACTCGACCATCCGCTCGCCCCGGATCAGGCTGGCCTGCGTCGCCTTGTCGAGGTCGCTCGCGAACTGCGCGAACGCCGCCAACTCGCGGTACTGCGCCAGGTCGAGGCGAAGCTTGCCGGCCACCTTCTTCATCGCCTTCGTCTGCGCGTTACCGCCGACGCGGCTGACCGAGATGCCGACGTTGATGGCCGGTCGCACGCCCTGATAGAAGAGGTCGGTGTCCAAGAAGATCTGCCCGTCGGTGATCGAGATCACGTTGGTCGGGATGTAGGCCGAAACGTCGCCCGCCTGCGTCTCGATGATCGGCAGCGCCGTCAACGAACCGCCGCCCAGCTCGTTGTTCAACTTCGCGGCGCGCTCCAACAGCCGGCTGTGGCAGTAGAAGACGTCCCCCGGATACGCCTCGCGACCCGGCGGACGGCGCAGCAGCAGCGAGAGCTGCCGATAGGCGACGGCCTGCTTGGAGAGATCGTCGTAGACGCAGAGGGCGTGCTGTTTGTTGTCGCGGAACCACTCGCCGATCGCGCAACCGGCGTACGGCGCCAGGTACTGCAGCGGCGCGGGCGAAGAGGCCGAAGCCACCACCACGACGGAGTAGGCCATCGCGCCGTGGTCCTCCAGGATCTTGAGGACGCGCGCGACGCTCGACTCCTTCTGCCCGATCGCCACGTAGATACAGATCAGATCCTTCCCCTTCTGGTTCAGGATCGTGTCGACGGCGACCGCCGTCTTGCCGGTGCCGCGGTCGCCGATGATCAGCTCGCGCTGGCCGCGTCCGATCGGGATCATCCCGTCGATCGCCTTGATGCCGGTCTGCACCGGCTCCTTCACCGGCTGGCGTTGGACCACGTTGGGGACCGCGCCTTCGATCGGGTAGAAGATGTTGGAGACGATCGGTCCCTTGCCGTCGACCGGCTCACCGAGCGGGTTGACCACGCGGCCCAGGAGCGCCGGTCCGACCGCGATCTGGGCGATCTTGCCGGTGAGTCGCACCGGATCGCCTTCCTTGATCTTCGAGTCGGGACCGAAGAGCACCACACCGACGTTGTCCTCCTCGAGGTTCAACACCATGCCGGTGATGTCATGCGGGAACTTGAGCAGCTCCCCGGCCATCGCGTCCTCGAGTCCCCAGACGCGGGCGATTCCATCGCCGACCTGGAGGACCGAGCCGACCGAGGCCATCTCGAGCTTCGTGTCGAACTTCTCGAGTTCCTTCTGGAGGATGGAGCTGACTTCTTCGGGCTTGAAGGCCATCGTTTCGTTCCCTCTTCGGTTCAGGCCACGCGCACTTGGAGCAGTTCGTCGCGCAGGCGATCGAGTCGATATCTCACGCTTCCGTCCAGGATCTTCCCGCCGACCGTGACGACGACGCCGCCGAGGATCCGGCGATCGATGCGGGCATCGAGCACGATCTGCTTGCCGGTTGTCCGCTCCAACGCCGCGCGGAGCCGAGCTCCGAGCGCGTCGTCCAACGGGACGGCCGTGGTGACGATCGCGCGGAGCTGCCCCAGCGCGTCCTCCACCATCCGGCGGAAATGGTCATAGACGAGCGGCAGGTGTTGGACCCGCTTCTTGCGGAGCATCAGTCGGATGAACTGGAGCACCAGATCGGTGATGCGTCCCCGCAGAGTTCGCTCGAGCAACTCGTCCTTGTCGGAGTCGAGCAGGTTCGGCGCCTCCAGGAAATTCTGCAGCGTCGAGTCGGAGCGGTGGAGCGCCAGGAGCGCCTGCGTGTCTTCCAACACGCGCTCCATCTCGCCGCGCTTCACCGCCGCTCCGAAGAGCGCGGTGGCGTAGCGAAGTGCGACGCCGCGGTCGCGGATCAACGCTTGCCTCCGCCGCCTGCGCCGCCTGCGCCGGAGCCGGCACTGGAGTCAGTGCTGGCGAGGGAATCGATGAACTGCGAGATCCGCTCGCGGTGCTTCGCTTCATCGAGCCGTTCGCTCACGACCTTCTCGGTCGCGGCCATCACCATCCGCACTATCTCGTCGCGGAGGGTCGCCTGCGCCTTGGCCTGCTCGCGCAGGATCTCGACGCGCGCGCGGACCACCAGCCCGTGCGATTCCGCCCGCGCCTTCTCGGTCATCTCCGCGGCGACCTTCTGCCCCTCGGCGACCGCTTCTTGGATGCGGATGCGCGCCTGGTTCTCGATCTGCTTGAGCTGCAGCTCGAGGTCGGTCTTCATAGCGGCGATCTCGGCGCGCGTCGCGTCGATGCGATCGAACTCTCCCTGGATCTTCTGCCGCCGCGCCTCGAGCATCGCGAGCATCGGGCCCCACGCGTAGTGCCGCAGGATGATCAGCGCGATCAAGAACCCGATGATCTGGGTGACGACTTCACCCCAGTTGATCTGCATGCTTCGCCCCCTCGTCCCGTCCTTCGAACTCCAGTCCTCAGGCCCTGACTCAGCCGGACGTCACTCCGCCCGGCGCCTTATCTCAGAGCTTGCCCTGGAGGACGAAGACGGTGACGAGCGCGTAGATCGTGAGCGCCTCGATGAACGCGGCGCCGATGACCATCGCCGTCTGGATCTTGCCGGCCGCTTCCGGCTGGCGACCCATCGCCTGCATCGCGCCGTTGACCGCGTTACCCAGACCGATGCCCGAACCGATCGCGGCCAGTCCGAGACCGACCGGCAGACCGAGACCCAGCAGGTTCATTTCCAACATGAGCAGCTCCTTTCATGTAGCGGGCCATGCCATGGCCCGCCTCCCCATCGGCGCGCCAGCCGCGCCCCCACCTGTCGTTCTAGTGATGGACCCCGACCGGATCCCCGTGTCCCGTCGCCGCATGCTCTTCATGCTCCTCATGCGGCAGCACCTGCGAGAAGTAGAGCGTCGTCAGCAGCGTGAAGACCAACGCCTGGATCGATCCCAAGAGGATCGACAAGAAGATGAACGGCAGATGGAACGGGACGCCGAACGGCGCCGACTCGGTTCCCATCAAAGTCGCGATCACCGTCACACCCAGCCCGCCGAACACGGCGAGCAGCACATCTTCACCGAGGATGTTCCCGAAGAGTCGCAACGAGAGCGAGAGCGGCTTGGCCAACTCCCCGATCAAGTGGAGCGGGAAGAGCAGCGGCACCATCGCCCATCCGATCGCATCCTCGGGGTCTCCCATCAGATGCTTCACATACTTGACCGGCCCCAGACGCGTGAGCCCGGTGAACTGCACGTAGGCGAAGACACAGATCGCGAGCGCGAGCGTCGTGTTGTAGACCGACGTCGGCGCCTTCTGCAGCGGGATCAGCCCCAACAGGTTCGAGAACCAGATGTAGACGAAGAGCGTCCCGAGAAACGGTAGGTAGCGCTTGGCGTCGCGGCCGAGGATCCCGCTCACGAACTCGTGGAACCCTTCCACGCCCATCTCCACGGCGTTCTGCAGCGGACCCGGCACCATCTTCGGATTGCGCGACGCCGCCATCGCGATCATCGCGATCATCGCGATGACCAAGAGCGAGAAGATCGGCGTGTTGTACTTCTGCAGGAACTGCGCCCACTCCGCGTCGGGATTGAACACGTAGAGGATGTGGATCCAGTTCGGGAACTCGGGATGCGCGCTGTGCTCGCCGTGAGTGTCACCGTGACCGTCAGCGGCGTGACCGTCAGCGGCGTGAGTGTCAGCGGCGTGAGCGTCGCCAGCGTGCGTGTCGCCAGCGTGCGTGTCGGATCCGTGCTCCTGTGCAACCGCGGCGGGAGCGCCGACCCATCGTTCGAGATCCCCGTCGACCGTCGCGCGAGTGAACAGACCGAGCCCGAGCGCGAGAACCAAACTGGCGAGGCCGAGGATTCCGAGCACGAGCGAGACGGTATGGACGCCGTGGCGCACCGACTTGGTCGCGGTCGTGCGATCCGGCGCGCCGCCCGACATCCGATGATTGACCATCTGTCCGAGAACCTTGAGCAGAGCGACGGCGAGCGGGAAAGAGAAGCCGACGCTGAACCAGAGCGGCGGGAGCCGCAGGACGTAGAGCGAGAGCGCAGCGCCGCCCATCAGGAGCGGAAGCTTGAGCAACAGCGCAGCCGCGACACGCCGGTTCCACTGAGGCTCGGGACGGAGCAGGTTGCGAAAGAGGATCTCGAGCAGCCGCAAGTTCAACAGTGTCAGCGCGAGGCCGGCGACTCCGCCGTAGAGGGCGGACGGGCCGACGTAGGCCCAGAGCATGAGCAGGCCGATCGACCCGGCCACGAGACTCGTCCGCTCGACGCGGTGGATGAAGCCGGGTCCCAACCCCTCGATTCCATTCATGCGGTTTGGTTCGCCTCCCCAGCGCGGTCGTTTGTCACATGCGATCCAGGTCGCGCTGCGCGCGCCGCAACATCTGCGCGATGCTGCGGATCACCGCGACGAAGCCCAGGACTACCCAGACGAATTGCATCCACGGCTCGGTCCCGAGCTTCGTGTCGAGCCAGCGGCCGAAGAGCCATCCGATCATCGGACCACTGCCGAGCAAGAGCGGGATCGATCCCAGCGTCCCGACGAGGCGAGCGGTGCGGTACCGCTCCTCCTTCTCCTTTTCCGTCTCCGAGTCCTTGCCCGGCTTCACGAGGACGGAAGCTCGGGAGAATCTTCGGGACGGGACACCTCCGGGCGATACTGCTGGGCCACCCAGAGGCGGGACGTGTGCGGGATCGGGCGATGGATGAGCTGGACCATCCCTGCAGACCTGACCTCTCGGACCCGGCCTCTTGGACCCGGCCCCTCGGACCCGGTCCCTCGGACCCGGTCCCTGGACCCTAGCTCATCGAAGCCGCTCGGTTCCCACGGCGCGGGATTATGAACGTCGCCCGATGCGTGTCAACCTCGGCTTGTGCTTTTTTTCACCAACTTTCGAGGCGACGGTTGCCGACCCGGCGACCAGCAGGTCGTGCGCCCCCCGATCGTCTCCCTCACGAGCGCGTGTCCGGTCCGAGGACAGAGACCGCCGTCGCTCCAACGGTGTCTGAACAGCCAACTTGCAGGCGGGTCCGCGAAGCTCGGCGCCACGACGCGCATCGACTCTCGACAGACCCAACGCAGCCAGCGGTAGAGCCGCCGACGCTCCGGGAGGTCGAGGCTTCCCGCCTGCCGCGCCGGATGGAGTTCGGCCCGCCAGAGGATCTCGTCCGCCATCCAGTTCCCGACCCCCGGGAAACGTTCCTGCATCAGGAGCACCGCCTTGAGGGGGCTCTTGGCGCGCCGATCCAGGAAGGTCCCGAGGTCGGCGAGCATGAACTCGTCGCTCGTGAGCGGCGGTGGAATCGCGAGCCACCACGCGGGGGCGCCGCGTCCGCGATCGAATCGGATCCGGCCGAAGAGCCGTGGGTCGCGGAAGACCAGGCGGCCGCTCGGGGTCTCGAGGACGAGGTGGTCGTGCCGGTCCGCGGGCGCCGGCGCCGGCGCCGTGGCGGTGTCGGTGGCGGTGGCGGTGGCGGTGGCGTCCGGGTTCACGAACTCGA
>CAZVYN010000110.1:0-9531 GCA_964631125.1 uncultured bacterium | reverse complement strand
GAGGGGAATGGCCAGGAACAGAAACGCGAACGGAAACGCCGTGATTCGGAACGCCCGCCAGCCGCGTAAGTACAGCACGAGCGATGACAGGAAGAGCACGAAGCTGACCCGCTGGGTGAACACCTCGGCTCCCGCGGAACCGACGATGAGCAAAGCCGCGGCTACCAGGATTCCAACAAGGCCCGCCATCGAGGGAGACCCGGGCGCGTGCTCAAACTGTCCCCGGTTCTTCCAGAGCAGATACGCGCAGATCGGCGGGATCAGGAATCCGTGAGCGTAGTTCGGGTCGCGGATCCAGTCGCGCACCCACTCGGCGGCGATGTCCCAGTACACGGCGGCCAGGGTAGCGATCAATACGACCAACGTCAGTCGATGCCGAAACTTCGTGGAGGCGACCCTATCGGTCCCCCTCTGATCTCGGGCTGCCACTTCCACGGGGTCTCCAGACGCGGGGTCCCAACTCGATCGATGCGGCGTGGGCGGAAAAAACCATAACACATGCTTGAACCATCGCGTGACTCGGAGGCGACCACGCAAACGTTCTGGGCTTGCCCCGAAACAATGGACAGACAGTTTAGTTGACCGGGGTTGTCTCGAAGTCGACCGGACTGACGGACCCGAGGTGTGAATGCAGGCGTCGCGGATTGGAGAACATCTCGATGCAGCTGAACACGTCGGCCATCGCGTCGGAGATCTTCTCGTACCCATGCAGCTCGAGTTCATCGCGAACGTCCCCAGCCGCGTAGGTGCTTCCGCGGTCAGAGTGGTAGACGAGCCCCCCAGCGCTGTCCCAACCCGACAGGCGAGGAATCCGAGATCGAGAAGCAGAAGAAGCAGTAACCCCGGCGCCCTCGGCGCCGAGTCCGCTCGAGTCAATTCCGTCGGCACCGGCTAAGATCCCGCACGACACTTTCCCGAGGAGGAGAACCCGTGCGCGTCGCGTTCCGTTTGGCCGTGCTTCCCATGCTCTTTGCAAACCTTCTCGGCGTGGCGAGCGCCTCCGATGGTCCCCCCAGTCCCCTCGACGCCGCCGCGCTGCAGCTCGCCATCCAGAAGCTCACCGTCGTCGGCTCGGTTCTCTTCATCGCCGCGCACCCTGATGACGAGAACACGGCCATGCTCACCTGGCTCGAGAACGAAGAACTGGTGCGCACCGGGTACCTCTCGCTCACTCGGGGGGACGGTGGTCAGAACCTCGTCGGTGACGAGCAGGGCGACCTCCTCGGGGTGATCCGCACGCACGAACTCCTCGCCGTCCGCAGGATCGACGGGGCCGAGCAGTTCTTCACCCGCGCGGTCGACTTCGGCTATTCGAAGGGACCCGAGGAGACGCTCGACAAGTGGGGACGCGAGGCGGTCCTCGGCGACGTCGTCCGCGTGATCCGCACCTTCCAGCCCGACGTCATCGTGATGCGCTTTCCCACGACCGGCGAGGGGCGCCACGGACACCACACCGCCTCGGCGTTCCTCGCGGTCGACGCGTTCGAGGCCGCCGGCGACCCCCAGAGGTTTCCGGAGCAGCTCGACACGCTGGCCCCGTGGAAACCGACACGTCTGCTCTGGAACTACTTCAACTGGATGGCGCCCCCTTCGGCCGAGAGTGCGCGCGAGTTCCTCACGGTCGATCTCGGCGCGTACAACGCGCTCCTCGGCCGCTCCTACACGGAACTCGCCGGCGAGAGCCGGAGCATGCACAAGAGTCAGGGATTCGGCTCGGCCGAGCGTCGCGGAACGTCCACGAACTATCTGAAGCTGATCAGCGGCGAGCCGGCCACGACGGACATCTTCGAGCAGGTCGATCTCACCTGGAACCGGATCCCCGGAGGCGCCGACGTCGGCGCGCCGCTGAAGCGCATCCTCGAAGCGTATGACCCCAGCGATCCTTCGGCCAGTCTCCCCGAGCTCATGCAGGCGCGAGCGGCCTTGGGACGCCTGAGCGCGTCCGCCGGCCCGCGCTATGCGGTGCTGCTCGACCACAAGGCGTGGGAACTCGACGACGTCATCCGTTCGTGCGCCGGACTTTGGATCGAGGCGGTGGCCTCGCAATACACGTTCGCCCCGGGCGATTCCCTTCAGGTCGCCGTCACCGCGATCAACCGGTCGAACGCTTCTTTCCGACTGACCGCGATTCGATCCGCCACGCCCGGGCTCACTCGCGAACTCGACTCGCTGCTCGTGGAAAACCGGCCGTTGACCCTCCCGCTCCGGACCCTCGTCCCGTCGCAACTGGACTGGCAGGTGAGCCAGCCCTACTGGCTGAGACAGCCGGTCGAAGGAGGCTTACATCGCGTCGCCGAACCAACGCTCATCGGAACGCCGGAGAACGAGGCGCCGCTGGGCGTCACGTTCACCTTGTCCGCCTTCGGACAGTCGATCGACTACACGGTCCCCGTCCAGTACCGGTGGGTCGATCGCGTTCGCGGCGAACTCTACCGGCCGGTCGTGATCGTTCCCGAGGTGACGCTGGCGCTGGATGAGCGGGTCTATCTCTTCCCCGACGCCTCACCCCGTCCCGTTCGCCTTCGCCTGGAGGCTCGCGAAGCCGCCCAGGGAGGCGCGCGTCTGATCCTGCCTCCCGGTTGGCGGTCCGACCCGATCACGCAGCAGGTCTATCTACTTCCCGGGCCCGGGCGAGAGATCGTCTTCCAAGTGACGCCCGGTCCAGAAGGCGGCGCGATTCGCGCGGAGTTCTCCGCCGAAGGGCGCACCTACGCGCGCGGGATGACCGTGATCGACTATCCGCACATCCCTATCCAGACGATCTTCCCGGAGGCATCCGGCCAAGTCGTGCGGCTCGAGCTCGCGCGGGTGGGCGAAGCCATCGGCTATGTCATGGGCCCGGGGGACGACGTTCCCGCGGCGCTCGCCCAGGCCGGCTACCGCGTCACGCTCCTCGACGATGCGGATCTCGCCTCGAACGATCTCTCCGGCTACGACGCCATCGTGGTGGGTGTGCGCGCGTACAACTCGCGCGATCCGCTCAAACGCAGCGCGCGACGGCTGCTCGAATACGTGGAGCGCGGCGGAACGCTCGTCGTCCAGTACAACACCGCCGATCAGACGCTTCATCAAGAGTTCGCGCCCTATGCCCTGAAGCTCGGACGGGACCGGGTGACGGTCGAGGATGCGCCGGTCGAATTCACCGATCCCGCCAGCCCGCTTCTGAACACGCCGAATCGGATCACCGCGGAGGACTTCGAAGGGTGGGTGCAAGAACGGGGACTCTACTTCGGCGCCGAGTGGGGGCCGGAGTACCAGACCGTGCTCTCCTCCGCTGACCCCGGAGAGAAGGCGGCGACCGGCGGGCTTCTGTGGGCGCGCCACGGAAACGGGATCTTCATCTACACAGGGTACGCGTTCTTCCGGCAGCTCCCGGCGGCCGTCCCGGGCGCTTACCGTCTCTTCGTAAACCTGGTTTCGGCGCGCGGATGAGCGAGGAACCACCCCCCATCGGCGGGAGCTGGCGCGTCCTCTATGCGATCGTCCTGTTGAACCTGGCCTTGTTGATTCTTCTGTTCTACGCGTTCACGAAGGCGTTCACGAGGGCGCTCCCGTGAGAAGTTTCGACTGGTTGGTCCTCGTCGCCTCGTTGGTCTTCATCGTCGCCTACGGGGTCTGGAAGGGCCGAAAGAACCGCGACCTCGACGGATACATCCTGGGCGACCAGACCATGCGCTGGTATACGGTCGCGTTCTCCATCATGGCGACCCAGGCGAGCGCGATCACCTTTCTCTCCACGCCGGGCCAGGCCTACGTAGATGGGATGCGGTTCATCCAGTTCTACTTCGGCCTTCCGCTCGCCATGATCGTGCTCTCCGTCACCGTCGTTCCGCTCTACCGCAGACTCAAGGTCTATACGGCCTACGAATTCCTCGAACGTCGCTTCGACGTCAGGGTACGGAGCCTGGCCGCCCTGCTCTTCCTCGTGCAGCGCGGGCTCGCCTGCGGGCTGACGATCTATGCGCCGGCCGTCGTCCTCTCGGTCATCCTGAGCTGGAACCTATACATCACGAACCTCGTTATCGGCGTCCTCGTGATCATCTATACAGCCTCGGGCGGCGCCAAGGCCGTCGCCCACACGAATTTCTGGCAGATGGTCATCATTTTCGGCGGAATGTTCACGACGCTGTTCGTCGCGCTCTCGCTCTTACCCGATGGCGTCTCTTTCACGGACGCGGTCCATGTGGCCGGCGCGATGGGACGCCTGAACGCGATCGACTTTTCCTTCGATCTGAACAACCGCTACACGTTCTGGTCCGGCCTGATCGGCGGGTTCTTCCTCGCGCTGTCCTACTTCGGGACCGATCAGTCGCAGGTGGGACGTTATCTCTCGGGCCAATCCGTGGCCCAGAGCCGGCTCGGGCTCCTCTTCAACGGCATCGTGAAGGTGCCGATGCAGTTCGTGATCCTCTTCATCGGCGCGATGGTCTTCGTCTTCCACCAGTTCCACGAGACCCCGATCTACTTCAATCCCGTGGAGACGAAACGGGTCGAGGCGAGCCCGCTCGCCGGCGACTTCCGCGGGCTGCAGGAAGAGTACGACGTCCTCTCACGGGAAAAGAGCTCGCGGATCCAGGCGCTGCTGGAGGCGCGAAGGGCGGGCGATCCCGCCGCGGAGGAAGCGACCGCGGTGTCGGTCGCCGCGATCCAAGCCGAGGCGCTCGAGGTTCGGAAAGAGGCGAAAGAGATCGTTCGCCAGGTAAACCCGCGCTCCGACGGTAACGACGTGAACTACATCTTCCTCTCGTTCGTGCTCGCCTACCTGCCGGTCGGCGTCGTGGGACTCGTGCTGGCGATGATCTTCGCCGCCTCGATGTCGTCCACGGCCTCGGAACTGAACGCGCTCGCCTCGACCACGGTCGTCGACTTCTACAAGCGGTTCGGGAAACAGGAGAGTTCGGACGGGCGCCTCGTCCTGGTGTCGAAGATTGCGACGGTCGTCTGGGGATGCCTGGCGATTCTCTTCGCGCTACTCGCCAACAAGCTCGGATCGCTGGTCGAGGCGGTGAACCTCTTGGGGTCGCTCTTCTACGGCACGATCCTCGGAATCTTCCTACTCGCCTTCTACTTCAAGCGAGTCGGCGGAACGGCGACGTTCATCGCGGCGTTGGTGGGAGAGGCGGCCGTCTTGGCCTTCTTCGCGACGTCGAAGATCTCGTTCCTCTGGTACAACGTGATCGGTTGCCTCGTGACCATCGCCGTGGCGGTGGTGATCGCGGAAGCGGGCGGCCGCTCGGCCCGCCCCACCTCGGAGTCGATTACATCTTCGACTTCCACTCCGCGACCTGCTTCTCGATCTTCGTGATCTCTTCGGGGGGCCCATCCACCTTCCCCGCCTTGATCGCACGCTCGCCGTAGCTGACGGCCTCGGCCGTCTTGCCTTCCTTCGCCATCATGTCGGCCTTCAGGCGCAGATTCAGCCAGGTCTCCTTGGTGGCGATCGACTTGTCGACCCACTGTTTGGCCTCGTCGGCGGCCACGTTGTTCTGGAAGGCGAAGCTCGCCGTGCGATACGCCGTCTGGTGGTCATCCGCCGCCAGCGAGGCCATGGCGGCGCGGGCGTTGGCGAGTGCGAGATCGACCGTGCTCACTTCGACCCCGAACGCCACGCGTACCTTCTCCCAGTCGAGAGCGACCGTGGCCTTCTCCACCGCGAGGTCGGGAAGACTGAACTCCATCCACTCCGTGAGTTCGTGGGACTGGGGCTTCACCTTGATCCGCAGCGCGTCGGCGCTCTCGTCGTAGGAATAGCTCCCCCACTGCTCCGCCTTGGTGTTGAAGATCACCGTCCACTCATCCTTCGTGGGAATCGTGTGCAGGCTGTAGGTACCGGCCGAGAGGGGCTGTCCATTCACCTTCACGTCCGTGGAGAAGACGATGGTCGTGGCCTCGTTCGCGCCTGTCCTCCACACCTTGTCATATGGCACCAACCCGCCCCAGATCTCGCGACCCTTCACTCCGGGCCGGCTGTAATTGATCGTGATGTCGGTGAGACCCACGGTTTGCATGAGCTGGGCCTTCTGGCTGGGACGGGGCAGCGTGAGTTCGGCGCCCTCGGAGGGAGCGGCCAGGCACGCGAGCGCCAGAACGGCGGCCGATGGCATGAATCGATGCAGTCTCATAGTTTTCGAGGTTTCCTTTCCTACAGGGAGTCTCCATGGACTCGTGGGTCCACATGGCCCGGAGTCGCACGGACCAGACCTGCCGGATGAAAGCATACGACCGAGTTCTCGCGCCACCCCGGCGGCCGGCCTGGAGATCGTCGATTCGTTGACCTCCGAGCCTTCCCTGGAGAAGTGTCACCTCCTTCCGACGGTGCGCGGTGACCTCTGGCCGAGGCTCGGGCGAGTCGACGGAGCCCGGGGGCAGTTCGAGCGCGCGGTCCTGTTCGCGCGCGCGGTGGCTTGTACGGCTGCGGATCGAGAAAGGAGCGACCGATGAGCGGAGTACGCGTGCTGGTCGGCACGAAGAAAGGCGCGTTCGTCATCACGTCCGACGGCAAGCGCGAGAAGTGGAAGATCCAAGGCCCCGAATTCGGCGGCTGGGAGATCTACCACATGAAGGGATCGGCGGTGGATCCGAACCGGATCTACGCGTCGCAGTGCAGCGGCTGGTTCGGTCAGGTCATCCAACGGTCGAACGACGGCGGCGTGACCTGGGAGCCGGTGGGGAACAAGTTCGAGTACGTCGGCGATCCCGGCACGCACCTCCACTACGACGGCACGTCGAAGCCCTGGGCCTTCAAGCGGGTTTGGCGCCTCGAGCCCTCGCTGACCGACCCGGACACCGTTTTGGCCGGCATCGAAGACGCCGCGCTCTACCGCTCGAGCGACCCCGGACAGAACTGGGAGGAGATCTCCGCACTGCGCAGCGTAAAACCGACGCTGTGGCAGCCGGGCGCGGGCGGGATGTGCTTGCACACGATCATCCAAGACCCGACGAACCCGCTGCGGATCTACGTCGCCATCTCCGCCGCCGGCGCGTTCCGCACCGACGACGGCGGCAGGTCATGGCGCGCGATCAACAAGGGGCTGACCTCGAAGTACGAGATCCCCGACCCGGACGCCGACGTCGGCCACTGCGTGCACAACATGGCGATGCACCCTTCGCGTCCCAACGTCCTCTTCATGCAGAAGCACTGGGATGTATTGCGCAGCGACGACGCCGGCGACTCGTGGCATGAGATCAGCGGCAATCTCCCGACCGACTTCGGCTTCCCGATCGGCGTCCATGCGCACGAGCCCGAAACTATCTATGTGGTCCCGATCAAGAGCGACTCCGAGCACTATCCGCCCGATGGAAAACTGCGCGTCTACCGCAGTCGCACCGGAGGGAACGAGTGGGAGGCGCTGACCAAGGGGCTCCCGCAGAGCGACTGCTACCACAACATCCTGCGCGACGCGATGGCAGTCGACCAGATGGACGAGTGCGGTATCTACTTCGGCACGAGCGGCGGGCAGGTCTACGCGTCGGCCGACAGCGGCGACAGTTGGGCGCCGATCGCGAAGGATCTGCCGGGGGTGCTGTCGGTCGAGGTGCAGACGCTGTCGTGAGGTCGCTGTCGTGAGGATCGTGCGATGACGAACGCTTCGATGATCCGCGTCGTGCTGCCGTTCCATCTGAAGAAGCTCGCGCAGGTGAGCGGCGAGGTGCAGCTCGAGATCGAGGGGCCGGTCACGCAACGATCGGTCCTCGACGCGATCGAGGCGCGTTTTCCGATGCTGCGCGGGACTATTCGTGATCAGTCGACGCAGGAACGCCGGGCGTTCCTGCGTTTCTTTGCCTGCCAGCAGGACCTCTCTCTGGAATCGCCCGACGTTCCGCTGCCGGAAGCCGTCGCGTCCGGCGCCGAACCGCTCCTCGTGATCGGAGCGATGGCCGGCGGGTAGTAGTATCGGCGGCTCATGAGCAGCTCGAGGTCCACGTTCACCGCCGCCATCGCCGACCGCTACCGCGTCGAGTCCGAGCTCGGGCGCGGCGCGATCAAGGTCCTGAGCCCGCAGGTCGCCGAGGCGCTCGGTCATGGTCGATTTCTGAGGGAGATCGAGATGGCCGCGCAGCTCACTCATCCGCACACCTTGCCGCTCTTCGACTCGGGACTGGCAGGTGAGCAGCTCGGGCTGCCGGTCGCACGGCAGTTGTTGCGGTCGTTTCTCGCGCTTGCGATCGCGCTCTCGATCGCAATCTCCGTCGCCGACGCCAACGCCGCCGCCCCGACGCCGACCCAAGAAGAACTCGAACGACTCCGCAGCCTCCCTTACACGGAGTCCTCGAAGCCGGGCGCGAACGACACCGACGGCGTCACGATCCACGACACCGCTCGATCGCAGCCCGGTCTCAACCTCTACTCGATCCCCAAACTCTCCGTGGCCGAGTTGATCGACGAGAAGGGCGTTGTCTTGCGCTCCTGGCGCCGCGAGCCTCCGTTCACCTGGGAGCAGGTCGATCTCCTTCCAAACGGAGATCTCCTCGTCGTCGGCGCCGATCCTCCGACGCCGCGCACCTCGGGCATTCCCGACAGCACGCGATACATCGCCCGCTTTGACTGGGATGGCAAGCTGCTCTGGAGACGCCCGCTGCTCACCCATCACGACGCCGAGCTGACTCCTGACGGCCGATTGCTCGCGCTGACCTTCGAGCGCAAACATCTCCCGAAGTTCGACAAGAAGATCGACACGCGCGACGATCTCCTCACACTCCTCGACGAGGAGGGTAACGTCCTCGAGAGCGTCTCCCTCCTCGACGCTTTTGCGCGAACGCCCGGTCTCGAGCTCATCACCGTCGGATCGAACACCCATGGCGTCCGCCCCTGGGTCGATCTCTTCCACGCCAATTCGATCGAGTGGATGCACCAGCCCGAACTCGAGAAGCTCCATCCGATGTACGGCCCCGACCACGTCCTCTTCTGCCTTCGTCATCAGAATCGCATCGCCATCTTGAATTGGCCCGAGAAGCGCATCGTCTGGTCCTGGGGACTCGGCGAACTCCTCGGCCCGCACGACGCCCAAGTCCTCCCCGACGGACACATCCTCGTCTTCGACAACGGCATGGGCCGCAGATGGTCGCGCGTGATCGAACTCGATCCGCTCACGAATCAGATCGTCTGGGAGTACCGAGCCCCCGAGCCCAAGGAGTTCTACACACTGAGCAAGGGCTCGTGTCAGCGACTCGCCAATGGAAACACGCTGATCTCCGAGTCGGACAAGGGCCGCGCGTTCGAGGTGACGGCGGAGGGAGAGATCGTCTGGGAGTTCGTGAATCCGCATCGCGGAGAGAGGAAGGACCGCCTCTCGATCGGCCGGATCCGGCGGATCGACCGAGCGGCGATCGACGCGTTCCGTTAGCTGCGAGCCGAGGCGGTTCACTCGATCAGCACCGGCACGGGCCAGCAGCTCTCATCTGGATAGCGTCATGACGAAGGAGTCGTGCAAGCGGCGTGGCGCAACGTCTGAGGAGTGCTTCGGTGATCGCCCGGTTCAGCGGAAGAGCGTGTAGTCGATCCCGAACTGCTGGCACAGTCGGTAGAGCCGT
>CAZVYN010000109.1:0-10251 GCA_964631125.1 uncultured bacterium | reverse complement strand
CGCGGCCGGCATCCGGGATTCCGAGAACACGCTGCAGTACCCCGGTGACGTGGAGGGTCAGGGAATTCACGCTGCCGGCCGCGTGATCGCGGGCTTCAACTGGGACGCGATGCAGGGCCTGCAGGCTGTCCACGGAGTCGAGCAGGGAACCATCCTGTCGGGCGCCCGCTGGCACTTCGGCCGCGTCCTGCTCGAGCCGAACTTCCAGCCCGATCAGGTCTTCGCGACGTTCGTGGCTGACGACGACAATGGCAACCTCGATGACGGCACGCCGAATCACGACGCGATCTGCGAGGCGGCGCTGAACCATGGCTTCGAGTGCCCCGAGATTCTCATCGGCGTCATCATCGCGCACACGCCGCTCCAGACGAGTACGACGCCGGGAGACCGGCTGGTCTCCGCGACGATCTACTCCACCGCGGGCGCGATGGACTCTGATTCCGTCCAGGTGACCTACCGCATCAACGGCGGGCCGTTCGTCGACGTCGTCATGGCGCCGGGCGGCGGCATCGATGAGTGGGAGACGACGATCGCCGGTCTGGTCCAGGGCTCCGAGGTCGAGTACTACATCCGCGGCGTCGATGAAGTCGGCAACAGCAAGAACAATCCGCCCCTCGCGCCGGCGGCGTTCCATTCCTTCGATGTCGCCACCGTGTTCGACACGATCGAAGTCGAGAGCGGATGGACCGTGAACGCCGAAGGCGGCGACAACGCCACCACCGGGACCTGGACGCGGGTCGATCCGAACGGAACCTCCGCTCAGCCGGAGGACGACCACACGATCACTCCGGGCGTCATCTGCTGGGTGACCGGCGACGCGCCGGCCGGACAGGGCGTCGGCACGAACGACGTCGACGGTGGAACGACCACGCTCTACAGCCCGATCTACGACATGTCGGGCGCGACCAAGGCCAAGGCGAAGTACTACCGCTGGTACAGCAACAACCAGGGGGACAACGCGAACCAGGATCCGTGGATCGTCCAGGTGCGGAACAACGGCGGCGCTTGGACCGAGGTCGAGAACACGACGGCCACCCTGCACGAGTGGAGTCTCCGTAGCGTCGACGTGCTCGATCTCTATGGCGGCGCACTCGGCAATGTGCAGCTCCGCTTCATCGCCCAGGACACGGCCGGCGGTTCGATCGTAGAGGCCGGAGTCGACGACTTCGAGATCCTCGTCGATCTCGGAAGTGCCGATGTCTCGGACTCCCCGGCCAGCCAGGTCAGATTCGCGCTCCATCCGGCGCGCCCGAATCCGGCTACGTCCGGCGCCGCTATCGGATTCGAGGTTCCGGCGCGCACGCGAGTCGACCTTCGCATCTATGACATCACGGGTCGTGAGATTCGCTCGATCGCCGAGCGTTCCTACGACGCCGGCGCCCACCAGCTCCAGTGGGATGGACGGGACGCGCGCGGCCGCCAGGTGGCGTCGGGCGTCTACTACATCCGCCTGAGCGCCGAGGGATACCAGGCGAACCGCCCGGTGGTCATCGAGCGCTGATCGATGGCGCCGACGCACCGCGTCGGTCGATTGCCAGACGACGGCCCGCCTCTCCATTCGGAGGGGCGGGCCGTTTTCGAATCAGGACGAAAAGAAACGGCGGCCAGGAGTGAACCTGGCCGCCGAATGCTGGGGACCACTCTCCCCTGGCCGGTCCGTTCGCCGATGGAACGCGCGAGGCACTCCGGGCGAACGGTGCTCCGTCAGAAAGATTGCAGTGCCCATTCGATCTGCGGCGTAGTACTCGACACGCTCCACAGAGTTCCACTCGTCCGCATCGGCGCTTGCGCCGAACCCGTCGCTCCGCTGACCCTGCGCGCGTGGGCTCCGAACTGCATGCCGCCTCCGCACATTTCGTCGTCGCGTTGCCAATGCTACGGCTGATCCTTTTCCTGCCCTTCGCCGCGATGGGTCGGGTCCCCGACTCGCTTCGCGTCGGGATCGACGTCTCGTGGGCGGGGCTGGCGCTTCTCTCGGCGGTGACGGGGCAGACCATCCTGCAGGAAGCGATCCTGCGCGGCGCTGACGTAGGGGCGGCGCAACCCCACGGTCGCGCCGCCACACTGGCGATCTGGGCTGTGGTCGTCGCTGTAGGCGTGCGCACGTGGCTGCGACTGCGATCACGTCGCGGGCGACCGTCAGCCGTGTTGCTCGCGTCGGCCCGCGCGTTGATGGTTCTGGCCGCAACGCTCGTCGGCCTGGCGGCGCTCTCGGGGGGCGCCTTGCTCCATGGCTCGGGTGGGATCTCCGGTCGTTGATCAGGGTGGACGGCGCGCGATCAGCGGAGCGATCGACCTCCGTCGAGCGTCCAGATGGCGCCGGTGGCGAACTCCGCCTCGAGGAGCAGGTAGAGCGCCGTGTCCACCGCATCCTCGGGAGTTCCGAGGCGCCCCAGCGGAGTCGCCGCGACCACCGCGTCAACGGTCTGCGGGGAGACGCCGTCGGGGAGCAGCACGGCGCCGAGCGCGACGCCGTTGACTCGCACTTCCGGCGCCAGGCACTTCGCCAATCCCCGCGTGGCGGCCGCCAGGGCGGCCTTCGAGATCTCGTACGGAAGGTAGTCCGCGCGCGGTCGATCCGAACTCCAGTCCAGCATCGTGACGATCGACCCCGCCCCGCGAGACCGCATCGCGAGGCCCAGTTCTCGAGCGAGGCCGAATGGCGCTACGAGGTTCACCCGCAGCGTCCGTTCCAGATCAGCTTCGCGTACGGTTTCGATCGGGGCGCGCTCGAAGATCGAGGCCGACAGCACCAGCGCTTCGATCGGGCCGAACTCTACCTCCGCCTGCCTGGCCAACTCTGGCCCCGCCTCTGGCCGAGCGAGGTCCGCGGTCACGACGCGCGCTTCAACTCCCTGCGCCCGGATCTCCCCCGCGAGTGCTTCTGCGTCTTCGGTGTGCCGATGAGCATGGAGGAGGACGGGGCAACCCCGGGTCGCCAGGGCTCGGGCCAGCGCGGCCCCGAGTCGGACGCCGGCGCCGGTGACGAGAGTTCGTGGAGTTCGCGAGCGCATGGCCCTGAAGGATACATTCCTGACGTGTTCGATCCGAAGGGATGGCGAGCGATGGTCGATTTCGGACTGAGCGAAGAGCAGCGAGCCCTCGTCGCGCTGGCGCGGGAGTTCGCGGAACGCGAGATCACCCCCGCCGCGCGTCACCATGACGAGACGGGGGAGTACCCGACGGCTGTTCTCCGCCGAGCGTGGGAGATCGGTCTCATGAACTCGCATCTCCCGGAGAGCGTGGGGGGACTCGGCCTGGGCGTGCTCGACGGCTGTCTCATTGCCGAAGAGGTGGCGGCGGGTTGCTCGGGCATCGGTACGGCGATGGAAGCGAACACCCTGGCTTCGGCGCCGTTGGTCGTCGGCGGCGATGATGACCAGAAGGCGCGCTGGCTCCGGCCGCTGACCGAGGAGTTCCGCCTCGCCGCCTACTGCGTGACGGAGCCGAGCGCGGGGAGCGACGTCCAGGGGATCCAGTCGGTCGCGCGCAGAGTGGGGGACGAATACCTGTTGAGCGGCGAGAAGATGTGGATCACGAACGGCGGCGTGGCCGACTGGTACTTCGTTCTCGCCTACACCGACCGCGACGCCGGACATCGCGGCTTGTCCGCCTTCGTCGTGCCGCGCGAACAAGAAGGTGTGGTCGTGGGCAAGAAGGAACAGAACATGGGCCAGCGCGCGAGCGATACCCGCGCCGTCAGCTTTCGCGATGTCCGCGTTCCGGCGAGGGATCGAATCGGCGAGGAAGGACGCGGCTGGGCTCTCGCCATGGCCGCGTTCGATCACACTCGACCGATCGTCTCGGCTGCGGCTGTCGGGGTGGCGCGAGCCGCTTACGCGCACGCACTCCAGTATGCGCAAGAGCGAGAGAGCTTCGGACGCCCCATCCATCAACACCAAGCCGTGGCGTTCTTGCTCGCCGACATGGCCAAGGACATCGAGGCCGCGCGCCTCCTGGTCTGGAAGGCGGCGTGGCGCATCGATGCCGGGGAGCGAAACACGCTCGAAGCCGCCATGGCGAAGGCGTTTGCGGCGGACATGTGCATGCGGGTGACGACCGACGCTGTCCAGATCTATGGAGGCTACGGCTACAGCCGGGAGTACCCGGTCGAGAAGCTGATGCGCGATGCGAAGGTCTTCCAGATCTATGAAGGCACGAGTCAGATCCAACGACTGATCATCGCGCGGGAGATCCTCGGAAAGCGTCGCTAGCGCGAGTCCACCGAGTCGTACTCGAAGGCCGCTCGTTCGGATCGCCAGAGATCGGCCAAGAGCGAATGCGAGAGTGAGCGGAACCGACCCCACCGCTTCCAGGGAGGGCCGAGGGAAGCGAGTTGTGTGGCGACGCCGTCCAGGGCCGACCACGGGATGACCCTGAAGTCCGAGATCTCCTCTTCGTCGTCAACGGGAGCGACGAGATCGTCCGAGCCGGGGAGAAGGAATCCGAGCGAATGGAAGACCGGATGCTCGTCCGATTCCGGCACGTGGGCGATGTGGAAGAGGAACCGCGTCGGCGCGAGTGAGAGTCCGGTCTCTTCCGCGACCTCACGACCGACCGCCTCCAGCACTGGCTCGCCGGCGTGCACGCCTCCGGTCGGCAGTCGATAGACATCGCGCGGATAGAAGCGCTTGGTGTGTAGGAGCACGCCACTGGGCCGCGGAAGCACCAGCACCACCTCGGCGCGGCGAGGCTTCGACGTCGGGCCCGACGTGCGCTTGGAAGGGCCCGGAAGGTCAGCCGACTCGAGCGCTGATCGGAGGACGGGGACGCCTGTCGCGCGAATGGCGTCGTCGAGGCCGACGAGAACGGGATCCGAGAAGTGAGGCTCCGGCGGACCCGCTACGGTCACGCCGGCACGCTGGTGGCTCGGCGGTCGCGACGTCCGCGCGCCAGGAGGATCGGATCTCCCAGGTCGAGTTTGGAAACTTCGGAGGCGAATCGCTTCCGCTTCCGGTCATAGAAATTCGCGCGCTCCTGATTCGCCCGCTGGCGATAGCCGTCGGCCAACTGGCCGCAGCAATCGATCAGCATGGTGGCGACCCGGTGCCGTTGGAGCGGACTTAGGTGGCCGCTCTGGAACGACTTCTCCATCGCATAGACGCGATAGCGATCGAGGCTCCAGACGTTAGCGCCGGATAAGAGTGGATTCGGCGTGTGCAGATCTTCTTCGATTCGCGCGATGCGAAATCTCGTCGCGACGCGAAGCCAGAAGTCGTACTCCTCGCACGAAGGCAGATTCTCGTCGAAGGGTCCTTCCCAATCGACTGCGCTCCGCCGGATCAGTGCGCCGCTCAGGAGCAGGCCCGGGGGGGTGAGGGCGTCCTCGAACGGCACTTCGAGGGTCGCGGGGGGGGCGCTTCGACGGCGCGTTCTGGAAGGCGCGCCCGCCAGAGTCACGCAGGCGTGGAAATCATCGCTCTCCTCGAGTACGCGCATCTGTGCGTCGAGTCTCCCGGGGGCCCAGACGTCGCCCGGATCGGCGAAGCAGAGATAGTCTCCGATCGCGAGATGGATGGCGCGATTCCTGGCCGCGCCGACGCCGCGGGAGACGATCTGGTGCAGATAGCGAACCGGGACGGCGCCGCACTGCATCTGGACGGAGCGACTTCCGTTCTCCTCGTGCAGGGAATCCTTCCATACGTGCTCCGCGCGTGAAGGGTCGGGCCCGAGACGTGAGAGGACGAAGAGGCCGGTGCCGTCGGCCGAGCCGTCATCGGAGACGATCAACTCGATGTCCGAGAACTTCTGCTCGAGGATCGAATCGAGCGTCGCCGCCAAGGCGTCCTTTCGATTCGAGGTTGCGACCACCACAGAGACACGAGCCATCGTCCACTCCTTGGGCCGTAGTCCTACGTCCGTGGATGTCCGGGCATGAGCGTCCGAGCGGGCAAGGCAGATCGAGCTCGAATGTGGCGCCCGCCGAAGACTAGGCGGCGTGCGGGTTTCGGGTCAAGGCGGGCGGGGGGACAAGCAAAGGGGTCCCGAGCCGTTAGGCTCGGGACCCCCTTGGAACAGATCGAGAATGATCTGAGCTCGGTCAGGAATCTCTTAGTTATAGAGATTCTTGATGGCGCCCCAGGTCGTCTCCTCGGTCGGAACTCCGCCGCAGTCCTCATCGTTGTCGCCGTCGACAACGAAGATCGTCTGCGAATCGAAGAAGCCGATGTCGCTGACGGCCAGCGGCTCGGTCAGGCCGCAGTCAGCCGCGGCGATGTAGGCATCGTAGAGCGCGCCGGCGCTGTTCGCGCCCGGACGGAACTGGAGGCCGGCGCCGACGAGCGAGCCGTCCGGAGCGTCGATCGCAACGACCATGTCCTGGCCGCAGACGATGAGGGCCGTAACCGCCGCGCTCTTGATCGAACCTTCGTCAGCCGCACCGACCGGCGCGGACGTGCTGCCCGCGAGGTTCAGGTTGGCGAAAATGAAGGCGTCGGCCGGATCGATCGAGTAGACGTTGACGTTGACGCTGTAGGCAGGCGGCGCGGAGCCGTCGGCCATGTCCACCTGCTCGACGCCGAAGAACACGTTCGAGGTGGTCAGGTTGCCCGGCGCCATGTGGTCGCCGAGGAAGAACCGACGGAGGTACCAGTTCTGCGTGGTGTAGACCCCACCGACTCCGCACGCGACCTGGACGGCCTCGATCGTGGTGGTGTCGAAGTTCTGGGTGATCGAGACCGGCGCGCGCGGACCCGCGAGGGTACCGACGCCGACGAGGCTGCCATCACCAGCGTTGAGAGCCGCGTTTGCCGCCGTACCGACCAGCGTCAAACCGAGGGCGACGTATAGCAGAGACTTCATTCGAGTAATTCCTTCTAAAGATGTTTCTGACCCGATTGGGGCTCGGAGCCCCGCGCTTCATCGCATCAGACGACTGCCCGGACCGATCCGCTTCGCCCGAGACATCCGTCCCGCCGATGAACGGCGGACAGTTACTGTTCGGTCGTTGCATGCGCCTCAGATTTTATCCCGCATCGCTGCAGAATTCCATCTGAGGTTTTCCATCCAGACAATCTTTCGTACCGAGTCTTCGTAAGTTCGAATCGGTACAGGAAAGGGCATCGCTGCCCAGGGGAACTCCACCGCCCAACCGCCCAGGTTCGAGTCTGCGGGAGCGCACCACCACCTTCCTCTGGAAATCCTCAAACTCGTTGGAGAGCGTCGACCCCCGACGATCTCCGAATCTGTCGCGCCGCTATGAATGTGGGCGCAGTTTGATCTCCGCGGGCCCGCTCCTCGGCGCCTGGCGCACTAAGGGAGGAGCAAGCAGGTAGATAAGACAGGGATGAAGGTAGGGCACGACGCGATGGGGCGTCAAGGCGTGAGTAAAAAAATTCCTCTGACGAGGACGACGAGGACGACGAGGACGACGAGGGGGATTTCGCTCTCCAGGGGCCAAACGACGACCGCATCGTCGGGCGCCGCTCTCAGCGGTGCCCGACTGCCGTCCTCGACCCCGCCTGTCGCCCTCGGTCCCCCGTCCGCGGAGACGGCGCGCTCGGCGCGGCCGGAGCGCTGCTACCCCCGGAATCACGAGCCTGGCGCGTTGCGGGGGCGCTCGACGGCTCATGCTTGCTCGGCGGAGCCTCGGTGCGGCCCCAGGCGGAGCCGCGCCCGGTCTCCTTGGGCGGCGGCGGCGTCGCCGGGGTCTCGGATACGGTCGACCCGTCCCTACTCCTGCGCTCTCCGCGACGAGTCGGCGTGCTTCGGTCTCGGTAGCGCTCGGACTCGTACGTGCGGTCATCGCGGACGCTCTCGTTGCGCACACGACCGTCCCGGGGGTTTCGTTCCCAACCATGGCGACCCGAGCCCACGTGATTCCGCGGCCGGTCCCAATGAGGTCGGTCCCAGTGATACCAGTCCCAGTAGTTCGCCACCCTCGGGCTCCATCCGCACCAACCGTTGTCGTACCAGCCACCCCAGTAGAACCCAGTGTCCCACCACCGAAACGGGTAGTAGTAGGTGAAGGAGTACGGCTGCCAGCACCACAGGTAACCGAAGGGGTCGTAGACGTTGCTCCTCGAATCGAGGACCACCCCGCCGTACGCGGCCTCCCCGTAACCGCCGTAGGGATCCTCGGGGCTGGCGACGAGAGTGGTCGATTCCTCTCTGCCTCGGATGATCCGTCGGATGAGCGCTTCGCTGGCGCCGGCGCGTTTGAGTGCGAGGATGTCCTCCGTCCTGAGTGCGATCCGCGCGTCCTCGGCGTCGAGCTGTGCGGCGATCGTCTCCTCACTGACCCCCGCCGAGAGGAGGGAGAAGATGTCTTCGATCTCCATGGCGAGAGCGGGGGGGGTCGAGAGCCCGAACACCAGGACAATCCCCAGGAACGCGGACGCCAGGAACTGCTTTCTAGCTCGGAGCGACGGCCCTTCGGGGCGCGGCTCGGCGCACGTAGCGCCGCCGCCGATCGGTTGGACAGCAATTTTCAAGGTACTCATGCCGAAGCGCCCTCCTCGATCGGCTGGTGACGCACCAGACGCCGCCAGCCTGCGTTCACTCTATTCCCTCTGCAGCCGGATGCTCAACGCCCGGGGGGCGGAAGTTTCTTCCAACGATCTCGCTCGATTTCGTAGAGCCAGCAATCGCCGTTCTTGGCCACGAGGAAGCCGAACGAGGCCATCTGAGCGATCGCGTCGGCCGGGATCGGCAGGGGGAGGATGTGAGTCTGGCGGTCTTGCAGAGCGAACGCCTCGTCGATCGTGACCCAACGGTCGCGATCCGGCAGGTAGCTCCAGAGGCCGCCATCGGCGGTGAGCACTCCGCCCACTCCGAAGACGAGTACGACCGAGGCTGCCGCCGGGGTGGACTGAGCGCAGGCGGATCGGGGGGCCATGCCGATCCCGCTGGAGACCGACAGCGCCAGGAGGGCGG
Organism: uncultured bacterium; assembly: GCA_964631125.1. Classification (GTDB taxonomy): domain Bacteria; phylum Eisenbacteria; class RBG-16-71-46; order CAIMUX01; family CAIMUX01; genus CAZVYN01. The sequence goes on along the minus strand of CAZVYN010000109.1, from coordinate 1,377 downwards.
TGAGGAACAGGGTGGATCGTCGCATCAGGGTCCTTTCCTGCTCCCCTCCGGGGAGCGCATGAGTCGCTCGATCTCGCTGGACGACGTCGGGAGCTCGCGGGTCAGATTCTCGCATCCCTCTGACGTCACGCAGATGTCGTCCTCGATTCGTACACCGATTCCCCGATAGCACTCCGGGGCCGATTCGTCATCCCCGCGGACGTAGAGGCCGGGCTCGATCGTCAAGACCATGCCCGGTTCCAGCCTTCTCCAGAGGCCGTCGATCCGATACGCGCCGACGTCATGCACGTCGAGTCCCAACCAGTGGCTCGTCTTGTGCATGAAGTACCGGCGATAGCTGCGTGTGGCGAGCGCCTCTTCGGGCGCCCCCGACAGGAGTCCGAGACGGATCATCCCGGCGACCAGGAGGCGCCGCGCGGCCTCGTCGGGTGCGTCGAAGAGGGCGCCCGGGACGACGGCTTCGATCGCCGCCGAGTGGGCGTCGAGGACGAGTTCGTAGATCTCCCGTTGCGGCCGGCTGAACGAACCGTTCGCGGGAAAGGTGCGGGTGACATCCGCCGTGAAGCAGTCCCACTCGGCGCCTGCATCGACGAGGACGAGATCGCCGTCCTCGATTCGACGCCGGTTCTCGATGTGATGGAGAGTGGTCGCGTTCGGACCCGAGCCGACGATGGTCGGGTAGCCTGGACGAGCCCCGAGGCGCGCGAAGTGGTACTCGAGGGTGGCGGCGACTTCGTACTCGTGGAGTCCGGGACGAGCCGCGCGCATTGCGCTCTGGTGCGCGTCCACCGTGATCGAAGCGGCCGTCCGCAATCGAGCGATCCCGGCCCCGTCCTTGCGCAGTCGCTCCTCTGCGAGGAGCGCCGCGGCGTCGACCAACGAAGAGAGGCGCAGTCGGTGCTTTCTTCGCTCTTCAGATTGCGCGCTCATCCACTCCAGCACGCGGCGGTCGAAGGCTGGGTTTGTCCCCAGAGTGGTGTAGAGCCGCTCCGCGTTCTGGAGCAGCGGGGGGGCGATGACGAAGAGATCGTCGATGGAGTGGCTCGCGTCGGCGCCGTATTCCGTGCGCGCGCGATCGAGGCCGATCCGGGGACCGTCCCAGAGCTCGCGCTCGGGCTCTCGCGGCTGCACGAAGAGGAGAAACGCCCCAGGCTCGCCCGGGATCAGGAGCATCGCGGCGTCTGATTCGGGGAAGCCGGTCAGGTAGAAGAAGTCGCTGTCGGGTCGGTACTCGTAGTCGACATCTCCGTTGCGTCGCGCCGTCGGTCGAGTGACGAGAAGAGTGGGGCCGTCGCCGGACCTCGCGAGATAGGCGGCGCGACGGGCCTGGTAGACGTCGACGTCGGGAATCATGCTTGTCTCACTCTCATCTCAGGC
>CAZVYN010000108.1:0-10426 GCA_964631125.1 uncultured bacterium | reverse complement strand
CGGCCACCCCGCCCCCGCCGCCCCCTTCACCCTTCGCGCCATGGGCGAAGCGGTGCTCACTCTGCTCGACCACCTGAACGTCCCCCGAGCGCACTTCCTCGGATCCTCCATGGGAGGTCGCACCGCGTTGTGGATCGCGCTGAACCATCCGCAGCGCGTCGACCGATTGATCCTCTTTCGCAGCAGCTACCGCTCGCGACCCGAGACGCACGAGGCGGTCGCGCGCATGGCCGAACCGGAGACCTGGCGACGGTGGGGCCTCGAGTCGTGGGCGCGACGCGAACATCTTCCGCAGGGCGGCCCCGACGCTTGGACCTCGGTCGCGCGGCGAGTGAGTGAGATGCTCCACCGCGATCCTGAGAGCGAGACCACCCTCGCCGATCTCGCGCGGATCGCCTCTCCGACGCTGCTCATCTCGGGAGATCGGGACCCGGTCGTGCCGCTGGACGACGTGATCACGATGCACCGGACCATCCCGGATGCCGCCCTCTGGATCGCGCCCAACGCGACCCACTTCCTCGGGACCGACTCGTGGCGACGCCCCGGGTTCGAAGCGGAGGTCCTCCGCTTTCTGCAGCGGCCGAACACAGCCCCGAACGCTCAACTCCCCCACTCGTAGAACCCGCGTCCGGTCTTCTTCCCCAGGAGTCCCTCGGCGACCATCCGCCGCAGCAGCTCGGGCGCGCGGAACGCCTCGCTACCGAGCGTCGCGAACAAGTAGTCGGCAATGCCGAGGCGGACATCGAGCCCCACCAGATCGGTCAGGCGCAGCGGCCCCATCGGATGCCCGTAGCCGAGCGTCATGGCAGTGTCGATGTCCTGCGCCGACGCGACGCCGCTCTCGACCATGCGCATCGCCTCGAGTCCCAAGAGCACGCCGAGGCGACTGGTCGCGAATCCCGGCGTGTCTCGCACGAGGATCGCGGTCTTGCCGAGGCGTTCGGCGAGCCCGCGCGCCGAATCGACGAGCGACTCGCGCGTCGCCTCACCGCGGACGATCTCCAGCAGTTTCATGACCGGCACCGGATTGAAGAAGTGCAGCCCGATGACCCGATCGGGACGGTCGGTGGCGGCGGCGATGGTCGCGATCGAGAGCGACGAAGTGTTCGTCGCGAAGTCGGCGTCGGCCCGACAGTGCGCCTGCGCCTCTCGGAAGAGCCGTTGCTTGAGAGCGAGATCCTCCGGCACGGCTTCGAGGACGAGATCGACGTCGGCGACCGCGGCGTCCAACGACGTCGTGAACTCGAGCCGCGTGAGCGCCGCGTCGCGCTCCTCGGCCGTCGCCTTGCCGAGCGAAATCGCCTTCGCCAGTGAGGCGTCGATGGAATCTCGCGCCCGCTCCAGCGCGTCGTCCGACAGATCCCGCAAGATGACGCGGCAGCCCGCCCGCGCGGCGACCTGTGCGATCCCCGCTCCCATCGTGCCGGCGCCGAGAACGGCGATCGAAGACCAGCTCACTGCGCACCCTCCTGTCGACCGAGACGCGGCACGCTACCGGAGCGCGCCGGAACTCGACAAGAGATGCGCTGAGTGTCCCGCCGCGAGACGCGGCTTGGCGCCGTGACGCGCCGACCCTCGCTACCAGCCCTCTTCCGCCAGGATGCGCACGAGAATCGCAGTCACCTGCGACGAGATCGTCGCGAGCCGGCGGCGCACGGAACTGGAGAGCCCTTCGCCCTGCGACGTATCGCCGGGCTCGATCCCGATGAGATCGAGTCCGCCCGCCGGCACGTCGTCTTCCAGCCAGAAGGCCAGATGTTCGAAGCCGAGGCGAGGCGAGCGGTGATAGTGCTGCACGAAACCGAGCGACCGGACGCCGCGCTCGAGATGCCAGTGGTAGACAGTGCCCGGCTTGCCGTCGAGCGACAGCGTATCGACGAGGACGACGCGCCGCCTTCCGGCCAACACGGCGTCGAGTCGAGCGGACGCGCCGCCCGCCTCGATCCAGTCGACGATCGGCGGAGCGCTCCAGTCTCGATCGCTCTGCGGAACCGCCGCCAGCGCCAGCGAACCGTCCAATCCGAGCGAGAGCTGCGCGCAGCCGTCGGCGGACTCGCTCTCAACCGACATTGGCGAGGACACGGAAGCCGATGCCGCCGCCGATGCCGACGCCGACGCCGATGCCGACGCGTTCGACGCCTCCCCAGGTCCCCCCTCCCCCCACTTCAACCGGCCGATTTCCGCCAGCAACGTCCGCGCGCGGCCGACCACCCGGGCCGGCAAAGCCTCGTCGTGGTGGTCCGAGTCCCCCAACGCGACGATCGCCACCGGGGCTCGCGCGCCGACGACGTCGGGAAGATAGATGCGTTGAGGTTGCGTCATGGTTGGCGGAGGCCGTTCGGCTCCAGGAAAGGAGATCGACCTCCGAGCCGCTCTCCTGGAGTGCAGAATCACAGCGCGCCGACCGGACGCGGCGCTCAGAACCGATAAGCGATTCCGGCGCGCAGCCGCCGGGGCGTCCCTGGAGTGAAGTGCAGCTCGCTCACCGCCTGCGGCTCATCGCGCAACCGACTCTGGGTGTCGAATTGCGCCTCGTTCCACTCCACGTCGAAGAGGTTCTCCAGATTGGCGAAGACCTCCGCCCGCGCCAACCGGTACGAGCCCGACAGGTCGACCAACTCGTATCCCTTCGCCTCGACCGTATCGCTCTCGTTCGCCGGCCGATCGTCGACCGCCCGCAGGCGCGCCGCGACGGCGAGCGCGTCCCAGCGCGCGACGGCGTTGGCCGAGAGCGTGAACGTGGGCGCGAGCGGAATGTGATCGTCCCCCTCCGGCTCGTCGCGGAACCGTCCCCTCGAGAACGTCGCCTCGGCGCCGAGCGTCAACCAACTGGCGGGGACCACGCGCGCCTCCAGGTCGACCCCGCGACGCCGCGTGCGGCCGCTCCCCTCGGTCACCCCCTCATCGCCGACATAGACCAGCTCGCTCTCGAGATCGAGCATCCATGCCGCCGCGGAGCCGGAAATGAGATCGGTCGGCAACCCGAAGCGCAGTCCCAACTCCGAGCCGAACGCGCGCGGCATCGTGCGCGCATCCGGATCGCCGACCACGGCGCGCGCGTCGTTCGAGTGGAAGCCGAATCCCGAATTGACGAACACCGTCGTCGACGCCGTCAGCGGAACGGCGAGATTGGCGCGAGGCGAGAGCTTCAGGTCATCCGCCACGCCGTCGGGCTGTCCGCCGAGAGTGAGTCGATTGACGACGTCATACGTCAGGTAGTCCACGCGCAGCCCCACGTTCACCTGTGCGCGATCGAAGAGCACCTCCTGCTCGGCATACGGGCCGAGATGACGCTGCTCGATCGCCGCATCCACGCGTGTCGCGACGCGCGTGCGGACCGAGTCGTCATAGAGGCCGACCGTGATGTTGTCGCTGCGTAGGTCGGCCCCCAGCCTCGTGCGGAACGTGACGCCGCCGTAGTTCCAGGGATAGAGCCGCTCGGCCTTGGCCGCGAAGATCGAGCGACGATCCGTCTGTTCGATCATGTCGCCGCGCGCGGGATCACGATCGTAGAAGGTGAAATTGCTGTAGAGCCGGAACCGGTAGTCGGTGAACGACCCGACGAACTTCGTCGGCGCGGCGCCCACGCCGTCATAACGGAGCATCGCCGTCGTGCGCGACGTCGCGCCGCCCTCCGCGTCGTCGATCGCGCCGAAGCGATCGATGAGCCCCGAGTCGATCGCCCGCTGCGGCACCTGGCCGCTGGCGGTCCACTCCGCGCTGAAGGCCGCGAGGCTGGCGGTGAGCGCCGACCCTCCGCCAGTGGCGGATCGCAGCTTCGAATAGAGATTCACTCGCTCGAAATCCTGCGGCGCTTCGAAGTAACCGTCCGAGGAGTACAACTCTGCCCCGAAGAACGCGTTCATGTTCGGATTCGCCATCGGCGCGTCGATCAGCGCGACCGAGCGGACGGTGTTGTCCGCGCCGGCCTCGACCTTGATCAGACTCCCATCCAGCCTCTCGACCGTGCGGAAGCCGACCGAACCGGCGGTCGCGAAGTCGCCGTAACGCGCAAAGTACGGCCCCTTCGCCACGTCGACTCGCTCGACCAGTTCGGGGATGACGAAGTGCAGATCGGCGTACCCCTGCCCATGGCCGTGCGAGACCATGTTCACCGGCGCGTCATCGACCGTGATGCTGACGTCGGTGCCATGGTCGGAGTCGAAACCGCGCAGGTAGATCTGCTCGGCCTTTCCGCCGCCGGCGTGCTGCGCAATGACGAGGCCGGGCACCACTCGCAGGATGTCCTGTGAAGAGTTCTTCGGCCGCAGCGCGAAATCCGCGGCTCGAAACGTCTCGTCGGTCGCCGCCGAGAAGGGTCGCGCGGCGGTCACTTCGATCGGCGCCGTCGTGTACTTCACCGCGGGTGCGCCAGTGGAGGACACCGAGTCGGGCTCGACCTGACCGAGCGCGAGCGCGACGAGACAGAAGCGAGCGGGGCGAATGAGATCCAATCCGAACGGCTGAGAGATGCGTGTCGACGGTTTCATGGTCTCCTAGAAACCCGGTCGGCCCCGCGCTCGTCGGAAGTCGGCGCGAGCTGCCGCGGTTCATGTTGTTCAGCAGGCAGGAGGGACGCGAAACCGTACCCGCCTCGTTCCCGACGCGCAACCTGCACGATCGACCCTGCGCGTCGCAGCTTCCGACTCACGCGCAACGGGCGTCCCGCCCGGCTAGTTTCGCCGCCCGTCTCGACTTCGCGACTCTGGCGCGCCTCCTGCAACGCGACCCGCGCGCGAGCCCGCCCACGCGGCCGTGCGAGAGGGGGATCGATGCCGCGTCGCATGCGAATCGGCGTGCCCGTGAGCATGCTGCTCGTGAGCATGCTGCTCGGGGGATCGTTCTTCGAACATCCCGCGCGCGCCGGTTCCCAGTACGAGCCGACGCTCGAATGGAACGGCGTCTCCTTCGTCGTGCGACACACAGAGACCGAGCCTCAACGCATCGCGCCCGAGCCCGAAGGCCTCCCGTTCATCCAACCTCGCGCCGTCGCGGCGCGGACGCATGACGGTCGCGAGGTGGTCTACGTGCTCGATGCAGGGCGACATCGTGTCGTCGCGTTCGAGGTGAACGCGACCGAGCGGTCGTGGAGTCAGGGCGATCTCGAGTTCGATCCGACGCCGGGCGCGGGTGAGTACTCCGATGTGGTGATCCGGCCGCCGGAGTTCCTCGGGGCGCCGCAGCGGTGGGTTATTCCGTTCTCGGAGATCGTGGTGATCGAAGGGGTGCGTTGGGAGCGGGTCGAGGAACTCGGCGGCTTTGCTGCCGAGCAACATGTCTACACCGTCGACTACGGCGCGACGAGCGATCACCCCGAGTTCCGCTTTCCCCCCGGCGCCCTCTCGCAGACTCGTCCGTTCCACCTTCGCTATCTGCTGACCGATCTGCGCGACGCTGGACTCGACCCGCCCTCCGTCGGCTATGGCGACGTCGACTTGGGTCTCCATCACGGATCGCTCGACTTCACGCGCACGACGATCGACGAACTCTCGGGCGGCCCGCTCCAATGGGACGAGCCGCGCTCCTTGGCTCTCTCCCCCGATCCCGCGGACAGCACGGGCGATCTGCTCTTCCTGCTCGACGCAGGCGAGAGCGACCGCGATTCCGACGAACAGCTCTTCTCGTTCGCCGTGGATGAGTCGGGCGGCGTGACGGCGGGAGAGCGGTATGGGGATCGATTGCATCGGCCGCACGACGTCGCCGTGGCGGAGCGACCGGGCGGACGCGGCGCGACGGCCTGGGTCGACGGCGCGGGCGGGCCGTTCGCGGTGGGCGGCGCGGTGGTGGTCGACGCGAATCTGGTGACGGGGCGGAGCTATCGGGTCGACGTGGCGGCGGGGGTGGTGGGGATCACCGATGTGGTGACAGGGCGAGCGGTGGTGGAGGGGGCGAGTGTGGGGGCGATGGCGGATCCGTTCTACGGAGTTCCTGGGGTGAGACTGGCGCTGAACGCAGGGGCCTGGCAGGACGGCGCTACGTATGTAAGGACGGGGCGGGCTGAGGCCGCCCGGTTTCTTTTCGTGGCGGATACCGGAGCCGACCGCTTGAAGGTGGTGGCGTTAGCGGGCGCGGCCATGGCGGTCGGGACATGGGCCGGGGATTGGTTGCCGGGTGACGAGTACGAGACGCAGGCGCAGCCGACTGCGCCGGGGACCGTCGGAGCGCTGGGATACACGGAGCACCGGGTGAGGACACCCGGTGCTACACAAGAAAACTGGAGCTTCCGAACCCTCGCGCAGGGGCTGCGCGAGGCAACACTCGACGAGATCATCTTCGACCCCGACGGCTCCGCTCGCAGCTGGCGCCGCGTCGACGAACTCGAGATCGCGGGACCGAGCGATCCGGTCTTCAGTGTCGACGATCGCCTCGGCCGCGTGCTCTTCGGCGACGGCATCCACGGAGAGATCCCGCCAGCCGACACGGAGCTCTCGTTCCGCTACACGACTTCGCCCGACATCGTGCGCTTCGGCGAGAGCGGCACGGGACTGGGCCGCTTCACGGCCCCGCGCGGCATCGCGGCGCGCTGGAACGCAGTCCTGAATCGGTTCGACCTCTACGTGGCCGATACCGGCAACTTGCGACTGCAGAAACTGGCGTTCTTCCCCGCCGAACCGCTCCTCGGACTGGAGGCGCGCGTCGAGCCGATCGTCGCCTGGCGCCTCCACCCGTCGTCAGGACCGGAGACCTTCGCGCCGGTCGATCTCGCCGTCGCGCGCGACGCGAGCGGCCGCGTGCATCTCGCGGTGAGCGATCTCCAAGGTCGCCGTCTCGTCTTCTTCGAGGATCTCGAGGTCGACACTCCCGGCTCACATCGCGAGCCGATCCTCGTGCGAACGTCGGGCGGACCCGGCAATCAACTCGGTCGCTTCGTCTCTCCCCACGGACTCACCTACCTGCAAGCCGACGGCGTGCTCGATCTCTATGCGGCCGACGACGCGCGCGGCGTGGTCACGAAGTTCGAGCCCTCCCCCGCGCCGATCATCGAACTCTCGACCGTCGGCGGCAGCGCGCTGCCCGCGCGTGTTCCACCCGGCTCCGGCTATGAGATCAGCTTCGAGACACGCTTCGCGCCGCTCGGCGGATGGGTCGACTTCTACGTCGATCTGAAACCGAACTTCGACTTCGCGACGGCGCGCGCCTGCTTCGCTCCCGGCGTCGTCTCGCCGCAGGCGCGCAGCGTGTTCTGGCGCTTCGCCGATTCCCCCGGCGGCCCGCCGCCCGACGGCGACTACTTCCTGTTCGCGCGCTTGCAAGACCCGAGCAACAACACGGTGGCATGGGACCAGACCGACCTCAGCGAGATCCTCACCATCGACTCGTCGCTCTCGACCGCGCTGCAAGCTCGCGACGCCCTCGATGGCGACGGCGTCTTGCTCTTGCAGAACGGACTCGAACGCGCGGTCTCGCTCCAGGTCGTCTTCCCCGACAGCGTGATCGGCGCCGGTTTCGGTGGGACCTTCGATCCCGGGTTGGTCGAGATCGTGGGCGTCACCGCCGGCGCGGCGTGGGATGGGCTCGGCGCGACCGAAACAGTCTTCTCGCACAGCTACGACAATGTGGCGGGACGCTTCACGGTCGATGCGTCGGTCACCGGCGTCCCGGTCGGTCTCACTCGTCCGGGACCGCACGACATCGCCACCATCTTGTTGCGCGCGCGGCCCGAGGCGATCACCGCGACGCAACGTTGGCGGGTCGGTCGGCTCGCGTTGGATCCCACCCGCTGCGGCCTTCTCCGCGCCGGCTCTCCCCCCGATCCGCCCTGGCGCGTCCGCTCGCTCGATCTGCGCGTCGGCTATCTCGGCGACATCGCCACGACCGACGAAGGCGCGGACTCCACCGCGCCACACTTAGAGCCGCGGCCCGACGGGCGCATCGACTTCGACGACCAACTGGTCTTCACGCTCGGCTGGAACGGCCGCAACTTCGTGCAAGACCCGATCTCCGACTTAGGCCCCGTCACGCGCACGACGCCGAACCTCTGGCCGCATCCCGATCGACGTTGGAACGTCGACGACATCGTCGCCTTCACCAGCCAGGCTTCGTTCTTCGTGCAGACCGGATGGAATACCAGTAGCGGAGCGCGCGCTTCGCGCACTCCGTCCTCTGCCCTCCACGCGCCTGAGTCTGCTTCCAACGTTTCCATTCTCGCCACGCTCACCACACTCGCCACCCAGCCCCCCAACCCCACCTCCCTCACGCTCACCCTCGAGGCCGTCTCCGTCTGCGACCTGATGGGCGCCCATCTCACCCTCGACTTCGACGCCACACGCTGGACCGCTCGCATCGAACCGGGCGACTGGTTCGGCGAACCGGGCCGTACGCAACTCTTCCTGGCGACCACCCGCGACGGACGCGCCGACATCGGCATCACGCGCCTCGACCCCTTGGCCCCGGTCGTCTCGGGGAGCGGCCTGCTCGCCACGGTCCACCTGAGTCGAACTGCGATCGGGAACGATGCCATCGACGGCGCCCCCAACTCCCTGCGTATCGCCTACGACCTGCGGGGCGAGGACGGCCGCTCGGTGGAAACGGCCGAGTTCTCTATCTCCACCGACGGGACCGACGGGACCGACGGGACCGACTCGAACGACACGCGGGATCTCACTCGATCGCCGTTCTCGTTCATCCAACCGTGGCCGAACCCCGCGCGCGGCGACGTGGTCTTCGAACTCTCGGCCGGCGCCGCCGCGGAAGGCGAGCTGACCATCTTCGACATCGCCGGTCGGCAGATTCGTCGAGTGTTCCTGCGCCCCGGCGCTCAACCTCACCGATGGACCTGGGACGGACGAGACGCCGGCGGGCGAACGCTGCCCGCCGGCGTCTACGTCGCTCGTTGGCGGGCCGGACCGCGCGAGCGAGCGAGAACCATCCTCATGATTCGCTGAGCACACCCCGGCGGCGGCGACCGTCCGGCAAACGCGAAGAGGCCCGGATCCCTCATCGGGACCCGGGCCTCTTCTCAGCTATCTCTACTGCCAGCGAGTGCTAGCGGTAGCGGTTCTTGATCGAACCCCACGTGCTCTTCTCGGCGTCGCAGCCCTGCAGCTCGCAGTCCGCGCCGATACCCGAGAAGATTCCGCTCTGACTCGCGCACTCGCTCTCGGAGAGCGAGACGCACGAGCCGTCTTCGAGACAGCACGCGCCGGGGGCGACCGCGTCATTGCGCGGAGCGCCACACGGGTTCGGATCGCAGTCGGTGCCGAGACCCTTGAACGTGCCTCGCGCCGAGGTGCACTGCGCCGGGGTCAGGTCACGGCACATGTTCCCCAGACGGAAGCAGCACGCACCGGTCGTCGGCGGCTGCGGACACGGATTCGGGTCGCAGACGGTGAGATCGCCCTGGTAGGCGCTGCCGCTGAGAGCGCAATCCGCCGCGGTCACGACCGTGCACGAACCGACCGCCGCGCAGCAGGCGCCGGTGGCCGGCGGCTGCGGACACGGATTCGGGTCGCAGTCCGTACCGTCGCCCTGGTACACGCCGAGGATCCCGCTGATCGGGCCGCCCTCGCACTGCACCTCGGTGGTGACAGAACAGGCGCCGTCCGGGTAGCAGCAAGCGCCGGTCGGAACCGGGCACGGCGTCGGCTCGCAAGCCGAGAAGACGCCGTAGAAGTCGCCGAAGCAGTCCGCCTCGGTCGTCAGCGTGCAGAAGTAGTCGACGCAGCATGCGCCGATCGGCTGCGGGCACGGATTTGGATCGCAGTCGGAGCCGTCGCCTTGGTAAACGCCGCCGCCGCGCGAAACCTCAGTGCCGCCGTCGCCCGGGACCTCGCACTCGTCGAGGGTCTGGACTAGGCACGATCCGTCGATGTAACAGCAGGCGCCGACCGGCGTGAGGCACGGACTCGGATCGCAGCTGCTGTCGTCACCCAAGTAGTTCCCGCCGATGTTCTGGCAGTAGAACAAGGGTCCGATGATGCACACCTGATCGATGCAGCATGCGCCGGAGCCGAAGTCGCCGCACTGCGTGCCGTCGCCGCCATAGACGCCGCCATTCTTTTCGCAGTTCGCTTCCGTGAGCTCCGAGCAGTCGCCCCCGTCGTTCGGGAAGAAGCAGGCGCCGGTCGTCGGTGGCGGCGGGCACGGGGTCGGGTCGCAGGCAGTGCCGTTGCCGTAGTAGTCGCCGGCGCAGTCAGCCGCCGTCGTCAGCGAGCAGACGTAGTCGACGCAGCAAGCGCCCGTCGGCTGCGGACACGGATTCGGATCGCAGTCGCCGTTGTAGTACCCGCCGCCGGCCAACGCGCAATCGTTCGGCGTGAGCATCTGGCAAGAGCCGTCATCGAAGCAGCACGCCGCCGGCGACTCCGGACAGAGGTTCGGATTGCAGCTCGTGCCGACGCCCGAGAAGGTCCCGGACGCATCCGTGCACTCGATCTCGGTCAGCAACTGGCACGGCGCGAAGTGACCCTCGAAGCAGCAGGCGCCG
>CAZVYN010000107.1:0-10557 GCA_964631125.1 uncultured bacterium | reverse complement strand
GCCGACCCCCAAGACCCCCGCGCCCGCACTCGCGACGCCACCGAAGACGACTCCCAACCCTCCGACTCCCACCTACGCGACAACGACGACCTCGAACTGAACGAGCGCCGCCCCGAAGATTCCGGCCTCGCCTCCGCCGAGTCCACCCGGGCGCTCGATCCCTTCCTGGCGCCGCGTCCTCTGGCCGGGAGCCACAAGCTTCCCCAGGAATTGGTGACCCGACTGGTCGAGGCGATGCGTCTCACGACGCACTCGCAGACCGGCAAGACGACGCTGCAGATGGACCTCAAGGGAAGCGCCTTCGACGGCATGACGATCCGCCTCGAGCGTCATCAGGGAAGGGTGTCCGGGCTCTTCTTGGTTGACCGGTTGGCCACGAAGGATGCGGTCGAGGCGCAACTCGTCGGCCTGCGAGAGCGGCTGGAGGCGCAAGGAGTACAGGTCGGGGAACTGCGCGTTGAGTTCCGGAGTCGACTCGCCCGGGATGCCGACGGCTCGCCAAACCAGCACCGTTCTCAGCAGGACCGATCCCGAGACGGCGGCCCGAGCGACGTCGATGCCGGCTCGAACTCCGGTCCGTCGGACGGGAGGGCCACGGAGGCGCCCGAGCGCCGATCCGAGAGCGAAACCGACTACAGTGTCTGACCCACAGGAGAAAGTTGGACGATGAAGACAAGATCCGTTGTTCACGCGCGTTTTGGACGGTTGCTCACGGGGGTGATCTTGCTCGGCGCCGTCGCCTTTGGCCGCGCCGACGCCGCTCCCGATCCGCGTTTCGAGCAATTGAAGAGCCTGGCCGGCAACTGGGTCGGCAAGGCCGGCTTCGGCGAGCCGAACGAGCCCACCACCGTTTCGTACCGCGTGACGGCGGGCGGCACGGCCGTCATCGAGGTGCAGTTCGAGGGGACGACGCACGAGATGACGACCGTCTATCACATGGACGGCGAGAACCTGATGTTGACGCATTACTGCGCAGCCGGGAATCAGCCGCGGATGAGAGCGCTGCCGTCCGACAATCCTGCGGTTCTCCGTTTCGACTTCCTCGACGGAACGAGCATGAAGCCGCTCGACGGCCACATGCACGCCGCGATGATCAAGTTCGACGGCCCGGATCATCTCCTCGCGACCTGGTACCACTACGACAAGGGGAAGCCGGCCGCGGAAGCCAAGTTCGACCTCACTCGCGTCAAGGAGTGAGCCTGGAGCGGTCGCCGACCTACGAGCGCATCTACGCCGTCGTTCGCCAGATTCCGCGCGGAAAGGTCGCGAGCTACGGACGGATCGCGGCGTTGGCGGGGCTCCCCGGGCGAGCGCGACAGGTCGGGTATGCGCTGCACGCCTTGCCGACGACGAACCGTGTCCCGTGGCACCGCGTGATCAACGCGCGCGGCGAGATCAGTCTGCCGTTGGCCGACGGGCATGGCCGTCTCCAGCGAGCATTGTTGGAACGAGAGCGGGTGAAGTTCGACTCAGCAGGTCGGGTCGATCTCGAGCGCTACGGCTGGGAACCGAGCGACGTGTGAGCTTCTGCTAATCTCGCGCGGGTTTGCTCCACCCCCCGGCTTCGTCTTGGTAGGAGAGAGGTCCGATGGCCGAAGAGGCCCCACCGCCGGTCGTCGATCGCTTCGCGGACGCGCCTTCGATCCCTCGCGCGATCGCCGACGCCGTGTCTCGTCTCGCCCGACATCTGCCGACGCCTGAGCAGGCCGCGCCGCTCGGCCGCGCGTTGAACGAAGCGCTCGCCGGGCTCCAAGGGTCTGCCATCAGCGAGACGCGGTCATTTTTCTCGATCGGGCCGCTGGATAGCGTGACCACGAGTTCGGTCGAAGGGGTGCAGCTTCGCGCCTACGTGCGCTGCGACCAGGGCGACATCGTCGTGGAGGCGCCGTTCACCCACGCGCGCGCCATCGTCGCGAGCATTCTCGGGACGAGGCTCGAGGGAGGAGGTTCGGATCTCGTGACCGAGCTGGAGCGGGGCGTGTTCAGCTACCTGCTCGATCCGCTGCTCGTCGCCGCGGCCGGAGTGCTGGGCGCGGCGGGTCCGCGTGAGGTGCGTGCGCTGGGGTGCGAGACCGGTCCACTCGATGCGGGGCGCGGAGAGACCGCCGCGCTGTTCACGGGCGTCGTGACCTTGGCCGGAATTGCCGCGCCGTACCGTCTGGTCGTCGCGTCCGGCGCTCTGCGCGCAATCAGCGAATCGCTCCGCGCGAGCGCCCTGGAGAACGGCGTCGAAGGTCCCGATTGGTCGAAGTTGCTCGCGTCCGCTCCCGTCAACTTCGCGGCGATCCTCTGTCGCGCGGCGCTTTCCGCGGAGGAAATCGCAAGACTCCAGCCCGGCGACGTCCTCGTCTTCCCGAATGCCGAGGCGACGATCGACGACGACTCGAACTGGAGCGGTGCGCTCGAACTGGTGAACACGGCGAGCCGATCTGGAGCGCGCATCTTGGTCGAGCGCGACGCGTCCGCGGCGGCGCCCGCCCATGACTCGGGGCCGTCGTCAACCGCGCTTCGCGTCGTGGCTTGCCTGCCGCGCTCCGTCGCCATCACTTCCGCCATCACTTCCGCCAACGATTCGGAGGGATCCCGCGTGACCGACACCTCTGGCCGTATCTCGAGCGACCGTGACTCGAGCGATCGTGACCCAGCCGCGTTCGTCCACGATCTACCGGTCGTCGTGCGCGTGGAGCTCGGACGTGTCGGCCTCACCCTGGGACAGGTCGCGGCGCTGCGGCCCGGCGACATCTTGGAATTGGCGAAGGATCCCGCTGAGCCGGTCGCGCTCGTGGTCGAGGACCGGGTGATCGGGCGCGGCGAGATCGTGCGCGTCGAAGGCGAGCTGGGCGTCCGCGTCATCGAGCTGGGTTGACCGCGTGGAATCAAGCACGAGTCAGACCTTCGCCCTGCTCCTCCGCACGATCCTGGCGCTCGGACTCGTCACCGCCCTCCTCTGGGTCGTGCTCCGTTGGGGCCTCCCCCGACTCTTCCGTTGGCGGCTGGCCACGGCGCGATCGATGGCGATGATCGACCGATTCGCCGTCGGGAACGACCGCACGGTCTGCGTCATGAAGGTGCTCAGCCGCTACTACCTGATGGGCGTGACAACAGGAAGCATCCGGATCCTGGCCGAACTCGATAAGGAGGAGGTCGAGACGGCCTACCCCGAGCTGGGCGCGTCGCGGGGCCAGACAAGCACGTCCGGAGGAGGAGCGCAGTGAACGACTCGCAAGTCAGCTCGCCGATGATGCTGGTTTTCGCCATGGGGGCGCTCTCGCTCGCGCCCTTCATGCTGATCATGCTGAGCTCGTTCGTGAAGATCTCGGTCGTGCTCTCCATCTTGCGCAATGCCATCGGCACGCAGCAGATCCCGCCGAACCAGGTCGTGACCGGCTTCTCGTTTGTGCTGACGATCTTCGTGATGATCCCGGTGGCGCAGGATGTCTACCGTGCGGCCAACATCTTCCCGCAGGGCCAAACGGCGATGTTCTCGGAGCGTTCGGTGCGCGAGATCTTCGACGGGGCCAAGCGCGGCAAGGAACCGGTGCGGGCGTTCCTGGAGCGACACGCGCACACGAACGATCGCGTCCTCTTCGTGCAACTCGCCCAAGGGCTCCAGGGGACGGTCGAACCGCGCATCGACCCGAGCAGCTTCCAGGTGCTGATCCCGAGCTTCGTCACAAGTGAACTCAAAGAGGCGTTCCTGGTCGGCTTCATCATCTACATCCCGTTCCTCGTGATCGACATGGTGACCGCCAACATCCTGATGGCGCTCGGAATGATGATGCTCTCGCCGACCACGATCTCGTTGCCCTTCAAGCTGCTCCTCTTCGTCCTCATCGACGGCTGGGCGCTGATCGTGAAGGGATTGGTCATGGACTATATGCCTAAGTAACACCGCGCGCCCCGCGCGGTGTCGCTTTCAACCCAACCATCCCCTTCTCCGCCAACCTTGGAGAGGAGCCCCCTTCTCATGGAACGCGACTTCGTCATCGGCCTCTGCCGCGAAGCCCTCCTCGTCACGCTCATCCTCTCCGCCCCCGCGCTCCTCGCGAGTCTCCTCGTCGGCCTCGCCGTCAGCCTCTTCCAGGCCACGACGCAAATCCAAGAGCAGACCCTCAGCTTCGTCCCGAAGATGGTCGCCGTTTTCTTCGTACTCCTCTTGAGCGGCAATTGGCTCATCGCCGAGACGGTCAAGTTCTCGGTGCGCCTGTTCGAGCAGATTCCCCGCGCGGTCTCCAGCTTCCAGTGACCCCGAGATGATGAAGGACCTGCTCGGCGCACTCGGCATCACCGGGGATCCCAACGAGACGCTCCGTCTCGTGACGCTCGCGCTCGCGCGCAGCATGCCGGCCCTCTTCCTGAATCCGTTCCTCGGCGGCCAGTCGGTCCCGGCTCAGGTGAAGATCGGTCTCGCCTTCAGCTTCACGATCCTCATGCTGCCGGCGCTGACCCGCGGCGCGCCGCCGATGCCGGTCGGGACCACGTTCACCTTCCTCATGATGAAGGAGCTCGCGATCGGAGTGACCCTCGGGTACCTGTCCTCGCTCGTTTTCTGGACATTCGCGACCGCCGGGCGCTTGATCGACACGCAGCGGGGCGCCAATCAAGCCGAGACGATGGTGTATCAGCTCAAAGAGCGGACTTCGTTCCTCGGCCAGTTCTACTTCCAGGCGTCGGTCGCGATCTTCCTGCTGCTCAACGGCCACCATCTCTATCTGCGCGGTTACTTCGAGAGCTTCCAGGTTCTGCCGGTCTGGCAGTTTCCGCAGTTCGCCGTCGATCCGGCGCGCATCGTCGAGGATGTCATCGAGGTGACGGGCCGACTCTTCCTGGTCTCGCTGCAGCTCGCGGGACCGGCCGTGCTGGCGCTGTTCCTGGTGGATGTCGCCTTCGGTGTGCTCAACCGGGCCGCCGCGCAGATCAATGTCTTCTCGCTCTCGCAGCCGGTGAAGCTCTTCGTCGGGCTCATCATCGCCATCGCCACGCTGGGCGCGATGGGCGACGCCATCGAGCTGCAGTTGGCCGCCATGATCGAAGACACGCGCCGTTTCGTCGGCTATTTGGGGAGGTGATCGAGCCTGTCCGAAAAAACCGAGCAACCAACCGCCAAAAAACTCCGAGAAGCTAGAAAGAAAGGACAGGTCTCCAAGAGCCAGGACCTCTCCGCGGCGATCAGTTTCCTCGCGATCTCACTCACGCTCCTGGGGATGGGCGGGATCACGATCAAGATTCTCTCGGAGGAGATGACCGGTCACTTCACGCTGCTCCAGTCGCTCCCGCAGGCGGAGCCCGCGGTCGCCTACGACCTTTTGGCGCACGCGGTCTGGACGCTCTTGAAGGTGATCGGTCCGCTCTGTGTCGTCGCGGTGGTGGTCGGTGTCGGTGTGAACTACGCGCAGGTCGGATCGCTCTTCACCTTCGAGCCGCTCCAGCCGAAGTTCGATCGGCTGGACCCGATCAAGGGGTTCAAGAACAAGTTCTTCTCGGGCAAGGCGTACATCGAGCTGGGCAAGTCGCTCGTGAAGTTCGTCGTCATCGCGCTGATTCTGTATTCCGGCATCAAAGGAGAACTCTCGGAGATGACCCGCACGATGAGCCAGCCGCTGGACGAGAGTCTGGCGCTCGCGGCGCGCATGGCCGGGGGGCTGGCGTACAAAGTCGGATTTGTGCTGCTGGCGATCGGCGGTCTCGATGTCTTCCTGCAACGGCAGCAGTTCATGAAGCAGATGAAGATGTCCAAGGACGAGGTCAAACGCGAGTACAAGGAGAGCGAGGGCAGTCCCGAGATGAAGGGGCAGCGCAAGGCGCTCCACCGGGAGATGTCGTCGCATGACGTTCGACGGGCGGTGCAGAAAGCCCAGGTGGTGATCGTGAACCCGACGCATCTGGCGATCGCCGTCGAGTACGAGCGCGGCGCGATGGGTGCGCCGCAGATCACGGCCAAGGGGCAGGACGAGCAGGCGCAGCGGATCCGTGAGTTGGCGAAAGAGTTCGGCGTGCCGATCACGCGCAACGTGCCGCTGGCGCATGCGCTGAACGAGTTCGAACTCGGTCGCGAAGTGCCGCCGGAGTTGTTCACCGCGGTGGCCGAGGTCTTGAATTGGGTCTACGAGCAGAAGGGCGGACCGAAAGCATGAGCCGCGTCGACAACTCAGGCATCCCACCGACACGCCCGAGCGCGCCGGAGACGCCGCTCTATCAGGATGCTGCGGAGCTGCAGGGGCTGAAGAGTGACTTGGATCGACGGGTAGGCTCCGCCCAAGGAGGGGAACGCGGCGCCTCACCCGCTGCGCGGGTGAGGTATTGGGGACGGCCACCCGTCGGCGACGGCCCCGTCTCGTCGCCGCCACTGGCCGAAGGCATGGCCACGCGCCCCGATGGGCGAGAACTGCAGCAGCTCCTACGGCGCGCGCTGCATGCGCATCGCGCCACGGACCGCGATGTCCCGCCGGGCGTCGGCGAAACCAAGATGCTCGCGACAATGCAGCGCCTCATCGACGCCCAAGACCGCGTCGCAATGCGCCTGGCGAAACTGACCAAGGCGTGATGCGCCGCGTCGTCGTGCTCGCGGGACCGAACGGCGCCGGCAAGTCGTCGACGGCGCACCTCCTGATTCCGGAATCGGTCGAGGAAGCGCTGGCCGGGAGGGTCGGCCGTACGGCAGATTCACGCGCGTGAGCGAAGCGGATTCACACTCGAAGCCGACCGGCCGCTGGACGCCCGACGAGCGATTCGCCGTCGCCGAACTCGCGCACTTGCTGCTCACCGAGGGCCAACGCGACTCGGCGCGGGCGCTATTGGAGGGGCTGGTTGAGCTGGCGCCCGACGATCTCTGGTCGCGCATGGCGCTCGCCGCCGCGCTGCGCGCACTCAAACACTACGACGGAGCGGCCCGGCAGTTGGACGAAGCGCTCCGCATCGATCCGCAGAATTTGTCCGCCGCGGTCGAACTCGGCGAGGTGAACCTACTCCGCGGTCAGATGCAGGCCGCGCGCGGTTGCTCGGCTATGGCCGAGTACATGCTCTCGCAAGGCGGCGCGTCCGAGGCGCTGAAGGTTCGAGTGCAGCGCCTGGCGCGGGTTACGGCGATGTCGGGGTAATCTGCGCTCTGCCAGCGCTCGGCGCCGGCTGCGTGGCGCCTCGAACGGGCACCGATAAGCCTACTGCCGGACCCGGGCGAGTCCATTCGCCTGCTGCCCCGGCCCGGTTCTCGGAGTACTCTTCTCCTCGCTGAACGGGGCCAATCGGTGACTGCAGCGCGGAGCGGCATCCCAGAATCCACGCAACTTCCGCCCGATCCGGCCGGATAACGGGGCGTCAGGAACAAAGGCCCACGGGTGACCAAGGTCGCCCCCCGAGTGTTACGAGCGAACGAATCGAATGGAGGGTAGGACGATGAACGTGGATCCGCGGATGTCGGTCGGTGGTCAGGTCAACACGATGCTGGACAAGTTGGGGATGCCCGACCACATCGGCGACAAGCTCGGTGCGATGATCGATCTCCAGCGGGGCGACCTGACGGGCGCACTCCGCAATCTCGTCGACCTCCAGAGTGGGGTTCCGACCAACCAACTCTCCGGCATGCTCAACGGCGCCGGCGCGTTGGGACATGCGTTCGGAGCGGGCGCGATCACGAAGGGCGTGATCGGCGATTCGCACTTTTCCCGGTGCAGCGATACCTACCTCCGCCAAGACCAGGTCGGCAAGCAGGCGAAGATCGGCGAGAAGTACGGCGTCAACTGGGGACCGTTCACGATGAAGGGCCGCATCTCCAGCCGTGAGTACGCCGGCTCCTTCGCGAAGCCGATCCAGTTGAAGAACGACAAGATGCTCTACCAGGGCCGCGTCTACGACAACCTGACCGAAGTCTGGAAGGACGCGCGGGACGGCAAGGTCGACGGGATGGCGACTTCGCGTCAGCGGATCCCCGGCGCGTCGCACTTCCCGCTCATCTCGCCGGCCTTCGCCGGACTCGGGTCGTCTTCTCCGATCATGGCCGCGTTGTCGAACCAGCCGAACGGCATCTTCGACGGCGTCGGCAAGGACATGCTCGACCTGATCAACAAGCTGTTCGAAGGTCCGCAGGGCGCGCAGGGCGCACAAGGGACCGGCGGGACCGGCGGCGCGTCGGGCACGGGTGGACTCGATGACACCGCAGCGCTCCTCAGCAGCAGCGCCTCGCTGGAAGACAAGCTCCTCATCTTGATGGCGAAGCTCGCGGATCACATGGACAAGCAGATCGAAGATCAGATGAAGAAGATCGAGGCCGAGATGGCCAAGCAGAACAAGGGCGCGGAAGGCGACAAGAAGGCCGGCGGCGGCGGCGTTGGCGGACTGTTCGGCAAGATCCTCGGCGGCGCGGGCGCGGCCTTCGGCGGCCCGCTGGGCGGGATGGCCGGCTCGGCTCTCGGCGGCATGATCGGCGGCGGCGGCGCCAGCGGTTCCGGCGGCAGCGACAGCTCGAAGTCGAACCTCCAGCTCATGCAGACGCAGCTCCAGCAGATGATGGAGCGCCGCTCGCAGATGTTCAGCCTCTTCACCTCGATCTTCAAGTCGCTGCACGACGCCTCGATGGGCATCGTCCGCAACACGAAGGCCTAGTCGACCCAACCGAACGGACGCGGCCCGCCCAATGCGCGATGGCCGCGTCAGAAGGAGAACCAAGTCATGGCGGATACGAAGAACGGCGGCGTGGTCGAGGGCGGCGAAGAGATCCTGACCCTGGCCGACACCTGTACGACCGATGACATCGAAGAAGCCGTGAAGGGCTTCTTGCTCGGAGACCTGACCCTGGCGCAGCTCGAAGGGATGACGGCGGAGAACCTCTACTCGATCGCGGACCTCGGCTACGACTTCCTGGAGGAAGGCAAGTACGACAACGCGCAGAAGATCTTCGAGGGACTCAACGTCTACAACCCGTACGACTCCTACTTCCACGCGGCGCTCGGCTCGATCTACCAGAAGCAGGGGAGGAAGGACGACGCCATCCTCCGCTACCAGGCGGCGACCGAGCTGTATCCCGAGGACATCAACTCCTGGACGAATCTGGGGGAGGTGTTGCTGGAGCGGAGCACCGAGGTGCACAAGGAAGGCGACAGTATCTCCGCGGTGCAGATCTTCACTGCCGCGATCGACGCCTTCAAGAAGGTGATGGAGCTGGATCCGAAGGCGGCGACGCCGTCGGGCCTGCGGGCCCGCGCGCTGATCGAGGTCACCGCGACGATCGCCAAGGCGCGCGGCGCGGCTTAGGGTGTAGACTGCCGACCGTAATTTCGAACGGGCCTCCAAGCGGCTCGCAAGGCGAGGCTGCCGGTCCTGGGAAAACCAGGGCCGGCAGTTTTCGTCTCGGTAGTTTCCCGGATGGCCCTACGCTCGCGGCGAGTTCGCGGCGAGTTCGCGAGGAAGGGAGACCCATGTCGACGAGAACAACCCTGTGACCCGGCCCTGGCGCATCGCCGTCGTGGGCGCCGGCGTGAACGGTCTCTGTTCCGCCATCCGTCTCCGCGAACGCGGCTACGACGTCACCATCCACGCGACTCACGCCACTCCCGACACGACGTCGGATCGCGCCGGCGCGCTCTTCACGCCGTTCGGCGCCGACAACGACACCCGCTTGCTGCCGTGGATCGAGGTATCACGAAGCGCGCTCGAACAGCTCGCGCTGGAAGCACCGGCCGAGAGTGGTGTCCGGTTGGCCGAGGTCCGCGAATACCTGAGCGGAACCGGCGGCCGTTCGATCGAGCTACGGCGCTCGATGCCGGGCGCGCGACTGCTGTCGGCGCGCGAGCCGTATCGGCACATCTTCGAGTCGAACCTGCCGCACATCGATGTCCTGCGGTACATGCCGTATCTCCAGGCGCGTTTCGAAGCGCTCGGGGGACACATCATTCGCGACACGATCGATGATTTCACGCGGCTCGTTTCGCGCGGATACGAGGGAGTGGTGAACTGCACCGGGCTCGGGGCCCGTCGACTCGCCCGCGACCCTCTCTTGGTTCCGATGCGCGGTCAGGTCGTTCACGCGCCCAATGATCTCGGGCTGGAGACGAGTTTGATCGCGGAGGAATCGGACGGGGCGATCACGTACATCGTCCCGTTCGGCGACCACGTCGTGCTCGGCGGGACCTACGAACGACGGATCGAGGAGGCGGTGACCGACGAGGCGACGCTTGCCGCCATCGTCGAACGGGCTCGCCGGCTGCTCCAGTTCGACGGCCACCCACGCGCCGACGAACTCGGTCGGATACGCCTGCGCGCCTGGTCCGGCATCCGTCCCGTGCGGACGCGCAACGGTCACGACGAGGAGATCCGCCTCGAACGAGAGAATCTCGCCGACGGCGCCTGGGTCGTGCACAACTACGGCCACGGTCGCTCCGGCTTCACCCTCTCGTGGGGCTGCGCGGCGGATGTTGTCGAATTGGTCAAGTCATGAGCGGAGTGAGCCCGGCGAACTGCGCTCATTCCGCTTTCCTACTCAGCACCACGTTCCTCTGCTCGTCACTCGTTGTCGCCGCACCCCTTTCTCCCGCAGCTCTCATCTCCGCCCCCTCCGCCCCCTCC
>CAZVYN010000106.1:0-11026 GCA_964631125.1 uncultured bacterium | reverse complement strand
GGCCGGCAAGCTGATCGGTGAACCGCGCACGCTGATCGGTGAACCGCGCACGCTGGTCGACGGCGTCCTGATCGGCGGCGCGAGCGGACATTTCTCCGTCTCGGAATCGGGCGTGCTCGCCGTCTCACAACAAGAGGGCGGCAGCGCGCTGGAGTTCCATGCGGCGGACCGCACCGGCGCGCTCGCGGATGCTTCTCTCGCGACCGGCATCCTCGGGGGACCCGAGCCTTCTCCGGACGGCCGCCGGCTCTTGTATCTCCGCGCCACTCGGTCGCTCGACGACGGCGGCGATGCCTACGTATTGGACCTGGAACGCGCCACCGACACGCGACTCACGTTCTCGGGCGACGATGCGTTCGGTCCGACCTGGGCGCCCGACGGTCGTCGGTTTGCCTATGCCACACGACGCGGCGGCGACGTCCGATTGCGCATCGCTTCGGCGGCCGGGATCGGCGGCCGGGATTCGGTTGCGATCCCCACCGGGCTCGGCGCCTCGCTCACGCAGTGGTCGAAAGCAGGCTCGAGGCTGATCTTCACTTCGTCCGACTTCCGCGGACACTCGGTCGCGACCGACCTCCCCGATCGCGTGCCGGTCCGCTTGCTGGAGGATGGGGAGAGAACGGCGCAGCAGCAGATCTCTCTGGACGGTCGCTGGATCGCCTACGCCTACGGCGCGGCGCCCCAATCCCCACGTCTATGTTCGCAGCCTCACCGGGCCTCCCGGCCGCTGGCAGATCACGACGAAGCCCGGCATCAATCCCATCTGGACGCGCGACGGTCGCGAACTCATCTACGAGACCTGGGACGGCGACCTGATGTCGGTCGAGATCGAGACGCGAGACGGATTCAGAGCGGGCACACCCCGACGCCTGTTCAAACTCCCCTCGCGTTCCTTCACCCTGGAGATCAGGTCCTGGGGTGTCGACGCGGACGGCGAACGCTTCTACGTCATCGTTCCGCCGCACGGGTCGAGCGCGGGGATCGTCGAAGTGGTGACGAGTTTCGAGTCGTTGGTCAGCCCGAAGTAGGTCCCGCGCTCTGGCCGGACCTACCTCCGCAACCCAAGTCCAAAGTCCGCATCCGCACTTGGAGCCCGAACCCTCTTCGCCCCTACGGCCTCCGAATCTCCACCAACTCCAAGACCGCGTCGCCGCCGATCGCCTCCTCCCGCACCATGCCCACACCGCGCGCATAGAACTTGAACTCGGGCAGCGCCTCCGAGTCGAGCGGGTTCCATTCCTTGGTCTTCAGACAGTTCGTGTACGTGGCGAGCGGTGTGGTCGCCGTGGCATCGAGAGCGACGACCTGCGCCATGTCCTCGGCCTCGTCCTCGTAGTACTCCTGCTGATACGTGTCGCCGACGACCGGAGTCGCCTTGATCAAGATGCCGGGCTTCGCGCCGTCCACTCCGGCTTCCCACGAGCCCTCGGTGCTTACCACCTGGCCGTTCGCGATCTCCTTCGAATCCTCACCGAAGTACCAGACATCGCCGTTATCGTGCTGCGCATACCAATCGAATGTGTCTTCCTCGAGTTCCCCGTCGAAGTAGACCCGGTCGCGCACGACCATGCAGGTCACACCGAGGATCACCTTCGTCTGCGCAGTGATTTCGTACTCGACTCGCTCGATCTGGCCGTCGCTTTCCCCTTCATAGATCAAGACCGTGCCGGGAATCAGCGGCATGAACGGACTGTCGACGCCCGCGACGAAGTCGGACGGGACGAACTCAGGGGCCGGGTTGTCGGGCGGATTGGTGGAGGAGTCCTTGCCGCAGCCCAGGAGAGCGAGCAGAACTAGGGGCAGCGGAACGAGTGCGCGGAGTTGCTTCTTCATGGGGATGCCTTCCTCTTCGGGGACTTGGATACATCGTGTGCAAGAGGAACCGGCGAGGGGGCGCGGGTGTGACAAGGCGGCCAGCGCCGCTACTCCCCGGAGCCGCTCCTGCCGGAAGGAAACGAAAACATCACGCCCACCTCGGGCGCCCAGTCCACCGCCTTGGAGGTGACACCGAAGGCGTTGTTCAACTTGAGTGTGGCGCGCGGGTGGAGCTTCCACTGCGCTTCGGTGATCAGCTCCCACTCGTCCTGAGCGCCTTCGAGCCCTAGATAGCCGCGCCAGGCCGGGGAGAGCACGCGGAGATACTCGAGGGCGCACTCGCCCAGTTCACCTTTCGACTCAGCGGCGTCGTATTCGCCCGCTGCCCGCAGCGTGAAAGTGCCGAGCGGGTACTCCTTGATGGCGCCGAAACCGAGTTTCAGCTCCCAATCCGGGGTTCCAATGAGTTTCTTGTCCTTCTGCTGAGGGGTCACTGCCTCGAAGTAGCTGAAGAGCTCGGGACGGCCCTCGGTCTCCTCTGCCCACCGATATCGGAGTTGTCCTTCGACATCGCCCGTCCCCGATTGCTTCAGCTCGTCAGGCATCGCGGAGGGGTCGTCCGCGGCCTTCTCCAGCTTGGCCGAGATGACCGCGGCTTCGATCTCGATGGCCCACCGGTCGGAGATCCCATAGCTCAGGAAGATCAGCCCCTCGGAGGCGCGATACTTCCCGCGAAAATCGCGCTCCAGGCCGAAACCGAGCTCCTCCGGTTTGTACTCCTCGTCGTTGTTCAAGTAGTACTCGAAGAACGGATACACCAGCAGCTCTCCCGGTCGGATGTACGTCCCGAACATAGAGGTCGGAATTCCTTCGCCTCGTTGGCGAGGCGTGGTGGGGGAGGCCACGGAGGCGTTCGCGAGGCTGTCCCAGGCGATTCCCAGCGCGGCCGCGACGATCGCAGCGGGCGCAACCGATCGCAGCCACGCGGCCGACGCCAGCCACGCAACCAGCGCGCGATCTAGAACGATGCCGTTACGCCTGGACTCATGCACGAACCGACGGACTCCCATCGCGCGCCTCCGAATCGAAGAAGAGGTCTAAACGTCTCGGACCAGGAACCCTCGAGCCGGGCGATTCGTGACGGTTCCGGGCGGAGACCTACCGGAGCGTGACGCCGAAGAGCTTCGTCTTCCCCTTGAGCGAGCGGAGGACGATCCAGAGGACGGCCGAGGTCGCGAAGGTTGCGCCCCAGACCACGTCGACGGTGAGTTCGCCGCGCGCGAAGAAGTCGCCGACGATCTCGAGGAACGTGAACGACGCCACCAGCGCGAAGAGCGCTGAGTATTCGCGCTTGAGCACGTTCCAGAGGGAGAATCGCAGGCCGGTCGACTTCCAGCTTCGGATGGACGGGATGATCGCGGGGGTGCGTGACGCCCAATCGAGCCACTGCGCGCCGAACTTGCGGCGAAGGAACTCTTCCTCCGCGAACATGATCCGCTCGTAGTAGATGAAGAACGCGAAGCTGGTGATGACCGGGCACCACCAGACTCGCGGGAACATCGTCACACCCAGCCACATGAGGTAGTTGCCGAGATAGAGCGGGTGGCGCAGCGCCGAGTACATGCCGGATGTATTCAGCGCTTCGGCGTGCGGGGCGCGCGTGCCGCGCCTCGACGTGCCGGAAGGCACATACCCGATCGCGATGGCGCGCACGAGCAAGCCGAGCAGCGAGATCGAGAAGCAGGCGGCCTCCCAGAAGAGGTCGAGTGAGTGGCGCCCGTCGGGATAGCGGAAGGAAGCGATGGCCGGAATCAGCAAGAACAAGAGGAAGAGCGGAAAATAGCTCCGCCACCGGAAGAGCTTCAGGCCGGTCGCCTCCAGTTCTTCTCTCAGGGCCATGTCGTCACCTCCTCATCCACGCAACTCAATCCACAGACCCCGGGCTCGCCAGCACGGTGAGCATCGAAACGCTGATCAAGAACCTCTGCGTGCGATCCATCTGAGACCTCCTGTGTGGAATGCTCCCTAGAACGTGAAGCGGACGCCCAGACGTTCGGAGTCGCCGACGATAGCGACGCCTGACGCCGACCGTCGCGACCCCTGCGTGAACGCATCCTCGAGAAACGCCGCCAGGAATCGACCCAATGCGATCCCGGCCAGCGCGTCGGAGGGATAGTGCTTCCCCGCTTCCACTCTGCACCACGCGCAGCCGATCGTCATCGTGAGCAGCGCCAACTCGCATCCTGACCGGGCTCGAGGACGCATGCGGATGAACGGCAGAGTTCGGCCGGCGAGCGTGGCATGGGCCGTCGAATACGAAGCGTGACCTGACGGAAAGCTCAGTCGATCCGACCCGTCGGGTCTTCGGCGATCCGTGACCTGCTTGAGCGCCCAGGTAGCGCCTGCCGGAACGTTCGTCGCGACGAGACCGAGTGCTGTCCCCTGGAGCTTGTCCGACACCCAGCTCCCCGTGTCGTCCCCACTGACGGAAGCCACGATCGTGATCCAGTAAGAAGCACGGGAAGCGTCCAAGAGCCGGTCGCTGAGATCCGCTGCGCGATCGTTCGACCCTGCGATCGGCGTGTGATCGCGCGCCCAATCGGAGACGCGCCGATCGAAGTCTCCAAATTGGAGCAGGATGGCGCCCGCGAGCGGGATCCAGACCCCTTCGTCGGATGCGGCCGCGACGGCCGCATCCTCGGCCGATCGCCATCCCGGTTGGACGGTGACGGCCGCGCCCCATCGCGCTTCCTCTCGGGCCGCCGTGCAACCAGCAAGCGAACCAACGGCGACGGCGCTCAGCAGCAACGTCACGGACGGCGGACAGACGGCGGAGACGCGCATGGCTACCGACGCTCCCGGTGGTAGATCGTGATGTCGGCCGCGTCGTGGAGCAGATCGAACCGCTGGACCTCGACGCGGTTGACGGCCAGACCGGTTCTGGCGACGAGGTCGGCCATGAGTCGGCCTTCGTTGCCGGGGAGGAGCAGCTCGAGTTGGTCGTACGACATCGGCGTCGATCGCTCCGCACCACCCGCGGACCGGCGCTCCAGCAGCGCGATCATCGCCACGATGACGACATTGACGGTGACCAGCTCGAGCACGCTCACATGTGCGTCGGCGATCGCGTTCAAGATGCCGACCCCGATCAACACGAACAGATAGGTGAGATCCCGGATCCGGATCTGCTCGGTGCGGTATCGAAGGATCCCGAAGACACCGAAGAGCGCGAGCGCGAATCCGATCTCGACGGCTACCTTGCGCAGCATCAAGCACAGACAGAACGTGATGATGTTGAACACGTAGTACGTGAACACGTAGTCGCGATCGCCGTACCTCCGCGCGTAGATCCCGCGGATGAGGGCAGTGGCGACGGCGAGGTCGAAGACGAGCCGTAGGAGCAGGGTCGCCAGATCCTGCCAGTTCGCCCAGGCGCTTCCTCCGAGGAGCTGGTTCACGCGGACTCCCGTTCCACGGAGCGAAGATGGGCCAGGAGGCGGTTCAAGCGAACCTCGGGGTGCGTGAGAGCGATCGCGATGCAGTACTTGCTGGCCCACCCGGGTCTCCATCCACCGGCGGCGAGCGCACGCAAGACAGGGGTGTTCCGAGCGAACCTCGCCTGCTTGATCTCCACGATGGCCAGATTCGGCAACGACGTCGGTCTGTGTCCCATGGCGACGCGCAGCCCGCAATCGATGGTGACGCGCTCCTGTGTCCGAACCCCGAGCAAGGAGACGCGTCGGAAGTGCGTCCAGACCTGCGGCGCGAGATCCTGGGACGCTCCTGTCCGCTCGCGCACGAACGCATGGTCGCGGGGCGACAGTTCATTCTCTCCGTACGAGCGCTGCATCCGACCCTTGATCGTCTCCATCGGGCTGAGCCGTGTCTTTACCTCGAGAAAGCTGACGCAGCGGTCGGGATAGTGACGGACTCGCACCTTGTGGCGAACGCGGCGACCCCGGCGGTGCGCGTGGAAGAACTCGAAGTCCGCCGTGTCGAAGTACAGGGTGCGGTAGTCGGCGACCAGGGCGGATCCGGCCCGGAGGATGGAGTAGTCGTCCGCGAGCCTGGAGAGCAGCGCCGGCAACGCAGAGATCGGCAACACGAACTTCGTGTCGGCCCTCCGCTGCAGCGCTCGTGATTCGACCAGTCCCGGATCCGCAGCCAGGAAGCGGGGAAGCAGCGCCTCCCACTCCATGGCTTCCCGAGCGGTCGGATCAGAACCGGACTTGGACCCAGGTATAGAGCTTGTCATCAGCACGTAGGTCATCCTTCAACTGGCGGTATTCATAGTTCACCATGACGCGGAACAGCTCCGCAGACAGCCCGTAGTATCCGCCGATGGTCCAGCGCTTGTACTCGTCTCCGAGCGTGTCGAGCCGAACGATCGGGCCGACTCGCCAGGGAGTCTTGCCGACCCAGTTGATGTAGTAGCCGCGCGGATCGTCCGACTCCCCCGTGGTCACATTGTCTTCCCAACCCACGGCGTACTCCGCGCTGAAGAAATAGCGTTCGCGGTCGATCTCGACATCCGCGCCGACCCTCGTGAATTCGACCTGGATATCGTCATCCGGGTCTTCCGGGATCTCGACATCGATGAAGTCTCCCATCCCTCCCGACAGGCCGAGCCGCGCCACGTTGTCGCCAGACTTGTGCCGCAAGCCGAGGCGCCCCCAGAGGTTCTTCGTCGGAGTGTCATCTGCCTGCACATTCATCCCCGCGCCGTTGCTGACCGCGATCGCATCCTCGATCCGCAGACTCTCGTCGAGGGGAAGGTTTCCGGAC
This sequence comes from uncultured bacterium, assembly GCA_964631125.1. Lineage (GTDB taxonomy): Bacteria > Eisenbacteria > RBG-16-71-46 > CAIMUX01 > CAIMUX01 > CAZVYN01. Next base: position 4,426 of record CAZVYN010000106.1, on the reverse strand, counting down.
AGCCCGACGCCGATGTCGCGAAGATTGATCCCGCGAGAGAGGTTGTCGGAGAGCTCGGTGCGGTTGACGGCGTAGAGCCGGCTCGACGATTCCTGATTCTCGTAGCCGAACGGCATCTTCTGCTGGCCGATCCGGAGCCGGTGCCGCGGAATGATCTTCAGGGCAATGAAGGCGTCTCGAAGGACTCCGGCAATTTCAGGAGCGCGGGGATCGACTTCGATGTCGTACGACAGCCAAGGGAGGATCGGACCGCTGACGCCGATCCGGACCCGCTGCACGCGGAAGTCATCGTTGTCGACCAAGCTGTCGCTGCCGGTCGCGAACGCATTGCGATAGTGCACCTGCAGAAATCCGGAGACCTCGGGCGGAGTCCGCGTCCATTCGACCGAGGAGCTGTTCGCTGCGCCAGGTGAGTCCTGCGTGCCCTGCGTGCCCTGCGCGCGCACCGGCCCCAACGGGATGAGGGCGATCGAAACGGCGATCAACAGCGTGCTGGGGCGATTCATCGGTTCGTCCCCTCGACGAGCGCCAGCCGGTACCGACCGTCAGCATCGACCGTTGCATCCGAGACGATCTGGCTCCCACGCTTCGTCAGCCGCACGCGACCGGCGACGCGAATCTCGATCGAGGGCGCGTCGGCAGGAAGCTCGATCTCGTAGCTGGCGGCGGAGTCGCGATTCAGGATCCCGAGTGATGCGGCGTCGGTGTCGAACTTGGCGGCGCCGCCCACCACTCGAACGCTCACGAGCGAGGACGTTCCGATCGACACGACGATCTCGCCCGAAGCCTGGGGCGCCGCGAATTGCACGACGAGGTGGTCGTGGGGCTCGACCGCGATGCCGGCCGGGCCCGCGGCGCGATCGACGGATGCGGGGTGGGACGCTCCGGAGTCGATTCCGGGAATGCGCAGTCCGGAACTCTTCGGCGCGTCGCCACGTCCCGCGATCTCGTCGATCCAAGTCCGAAATGGAGAACCTGGCAGGACATACGCTGCGGCCGCAGCCGCCGTCAGCATGAGCGCGAGGGCGGCCGCTCTCGGCACCCAGCTTCCCGCCGTCGACGCGAACCATCCCGCTCGGAGAAAGCCGTCGAATCGCTCGAACCAGCCTGCGCGCGCCGATTGCGGAACCTTCGTCCAGGGTGCGTTCGCCGCGCGCGCGGGCGCCGGGTGGTCCAACGCTTCGAGACGATCGAAGACCCAAGCCTCTTCCAACTCGGCGGTTTCGAACGTCGCGTGACAGGCGGCGCATTGGGTGAGGTGAAACTCGGATTCCCGCTTCCGGGACTCGTCGAGTTCGCCATGCAGCAGCCGCTGGATCGCTTCACTGTCCAAATGCATCGACGGCTCCCTCGTACCGCGTGCGGAACTCGTGCTTGGCGCGGGCGAGCAGGGTTCCGACGCTGGCTTCGTTCAACTCCAAGGCAGAGGCCATGTCGCGGTAGCTGTATCCATCGGAGCGCAGGAGGAGCAGTTGCTGGTCTCGCTCCGGCATCGCCTGGAGGACGCTCCTCACGCGCTCTTCTTGCTCCGAGTCCCCTTCGTTCGCGTAGGTCGACGCGGCGCCCGCCGGATCGTCGTCCGCAGCGAGCAGCCGCGCGCGGCGGGTCTGCGTCGACTTTGCATTGCGCATGAGATTGAGCCCGACGGTGATGAGCCAAGCTTCGGGCGCATCGGGCGGACTCCCTCGTTGATAGAGCCTCAGAAACGCATCCTGGGTCAGGTCGGCGGCCAACTCGGGCTCGCCCGAAAACCGCTGCAGGACTCGATAGACACGTGCGAAGTGCTGCTCGAAGAGCGCTTGGCAGAGCGCAGCAAATGAGTCGTTGGCCGTAGCGCTCATTGAATGGGGCTCATCGGTGGACACTCATCGCAAGAGGAGCAGGCCAGCCCCCGAGTTCGTGACAGCGGCCTCGCGCCATCGCCTCAGAATCTCCACTCCAGCCCGGCGACGAGCGGCGAACGCGGACGCATGTCGATCCAGGTCTCCCGGCCGGTCACGGGGTCTTGGACCGCCGTGAGCCGGTTGATGCGCCCCAGTAAGTTGGTCACCACGCCGAAGATCGCGATCTCGGCGTCACGATCCGCCACGTCGACGTGCCAGTGCTTGCGGAAGCCGAGATCGACGCGCAAGTAGGGCGGGAGACGGGTCGAGCCGAGGGCGTCGGCTCGCGCGATCGGACTCCCGGCGAACTCGCACCCCTGATCGAGCAGGTTGCACGCCTCCCACTCGAAGAAACCAACCGTGGGCGTCGCGCGGCGACCGAAGTCGGCCGTGACGCCCAGTCGGAGCGACGTGCTGGGGTTCGGATAGAAGAGCAGGCCCGTCGCGAGCGAATGGCCCGCCGCGAACTGCGGCGTGTAGCGGCCCCCCGCACCCTCCAGCTTCGATCGTTGGACGCCGTAGCTGCCGAGCAGGGTGTAACGCATGCGGCTGCGCGAGACCTCGAACGCGGCGCCGCGCGTGGAGCCTGAGCCCCGGACGAACCCGCTCGTAGCGAACGGCTCGCCGTCCCGCGGCGCGACGAGCGCGAGTCCTTCGGAGTCGTTCGCATAGACCTGAGCGCCGCATTGGAATCCGAGAAGTGCATGGTGACGGATGGCGAGAAACCCAGTGTGACTGCGCGCCACCGGCGTTCCCGAAGGGGCCGCACCGACGAAGAGGTCGATGGGGAAGATGTTGCTGACAACCGATTCAGGATTCCGCAACGACTGGGCGAATTGGTGACGTCGGCTGTAGCCGATCGTCAGGTCGAGCACCTCGGAGGGTTTCCATCGCGCCACTGCGCTCGGGCTGGGCCGGAAATCGGACCGCACGAAGGCCCCGGTGAGAGAAAGCGTGAGCTCGAGCCCAGATCCGAACGTGTGCTGGTGCTGCAGGAATGCCGACGTGATCGGGGTGCGAGTGTCGATCGAGAGTGCGGGCGGCGTTGCGGGAAACGCCGCGGTCGAGTCGCCTGGGGCGGAGCGGACCTCGTAGCTCGTCCGCATCTCCTCGACCCGCACGCCCACGAGTGTGCGCCGCGCCGACGCGCCGAACTCGACCTGAGCGAGCGCGCCGTCGTCGGTGCGCCGCGTCTCTAGGCCCAACACGAGCGAATCGGGCTCATGCCATCTGGCCTCGCTGTCTCCGACCGCGCGCCATCCTCGCAGTTCGACCGTCGCGGATTCGAAGTTGCGATGCCACACGCCGCCGTACGAATAGCTGTCGCCGCCGAAGGAGTGTCGTGGGGTGGAAGCGCGAGGCTGCTCCGTGTTCACGTCGGGAGGAATGGCCGCCGCCCCGATCTCCGTGGTGCTGCCATGCCCGATGGCGGAGAGCTTCCCGCCGAGAGTCGGCAGCGTGCCTTTCGCCAACCAGTCGCGCCCCTTGCCGCCCAGATATGAATTGTCCTGGAGCCGAGGCGCGAGTCCGGGAAACGTGGTTCGCAATGCGATCAGCCCCGAGGCGCCCGCGTCGCCGAACGGACGGTCGATCGTGATGCGGGCCTGCGTCGTGCTCAATCCGCCGCGCACTTGCAGGCGCTCGACCGGGGCTCGAGTCGTCGCGACGAAAACGCCGGCCAGCGCATCGGGACCGTCGCAGGGCGGCGGTGAGGTGAGGAGATCGATGCGAGAGATCGCGTCGGGATTGAAGGAGCTGAAGGTTCCGCCAGCGTGATACGGACTAAGCACCGGGATGCCGTCGATCAGATGCGCCAAGTGATCCGACGCGCCGCCGCGCACGTGCACGCCGCTCGGAGATTCGGGTTGGACGATCACCTCGCCCCCCGAGGTCGCTTCGAGGATGTCCGATTCGGCTACCAGCGGATGGCGTCGAACCGCCGCGATCGAGAGTCCGCGGTCGGGGTACCGTGAACCCTGCAATCCCTCCGACCCTCGGACCGGAAGCGCCGCCTGGACTTCGATCGGTTCGATCGACATCGGATCGGGACGAAGCGAGATGTCGATGACGAGCGGCCCTTGCGACGGCACGAGGGCATGGAAGGTGAGCGGGGCGTAACCGACGCGTCGCACCTGCACGTGCTGCGGGCCGGGCGGGACCTGTTCGAGACGGAACGCGCCCGAACTGTCGGTGACCCCGCGCCGATCCAGATCGACCAGTGTCACCGTCGCACCGGCGATCGGCGCACGGTTCTGCTCGTCGCTCACGACGCCCACCAACCAGGCGAGCGCCATCGGGGCTGCCGCCGCCAGCTTCACGAACGCGAGCCACGATCCGGGCATCGACTCCTCTCTCTCGCGCACTCGACGGTCGAGCGACGGTCCGAGCATTCTCGTCTCTCCGTCGATTTTCCGAAAGGGAGGAGAGCGGCGCCCGAAGCCTCCGAATCGCGCGAGTTCGCTCGGCCGTCGCCACGGTCGGGCGTCTGCTGTAGATTCCCCCGATGCCTCTCGACCCCGGCGCCCGCCTCGGCCCCTACGAAA
>CAZVYN010000105.1:0-11056 GCA_964631125.1 uncultured bacterium | reverse complement strand
TCCCCTTCGACCTGCCCCTGTTGCGTGCGCCGCTCCCCGCCCGCCTGGGCGGGGACTTGACCGTCACGCTGGTGGAGTTGGCGGCGGCGGCGGTCATCCTCGCCGGGTGCGCACGCTGGCTGCTCCGCCGGACGGGGCCCGAGGAGAGCCGTCGCGCGCCTTTCTTCGGCGCGGCGCTGACGTGGACCGCACTGGCGTGGGTCGCGACCGTCTTCCTCTCCGCCGTCTGGGCGGTCGGAGATCAGGGCCGGAGCGATTCGACCCGCTTCGCCGCCAGGTTGGCGTTGCAGGTCGGCGTCTTCCTCGCCGCCGGATCGATCCTCGGGAGTTCGCGGAACACGCCGCGGCGCGCGCTCGCGGACGGTCTCGCCTTCGGGGCGTCGATCGGCGCGATGCTCGTGCTCTGCGATCTCCTCTGGCCGGATTGGGCCACGGACGGCGGCGTGCGCTCGCGCTGGGCGGGGACGTTCGCGACAGCGAACACTGCCGCCCTCTACTTCGAGATCGTCCTGCTCGTCGCGGTCGCCGGCGCGGCGTCGGCGGCCGAGCAGAGGCGCCTCGACCCGGATCGCGCCGGCCGAGTCCGTTGGCTGCGCAACCGGTGGGCCGTCTTCGATCTGCGGCTCGTGGGTGTGGGGATCCTGGCGCTCGGAGTGTTCGCGACCGGCTCCCGCGGCGCGGCCCTGGCGGTGGCGGTGCTCCTGGTTGGATTGATCTGGGTGAGCGGACGCGTCGCGACTCTCCGGTCGCTGCGCATCCCGGCGGGAAGCGCCGCCGCTGTCCTCGGCGCGGCGCTCAGCCTCTCCGCGCTCGGGGGGAACGGCCTCGCCGAGAGCGCCGCGTCTCCGAGTCCTGCGAGCCGCCCCGCCGTCGGGGCCCTCTCGGCCTGGAGCGAGCGACCGCTGCTCGGCATCGGTCCCGGTCAGCTCGATCCAGACTCGATTCCGCTGCAACTCCTGGCCGAGATGGGACTGCTCGGCGCCGCCGTCGCCGCGGTTTTCGCGATGCTGTGCCTGCGGCGGATGCGCGGCGGGCTGCGTCATTGCCTGACCGCGGAGGCGGGATCGCGGCGCGCACTCTGGCTGGTGGGCGGTTTCGGCGCCTTCGCGCTCGCCGCGCTCCACGGTTGCTTCGAGGGTGCGCTCGGCCATCACGGGGTCGGTCTCGCCTTGGGAATGTCGCTCGCCCTCGCGCTCTCGGCCGCGGGCGACGAAGGACAGCAAGCCGGTCACCCACAGGCCGGCCCGCTTCCTTGACCTCTCTGGAGGGCTATGCCAACCTCGCGCGTCCTTGTCCCCCATCCCCATTCGAGCGAGAGGATTCGACGTGAGCGACTCCCTGACCCAACCGACGACGGCCCGCGCCGCCGAGTTGCTGCGCGCGAACCAACAGCACTTCGCGCACTGGGAGAAGACGAAAGACCTGATCGACCAGTTCATCGACATGATGCTGAACTACCGCCAGAGCGGGCATCCGGGCGGTTCGCGGTCGAAGGTGCATGCGCTCGTCACGACGCTGTTGGGCGACGTCATGCGTTGGGACATCCGCCATCCCGAGAAACGCAACGGCGATCGCTTCGTGTTGGTCGCCGGTCACACGGCGCCGTTGGTCTACGCGACGTTGCCGGTCCTGGCCGAGGCGATGCGGGTGAAGCATCAGCAGACCCAGGATCCTCGCTATCACATCCCGCCCGAGCGGATCGTCCTCTGGGAAGACCTGCTCACCTTCCGCCGTCGCGGCGGCCTGCCGGGGCATGCCGAGATGGAAGGCAAGACCCTCTTCTTCAAGTTCAACACTGGTCCCTCGGGTCATGGCAGTCCCGCCGCCGCCGGAGAAGCGATGGCGCTGAAGCGAGCCGGCGCGGGTGAAGTCAAGGTCTTCGCCTGCGAGGGCGAAGGCGGCGCGACCACCGGCGCCACGCACGAGGTGCGCAACTCGGCCTGGGGGCTCGGCCTCGACAACTTGGTCTATCTGCTGGACTGGAACGACTTCGGCATCGACAGCCACGCCGTCTCCAGCGTGATCCCCGGAACGCCGCGCGACTGGTTCGCGCCGTACGGCTGGCGCGTCATCGGCGTCGACAACGGCAGCGCCTGGGAAGACGTCAACGCGGGGCTGGTCGAGCTGGTCCACGGTGAGAGCACCGGCGTGCCGCGCGTTTTCTACTTCAAGACGCGCAAGGGGCGCGACTATCTGAAGTACGACTTCAAGAGCCACGGTTCGCCGCACGCGCCGAACTCCGAGATCTATTGGGAGACCAAGCGTCCGTTTGCGGAGAAGTACGGCGTCGACTTCGCGGGATTCGGCGAACTTCCGCCGAAGGATCCCGCCGCGTTCCGCCAACAGGCCGAGACCAACCTGCGCAAGGTGGCCGAGGTGCTGCACCAGGATCAGGCGCTCGTGGATTACTTGACCGACACGCTCGTGCGCCTCGGCGATTCGGTGCCGCAGAAGACCTCGACCTTCCGCTTGGACACCGGGCGCAATCCCTGGAAGGACCCGGCGCTGACCGATGCGAAGAGCTACCCCGCGGAGATGTGGGGCCAGCCAGGCGAGAAGCATCCCAATCGCACCGGCTTCGGTCGCTGGGGCGCCTGGGTCAACAGTTGGGGCAAAGAGAAGTATGGCCGCCCGCTCTTCCTGGGACTTTCCGCCGACCTCGCGGAATCAACGAACCTGGCCGGCTTCGGCGAAGGGTTCGGCGAGACGAAGGGTTGGGGCAAGTACGACCGCAACACCAATGTCGAAGGCACGGTCCTGCCGCAGCAGATCACGGAGTTCACCAACTCCGGCATGGCGGTCGGCATCGCCTGCGTGAACTTCTCGGAGAAGCCGTTCGAGGAGTGGGACGGACTCGGCGGCGTCTGCTCGACCTACGGTTCGTTCAGCTACCTCAAGTACGGCCCGATGCGCCTCTTCAGTCAGGTCGAGCAGGATTCGGAGATCAAGGTCGGACGCGTCATCTGGGTGGCCGGACACTCCGGCCCCGAGACCGCCGACGATAGCCGCACGCACTTCGGCATCTACGAGCCGTACGTCACGCAGCTCTTCCCCGACGGACACACCATCGACCTGCATCCGTGGGAGATGAACGAAGCGCCGGTGCTGCTCGCCGCCGGTCTCGCGACCGGTCGCGCCATCCTCGCGCTGCATCTCACCCGCCCCGCGGTGACGATCCCCGATCGCGCCGCGCTCGGCATCGATCCGCACTGGGACGCCGCGCGCGGCGCCTACTTGATCCGCGCGCCGAAGAGCGGACGCCCGAAGCACGGCACCGTCCTCGTCTCCGGCACCATGCCGACCTACAACCTGATCAACGCGCTGCCGAAGATCGACGAGGCCGGCCTCGACCTGCGCATCGTCTCCATCGTCTCCCCACAACTCTGGGCGCTGCAGAACAGCGCGTGGCGTGATCGTGTGCTGCCCGACGTCGACTGGTACGACTCGATGGTCATCTCCAACCGCGCGCGCCGCGCCATGGCCGACTGGATCCCCCACCGCATCGGCTGGGAATACGCCGTCACCCCCGACTTCGACGACCGCTGGCGCACCGGCGGCACCGTCGACGAAGTCATGGACGAAGCCCACCTCAGCACCGAGTGGATCCTGAAGGGCATCGAACGCTTCGTCACCGACCGGGACAGACGTCACTCCCGTCTGCGCGATCTGCTCGGGTAGTCGGTGAAACCGGAGCCCTCGAGAGTACGGCCGCCCGCGTCCGTCGCGCGCCTCGCGTTCCTGCTCGCAGGGTTGGTCGGCGGACTCTTCTCGTCCGGCTGCTCGGGCGATCCCGACCTCGTCGCCCAGGGCCCCGACTGGAGCTGGACCCGCACCGAACTCGCCGAGGCCTACGACCGCACCCACGGCGAAGGCCGCTGGCAGCGCGCCAAACTCGAGGACCGCCAGCGTTTCCTCCGCACCGTCGTCGACCGCGAGATCCTCGTCGCCGAGGCGGAGCGCGCGATCCCCGCGCTTCCTCCGGCCGACGAACGCAAGATCCGTACGCGGATCGAACTTCAGCGCATGGAGGATTACCATGACCGACTGCGCGCTTCCTGGCGACCCGACTCCATCCTCTATGCGGCCGCCGTCGAGCGATTCGCGCGGGAGGTGCGCGCCGAAGCAATTCAGATGGAGACGATCGCCGTCGGAGAATCCTGCGCCGCCTTCCTGACGCGAGGAGCGAGCTTCGCACAGGCGTACGAACGATTCGAGGGCCACCCGCGTCAGCGACAGGGCCCAGACCTCGGGTGGCGCGCGCCGGCTACGTTCCCGCTGCGCGTGATGCGCGCTGTCTTTCTCGACGATCTCCCACCCGGGGCGCGGAGCGCTCCGATCGCGACCGCGCGCGGAGCATGGATCGTGCACGCCCACGAGTACCGCCCGCTGGACCTCGACTCGAAGCCGGGGCTGCGCGCCCAAACTCGCGAGGTCGTCCGCACGATGCGGTATCGCGATTGGCTCTTCGCCAGGCGCGACAGTCTGCGCCACGCCCACAAACTCGAGATACATCCGGAGAACTATCCAGCACTCGTCCGCGCTGTTCGCGCGCATCTCGACTCGCTGCGATTGGCTGCGCCGGGTCAGCAGCGGCCCGATCGCTGGGAGGCGCGAGGTCCTTTCTGGCTCGTGGCGTCCGAAGACCGAGATCTCGTGCTCTTCTCGATAGACGGCGTAGGCGTCACCGCCGAGGAGGGTGCGCGCCTTCTGGACAGTTTTGATGTGCGCTTCTGGCCGATCAGCGAGCCCGGTCCTCGGTTGCGGCACGAAATGCAGACTCTGATCGATCGGCTGCTCGTTGCACCGGATTCCGAAGTACTGGGACTCACAAAGTCGCCGGAGTGGAAGGAAACAGCACAACAGATCCGAGCTGATGTCTTGCTCGATCGATATCACGACCACGCTCTGCTTCCGACCGTGCGAGCGACGCCAGCCCAAGCCGAGTCGCTCTATGATCTGGATCCGGCCCGCTGGAAGCTCCCCGAGCGAGTCGAACTCGCGGCTGTGACGTTTCCACGAGACGCCGCCGCCGCCGCGTTCGACTTCGCCGACCGGGTGCGCGCCGCTGGATCGCCGGCTGCGTGGCTTCGAGAAGCCGAACAAATTTCGGACGCAGCGGACGGCGAGGTTTTCGTGCGAACCACGGAGCTTCTGGACGCCGGCAAGCGGACCGATCCACCGGAGTGGGGAGAATGGTTGGCCGCGACTTCGAGTGTCCCGGAAGGAGGCATCGCGGGGCCGATCAAGTCTGGCGAGTCTGGCGATCTCGTGGTAGTTCGTGTCATCCGTCGGCTACCAGAACAGCCGCTGAATCGCGAAACCGGGCTCATCTTGGCGCAGCGCGAGGTTCGGTTGCTGGGAATCGACGCGCGCATGGCCGAGGTCGTGAAAGCGGCAGCGCGTCGAGATCGCGTGCGGCTCTATCCGGAACGGTTGGAACAGAGGTAGCTCAGTGAATGCGAAACAATTCTGAGAGATCGGCGCGACCGGGTCCTGCGACTCGTGAGCGACACGCGCCTCACGATCCACAGGGCCCGGTCGAGACCGTCAGGACAGTGAACGCGTCCGCGCTCCGAGTAGTGCGACAATGGTCGAACAGGCATGACTCAATCGCACCATCGGCTCCATCGCGTGGGACCCACGATCATTCCCGGTCAGCCACTGAGTTACGGTGCGCTCGGCGGCAAGTCATCGCAATCTTGGCAGGCATCGGTCGCGATCGAACAAATGGGGCCTGTGCAACCAGAACACGACCCTACACAGCGACAATTCAGCGTTATCCGCCACTTGGCTTCGCCATTAATACAGGTCGTGGGCGTAGAACAGTCAAGATAGGAACCCGTCGTCACCAGGCTCGCGATCGTCTCCCAGTTTCCGTCGGGACAACACTTCCGCTCGACGTTTACGGAAGGCGTGAAAGGCGGATTGTCAGCGTAGTAGGTCCATTCAATGAGGATGCAGCCGCTGGAGCAGCTCATGCTGTGACCCGTGAAGTAACAGGCGGGGCTCGTGAAGGCTGGACCGGCGCAGACCGCGAGCAGCAGACCCAGAGCCGCAACCATCCTCAAGGTGCGCAGCGTGAACATGATTCCTCCGTGGTAAATTTGCTTTCAGCCGACGGGTAGACAGTCAGGTGTTTGCGGTGGGTAGCGGCGACAGTGGTGATAGACGGCCTGCTGGCCGACAGATGGTCGCTGCGGTTTCCAGGTCGGTCAAGGAGTTTTTGATGAGCTTATTCGTGATGTACTTGCACACTGAGTCATCGGGCTCGGCTCGAGTTCGACCAACACGCCCCCCCCTCGAGAATCTTCAGCCCGCGCCTCAGCCTGACATCCGCGGCATCAGACTCTGCAGGCCGCTTGGCCGATGAACCGTACGCTTGCACGCCGTGTCACGATCGTCGGAGTCGTACGCCTCGCCGCAATCTTGGGCGTAGTGTGTGGCCTCTCATGCTCGCCGCAGCAGCGCGAAGCCACGAGCATTCTTCTGATCACGCTCGACACCACGCGGGCGGATCGGATCGGCTGCTACGGCGACGAACGCGCTCTTACCCCGGTGCTCGATAGCTTGGCGACTCGTGGCGTGCGATTCACCCAATGCATCACACCGACGCCGTTAACCCTTCCGTCGCATACGAGCATGTTCACCGGGCTCAATCCGAGTCGCCACGGCGTGCGGGACAACGGCGTCTTTCTCTTGCCGGAGGCGCTCGCAGTCGTGACCGATCGATTCAAGTCCGCGGGATACCAGACGGGCGCATTCGTCAGCGCGTTCGTTCTCGCCCGTCAATTCGGTCTCGATCGGGGGTTCGATACCTACGACGACCGCTTCTATACGGAGCGCGTCGGAACCCGTACGACCGCAGCAGCAACGCGGTGGATCAAAGGCCTGGATCCAGAGCGCCCCTACTTCCTGTGGGTGCACTACTTCGATCCACACCTGCCATGGAGAGCGCCCGAGCCTTACCGCAGCCTCGATCTCCCGGACGGCTACGCGAAAGAGATCGCCGCCATGGACGGCTCGATCGGAGAGCTGCTCGGGTCGTTGCGCCGGCGCGGACTCCTCGCGAACACGACGGTGCTGGTCGTCGGGGATCACGGCGAAGGGCTCGGCGATCATGGTGAGGACGAACACGGCATTTTTCTCTACGACGAGACGCTGCGTGTTCCTCTGCTCCTGTGTGTGCCCGACGGACCGACTGCGCGCGTGGTCGAGACTCGCACCTCGATCATCGATGTCGCCCCTACCTTGCTGGAGGCGGCGCGCCTGCCAGCGCTGGACGCGATCGAGGGAAAGAGTCTCTTCGGCCTCCTGGCCGGCGAACCGGCGTTTCGACGCGCCGAGTACGCGGAGACGTATTTTCCCCAACTGAACTACGAGCACGCGATGCTGCGCGCTCTGCGCACCGAGCGTTGGAAGTACATCCGGGCGCCGCAGCCCGAGCTCTACCGGCTGGCCGATGATCCCGGCGAGCGTCGCAACGTCTTCGCGGAGTTCCCGGACACCGTCCTGCTCTTCGAGGACCGGCTCGATCGCTACCTCGCCTCGCTGCCGCCCCTTCCCTCGGGCGCCTCAAGTCTCTCCGACGAGGACAGGGAGCGGCTGCAGAGCCTGGGCTATCTGGCGGGCGACGGCGCGCCCGCGCCCTCGCCCGCCTCGGAGAATCTCCCCGATCCCAAGGAGATGCTGCCGTACCTCCCGACATTCGCCGAGGCGAAGCACGCCTTCCAGGAGGGCCGATGGGAAGACGCCGCGCGCGGCTTCCGTGCGGTCCTCGACCACAATCCAGGCAGTCGGGTAGCCGCCCTCGACCTCGGCAAAACGCTGTTTCGATTGCGGCGTCCGGGGGAGGCGGCGGAAGTCTTGGAGCAGGCATGGCAGCTCTCACCCGACAACGGCTCGCTCGCCAAGAATCTCGGGGAGGCGCTCCGCCGTGACCAACGACCCGCCGAAGCGCTCGAGGCGTATCGGTCCGCGCTACGCGATCCTCACCAACACTGGTCCGCCGTGGTCGGCGTCGTCGGCTCACTGATCGATCTGGGGCGCCTTGACGAGGCGCGGAGTTTCATGACAGCCGAGGCGGCGCGGACCAGCGGCCGGGTCGATTCCACGTCTGCCTACGCGATGTCCCAGAAACTGACGCGGCAGATCACGCGGTACCAGACCCTGCGGGGACGGCGTGAGGCGTCCCCGACAGATCCCATCCTCCGCCTCGACCTGGCCGGGGCAGCCTTTGACCTCGGGCTCTGGAACGAAGCGCGACGCGTGCTCGACTTCCGCACCAACGACGCCCATCTGGAAGGCAGTCGCCAGCGGATACTCGGAAGCGTCGCGCTGGCCGATGCCGACGAAGCCGCCGCCCTGGCAAATTTCGAAAGCGCTCGCCGGAAACTACCGGACGATGCCTATGTCCTCGGTCATCTGGTCTCGCTCTACCTGGGGGCAGGTCGAACGGCGGAGGCGCTGGCCACGGCCGATCGCGCAGTGCGCCTCGATCCGAAGAACGCGGTCCTCCACTACAACCGAGGATGCGCGCAGGCGCTTTCGGGACAGACTGGCGCTGCGGTCGCTTCGCTGGAGCGGGCGGTGCAGCTCGGGTACGCGAACGCGGCGAAACTGCTCGAAGATCCGGATCTCGGCGCCCTCCAGGGGGATGCTCGGTTCCTGGAGTTAGCGGAGAAGGCGGCTCGGTAGGAAAACTTCGAGGCCGCCCGATATTCTGGGCGGCCTCGTGAGTAGGACTTTCGGTCCGCTAGGCGGACCGAAAGGACATCTAGCGGTACAGGTTCTTCACCGCGCCCCACGAAGTCTCTTCGGTCGGCGTTCCGTTGCCCTCGTTGATTCCGAGGCGGAAGCCGTCGTCGACACCGTAAGCGTACGTGTCATCCGTCCAGTTGCCCTGGTAGATCGCCCAGGAATGGCCCGGGTTGCCATCGTCGTTCGCGTACGCGAGGCCGACGGCGTCGCCGAGCGTACCGTAGAAAGGAACGGTGGGACGGATGAGGTCGCCCGTCGCCGCCGTCTGGTTCAGACCGAGAAGGTCCACGGTCGTCCAGTCGGCAGGCGGCCAGGCGCCGTACGGCGTGCTGAAATCAGGTCCGAACCCGATGAGGGCGTTGGGCGGATCGAACAGACCGCCGCCGTCGTAGAACTCGAGGGTCTTGGTCTGGGTGCCCGTGATGAACAACCGGACCTCGGAGAGGATGTACGGTCCGCCGGCCGGGATCTCGAACGTGACGGACGTGAGGTCCGTCCAACTCGGCGAGGTTCCGCCGTTGAAGAAAATTCCGCCGTCGTACTCGAGCTCGATGTCGGATGCGCGGACGCCGCCCGGAGCGACGAACTCACCGTTGACACCGACCATTTCCTTCGCCGACGCCGAGCCGGCGATCGCCGCGACGGCCAAAAGCGCAAACAACTTCTTCATGCGTTGGTCTCCTCATGATGAGTCAACGAATTGCAGATACTTCAGTTCGCACATCCGATGGTCGGGGGGACCGAGGGAGTGCACTCGCCCTCCGCAATCCATGGAAGCGGATGACTTGCAGGAAAACGTTAACGTGACTCGGAGGTCGAGGTCAATGGCGGGGATCCGCTAGGACAGGAAAAATTTTTGTCAGGGGCGGGTCAGAGGGGGAGGGGAGTGGGTCAGGGCGCCACGTTCGAGAGGTCGAGCACGAGGCGGTAGGCGAGTCGGGCGGCGGCCTCGCATGACTGCGGGTCGATGCGGTCGACGGTGTCCAGGGACGAGCCGGAGGCGGCGGCGGCGGTCCCCCGCAGGGCGAAGACCCCACCGGCCAGTGGCTGAAGCGCTCTGGCGCCGGCCGTCGGAGGGACTGAGACCTCGGAGCGCCAGTCGGATCCGCTGACCAGAGCGGCGGCCAGAGGGAGCCGGGCGGCATCGGGTGCGACGATCCGGGACCTCGACGCTCGGCCTTCTTTCTCCCCCGCCAGGCGAGAGAGCCAGACGACCTCCCGTACCGTGAGGCCTTGGGCCTCCAGGTCAGCTCGGAGCACCTCGGCGCCGGCGCCCCCCTGCGCCTCCCCTGAGAGAGCCGCCAGCACCACGCCAAATTCGCGCGGGACGCTCGGGAGGACGTCGGCCATGGCGAGAAGGGCGGCGACGGCGGAGGCCTCTTCGATCGCCCCGGGCGTCCAGGGGCTGCTTCCAGGTCTCGGGGAGGCGACCGGCGCGTCGTAGGCGGCGCAGACCAGGATCACCTGGTCGGAGCTACCGGGCGCGATCGCGACGACGTTCTGTTGCTCTCCTGATCGCCGCCTCAGCTCCACGAGGAACTCGACGCGCTGTTCGGGCAACCGCTCGGAGCGCGGGCGCTGCGTGCGGTCGATCTCGGCCTGCTGGGCGTCGAGGGGGCGCGAGAGTCCGGTGAGGAGCGCCTCCCCCGCCGCCCGCGTCACTTCGAGCACGGGGATCGTGCTGGGGACGTATCCGACGTCGCTGGCGATCTTCTCCAGCGAGGCAGTGGAGGCGGGATCGCGGGGAATCAAGACGAGCGCGGCGGCGCCATGCTCGGCGGCGTTGCGGGCCTTGGCGTAGGCGTTGGAATGCAGGGTCGCTGCGCACCCTTCGAAGCGATCTGCGTGCTCGGCGCAGTCCGGCTCGCCGCTCAGGGCGACGACCAACCGCCCGCGCACGTCGAGTCCCGCATAGTCGTCGTAGTCGTACTCCGGGGCCGAGATCCCATAGCCGACGAAGGCGACGTCGACGGTGTCGTGACCATCCGCGGAAAATCCGAGCGGGGCCCAGTCCCGGCCGTAGCCGTAGCCGCGGGCGAGGTCGCGTAGGCCGATCGCGCCTTCGACCCTGACGTCACTCGCGACGCGGTAGCCGCGGAGGAACGACTTGCCGTCGATCGATTCGAGGCCGGCGCGCGTGAAGCGAGCGGCGAGGGAGCGGGCGACGGAGTCGGCGGCGGTGGAGCCGTTGGCGCGAAGGCCGACGTGGGGCGAGGCGAGCCAGGTGATGTCGGAGAGGAGACGGGCGGCGGTGAAGTGGGCGGCGCCGAGGGAGGAGGAGGAGGAGGAAGAAGAAGGA
>CAZVYN010000104.1:0-11409 GCA_964631125.1 uncultured bacterium | reverse complement strand
GTGGGCGACCTCGTCATCTTCGGTGCGGGCTTCTCGGGCGCCAACACCTGCCCGTGATCTCGCTCCTGCTTTGTAGAGTTCTGTAAGACGTACCGTTAGCCATCGACACTTGGAAATCCTCAAAACGGGTGGTGGATGGGTGGAAGATCGAGGAACCCCTCGAGAGAGCGGTCCCTCGGATCGGTAGCTAAGACCTCGATGCCCGATAGACAGTTCGTAAGGAGGTTCGAAGCAATGAAGAGACTTCTAATGGCTGGGGTAGCCCTGGCGATGATGAGCGGAGTGGCGGCAGCCGGCCCGAATGCGGGCGGTACGCTGATCCTCCACTCGAATCCCGGGCTGATCCCGTCAAGCGACGCCACAGACTACTGCGGTCAGTCGGCGCTCCAGGCGTGCGACGCCGCGGTCAATGGCGTCCCCGGCGGCGATGTGGCGAACTCGCGCGTGTGGCATGTCATCGCGGCGTTCGCGCCGGCGAGCAGCCCGCGTTTGTCCGGGATCGTGTTCGGCTGGACCTACAACGAAAGCGTGGTTGTCCTCAGCTACACCGGTGGCTGCGGCGACTTCGAGCTCCCGTCGGGCCTCTGGCCGGCGTCCGGTGCAGGCACTGCCGTCACCTGGAACTCGGCTCAGACCAGCATCTTGACCGACGTCTACTACGCGGCCGGCTACGGGTACGGAACGGACTGCGCCGCGCTGCAGCTCGGCCTGCACCCGACGCAGGGCGCTTCGTTCGCGGACGACGACGTCCCGTCCAACTTGGATCCGATCGCGGGCTTCGGCTCGCTCGGGTTCAATTGCGCGGGCTCCACGCCGTGCCCGACCGTGGTCGTTCCTCGCGGCGCCTGCTGCTTGCCGAATTTCGGCGGCTGCGTCGTCATCGAGGCCGAAGAGTGCGCGTTGGCCGGTGGCGACTTCCAGGGTGTGGAGACGGATTGTGATCCGGATCCGTGCCCGATCGCCCCGCCGATGGGTGCCTGCTGCGTTGACGCAAATTGCTTCATCCAGACTGCGGCCGACTGCGACCTCGCGGGCGGCACGTATCAGGGTAACGGCGTGGACTGCACGCCTGGCCTCTGCGACACGCCGATCCCGACCGAAGAGACGACCTGGGGCTCGATCAAGAACAACTATCGCTAGTGGTTCTCGGACGGCTTGCGCCGGAGTAAGTCGTTCGGCTGATCGGCTTCTTGTCTGAATCATCGAGAAGGGCGTATCCGAAAGGATGCGCCTTTCTCGTTTTTGTCGGTCGGTAGGCGGGATCGAAAACAGGCTTGCAAGCCTCGCAACCCCACGGTTACCTTGCCGCTACATCAGTCTTCCATTCGCTGGAAGGTAGATCTGGCGACGGTCGGCTCGAGGCGAGGCCGGCGTGAACACCCTCGAACTCGAACCCATGTGGATCTTGAGGAGGCATCGAGATGCAAGGATTGCGGTATTGGATCGGCCTGGGCGCTCTCGGAGCCGCGGCTTTCGCCGGCGCCGCGCCGGTGTTCGCCGGAGCGAATGCGGGCGGCGTCATGATGCTCTACGTGAAGAGCGACATCACCCCCTCGACGGACCCGACGGACTATTGCGATGACACGGGACTGAGCTGCCCGAATCCATTCCTCTGTGACGTCGCCAATCCTGCCTTCGACTGCAACGCGGGACAGAAGGATACGGTCCAAGGCGGGCATACGACGGCGGCGGCGGAAGGCGAGACGTTCCTCTTCTATCTGATGATGGCCTTCCCGGAAGAGCGGTGTCCGCGCGTGTCTGGCGTGGTCTTCGGTATCGAGTACGACGAGGAGGTCCTCTCGCTGCTCTATTCCGGCGGATGCGGCGACTTCGAACTCCCCAGCGGCAACTGGCCGCAGAGCTTCACCGGGACCGCGCTGACCTGGAACAGCCCGCGCACCTCGCACCTGGAGCCGATCTACTACTTCGTCGCTCAGTGGTATCAGAACCCAGGGGGAACCTTCACGGGAGGGACCTTCGCGATTCGCCCCCATCCGAGCCAGGGTGGACCGACGTTCGCCAGTGACGATGTCCCGTCGGTTCTCGACCCGGTTGGTACCCTGCCGGGAAGCATCCCGACCGACTTCCTTCCGGAACTCGGCTTCGGAGGAGGGACCGGCAGCAACGGGACCTGGACTCCGACGGAGAGCCAGAGCTGGGGACACCTGAAGCATCACTTCAGCGGCGGCCCCGCGACGAACTAGCTTCGGGTCTGTCGAACCAGACAACCTAGACCAGAGTTGGAGCGGGCGAATGAACTCTCATTCGCCCGCTTTCTTTCGCCCACTTTCTCTCACCCGCGAAGAGAGGCCATGACGAAGCACTCGAGACGCCCCTTCGCGGTTCTGTCCGCGCGTGTCGCCGGCATGTTCGCATTCGTGGCGGTCCTCCTCTTGATGACCGCGCCCGGGTGCGGGAAGAAGGAGCGGACGCGACTGTTCGTCATCGGTCTCGACGGCGCCACGTGGGATCTACTCGATCCGTGGATCGCGGCCGGCGAGCTCCCGAATCTTGCAGCGCTGCGCGAGCGTTCTGCCTGGGGAACGATGAACTCGGTGATTCCATTCCTCTCGCCGCCCGCTTGGACCTCGGCCATCACCGGGGTCAATCCAGGGCGCCATGGCATCTTCGACTTCCAGCGGCGTCGCGGACCCGGGCAGCGTGAGATCGTGACCGAGACGGCGAAGAGCCGAAAGTGCTCGCCGATCTGGAAGATGATCGCGGGCGCGGGGAAGAAGGTCGCGATCGTCAATGTTCCGATGACCGACCCACCGGACGACGATGTCGATGGGCTGCTCATGATCGCGGGGCTCCCGCACCTCGACCAGACGGGGTTCACGCATCCGCGCGAGTTGGAGACGCGACTGCGCAGCTCGGGCTATCTGCTCGAGAAGATGGAGATGCAGTTGCCTCCCGGGTCCGAGGACTCGACCTTTACGCGCCTCACCACGAGCCTCGAGCGACGTTGGGAGACGGTGCGAGATCTGTACTCGGAGGTCGACTACGACCTGTTCTGGGTCGTCTTCACCGAGAGCGATCGCGTGCAACACATGTTCTGGAAGTTCGACGATCCCGACAATCCCGGCTATTCCGCGGAGTCGGCCGCCCGCTGGGGCGGATCGATCCTCCGCCTGTGGAAGCAACAGGATCGAATCCTCGGCGAACTGCTCGCCGGCTTGCGCCCCGATACTTGGGTGCTGGTTATCTCCGATCACGGTTTCGGACCGATGAGGCGCGAACTCCGCGTCAGCAACCATCTGCGCGGCGACGATGCCGGATGGACCGACGAGGAAGCGCACGAGGTCTTCTGCCTCGATCGCTCCGACGCCGCCCGGCTCTATGTGAGAGCGCCGATCCGCGACCCGGGCGGACACTTGGACTCGCTCGGGCAGGCGACGTTGCGCGCCAAGCTAGAGGCGACCTTGAGCGCTGCTCGCGATCCGGCCGACAACGCCGCGCCGATCGAAGAGGTCTTCCGGAAAGAGCAGGTCTTCGTCGGGCCGCTGAGAGAGAAGGGCCCCGATCTGACGGCGCTCGCGTCGTACGGTTGGTATCTGCATTGGGGAGACGGCGACACCACGGCCGTCTCCCGGCCGGCCTTCGGTCCTCCCAGCATCGCGCTCTCGGGTTGGCATCGCATGAATGGGATCTTCCTTCTGAGCGGTCCGCAGGCGCGGGCGGGGAAGATCGAGACGCCGTACAGCCTCCTCGATGTGGCCCCGACCTGTCTCCATCTGCTCGGACACCCGGTGGCCGAAGACCTCGAGGGTCGAGTGATGGAGAGCGCCTTCGCTCAGGACTGGATGCGATCGCACCCGATCGAGCGCGGCGGACGCGTGAACACAGAGGAGCGTCCGCAGACAGAGGAAGAGCGGAATCAGCTCCGCAATCTGCCGTACGTGAAGTAGAGAATGGGCGCCGACGGGTCGCAGCGGTGCGGGGCGACGCGCCTCGTCGTCACTCGTCGCGCAACTGCTCCAACGCGGCGCGGCGAATCGGGTCGTGCGCGGCGAGCGTGATCGCATTCTCGATCAGGCGCCGCGCGTCGTCCGGTCGACCCACCTCTTCGTAGAGCTTCGCCAACGTCTCGACGACGGCAGGTCGCGCCGGCGCGAGGCGGTCGCACCGCTCGAGCGATGCGATCGCGAGTTGCGTCTCACCGCGACGCACATGGAACGCGGCGCGCAGCCAGTGCGGGACGATGTGGTCGGCCCGTTCTTGCTCGGCCCAAGAAATCAGACTGTCGGCTTCACTCCAGCGTTCATCGTTCATGGCGAGGACGATCGCGGAGACCGCGCGGTCCACCGGATCATCGGGCGCCAGACGCATTTCCGGCGGATAGAGCGACTCCTCCAACCGTTGGCGCATCGACTCCATCGCCTCGAGGTTCGTCTGCGCCGTGCCGTAGTCCGGCTTGATCCGGAGCGCCCGAGCGAAGAGGTCGATCGCATCCGGGATACGACCGACGCGAGCCAGGAGCTGCCCGAGTTCGTTCAGGTAGCGAGGATTGTTCGGATGCTCGACGACGATCCGGGAGAGCCAGAGCATCGCGGAATCGAAATCGTTCCTTCCCTGCGCGATCTGCGCGCGCGCGAGCAGCACACCGACATGATTCGAGTCGATGGCGGCGGCCTCGGCCAGAGTCGCCTCGCCCTCCTCCAGGAGTCCTTCGCGCAGCGAGGAGAGCGCGATCAGGAGCAGGACCTCGACGTTGGTCGGATCGGCTCGGCGCGCCAACTGCAGGCGCCGCTCGCCTTCGGTGGTCGCACCTCGCTCGAAGTAGCTGCTCGCCTCGAGGCGGTAGTCCTCGGAAGGGTTGCGTAGCGGTTTGGCCGGAGAGAGCGCGGCGGCGACCAGAGAGACCGCGGAGATCGCCGCCGCGCCGAGGGCGAGGCGCGTCCGCGACGCGCTCGGGACCGCCGCGACGATCGCCGCGACGAACGCCGCAACGAACGCGGAGACTCCCACCGCAAGGAACGGCAGCGCCAGTTGGCGGATGGCGGCCGAAGTCGGCCCGAGTAGGCACGCGATCCCCACCGCGAGGAGTCCGGCGCGCGCCGCCGAGCGAAGGATCGGATCAGAGATCGCGAAGGCGCCTGCGATCCCGGCGCCCAGGACGAGCGCGAAGAGCCATGGCCACCAACCGAGCGGAGTCGCGGCGCGGTCGAGTAGGAAGCCGGGGGAAAGTGCATCCGGGATTGGCCACGCGCTGAGCGTCGCGGCCGCCTTCGCGACGGTCACCAGCAGCGTGTTCACCGGATTCTCGACGATCTGTTGGAGGCCCCGAACCGCGTTGAAACGGAAGACGTCGGCGTTCGTCCCCTCTCGGGCGAGACCTTCCCAAGTCTCGGCGCGGAGGGTTCCGGGTGAACTCCAGGAGGGTGGTTCGAGGTTGCGCGGCGTTCCCAGGCTCTGTGGATCGAACGATTGTTGGAGAGCCGGTCCCGATCCCCAGGTGAGGACGGGCGCGCCGTCGAGCGCGGTGGCGTGTGCGATGAGCACCATCGCCGCCAAGAGGACGGCAGGGCCGGTCGCGCCAGCGAATCGCAGGACTCTTCCCGACGCCCGCGGCGCGAGCCCGCGGCCGCTCCACGCGAGGCGCCCCGCCAGGAGCGCGAAAATGGTGAAGGGGAGCGGCGTCAGGAGCAACCCGAGCCCGAGGGGCGCTCCGCAGCCGAGCCACGCCGCGAAGGTAGAGCGCCGCAGCGCGGCGTCGAGCGAGACACCGCACAGCGCGAGGGCGAGCGTGGCGAAGGAGACGGGCGAGTAGCGCGCGGCGAAAACGGCCGCCACCGGATCGACGAGACAGACTGAGACGGCGACCAGACCGGCCGTGGCGCCGATCGCGCGACGAGCCCAGAGTCCGACGAGGAGAGCGGTGGCGGCGCCGGCGAGCGCCTGCGCCAGGAGGAGCGCGAAGGGCGCCCCGCTCGCGACGCCGGGCAACCAGGCGATCAAGATCGGATAGAGCGGCGATCCTTGCGGCAACCCCGGCAATCCCGAACCGCCGCTGGACCAAGCCGCCGCCTGTCTTTGGAACTCGGCGTCGTCCAGGACCGGCGAAGCGAGAAGCGGCTGCTCGCGTAGGATCGACCCGAGTGCGATCTGCAGTGCGAGCACCGCCGCAGCCAACGCCCAGATTCCCAAAGTGGGCGAGGCTTGCCGTTTCTGTCGATTCATCGAGTCGATTCTCCCGCGATCCGGCGGGCGAGCGAATCCCGCAGGCCGGCGCTCAACTGTGTCTGCCCTTCCAGCCATCGCGACGCGTCCGCTCCCCGTCCGGATGCGCGGAGCGCCTCGATGTAGGTGTCGCCGGTCTGGACCGAGGGACGTGCGGTGAAGGCCGATGCCGCGAGTCCGATGGCGCGTTCGGCATCCCTTCCGCTCCGCGCGAGGAACCAGGCGTAGTCGTTCCGAGTCTCCGCGTCCGTCGGCCGCTCGTCGAGGAGGGCGGCGTAGAGAGAGTCAGCGCGGTTCGCGTTCCCGCTCTGCCACAGGGCGTAAGCCCAGGCGCGCCGAGCCGCCACGTTGCTTCCATCGAGAGCCACGGCATTCTGCCAGGCCCGGGACGATTCGGACCACCTCGAACCGAGCGCGGCGGCCGAGGCGAGTCCGATCCAGACTCGATAGTCTTCCGGCCGGGCCGCCCGCAGCCGCTCGAAGACAGAGTCCGCCGAGGCGACGCGACCCAACGCGAGGTAGGCATTGCCGAGTTCGAGCAGCGGCTCGGGGGTCCGGCGAAGATCAACCGCCGCGGCGCGTCGCAGGTAGGGGACGGCGCCGCGCGGATCTCCTCCTTGGAAGAGCGCTGACCCGATCGCGGCCTCGGCCGGCGCGTATCCCGGGGCCAATTCGAGAGAGCGGCGGGCGGCGTCGAGCGCACCGATCTGATCGCCGACGCGCAACCGCGCGACAGCCAGATTGCTGTGCGCCTTCGCCGAGCGGGGCGACGCGTGCGCGGTGGCGGTGAAGAGCGTGAGGTCGTCGCGCCAATCATCACAACGCACCCACGAGCGCGCGACGGAGGCGGAAACGATCACGACGATCGCCGCGGCGACAGGCCAGACACGGCGCGAAGCGAGCCGAGCGCACCAGGCGCCGGCGAGCCAGAGCGGTCCGACCGACGGTAGATAGGCGAGCCGCTCCGCGAAGACGGTGCCGATCGGCAGCAGCAGATTCGACGTGACCAGGCCGGTCGCCACGGTCCAGATCAGGCAGACGCAGACGAATGGATGCTTCCGCGCGGCGAAGAGCGCGATCACCGCGGCCGACAGCCAGGCGATCCCCGCCAACGTCCAACCGGTCGAAGGGACCAGTTGCGGGTAGCTGTGGTCCGCGGAGAGGGTGATCGGCGCCAAGAACCGCACGGCATAGAGCCCGAGGAATCCGAGCGCCGATCCGATCCGCTCGATCGCGCCGACGTGCGCCAACGGATTGTCCATCAGACTCACGGACTCGAGACCGACCCAAGAGCCGAGCGCGATGCGGCGCGCGACG
Organism: uncultured bacterium; assembly: GCA_964631125.1. Classification (GTDB taxonomy): domain Bacteria; phylum Eisenbacteria; class RBG-16-71-46; order CAIMUX01; family CAIMUX01; genus CAZVYN01. The sequence continues at coordinate 3,912 of CAZVYN010000104.1, read as the reverse complement.
AAGGCGACGATGAGCGCCGCTGTCCAGCCCGCCGCGATCGAGAGCCACCGTCGGCGCGACTCGTGATTCCACCGCGGCGCGAGCGCGGCCAAGGCGACCGGGGCCAGCCAGGCGCCGGCCGCGCTCTCCTTCGAGAAGAGGGCGAGCAAGAACGCGGTGGAAGATGCGATGAGAGTCCGGCCGCCGGGTGTCTCGTCGAAGGCGAGCGCGAGGCGGAAGGCGGCGAGCGAACCGAGCGCCGCCCAGAGTTCGCCGCGACCCACGACCGAGAGAATCGCCTCGGTGTGGATCGGATGGACCGCGAAGAGCAGTGCGGCCAGTCCGGCAGCCAGTCCGGCGGCGATGCCGCCGCCCGCGCCCGTCCTGCGCGCGAGCGTTCGGGCAGTAGAGAAGACGAATCCCACGACTGCGGCGTGGAGGAGCAGGTTCCCCAGGTGGAAGGGCCAGGGGGCGCCGTTCGCGATGCGCCAATCCAGCGCGAAGGAGAGCGTCGTCCAGGGTCGGTAGAGGCCGGTCCCCGGACGATCGGGCCAGTAAGGGGAACGCAGAATCGCCCCGACGTCGCCTCGGGTGACCGCGGGATTCTGTGAGACGACGGCGTGATCGTCGAAGGTGAATCCGTTCCAGAGCGACGGCAGGTGCGAGACAACGGCGAGGACGAGCGCGCAAGCGAGAAGCAACTCGCCGCCTCGCCTCCTCACGGAGGATGTCCGCGATCGGTTCACGGCTGAACTTCGATGTCGCGCAGACTGGCCGGATCGACCCAGTCCTCGCGGCGCACGCGGATTACCACCCGTTCCCCCGCCACCCAGTCCTGTCGGTACTCGCGCAGCACCGGCAGCGGTGAGAGCCCGGCGAGCACATAAAGCAGCACGCTCGTCGGGTAGATGACCTCGTTGGCCGTGAGTGTCGCGCGAGGCGTCGGGGGCGCCGCGGGTCGCACCGGCCAGGCGCCCGGCGAGGCGCCCGGCGCGCCGGAAGTGGTGCGGACCGAGAGCACGTAGACGTCGCGGACGCCGCTGCGGTCCCAGGCCTCACGCAACCGCAGCGCCTCTTCTCGCCAGGCGTCGAGCGAATCGAACGGAGTCGGGTAGATCGCCGCCGGATTCAGGTCGATCTGCGACGGAAAACCACCGAACCACTCGATGCGATCCAGCCACTCGCCGCGCTCGCCGTAGTAGGCCAGCGTGGGACGAACCAGTGGTCCATAGACGACTGCGTCCTTCGCCCGAACCTGCGTTCCGAGCCACGCGGCGAGCTCGCGATCGCTTCCCTTCGCCAGCCGGCCCTGCGGCGACAACAGACTCAGCGAAGCCGAGAGGCCGGGCAGCACGAGGGCGAGCGCCAGCGCGAGCAGAGCGACGACGCGCGCCGCGCCGGTCGTCGTTCGCGTCCAGGCTGCGGACCCGAGCGCGAGCAGGACGATAAAGGGCGCGAGCGCGAGCGTGTCGGTGCGGCCCACCACGTACGCCGGCCCGATCATGACGGACGTCGCCACGAGACCGAGGAGCGGAATCGCGACGAAGAGGGAGAGTGTGTACGCCAGTCGCTGTGCGTCGAGATCCTTCGGTCGGAGGAAGGCGCCCGCGATCCCGATCGCCGCGGCGGTCCAGAGGACGGGACCGATCCCCTGCCAAGAACGATCGAGACCGGGGAGTCCGATCTGACTCGCGGTGAGCGACCCTGCTCCCGGCGTGAACGCCGCGAGGGAGAGCAACGGCCCGAGCGCCAGTGGCCTCGATTCCCAGAAGAGACCCATCCACGGATTCAGCTCTCGGTGGACGCCGAGTTGCCCCAAGAGCGGGACGAGCCAACCGGCGACGGCGACGGAGGTCAGCCCGAGTGCGATGACGACCGGCGCGCGCGCGCCCGGCGAACGCACCAGCGGCAGGATCGCGAGGCCGCCGGCGAGCACCGTCCAGAGGCCGAGATTGTGCGTCGAGAGAATCGCCGAGGCCACAGCGGCGAAGCCGAGCGCGGCGAGGCGCGTCGGCTTTGCGTGGAGCCGCAGTGCGAGCCACACGAGTGCGATCGAGAGCAGGTGCAGTAGCGCATAGCTGCGTCCCTGCCGTGAGTAGAAGACAAGCATCGGATCGACGGCCACGAGGATCCCGGCGCAGACGCCGAGTGAGAGATCTCGGCGGGCCAGCCAGAGCGCCACGCCGACCGCCAGCGCCGTCCCGAGCAGAGCGGGGAGGAGCCTCGCCGCCGCTTCGCCGCGCCCGAAGAGACTCAGCGCCGCCTTCTCCAGCAGGTAGAAGAGCGGCGGAGCATCGTCTTGGCGCAGTTGCTCCGTGATCTCCGAACTCGATCGTGTGACCAGGCCGACGGTGTACGCCTCGTCGACCCACAGCCCGTCGGCGCCGAGTCGCGTGAATCGCAGGAGGCTGGCCAAGAGGCCGATCCCGATCGCGAGGAACACCAACGTTCGGCGCGGCGCCATCACGAGTCCGCGGGGCGGCTCGCCTCGGCGAGCAGGCTGAGTCCCCAGGGAAGGTCGGCCCAGCGAAGCCACCGACGCTCCACTTCGAGCACCGAACCGAGCAGGCCGTCGACGAGCGGCGGCAGGGGGCGGACGTCGCTGGGCGGCGGAGCGGAACCACCCGTCTCGCGCCGCCGCCAGGCGCGCACGGTCGCAAGCGCGGGGAAGAGAACCGAGTTGCGATAGGTGACCCGATGCGGCGTCAGCCCGGCGCGCACGAGCAGCGCGCGCAGGGGCCGCCGCCGATACCGTCTCGCCGTATGGATCGCCTCGTCATGAGCCGATCGCAGCGACTCGAACGCCGGCAAGTGCAACAGGAGTCGACCCCCCGGACGAAGGCAGCGACGCAACTCCCGCACCGCCGCGAGGTCATCGGACACAGCGCGGTGATAGAGCACATCCAGCGAGAGGATCAACTCGAAGCTCGCGTCGGCGAAAGGAAGGCGATCGACCGAAGCACGCGCCAGACGCGCCACTCCGCGCTCCGCGGCGGGGCGTAGAGCGAGCGGGCTGACGTCGATCCCGGTGAGATCGAGTCGGTCGCCGAAGCGCGTCGCGAGATGGGCCAGCATCCCGCCCGATCCGCAGCCGGCATCCAGAAGTTGCACACCGCGGGGCGAGGGAGGGATCGAATTCAAGGAGGCGTCGACTCGATCACCGATCAGCCGGTGCAGACCGCGGTACCACCAGAAGCTCTCTTCCTGGCGGCGCAGTGTCTCGTACTCGAGAGGCTCCATGTCCCTGAGACCGAGCGCCGGCCGTCAGCTCCGCGAGATGAGGAAGACGCCGACGCAGATCACGAGCGCGCCGAGCCAGCGCACCGGGCTGACCGGCTCGCGCAGGATGATGGAGGAGAAGACGAGCACCAGGACGTAGCCGAGCGACAACATCGGATAGGCCCAGGAGAGTTGCGCGCGCGAGAGGACGGCGAGCCAGAAGATGGCCCCCAGCCCGAAGCCGGTGAACCCGAGCAGGATCTTCGTGTTCGTCGCGCAGCGGAGCAAGCTGGAGAGAGCATTGTCCCAGGTGACCACTCCGATCTGGTTCATTCCCGTCTTCAAGAAGAGCTCACCGGTGACGGAGAAGCAGATCGCGATCATCAAGAGCCAGAATGCGGTCATACGTTCACCTCCGCCGGGTGGGGTTCGGCGGCGAGCGCCGCGCGCAGAGCGACCACCACCTGTTCGACTTGCGCCGCCGTCATCTCTGGGAAGAGCGGCAGGCTGAGAATCTGTTCCGCGCGTAGCTCGGCGTGAGGGAATGAACCGACCGGCAGCTCCAGATGGGAGTAGGCGGGCTGCAGATGGATGGGCGCGGGATAATGGATCTCGGAACCGATGCCGGCCGCGAGCAGCCGCTCGCGCACCACCTGGCGTCGCGCGACTCGGACGACATACAGGTGGTGGACCGAATGCTCGCCGCTCGCCGGA
>CAZVYN010000103.1:0-11471 GCA_964631125.1 uncultured bacterium | reverse complement strand
CCCCGGCGATGAACTCTCGGTCTCCGCGGGCCTCGATTTCGGCGCGCGCGCCGAAGGGGGCGCGTTGGACCTCGGCCGTGCGCCGCTCCGCCTCGACGCGGTCTACCGCACCTTCGGTAAGGACGAGCTCGACGGCGTCGAGATCTTCCAGGAAGGGGCGCAGATCGAAGCGCAGGCGCTGGCGCAGACGACCGGACGGGCGCTGCGCCTCTGGGCTCTCGGTCGCATGGTCTCGAAAAGCGATAACAAGATTCTGCAGGAGGCCGCGGGCGGCCAAGTAGCTGAGATCGACCAGGACGCCGGTCTGCTCACGATCGTGCGCGGCGGCGTCGACTTCGGTTTGGGCAAGACGACTCGCATCGGCGTCGAAGGGGACTGGAACCAGTTCACAGACGCCGAAGTCGGCGCCTTGGAGGGCTCTACCTACGGCATCGGACCGGTGGTCCGCGTCGGGCTCGGCCGCGACGGACTGCTCCGGCTGGGCGCCAAGATGCTCGGCGGCGAATCCGATCCGATCGACGAGAACGATCCGACCTTGGAACTCGATGGACTCTCCGCGTCGTTCGCGCTGGTCTGGAGGCCGAGTTGAGCTCGCCCGCGACTCGCATCGCCGGGCTGGCGGCCGCGTCGCTCTGGATCGCGCTGTGCGGCTGCGCCGAGCAGAGCCCGACGCGCGACGGCGAATCGGCGCCGCTGCGCGTCGAACTTCGCTTTCCGTCCGCGGCTTCTCCCGATTCCACGCAGACCGCAGCGGGCGGAGTCCCCGTCGACCTCGACGCGATCGAGATCTGCGCGAGAGAGATCGCGACCGGCGCGGGCGCGCGCGAGGTCGAGTGCGCCTCGGCGATCCTTGATGAAAGCGCCGGCCGTTTCAGTGCGTCCCTGCGCGTGCCGGCGCCCGCGTCGTATCGAGTCGAGGCCAGGGCCACCGGAGTTCGCGGGTCCAGCAACCTGACCGAACGCGGCGTGCTCTTCTTCGGCCAGGCGGAAGTGGAGTCGTTGGAGGCGGGGTCGGCCAGGTCGGTCGGGATCGAGTTCAGCGAGATCACACCGTTTCTGTCGCTGTCGACGGGCGATCTCGTCCACCAGTTCTCGTGGTCGCCGATCCCGGGGGCGGGGCGCTACCGATTTCGCGCCGTTCCGACGGTCGGGGATGTGATCGAAGAAACGACCTCGTCGACGACGTTCGAGCTGCCGTTCGCGGTGTTGCGCTCGCGCGGCGCGAGCGCTGCGCCGGTCCGCTACGCCTGTCGCGTGCGCGCCGAGTTGTCCGACGACCTGGTCAGCGCCTACAGCGAGTCGATCGGCGTGACGCTGGAGCAGGCCAGCGCTACGCGCATCGCAGGGTTCGCCGCCGATCCGCGGGGAACTCGGCTGCGGCAGACCTTGGTCAAGCTGTTCCGCACCGAAGGTGGTCTGGACACCGACACCGGACTGCAGCGCTTCACCGACGCCGACGGCGAATACGCGTTCGAGGAGGTGGAGCCGGGAACCTACGCGCTGCTCTTCATCCGCGGCGGCTGCGGCGATCTCCGTGTCCCGCTCGTCGGCGGTTTCGATCTCGACCCGGACGAAACCTTCGAGACCCGCCCCGCGACACTGGAGTGCGCGCCGATCTTCGCCTCCTTCACCGTGAGTTGGGACGACGACCCGTTCGACCTGGACGCGCACCTCTGGACGCCGGAGATGGATAGTGTGGCGTACCATGTCTCCTTCGTGGCGCTCGGGTCGGCCACGACCGCGCCGTTCGCGCAGCTCGACAGGGACGACACCGACGGCTTCGGGCCGGAACAGGTCAACATCTACCAGGCGCGTCCCGGGGTCTACTTGTTCGCCGTCCTCCACTATCCGAGCGTACTCGACACGCCGGGCGGCACCTTGCGCTCGGCCAACGCGCGCGTGCAGATCCTCGTGCAAGACGCCGAGCCGATCGAACTGACGCTCCCCGCCGGGGAGGTCGGCACGAATTGGTGGTGGCTCGTTTGCGAGATCGACGGCTCGACCGGGGCAGTGACCGTGCTGGACGAACTCGTCGCCGACCCCAACCGCCTGGTGCGGCCGTGATGCGAACTCGCAAGTCCTCCGAGCGTCGCGGCGGGGTCGCGGCGCTCGCGGTCTTCCTCTGGGCCGCGCTGTTCGTCGGTTGCCTTCCCGACGCGGACCGACCGTCGAAGAACCAGATCGCCCTCGCGGTGAGCGTCGTCTTTCCGGAGGAACTCGCGGCGCGTGCGCGGAGCCTCGGGCCGGCCGCGATCGAGGAGATCGAGGCCTCGGCGTATCTGGCCGGCGACACACCGAGCTTCGTCGCGGCGGCCAGCGCCCGGGCGGAGTTCGTCGAAGGTGAAACGCGCTTCCGCCTGGAGCTCCGCGTGCCGATCGCGCCGAGTTACCGCGTGCGGGTCACGCTCTCCGGCGAGCGCGGCGAGGGAGAGGAGAGCAGCGATCACGGTCTGCTCCTCGGGGGCGAGACCGCCGTGAACGACTTGCGCGCGGGAGAGACGCGCGCCGTCGAGATCCGCCTGATCGACCTCGTCCCGCGCCTCTCGATCGAAGCGGCCCCGCCGTTCGGAGAACGACTCCGTTGGACCGAAGTCGAGGGCGCGGCCCGCTATACACTGCAGATCTCGCCGCCCGATGGACGCGCTCGATTCGTCGTGACGACACGGACCGACACGTTGATGACGCAGGATCCCACTCTCAGCAACGTCGTGGCCGGCGGCGACGAGATCTCGATCGTGCGCGTTCGTTCCGAATCGTCACTCGGTCTCGTCTCCGCCTTCAGTGAGCCGGTCCGGCTCACGACGCCGGCGGCGATTCCGCCCTCTGGCGTCTTCGACTTGGCCGTGATCGACTCCACGGATCACTCGCTCTTGCTCCGCTGGACGGCCCCCGGAGACGACGGCGATGTCGGGCGCGCCGTCGCCTACGAGATCCGCTATTCGTTCGGGCCGATCTCGGAAGAGAACTTCGCCTCGGCCACCGCGGTCGCGACGCCGCCGCTTCCGCGCAGCGCGGGCGAGCCGGAGAGCTTGACCGTCGGCGGTCTCGAACCGTCTCGGTTCTATTTCCTGGCGCTCCGCGCGCGCGATGACGCGGATCTGGTCGGCGCCGTCTCCAACCTGACGGCGGCGCAAACGCGAGCCCCGCTCGATCGCGTGCGGCCCGGACGCATCGCCGACCTCGCCGCGCTCTCGATCTCCGAAACCCAGGTGGTCCTGAGTTGGACCGCGCCCGATGACGACGAGACCGGCGGCGGCGGCGCTGCGACGCGTTACGACGTGCGGCGGTCGCGCACGCCCATCCAGACCGAAGTCGAGTGGGGCTTCGCCGAAACTCTCGCCGAGCCTCCGACCCCGGCTCTCGTCGGCTCTCTCGAGCAGTTCACCGTGAGCGGCCATCAGCGGGAAACGACCTACTACTACGCCGTGCGCGCCGAAGACGAAGCCGGCAACCGCGCGCGTCTCTCCAATTCTCCCGGCGCGAGCACGCTCGATCTCACGCCGCCCGCGGCCATCGCGGAGTTGGACTTCAGCGAGATCGACGAGACCTCCGTGCGCATTTCCTGGACCGCCGTGGGCGACGACGGGACGGTGGGTCGGGCCGGGTTGTACGAACTGCGCCGCGCGCCTTTCGACCTGACGACCGAAGCGAACTGGGACGCGGCGACGGTGGTGTCGGGTCTGGAGGCTCCGTCCGAGAGCGGCGAAGCGGAGTCGTTCGTGGTGACCGGACTGACGGCGGCGACGAGCTATTCCTTCGCGCTTCGCGCCTACGACAACGTGGGGAATCTCGCGCCGCTTTCGCCGCTCGCGCGCGTCTCCACTCTCCAGATCCCGCCGACCGCGCCGGGAGGACTGACCGCCGACGCGGAATCCCACGAATCGATCCGCCTCGCCTGGAACGATCTCGACGAGACGGAGACGGCCTATCTGATCGAGAGAAGCGGACCCGGCGCCCCCGACTTCGTCTTGCTCGCGACGCTCCTCGGCGCCTTTTCCGGCCGGGTCGAGGTTCTCGATGAGGGGCTGACCGACCGGACGCAATACAGCTACCGCGTCCGCACACGCAACGCCCGCGGCGATTCCGAGCCGAGTGCGGAGGCGAACGCCCGCACACCTCTGACGCCGCCGACCGCGCTCACCGTGACCACCCTTTCCGCGACCAGCCTCGGTTTGGCGTGGAGCTTCGAGTCCCCCGAGCCGCCAGATTCCTTCCGGGTCGAGACGTCGATCGAAGGGATCTGGTCGACGCTCGGCCACGCCTTCGGCCACGAACGCGCCTACCTCGACGACCCGCTCCCCCCGGCGACCACGCACACCTACCGCGTGCGCGCCGTCGAGGGCTTCGAAGTCTCCGCACCCTCGAACGAAGCGTCCGGCACGACCGACGACGCCGCGCCGGTCTGTCGGCTCTCCTCCGAAACGATCGACTTCGGTGCGATCGCGATCGGCGAGACCGCCGAACGCCAGTTCACGGTGACCAACGACGGCGGCGGCACGCTCTCCGGCTCGTTCGAGGCCGCCTGCGGTCCGTTCACCGTGCAGGGCGAGACGACCTTCTCGCTCGGTCGAGACATCAGCCAAGACTTCACGGTGCTCTTCGCTCCGACCATCGTCGGCCCGACCAGTTGCGGACTGACCGTGAGTCCCTCCTGCCCGGGCCTGACCTGGCAGGGGACCGGCGTGGCCGCCGCAACCTGCGCGCTCGACAGGACCGAGTTGGACTTCGGGCCGGTCGGCGTCGGCGTGACCGGCGCGCGAGTCGTCGTCCTCACCAATGAGGGGGGCGTCGACCTCGCAGGCGAGATCACGCAGATCGCGGGGTGCCCCGAGTTCACCATCGACAACGAGATCGTCGGACCCTTCTCGATCGCGCCCGGCGGCGACCTCTCGATCGAGATCACCTACCGGCCGACCAACGAGGGAACCGACCTCTGCGAGTGGACACCCTCGACCGGCTGCGACGCCGTCTCCCTCAGCGGATTCGGCCAAGCCGTGGCGGTCTGCGTGCTGAGCGAGCCTTCGCTTCCCTTCGGCGTCGTCACCGTCGGACAGACGATCACCCGCACCTTCACCCTCCGTAACGGCGGCGGCGGCACGCTGCGCGGACGGGTCGAGAAGAGCACCGGGGCCGAGTGCGCCGATTTCCAGATCGAGGCGGGCGGCGGCGATTTCGCGCTCTCCCCGACCGCGCCTCCCCGCAGCGTGCGGGTCGCCTACGCACCCGCCGCCTTCGGCGAGGACATCTGCTCGATCCTCCTGGGAACCGACTGCGGATCGCTCACCGCGACCGGCGAGGGGACCGGCGATCCGATCTGCACGATCACCCCGCCAGTCGCCGCGCTCGGCTCGGTCGGCATCGACGTCCCGCAGTTGGTCGAGTTCGTGGTCGAGAACACGGGCGGCGGAACGCTCGTCTGCGACCCGTCGGAGTCGTGCTCGAGCGAGTTCGAGTTCATCGACGGATTCGAGCCGTTCACGCTCGCCGCGGGCGAAACCCATCCGATCACCGTACGCTTCACGGCGACGGCCGAGACGACGTACGAGTGTGCGTTCCTCGTCACGCCCGACTGTGCGGCGGAGATCACCGCGCAAGGACTGGGCGCTCTCTGCGTGATCGAGCCGCCGGCGCTGAACTTCGGCAACGTCGGCGTCGACTTCCCGCAGGTGCTCGACTTGGTGGTGAGGAACATCGGCGGCGCGGTGATCGAGGGACAACTCACCTGGCCCACCTGCGGTCCGTCGATCCAGGTCCTCGGTAAGACCTCGAACTACACCCTCTTCCCAGGAGAACAGGAGGCCTTCGCCATCCGGTTCACGCCCGAGATGGTCGGTCACGAACTCTCCTGCACCATGCTCGCCTCGGACTGCGGCTCGATTCCCATCACCGGGACCGGCGCCCACATCGACATCCAACCGGCGGTCGTCGACATGGGGGCGGTCATCGTCTCCGGCACGAGCCAGCGGACGATCACGTTCACGAATCTCTCGAGCTTCCCCATGACCTTCAGCATCGAAGACGATCCGTTCGATGACTTCTCGATCGACGTCGCCTCCGTCGACATCGCCGTCGGCGCCTCGGTCGACCGCACGCTTTTCTTTTCCCCGAGCAGCGAGGGTTTCCAGAGCGTCACGTTCCTCACCAACACCTACCCCGCGAGCTTCGAAGTGCAGGGGTTCGGCTTCGCCGGCGCGGCGGCGCCGAGCCGGCCGACGGGCGCGCGTTAGTCGTCTCGAACACGTTTCGGAACGTGTTCGTCGAGACCCGGATCGCTCACAATGGCGCGGGTCGAACAACCTGAGGAGACCTCCGTGTCGAAGGAACAGATCCGGCGACTGACCGAGATGTCGTCGACGGCGGGCTGAGCGTCCAAGTTGGCTCCGGGGGACCTGGAGCAGGCGCTTTGCGGATTGCCGCCGATCCGGCATGCGGATCTTCTCGTCGGGCTGGAAACGCACGACGACGCGGGAGTCTTTCGTCTCACGCCGGAACTGGCGGTGATCCAGACAGTCGATTTCTTCACGCCGATCGTCGACGACCCGTTCACCTTCGGCGCGATCGCGGCGGCGAATGCATTGAGTGATGTCTACGCCATGGGCGGGACGCCGATCACCGCGATGAACATCGTCGGCTTCCCCATGAAAGACCTGCCGCTCTCCGTTCTCGGCGAGATCCTGAAGGGCGGCCAATCGGTGCTCGACGAGGCGGGCGTCCTCTTGGTCGGCGGACACAGCGTGAAGGCGCCGGAGCTTCTCTTCGGACTCTCCGTCCTCGGCCGCGTCCACCCGGAGCGCGTTCGCAGCAACGCCGCGGCGCGTCCCGGGGATGTCCTGATCCTGACCAAAGAATTGGGGACGGGCGTCATCACGACGGCGCTCAAGAAAGGGGCGGTCGCGCCGGAGGTGCTCGCGGGAGCGATCGCCTCGATGCGACGGCTCAACGCTCTGGCGGCGAAAGCGTTGGACGATTTGCCGGTCAGCGGATGCACCGACGTGACCGGCTTCGGCCTGGTCGGCCATCTCCATGAACTGGCCCTCGCGAGCGGCGTCGATGCGGAAGTCTCCCTCCAAGCCGTGCCTTTGCTCCCCGGCGCCCTCGAGCACTCGCGACAGGGAGATCGGCCGGGTGGACTGAGCGCGAATCGGGCGCACTTCGGGAGTTGGTTCGACGCGGCCGAGGAGTTGGACGAGGCGCACGTCGCGCTGCTCTTCGATCCGCAGACGTCGGGCGGACTCTTGGTTTGCTTGCCGCCGGAGGACGCGCGCGTCTACCTGGGGCGCGTCGAGGCCAGCCGAATCGGCGAACTCGTCGCGGGGACCGGCAGGATCCGACTCCGCGCCTGAACGATGCAACCCCGACCGGCGAGCGCCGTACTGCCCGCGTCCCGGCAATCCATCCTCTAGAAGGAGTCCCCTCCATGTCTCGACGCCTTGCCGACGTGAGCTTCCTCGGCTTCGCGATCCTCGCCCTCTCGCTCACGGCGCTCGGATGCCAGAACAAGACCAGCGACGCGCCCGCGACACAGTCGGGAGTGGCGGTCGCGGCGGCCGCGGACACCGGCGGCGTCGCCACTTCTGCCGACAGTGCTCCAGCGGACACTACGAAGGCCGACGTCGACGCGAAGCAGAAGAAGGGCGGGCTCTTCGGCCTCTTCGGTTCGAAGGACGAGCGCGGAAAGAACGACAAGAAGGAAGAGGCGCCGGTGCCGGTCGAAATGGCCCGCGTCGAGATCCGCGACCTGCCGACCTACCTGGCCTCGACCGCCACGCTGGAAGCGGAGAAGAACGCGGAGGTCGTCGCCAAGATCTCCGGGCAGATCCGCGAGATCTTGGTCGAGGAAGGCGATCGCGTGCGCGAGGGGCAGGTGCTGGCGCGCCTCGACGGACAGGCCGAGCAAGTCGCGCTGGAGGAAGCGGCCGCGCGGGCCGGCATGCTGCAGCGAGACTTCGAGCGCACGAAGAGTCTGCGCGAACGCGATCTGGCGAGCGAGAAGGACATGAGCAACGTGCAGTCGCAGTGGGAGCAGGCCGAGGCGCAGCGCAAGGGGCGCGCGCTCGACGTCGAGTACACGCGGATCACGGCGCCGTTCGCCGGCCGCGTCTCCCGCCGGATGGTGGCGCCGGGTCAGAACGTCTCGCCCGGAACGGCCTTGTTCTCCGTGGTCGATCCTGAACCGTTGCTCGCCAACATCTACCTGCCTGAAAGGGACGTCGCTCGCATTCGCATCGGCCAGGAGGTGCGGGTCAGTCCCGACACCGAGCATGGACCGGAGTACCGCGGGACCGTCCTGCGGATCTCTCCGGTCGTCGACGAGCGGACCGGCACGCTCAAGGTCACCTGTCAGATCGGCGAGACGATGTCGGCGGCTGAGGTGGGCCGCACGGAGTGGCCGCTGCGCCCCGGCTCGTTCGTCCGCGTCAAATTGCAAACGGGAGTGCGCGACGGCGCGATCGTTCTGCCGAAGCGCGCGCTCGTGTCCGAAGGCGGCTCGAACTACGTCTACAAGGCGGTCGCAGACAGCGTGATGAAGACGCCGATCATGATCGGCGCGACCGATGACCGCGTCATCGAGGTCGTCAGCGGCCTCGAAGCGGGCGACGAGGTGGTCACCGTCGGACAAGGCGGTCTGCGCTCGGGCGCCAAGGTGCGTCGACTCACGGTCACGCCGACCGAATCCACCGACGACGCGGGGAACTGAGCGTGCAGATCGTTCGCCGCTCGATGGAGCATCCGGTCACGGTGACGATGGTCACGTTGGCCGCCGTCCTCTTCGGATTCGTCTCGCTCTCTCGGCTCGACTGGAATCTGCTGCCGGACATCTCCTACCCGACGCTGACTCTGCGGACCGAGTACGCCGACGCCGCGCCGGCCGAGGTCGAGAACCTCATCACCGAGCCTTTGGAGGAGTCGATCTCCGTCGTCCGAGGGCTGCGCAATCTCCGATCGGTCTCCCGCGCCGGCGCCTCCGAGATCACGCTGGAGTTCGCCTGGAATACCGACATGGACTACGCGGCGCTCGACGTCCGCGAGAAGATCGACCTGGTCGATCTGCCCGAGGACACGAAGGAGCCGGTGCTCCTGCGCTACGACCCGAACCTCGACCCGATCCTCCGTATCGGCCTCTACGGCGAACTCGATCCGGTTTCGCTGCGGCACCTGGCCGACCGCGTGGTGAAGAAGGATCTGGAGTCGCTCGACGGAGTCGCCTCCGCGCGCGTGCGCGGCGGACTGGAAGAAGAGATCCAGATCTCGATCGACGAAGGCAAGCTGGCCAAGCTCGGCATCGGCATCGGCGAGATCTCCCAGATCCTGGCCAGCCAGAACGTGAATGCCTCGGGCGGCAGCCTCCGCGACCGCGACGCCGAGTTCCTCCTGCGCACCGTCAACCAGTTCGTCGACATCGATGAGATCGGCCGCACCGTCTTGCGTGAAGATCAGGGCCGACGGGTCACGCTGGCCGACGTGGCGACGGTCGAACGCGGCTTCAAGGAGCGGGAGGTCATCTCTCGCGTGCAGGGACGCGACGCGGTCGAGATCTCCCTCTACAAGGAGGGAAGCGCCAACACCGTCCACGTGGCCAAAGCGATCCAGAATCGTCTCGCGCGCCTCGGAGAGAAGCTCCCGAAGGACGTGCACCTCGAGGTTCTCTCGAACCAGGCCACTTTCATCCAGAGTTCGGTCTCCGAGGTGCAGTCGAACGCGATCTTCGGCGGGCTCCTCGCGATCGCCGTGCTCTATCTGTTCCTGAAGGACCGCCGCAGCACGGCGGTGATCGGAGTGACGATTCCGCTCTCGATCGTCGCGACCTTCTTCGTCATGCAGCAGCTCGGCATCAGCATGAACATCATGTCGCTCGGCGGATTGGCCCTCGGCGTCGGCAATCTCGTCGACAACGCGATCGTGGTCTTGGAGTCGGTCGGCCGACATCGAGCGATGGGCAAGTCGGTCTGGGACGCGACGCTCGACGGCGCCGGCGAGGTCGAGAGCGCCGTGACCACGTCCACGCTGACCACCGTCGCGGTCTTCCTGCCGATCGTCTTCGTCGAAGGGATCGCGGGGCAGATCTTCAAGGACCAGGCGCTGACGGTGACCGCCTCGCAGATCATCTCGCTCGTCGCGGCGCTGACGCTCATCCCGGTGCTCTCGACGATCGGCGCGCGGCGCAACCGGGGCTTCGGCGTGGAGCGCGAAGATCTCCTCGGGACACAGACCGATCGGTCCGCCCCCGGTGATCGCGCGGCGTCGCGGCGGATCCCGGCGCCGATCGCCAGCGCCGCCCGCGGCGCTCGGCGCGTCGCCACTCCCGCCATCCTCTGGCCGCTGCGCGCCGTCTTCGTGCTCGCACCGGGCGGCCTCCTCCGCGGCGCTCGCTTCGCGTTGAACTATCTGGGCCGCGGCGTCGACATTCTCCTGAGTCCGCTGCAGAAGGTCTTCGATCGCTCCTGGGCCGGGTTCGAGGATCTCTACCCGCGCGTGCTCGGCTCGGCGCTCCGCCACCGGGGTCGCACCTTCGCCGCCGCGGGCGCGCTCGCGCTCCTCTCGGTCCTGCTCTTGCCGACGATCGGGACCGAGTTGGTGCCCCAGTTCTCCCAGGGAGAGTTCGCGTTCACTCTGGAGATGCCGCCCGGCACGCCGCTCGCGCAGACCGAAGCGCGCGTCCGAGGGTTGGAGGAGACCGTCCGGCGTGATCCGCGCGTCCGCTCGATCTTCTCCACCATCGGCGAGAATCCCGATTTGGGCAGCGGCAGCGGCGAGAAGCGCGAGAACGTCGGGCAGATCTTCATCATGATCAAGGATCCGGGAGACCGCGCGCAGGAGGCCTCGGTCATCGAGTCGATCCGCGGCTCGCTCGCGCGGGAGAGCGACATGCGCTCGTCCTTCCGGCGTCCCACCTTCTTCAGTTTCCAGACGCCGATCGAGGTGCTGGTTTTCGGGCACGACATCGATCTGCTGCGCGACTACGCGGGTCAACTCGCGGTGGAGCTGCGCGAGGTGCCCGGGTTGCGCGACGTCCGCAGCAGCCTGGAGGACGGGAGCCCCGAGGTGCAGATCCGCTTCCAGCGCGACCGCATGGCGGCGCTCGACCTCGATCTGGAGTCGGTCTCGCAGACGCTGCGCAACAAGATCCGCGGCGACGTCGCGACCAAGTTGCGCGAGCGGGACCGGCAACTCGACATCCTCGTGCGGACGGCGCAGGCCGGCGTCCTCGATGTCGACCAGGTGCGCAATCTGGTCGTCGATCAGACCGACGGAATCCCGGTGCCGCTCTCTTCGGTCGCCGACGTCTCGATCGGAAGGGGACCGGCGCAGATCACGCGGGTCGGACAGCAACGCGTCGCCGTCATCCGCGCCGATCTCGCCGGGCGCGATCTGGGCAGCGCTTCCAAGGACGTGCAGGCGGTCGTCGATCGCACGCCGCCGCCACCGCAGTTCGTCGCCACGCTCGGCGGCCAGAACGACGAGGTCCGCGT
>CAZVYN010000102.1:0-11800 GCA_964631125.1 uncultured bacterium | reverse complement strand
GATGTTCTCGTGCGTGGACCGTCGCCGACTTTCAACGGCGGACGGGACATCCCCGAGACAACTTCGAGATCGGTCACGGCGCTGGGCGGAACGTCACCGACGACCGTTGCCGCGATGACATTGGATATGGCCGACCAATTCGAGACTTCGTCCGCGGCCTTGAGCGCGAAGTACCAGATCCCAGGCGCCAGATCGGCAATTCCGAAGGTCTCTCCTTGCCCGGCTCGCTTCGGAGCGGGCGGCGAGACCGCAACCGCGGCGGAGTCCCAATTCGCGTTGCTGATTAACTCGACGGAGTAGCGCACCTCGTACTTCGATGCCTGGCCGTCCCCGCCGTCGTCACCCGGCGCGGTCCACCGCAACGTCACGGTATCGCTGACGCTCGAGACGAGGCGAAGGGATTCGATCGCGGCCGGAGGAGTGACATCGGGCGGGGGAGGCTGGCTGGTGTCGTCGCCGCAGCCGGGGAGAAGGCAAGCGAGGAGGAAAATGAACTGAAAGGTACGTGGCATGTGGTGATCATTCCCCGGTACGCAAAGGAGACTTCGTACTCCTCGGCGGAGGCGCGAGATGTCTACAAACCTCGGGCCGCGACCCCCTATCCTCGCTTGCCGAGCGAATTCCGACAGAAGATCCGTCCGTAGCTTCCGCGGGCGGCCCTGGACGGATCCTCCTCGCGAGCAATCAGCGCTACTCGCACTCCTCACAGTACTGCATGTAGTCCAAGCAATCCTCTTTGTTGTGCACGAGCACCCCGTCTGCAAAGTACGTGCCCAGGGAGACCGTGAAATTGTAGACAATGGCCGGCTCATCTACCCGGCGGACGGACGACACTGGCGCGTTGGCGCCATCGAGCCGGCTGAGGAGCGCGCCAACCTGCAGGTCACTCGCCCCGACCCAAGCTCCCCTGCTCCGCATCGGGTGGCCCTCGGTGAGTCGCAGTGACTCATTCACGACGTAGTAGTGGGATGTCATGAAGGGCTTGTATACGCGAACTACCTCGGCTTCATCGGTCTTTCCCGTTGTCTCGTCGTAGGCCAGCACCATGTCCCCCTGCTGGATCAGCTCGACCGGCTTGGTCGCGCCATCCGCCATTGTAATTGGCGTGCCAGCCAACAAGGAGTCGCAGGTCCCACCGGCGCAGTTGCAACTGATCCACGAAGTCCAGTGATCGCAGTAGGGCAGCGTCTGCCAATGACAACGCCACTCCCTCGTTCCCGCCGAACACGAGCCTTGGAACTCTACGAACCGCTGACAACCTGGGTATGACTGGCAGAATGTCTCGGCGGTGACTTGATCACAGTGGACAGCGTTCGCGCGATTGGCGGTTCCGGATACCAACGCGCTGGAGACGATCAGAATCCAGATGAAAACGCTCATCGATAACTCCATGTCCTGTGTGACGTGTGTCTCGCGAGTGAAGTCGATCTTGAAATAGCGCACCCCGGCCGAGTGCGTCGAGTCATTTGGGGTCATCAGCCCGATGCGTCGTGACCGAGCCCTCAACCATCGCCGGGCGGGCGTGAAGCGTTCCGCTCGGTGCCTCGATCCGCCGCGATCGCTGACATCGGCGCGGGCGCCTCACGTGCGAAACGGGAAAAGGCTCCTCCCCATCTGGACGCGCTCGCGGCAATGATCGCCGAGCGGATCGAAGCGCCAGCGAACGCACGCTACTCCCCCCTGACCTTTGTCAAGAGGAAATGTGTGGTTTCGCCACGACCACCGCCTCACCTCCGCGCCAACATCCTCCCGATGGCATCCACCGGCACCGGCGAGGCGGACTCATGCGTCTGCGCGATGATCCGGAGTGAACGGTCGACGACGACCTGGAGCGGATAGTCCACCACTTGCCATTCATTCGTATAGATGCGCCCGGGATCCGAGTAGATCGGGAAGGTCAAACCTTGGTTGACGCGCCAGCGCTCTATACCGGAAGGGCTGGCGGCGGCGATCCCGATGACGGGGAAGGCGGGCGGCGATTCGGCGTCGAGGGAGTCTTGCCAGGTGTGTGAGATCAGACTGCACGGCGGACACCCGGGCTCCAGGAAGATGACGACGCCGCCTTCGGGCAAGAGGTCGGGGAGGCGAACGGGGCGAGAGTCGCCGTCGAGGAGCGGGACCTCGGGAAACGGCGCGCCGAGTTCGAGCAGCGACGCGGGCGGGCCGGTGTCCTCGGTGGGCGTCGGCGCGGTGCGCTGACGCATCGTCTGCCCGGCCCACACACCGAGGAATCCGGCGACGGCGCCGATCAAGGCCATGAGCGCGATGCGTCGGATTCTCGAGGGGCGCGTCGGCGGACTAGACGTCATTTCTCGACTCCAGAGACAATTCAAGTCGACCTCACGAGCGGCCCCGAGCGACCGGAGGCGCGATCGGTCGAGGGGTCAAGAATTGCGAACGACGGCGCGCCCGGTAGCCGTCACCTTCGCTTCCAGATCGTCGGCACATCGCCGCGGCCGAAGGCGGCGTAGAGCTGCTGCACTCGTTCGATGTTCGTCATGGAGATGTTCGTCATGGAACTGTTCCCTCCCAGGTGGAATCGATCAGGTTCGCGTCCAATCGTCGTAGCGGCAGCAGGCGCGCTTTACGCCCTCACGCCCTCACGCCCTCACGCCCTTACACGTAGCTGCTCCGCGAAGAGTTCGTACCCGGCGATCTCGGCCGACGAGATCCGATAGGCGAATCCCTCCAAGTACCGTTGGAGCGCGTCCGGCGACGTCGAGAGCGACGCGGCGTTCTCCCGCGCCAACTCGGGGAGCATCCGTTCGCCTGCTTCGAGCGACCCTTCGAGGAACTCGGCCAGCCACTGCTTGGTCGAGAGCGGCAGTTCTCTTCGCACGGCCCATCGCGCGAAGACGAACGGGCGGCCGGTCCAGGCTCTCCAGGCGAACGCGAGGTCGATCCGCTGGCGGTAACCGTGCGGAGGATGCATGCGCCAACGCAGCGCGTCGTCGCCGATCACGAGGAAGCCGGCGATCTCATCGGAAACGGGATCGTCGGCGACCGATTCCGCTCCGGGCGCCCTCGTCGGATTCGAAGTGCTCAGATCGGCGCGTTGGTAGCGGATTCCTGGAATTCCCATGCGCTCGTCGAGCAGGAGCCGCAGGAGCCAGATCGACGTCGCCGTCTCCACAGTGATCGAGACCCGCTCGGCCCGCAGACGCCGCGCCTCCCCGGTCGTGATGTCCATGCGCACCTGGCCGTCGACCTCGAGGGTCGGCAGGCAAGGGCCGGAGTAGTCGGTATCGCAGAGGTCTTCGCGCAAGAAGAACAGCACGCTGTCGACCCGCTCGCTGTTGGCGATGCCGAACCCGTCGATGGCCGACGTCGTGGCGAGTGGTTCGAACGTCTCTTCGAGTCGGACGAGATCAGCGACCGCCATGAGCCCTGCATCGACCTGACCTGCTTCGGCCGCCTCGCCGAGCTGACGCGGCGGCAGTACGGTTTCGGTCCACCTCCGGTCCGACGCGCGCTCGAGGTCGGCCCACTGCGTGAAGAACGGCGTGGCGTTGAGGTAGGGGATGCGCGCGACTCGGGCGGGAGTGACTTTCCGCGAGGGGCTCACGCCCCGACACTCCGCGCAGCATCGCTGCTCGCGCTGGCCGGGTAGACCCGCACGATGTTGTAGAGCGCGTCGCGTTCCACCGGCAGCTTGCCCGCTTCGCGGATCAACTGGATCAACCGGTCGCGCACGAGCCCGACCGGACTCGAGGCCAGCGCGGCATGCGCGATCTTCTCTTCCAGGATCGTCCCGTCGAGATCGTCCGCTCCGAAGTTGAGGCCGATCGACGCCGTGTCTTCGCCCATCATCACCCAGTACGACTTGATGTGCGGCATGTTGTCCATGAGCAGACGGCTGACGGCGACGGTCTTGAGATCCTCGATCGCTGACGGGCCGCGCTTCACGATGTCGGAGTAGCCGGTCTGGAACGAGAGCGGGATGAAGGCGAAGAATCCGGGGGCCTCATCCTCCAACTCGCGCAGCCGCAGCATGTGCTCGACGCGCTCCTCGTGCGTCTCGATGTGTCCGTAGAGCAGCGTCGAGTTGCTCGGGATCCCCATCTGGTGCGCGACGCGGTGAACATGCAGCCATTCCTTCTGGCCGATCTTCTTCGGGAAGAGCTCCTTCTTCACCCGTTCGGAGAAGACCTCGGCCCCGCCGCCCGGCATCGAGTTCATGCCCGCGTCGATCATCACCTCGAAGACCTTCTCGATCGGCTGCTTGGAGATCTTGGCGAAGAAATCGATCTCCACGGCCGTCCACGCCTTGATCTGGATCTGCGGGAAGGCGCGGCGGATCTCGCGGATGATCCCGACGTACTGCTCGAACTTCCAATTGTGGTGCAGCCCGCCGACGATATGGACCTCGGTCAGATCGGGCGTCAGCTTCGCCAGGATCTGCTCGATCGAGATCTCGTATCCCTTCGGATCGAGCGGATGGAAGGCGTAGTCGCAGAACTTGCAGTCGAGCACGCAGAAGTTCGTCGGGTTGACCTGGCGATTGAAGACGAAGAACGACTGGTCGCCCCACAGGCGCGTGCGCACATGGTCGGCCAACGCGCCGAGTCCATTCAGGTCACGGGTGGCGAAGAGGGTGAGGCCGTCTTCTTTGCTCAGACGCTCACTTCGCGAGATCTTCAGCGCGATGCGGTCGAGCGCGGGGTCGGAGAAGTCTGCGGGGATGGCGCGCGGTTTCGCGCGATCGGGCGAAACGAAAGCGTCGGGTCCGGGCGCGCTCTGCGGGAGATGGCTGCGGAGGCCGGGGACCGGACGGGGCGGTGTCAGGGGACGAGTCGATTCGGCGGTTGGGGATGACATGGCGCGGAGGATACCCGAGGCCTCGAGCAAGCGTCGACCGGAACCGCCTAGTCCTTGTCGTCCCAAGCGCTCCCAGGGGTGAGCGAGCTGGCCGCCCACAGGAGACGATTCTCCCTCGTTCCTGCGGCGTGCTCCTTGGCGCCCGCTTCCTGCTCCTTTCCGCTCCCCCCGAGCTGACCGAGCATCACGACCATTGCCGCGATCGCCTGGAGGATGGCCCCGATCACGGGGCCTACTCCCGGCACGGAGCTGGTGGTCGCGGCCGCCACTCCGAGCGACCCGCGCCCGGCGTCTCCCGCGGCGACGGGCGTGGAGTACAGATCGATATCCAGTTTCGGTCCCCCGTCGGCGCGAATCGACGCCGACGGTCTCGCCGCGCTCGCGAAGGCGTGCGTCGAAGTGGACGGTCGAGCAATCTGGGTCATGGCCGCGGAGCGGTAGTCGATGCGCATCTTCGTTTCCTCCGGTCGAACAGACTTCTCATGGGCTCGGTTGCGATCGTCCACTTATCCGATTCCGAGCCTGGACAGTTGCGCGCGAACCGCGGTCAGTTTCAACTAGGTCCGGACCTACTTGGCTATGGCGCGGGCACAGCTCGAGCATGAAAGGACTCACGATGCAGCAAGACCTCACGATTGTCTGGCGACGACTCGATCACCCGGGTCACGAGTTCGCGCGGCTCTTCCGCGAGGCGGGAGGGTGGCGACTCAGTGGCGCCGCCGTTCTCGTGATGGAGGGAGTCTCCTGTTCGCTCGACTACGCCATCGAGATCGACGAAGCGTGGCGCACCCGGCAAGCGAGCGTGCGCGGCTGGGTCGGGAGCGCCCGGATCGACCGCGAGATCTCCGCGGGACTCGACGGACGATGGACTCTCGACGGCGCCGAGTCTCGTGGAGTCCGTGGATGCCTCGACATCGACCTAGCCTTCAGCCCCTCCACGAACCTGCTGCCGATCCGCCGGCTCGACCTGAAGGTTGGCCACGCCATCCCCGTCCGCGCGGCGTGGTTGCGCTTCCCCGAGTTCGATCTCGCGCCGCTGGAACAGATCTACCGGCGAATCGACGCGGAGACCGTCCGCTACGAGTCCAACGGCGGCCAGTTCGTGCGGGATCTCCAGGTCGACCCCGCCGGGATGGTCGTCCGCTATCCGGACTTCTGGGAAGCCGAGGCGCGGACCTAGACTTGTCGCGCGCGCGGCAATCCACGAGCAACTTCTGAGCGGCGCTGGGCGATACGTGGGTGAAGCGCGGCTGAGTCCGCATGTTTTCGAGGGGCCGAGAATCGCGGGGAGGCAGGTCATGAGCGGGATCGAAGGGCCGAAGAACCAACCGAAGCCGATCGAGTGGACGCCGCCGCCGGCGGATCTGACGACGCCCGGCGCGAAGACTCCCGAGGCCCCGCCGCCCAAGGCGGCCGCGCCCCCGAAGGCGCCCGATTCCATCGATCTCGCCGCCGCCGTCGACTACGTCAAGGATCGGATGAAGGAACTGCTCGACGGAAAGCTGCCCATTTCTCCTGCCAAATCCGAAGCGTCGAAGGTCGTGGGTGAGAGCGGTCCCAATGCCATCCGAATCTCGTCGAAGACCACGGGCGGCGCGTCGGCGTCCGACTTCGGCGCGCAGCTTCGTTCGCAGAGACTGAGCGAAACGCCGATCTACCAAGCGATCGGGCGCGCGGAGGGAACCATCGGCGCCGACGGCAAGCCGACCGCCGCGTACCGAGGTCATGGCGATCCGGGAAACGGAAAGTTGAATCGCGGATTCGGCTCGTATCAGGTCTACCAAGATCCGCGCGGCGCCGCTCTCTCGCCGGAGCAGGCGGATCGCATCCAGGCGGATCGCCTGGGGAAGCAGTGGCCCAGCGTGAAGAGCGCACTCGACAAGGCCGGCTTCGCGCCCGGCCCGACGCGCGATCTCGTCGCCGCCAACGCGCTCGACGCCTGGAATCAGGCGCCGCTGACGCACGAGGGGCGCAACGGGCTGCTCAACCCCGGTCGACTCGCCGAGTTGAAGGCGAACATCGACTCCGGCAAGAAGCCGCTCGACGCGGTTGTCAACTGGCGCTCGAACGGCTACAAGAACGACTCTGGCGTGCTCGACGCGCCCGGCCTCGGCAACACGATGTCCGGCGTACGCGACGACCAGCATCGGCGCACCGTCGCGGTGGCGGCCGGACTCGCGTCGCATCCTGTGTCGCACTCCGCGTCCGAGACGGCGTCGCAGAAGACGTCCGCGGCGACCCCACCCTCGACCCCACCCTCGAACCAGGCCCGCCACACCGCGACCGCGCGGGCCGCGGGCCACGAGGCGAAGATCCACCAGGGGGACCAGGGCCCGCATGTGCGCGAGCTCAAGATCGCGCTGCAGGAAGCCGGCTTCTACCAGGGCGTGATCAACGACGTCATGGGCAAAGACGGCATCGACGCGCTCATGGCCGCGAAGAAGGAATTGAAGCTGGGCGGACCGGTCGACGTCGCCGGCAATTTCACGCTGCAGAAGGTGCGCGAGTTCGCCAAGCAGGGCGGGCTGGCCGGCGCCATCGACGCAAACGATCCGACTCTGCAGAAGCTCGCCAGTGGACACATCCAGGGGTACGGCGGCAGTTCCTGCGTCGAGAGCGTCTTCAAGCATTGCGACAGCGTCGGCGTCCGCACCTTCGAAGGCGGAACGGCTGAGGGTCACAACAACCCGCGTGAAGCGATGGTCCGGACACTGCAGGCGGGACACTGGGTCTCTGTGCCGCTGCCCGGCATCCCCGCGCGCAAGGTCACGATCAACGACGACATCGCCGGCAAGGCGGAGGCGTACGTCATGTCGCCGAAGGACTACGAGAAGCTCGCCAGCCAAGGCAAGGTGCCCAACGGCGCGCTCGTCTTCCAGACGGAGAAGGGTTGGGACTGGAACGGCAGCGCCTACGGCAACGACGTCGCCATCGTGCGCAACGGCGGCCGCAACCCGTTCAACTTCGTCTCGAACTCCACCCCGCTGATCTACCACGGGGCGACGAAGGAAGTGGTGCTGCTCGTGCCGAAGAGTTCGGTCGGCCGCTAGTCGTCAACAGCCGACGTTGGCCAAGGCGCGCAGCAGGCGCTTGCCGCCGGTGGGTGCGGTTGCCGGGCGGCGAGGAGCGCTGAGCGCTAGAGCCCGTACTCACTCCAGCGCGCATCCACCTCCCGAATCGTCTCGTCCGACGACCGCACCGGCTCCGGATAGCCAGGCTTCCAGGTCGCGTCGATGCCGAGTGTTCCTCGATGCACCGGGGCGGCGCCGACGAGCTTCGAGTGCGAGAAGAGCACGTCTCGCGCGGCGTCGAAGCGAGTGAAGATGCCCCAGAGGAGATGAGTATCGTCGTCGAGGCGCACGTCTTCGCTCACGAGCGCGAGGAGCGGAAGGCGCGAGAAGTCGGAGTCGGCGCCGAAGGCGGCTGCTTCGGGGGAGAGAAGTCGTTCGAGCAGCGCGCGTGAGGCTGTAGGCGCTTGCGCATCGCGCAGGCGCACGACGAGGAGCGAGTCGGCATAGAGGCGCTGCTCGACAATATCGTCGTCGAAGCGGCGGAGGTCGGGCAGGCGATCCGCGTTCACCGGCGCTCGCGGCGCGGCGCCGCTGCGCGGGCAGGCATCCAGGATCATCTTGCTGCCCAAGTTCATCCGATACGACGTGAAGTCGAGCGTGTCGAGCGCGGTGCCGGGGAGCATCGTGAAATCCTGCTCGGGATCGAACCACTGTCCGATCGCACGGAAGACCGCGGAGGCGCTGCGAGCGTCGATCTCCGGCCCGACCGTGACGACCACCTTGCTGAGGGAGACCTGACCCGTCCCGAGCAGACCGAACGCCGCCTTCAGAGCTTCCTTCTCGTAGCGCTCGCGGACCGAGATCGAGAGCAGATTGTGGAAGCCGGCCTCGAAGAAGGCCCAGAGGTCGCGCACCTCTGGATGGATCAGCCGCGCGAGCGGCGCCATGAGTTCCTGCAGCGCGTCGCCGATCCATCGGTCTTCCTGTGGCGGCTGTCCCACGACCGAGACCGGCAGGATCGCGTCGCGTCGCCGCGTGATCTTCATGAGATGGAAGACGGGAAAATCGGCCGCATGCGAGTAGTGGCCGAAGTGATCGCCGAACGGGCCCTCTCGCCTTCGTTCCTGCGCCGCCACGAATCCCTCCAGCACGAACTCCGCGGAGGCAGGCACGAGGTGCGGTTGGCTCACGGCGCGCGCGACCGGGAGCGACTGACCGCGCAGGTATGCGGCGAAGGCCAGTTCGTCGATATCCTCGGGCAACGGCGCGATCGAAGCCAGCATGAGAACCGGATCGCCGCCGAGCACGACGCAGACTGGCAACGATTCGCCGCGCTGTTCGGCCTCGTGATGGTGGAAGCCGCCCCCCTTCTGGATCTGCATGTGCATGCCGGTCGTCTGGCCGTCGAAAACTTGCATGCGATAGGTGCCGAGATTGCGCCCGCCGGTGACGGGGTGCTTCGTGAGCACCATCGGCCATGTGATGAAAGGACCTCCGTCCAACGGCCAGGAGGTGAGGATCGGCAGACGCGTGAGATCAGGCTCTTCGACGATCTCTTGGCAAGCCGCCCGCCCGACGGTGCGCGGGTGCGAGCGGCCGACGCGCGCGAGGACGTTCCGGCTCTCCCAGAGTCCGCGCAAGCTGGGGGGCTGGAGTCGGTGCGCGACCGTGACGAGTTCTTCGCCGATCTCGCCGGGCGGTCGACCGAGCGCGAGTTCGATGCGGCGCGAAGATCCGAGGAGATTGGCGGCGACGGGGAAGTCGTACCCCTCGACCTGTTCGAAGAGCACGGCGGGCCCGCGCGCCGCGCAGACGCGACTCACGATCTCTGTGATCTCGTAGTCGGCGCGGACAGGAGTGCGCACGCGGCGCAGTTCGCCGGCCGACTCGAGCACGCGCAGGAAGTCGCGGAGATCGCGGATGCGGGGGGATGGAGTCACGGGGTGAGACTCGGCGAGTGGGGGGCGACGTGCGTGGCCGCTGCGGCCGGCGCGGCGATCGCGGCCGGCGTGCTCCGCGCCGCGGGTGTGGGAGACGTCGTGGAGACGCCATCGGGACGGTCGATCACGATCGGACGCTCCTCCTCTAGGGAACCGCGCGGCGAACCCGCGCGTCGCGCGCCGCGCGCGGCGCCGGTGGAAGGTACGCGGCGCCCTGGTCACGACGCCAGGGCCCGAAACGCGCGTGCCGACGTCCGCCGTCCTGGCCCCCGTCCTGGCCGGAGTCCTGGCCGGAGTCCTGGCCGCCGTCTTTGTCGGTGGCTGGCTCCGTCACAACAGTCGTCGCCCCAGACCCTCACACTCCGCTTCGTGGGCGTTGTGCGCTCGGCAGCGGAGTTGAATGTTCGTGGCGGCGGCGCCGCCACCCCGGGCGAACGGCGCGAGGTGATGGAACTCGAGGTACGCCGTGGCGGAGCATCGCGCGCCGTCTGTGGAAACGAAGCGACAGCGGCCGGCGTCGCGTCGCCAGACCTCTCGACGGACGACCGTAGCGACTGTTCTCGAACCCACCGTTGGAGCCTTGGTCGGAAGAGGATCTCGACTTCTCCGCGGGACCGTCGGCTTCGCGAGCGGACCGGACAACTCTCCGCCCCACTTCCGCTGCTCGAGCTTCGTCAGGAGTTCGATCAGCGCTGTGTCGATCACCGCAGCGAGATCTCCGTCCGGGATGCGATGACGCAGAAGATCCTGCACGCGCTGGATCCGCTCCCGCATCTCCGCGCCGGCCGTGAATTGAACTCGGTAACGCTCAGGCGCTGTCGGCTGGATTGTTGCGCGATCGGCATTGGTTGACTCGCTGGAAGGGAGAGACCGTTCCGGGAAACCAGCCTCGTCATCGATCAGCGATCTCGAGCCGGCGCGCCCCTCGACTGGAACGCAGACTGGAACGCAGACTGGAACGCAGGCCGGAACACATTCCGGAAGACACTCCGCAACACGTTGCGAAACGTGTCGCGCCCCCCGTGATCGTTCCCTCCGACGCGGAAGTCGACGGATCGTGGGCGGCGCGTCCGGCTTCGGCTGCTCCCGCGCGACCAACACCTCTACCTCTCGCGTGGACTTGTGGCGGGCGTCGAACAGCAATCGCCGGAAATTGGCGGGAGTGAGTACCGGAGCGAGCCGCCGGATCGCCGTGAGCGAGAGCGACCCATCCGCGAGGCGACCGAGGAGATCAGGAAGTCGCCGCACCGCACGCGCAACTTCGATCCGCGCGTAGGCGGCATCCTCGGAAAAACCGAGCCGTTGGGTGCAGTAGGCGAACATCGAGGAACAGGCGAGGCCAAGGTAGAGCCGTCGCAGCTCGACTTCGGCGAGATGGGCGACGAGTTCCGCGGTAAATGAGCGCTCGAGCGCGACCAGTTCTCGGACGCGGCCGAGGAGAAGGTCGTCGGGCAGAGCAGCGAGCAGTTCGAGATCCGAGACGCGATTGGTAGCGATGAGATTGTTCATGAATCTGTTCTATCACGAGGTTTTTCGGCTTCCAGGCGAACCTCTGAGCGAACACGGCAGCGCGTGGACCGAGTTCGTCGTTGCGCTGATCCGATCGACTCACGACGGCCCTCGCTCGGCGCTCGGGATTGGTTGTATTGTCTCGTCGGGGTCGCCAGAACTGTGAAATATGAAAACTCGTCAAGAAGTATATTCACGTTCGAAGAAAACAATGTGGTGCGAGGCGGCATGATTTCGCTCGACGCTGCGACACCGCGCTGCGACACCGCGCTGCGACACCGCGCTGCGACACCGCGCTCAGCCTCAGCGCTCCGCCTCCGGGCAGGAGGCCCGGTCGGCGCCACAGCGCTCCGTCCGGACACTCACGAAATCGCGCAACACGTTTCAAAACGTGCTTCCGGCCGCCGCGGACCTGGATGTCCCGTCGCTCGCCCCCGATCGAACCGTCCCGACGGTCGCGGGCCGACGCGACACGTGTCGCAACGTGTTGGAGTCGCGCCCCGCCGCCCCGCCGCCCCGCCG
>CAZVYN010000101.1:0-11905 GCA_964631125.1 uncultured bacterium | reverse complement strand
CGCGCGCCGCAGCCCCCCTCCCTCCGCGGGGGTTTTGGTCCTACCCCGTGCGGGGGGGGGTAGCGGGGTTCGGGCTAGATGCTGACCATCAGCACTCCGAGCAGGATCACGATCACCCCGGCCCACTGCACCCGCGCCAGTCGTTCTCGGAGAAAGAGGCCGGCGAGGAGGAGAGTGATGACGCTGAAGAGAGAGGCGAGCGCCGTCACGACGGTCGCGAAGCTCGTGGTCATCCCCTGGATGTAGGTGATCCAGGCGAGCGTGTCCGCCAGCGCGGCGCCGGCGGCGAGAGTCCAGACGCCGAACGAAGAATCGACGGGGGCGCGACCGCCGTCGGTCGACTCGACGTCGACCGAGGACGGCTGTCGGCGCAACGCGATCGTCGCCGCGACCGAAGCCATCACCTTCAAGATGATGAGCGGCCAGAGAAATCCGAGCACCGGCTCGAGGAAGAAATAGAAGAGCCAGAACATCGTCCCGAAGGCGAGGGCGCTGCCGAGCGCTTCGGGAATTCCGCGCAGCTTGGAGCGAGCCTCGACGCCCGAACCGCCACTCGTCGCCGCGAGCACGACGCCGACGACGAGGAGGAGGGCGCCGGCGAGCGCCAACGCAGGCGGGCGCTCGCCCATCGCGAGGGCGAGGAGAGCGGTCACGATGGCGAAGCCGGAAGAGATCGGCGAGACGAGGGAGATCGTTCCGATCTCGAAGGCGCGGTAGACCAAGCCCAGTCCGACGACGTGGCAGATACCGGTCAGGAGCGCGATCGCCCAGATCGAGACGCCCGGCGCGATCTCGTTCGGCAGCACGAAGAGGAGAAGCGCCCACGAGAGCAGGCTCAGAAGTTGGATCCGCAAGAGCGCGTGCGGCGTCCCGATGCGACGCGTCAGTCGCGTGATGAGGAAATCCCCGAGTCCCCAGAAGATCGCGGCCAAGAGGCCGAAGATCACTCCCATCCTGCGCCTCCTGCGTTTCGAGTCGGGTCTAGGCGGCCGCGCGATTCGCGGCGTCCGGCGAGAGCGTGTCAGACGAATCGACCGACGCGCCTATCTCCGGGGCGAGCGGCAGCTCCACCCAGAACCTAGCCCCTTGGCCCGGTCCCTGGCTCTCCGCTCCGATCCGAGCGCCATGCGCCTCGGCAATGGCGAGCGCCTTCGCGAGGCTCAGGGCCGCGCCGGCGTGGTGGTGATTGATGTTCGCCACCGTGAACGGCCGGAACAGCTCCCTCCCCCACTCAGGTTCGAATCCGTTCCCCTCGTCCTCGACCATGAGGAGGACGCGCTCATTTTGCAGCGAGACGCGCAGGCGCACCGCCCGGCCGTCGGAGGTGAACTTGAGTGCGTTGTCGAGGAAGATGCGGAGCACCTCGGACATCGCGTCCCGGTCGATGAGGACGGGGCACGCGGGGCCGGCCTCCGGAGGCACGAACTGGATCGCGCTCGTCTGTAGCTCGGGCATCGAGTCGGTGAAGGCGCGGGCGAACTCGCGAAGATCGACCAGCTCCGACGGGTCGACACGCGATTCGGCGAGCCAGCCGAAATAGTCGAGCGTGCGCCGGACGAAACCGTCGAGACGCTCGTAGCCGTGGCGAACCACCTGCATCAACTGTTCGCGCTCGAGCGGACTCGACATGACATCGATCATGTTGAGGGCCGAGAGCTGAACGAGCGGAGTACGGAGCTCGTGCGAGATGAAGGTCAAGAAATCCGTCTTGAGGTGATCGAGGATCTCCAGCCGTCCGTTGGCCGACGCCAACGCCTCCGCCTGATCACGGGCCTCCACCCACAGGCGCTCCAACTCGATCCGGTTGAGTTGATTGTGGAGCGCGACGGAGGCGGAATTGGCGACGAACGCCAGCTCCTGGAGCTCCTTCGAGCCGAACGTGCGGTCGGGGCGATCCTGTCCGAGCACGAGCAGGCCCATCGGCTGCTCGACCGAACCGAGCCCCGCGATGAGACACCGACCGGGCGCGCTACTCGCCTTGCTCTCCGAGAGCAGGCTGCGGAATTGTTGGACATAGCGGTGATCGGCGTAGAACGCACCGTCGCCGAGGAGTGCGCTCGCCATGGCCGCGTCGAGCGGGCGCGCGCCGTCGGTCGAGTTCCATCCGGATATTCCTTCCGCGGCGTGCACCGAGAGCACCCCTTCGTCTAGGAGGAGGACCGCGCTGCGCGAAGCGTCGAGGAGCTCACGACTGAAAGCGGCGATCGTACGGACGGTGTCGCCGAGGCAGGCATGCGCGTTGAGGGTGTTGGCGAACTCGAAGAGCGCGCCGAGCGTGCGGTTCTGCTCGGAGATCGTCCGCTCCATCCTGAAGCGCTGGAGCAGGTGGACGATGCTGGTCGTGAAGTCGTGCTCGTTCTCGATCGGTTTCGTGAGGTACTTGTCGAGGAGTCGCTCGTTGATGGCGGCGATGGCTGCGTCCATCCCGGCATGCCCGGTGAGGAGGACGCGGACACTGTCGGCGGTGAGCCGCTTGACCTCGGCCAGGAAGTCCGTGCCCTTCATCTCGGGCATCTTCTGGTCGCTGATGACCATCGCGATAGTCTCGTGTCCGTCGATCAACTCCTGGATCGCCGCCAACGCGTCGGCCGCACTGTGGAAGAACAGGAAGCGGTACCAGAAGTCATCGTCCGTCACTCGATTGATCTGCTCGGGGAGGAAGAACTCCAGTGACTTGAGGAACTCGCCGTCGTCGTCCACACAGATGATGTGGAGCTCCGCCGGCTCGCGCGATTCGGTCGCGACCTCAGCCGTCACCACTGCGATTCCGCTCGCCGCGTTTCCTGCCGTGTTCGTCATGTCGTCACGCCGCAGCCATGAGCTCTCGCGGCGTTCCCCGCGAGCTTTCCGCCATCGGCAACTCGATTTCGAAGACCGTATCGCCCGGCACGCTCCGTACGCGCACGGCTCCGTTGAGCTTTGCGATCACGCCGGAGACGATCGAGAGTCCGAGCCCGGTCCCCTTGCCGATGTCCTTCGTCGTGACGAAGGGATCGAAGATCCGATCGATCTTGTCGGGCTGGATCCCGCAGCCGTTGTCCTGGACCGTGACGATGACGGCGTCGCCGCTCTGCCGCGTCGCGATCGTGATCCTGCCGGCGCCGTCGGAGCCGTACTCCTCGATC
Source organism: uncultured bacterium (assembly GCA_964631125.1). GTDB lineage: Bacteria > Eisenbacteria > RBG-16-71-46 > CAIMUX01 > CAIMUX01 > CAZVYN01. The sequence goes on along the minus strand of CAZVYN010000101.1, from coordinate 8,780 downwards.
GCGTCGCAGGCGTTGGTCAGCAGGTTGGTCCAGACTTGATGGATGTCGCTGCTGCAGACGATCGGCGGGAGCGCGGCGGCGAAGTCGGTCGTCACCGTCAGGCGGTTCTTGAAATAGGTGCGCAGCAGGACGAGCGCGGCTTCGATCGACTCGTTGACCTGGATCGGCTCCAGCCGGTCCTGGTTGGAGTGCGCGTAGTACTTCAGGGCGCGTACGATCTCGGCGATCTTCTGCGAGCTGCTCTGTGAGATCCGACTGGCCTGGGCGATGCTCCCGAACGACTCCACGAAAGCGAAGAGAGAGGGAAGGCGGAAGCAGTCGATGTACTCCCGCAGCTTCTCCTGATCGGTGAAGTTGAGCTTGCTCAGAACGGAGGCCCGCTCGCGATAGCGCTCGACGCCATGTTCCCGCAGGAGAGCTTCGACCTGGCGGATGGCGGCCGGCGCGCTGCCGACCGTGGGCGTCATGGCGCCCGCCATCACTTCCTGCAGACAATTCACCACCTGCGCGACCGAGATGTTCGGCTCGTTGCGGAAGGCGCCGAGCGCGGCCGGGAGGCCGATGATGCTCGTCTCGACATGGCGTGAGACGTTGAGGATCGCGCCGACCGGCGTATTGATCTCGTGCGCGACCCCGGCGATGAGGACGCCGAGGGAGGCCATCTTCTCGTTGAGGACGAGTTGGCTCTGCGCGCTCTTCAGGTCTTCGTATGCCTCCTGGAGCTGGGCCGTCGCCTCGGAGACGCGCTTCTCCAGCGTGCGGTTGTGCTCCTTGATCTCTTCCTGCGAACGCCTGAGGTCATCGGTCATCCGGTCGAAGGCGGAGGCGAGCTCGCCGATCTCGTCTTTCAGGCCGTCGCCGACTCGGACCGAGTAGTTGCCCTTGGTGATCTCATGCGTCACGCCGACGAGCCGGTTCAGTCGGAGCAGGACGACGCTGCGGAGCGCGAAGAACAGCAGCAGGCTCGTTGCGCTGACCACGAACGCGAGGATCACCGCGATGCGACGGTCGATCGAACTCAAGAGCTGTTCCAGATCGACGATCGAGACGTCGATCGCCACGGCGCCGACGATGCTGGAGCCGCGCAGGATCGGAGCGACCGAGCGGATGGCCAGACGGCTGCGGTCGGGACGTGTCACATCGAGGCGCGGCTTGGCCCGGGTGAGAGCGGCTTCCACGTCCGCCTGGTCGGAGCCGTGGCCGACCGCCTCCGCCTGGGAGGCGGCGCGCGCGATCCCGTCGGAATCATAGAAGGAGATCGATTCGATGATCCGGTAGTACGTCATGTACTTCGCGACGATCTCCTGCACGTTCGCCATCGAGCGCCCTTCGGCGTCGTACTTGATGTCGTGCACCATCGAAGCGGTGAGGATCTCGACCGTCGTCCGCTTGTTGCGCACGATGCTCTCGTAGACGATGCCGCGGATGAAGACGGCGATGACGACGACACCCAGGATGAGGGCGCCGGCCACCATCGCGATCAGCTTGGTGCGAATGGAGATGCTATTGCGCAACGGACTCGGCATCGATTGAGCCGCTCAACCGGGAGAGACGACGGCGAGCACTTCATCGAGGCGTCCGTCGAGTTGATAGGCCTGGCGGTACTTCTCGGTCCAGATGGAGACCGGATTCATGCCGCTCGGCGGATAGCCGCCCCACGGCTCGAACATCGACTCGATCGAAGGATCGGTATTGAGGCAGATCCGAGCGGCCCGCGACTTGGTCGCCAGATCCTGGATGACGTCGGCGCGGTGGCTCAGCACCGTGTCGCTGAGCGGAAAGCGATTGCGGCGCAACCACGCGGGCGCCTCTCGTTCATCGCCAGGAGCGATCCAGATGACGGGGCCGAAGAGCCCTTCGGTCACGAGCGGATCGTCGGAGCGCGGCTTCTCCAGTACGGACGGAGTGAAATAGGCGCCGTCCCTCTGACCGCCGCAGAGGAGCCGGCTCGCCCCGCGGTGCTGCTCGAGCGACTCGGCCAGCGCCCCCGCTTGCTTCTCACTGAAGAGCGGGCCGATGTCCACATCGGCGTCGAGGGGATGTCCGACGCGCAAGGCGCTGAACGACGCAGCCAACGCGTCGCGGAGACGACCGTAGATGGAGGGATGCGCGAGGACGCCATTGACGGAGGTGCAGGTCTCACCGTTGTAGCGCGTCGCGCCGGCCGTGATGATCGCCGCCGCCTCCGCGACGTCGAATCCCTCGTCCACATAGAGCAACCCGTTTCCTTGTCCATCGAGGAGACAGGTCTTGCCCGCTTCGAAACTCTGAGTCAGGACAGGGATCGCGTATCGATTGCTCCCGATGCAGTGGATCAGGTCGATCGCCTCGGCGGAGCAACTGACGTCGACGAAATCGCGCGCGAGACTGTTGACGATCCAGATCGTCTGACTCGGCGGATCGGCCTCTTCGACGAGTCGTGCGAGGAGCGCGCCGGTCGCGCCGCCCTGGAGGGACGGCCGCAGGATCACGCGCGCGCCGGCGTAGAGCGCCGCGGCCAAGATCGTGATGCTGAGCGAGAGCGATGCGTTCTGAGGCACGACGCCGGCGACTCCGCTGAGCGGCCGACTGGCGATCCGCATGTCGCGATCGCCGGCCATCGAATAGGAGTGCCGCACCAACTGTTGCCGAGGCGCCTGGGAGCGGGCGAACGTGGCGAACTCCCGCAAGAAGCTGATCGAGCCATCGATCATCTCGGCGCTGTCGCGGGCGATGAAGCCGGTCTCGAGCACCGTCAACTGGAACATCCGCTCACGGTGGCGGGTCAACGCCTGGCTCAGTCGATCGAGGAAGGCGAAGACCTCGGCGGGCGGAGTCCCGGGCGCGGCCGGCGGGATCTGCGCGCAGACCGCTGCGAGCTGGTCCGGGCTGGCGAGCGAGATCTCGTCGATCACCTCGCCGTTGACCGGCGAGACGAGCGAGTAAGCGGGCGTTCGCGCCGAGACGGCCCGCGCGACGCGGTTCGTGCTCACAGGATCCCGATCTGGGTCTGGTGTTGGTCGAAGATGCCCCACTTCGAATAGATCGCTCTCAGCTCGCCGCTCTGGCGCATGCGGTCGAGCGCCTCGTCGACGGCGGTCCGCAGCGCGACGTCCTCCTGTCGGAAGGCGATGACATAGCGGCCCTCCCCGAACGACTCGCCGACGTTCTGGAGCGCGGGATTGGCGGCGCCGTAAGCGGCGGCGATCGGAGTGTCGAGGAGCACGGCTTCGACCTTGCCGGCCTCGAGATCGCGGTAGCTGTAGATGATCTCGGGGTTGGTCACGACCTCGATCCCCTCGGTCCCTCGGAGGATATCCTCCGCCGCGGTGCCGGAGAGCGTCGCGACCCGCTTACCGACCAGGTCATCCAGAGCGTCGACGCCGTTCGTCGCCTTCCGCACGGTGAGCTGCTGCGAGTAGACGAAGTAGGGGCGAGAGAAGAGGACCATGCGCGAACGCTCGGCCGTATCTTCGATCCCGTTCATCGCCATGTCGAAGCTGCCGCGTTGGAGCTCGGGGATGAGCGTGTCCCACGCGCGCACCTCGAGGCGTAGCTCGACTCCCAGCTCGCGCGCGAGGGCTTGGGCCAGATCCATCTCGAAGCCGATGTACGAGCCGGGATGCTGCGGATCCTCGTATACGTATGGGATCCCGCCGACGACGTCGGTGCCCCAACGCAAGACGCCGGCCTTCTTCAATCGCTTCAGCGACGGATCGGCTCCGCTCGCGCCATTCTCGGAATCCTGCTGGCAGGCGCTTCCGAACAGGGCAAGACCGACGAGCGAGACCAACAGCGCGGCTCTCTTCATGCGACACCTCGGAGGTTGGGTTGGAGGTTTGCCACCAGGGGACTACCGGCATGGGTCGCCTCCTCATTCCCGCTGCGCGTACAGAGCAGCTGAATCGTCGCGAGGTAGGCCGCGGGTAACGTCGCGAGCAGCGAGGAGACGTGAGGTCCCTCGGTCTGTCCGAGCAGCTCGCGCAGGAATCGATAGAGGTGAGGCGACTTCCCATACGAGAGGAGCCGCGCCTTGATCAGCGTTCGCGCGTTCGCGGGCGGCATGGCCTGCCCCGGTTCGATGGCGCGCAGCCCGATCGCATACCCGAGAACGTCGCGGGCGAGATCGAGGGTATGGTCGGCGGCGGCCGCGAGGATGCGCGCGCCCGGCGCCTTCAAACCGTGCTCGCGACCGTGGAAGAAGCGCGTGTACCGGAGGCCGTAATCCAGGAGCGAATCGGCGGCCGTCGACGACGGCGGTGGGACGTCGGGTGTCGCCCAACGCGCCGTGCGCAGCGCCTCGGAGGGGACATCTTGACGGACGTAGTCCAGAAACGTCCGCCCGGTGCGGATCACATGCGATCGGCAGAACCCCTCGACGTGCGCCCGCGTCAGATCCAGATCCCGGCCGATGTGACGCAGCAACATCGCCTTGAGAACTTGCGGCGGGAGCGTCTCCAGGAGGCGTCCGGAGAGCTCGCGCGTGATGCGGACGTGGCCGTACTTGCACGGCTTCGGCACGCGGCCGCCGAAGAACGTCTCGGAGACGAAGCGCGCCACCTCGTAGGTCCCCAGTCCGTCCATGTGATGCTTCGAGAACGTTTCCACATCGATGCCGAGGATGTTCCACCGCGCGGCGCAGTCGAGCTTCCACCCGAGCTTACCCGGCAGGTCGGCCACGTCACGCCGGGTGACGATCGAACAGCGCGCGCAGCTGAAGGCGACCTCGGTTCCCTCCAGCATCTGGATCTCGGTCGCGTCGAGGCAGAGGCAGCTCGGACACTGCGGCCGAAAGAGGCGCCGAGTCGCCAGCTCCGGAAACCGGGTCGAGAGCATCTCGCGCATCTGCTCGTAATTCGCGAACGTCGTCGCTATGTACGGCGCGTAGTGTCCCGCCTTGTAGGCGAGATAGGTGTCGATCACGACCGGATGGATATCGAGCGCGTGCAGCCTCTGGAGCAGGTGCTGACAGTGGTGCTCGGCGAAGCTCGGGTGGCACTCCCACGGATCTGGAACTTCGGCGACGGGACGACCGCAGAACGGCGTGAGTTTTTGGATCAGCCGGTCGTCTTTCGCCACGCCGAGCCGGAGCTGCCTCGGGAGGAGGGAGTCACAGGTGTCGTTGACCAAGTAGAGCGCCGCGTTCTCGCCTCGATCGAGCAGACAACGTCGCAGGTGGTCGCCGACCACGAATTCACGCAGCGTCCGCTCGTCCCCCACGAACGACGTGGTGAAGCCGGTTGCGACGACGACCGGCGTCGACGTTGTCCGTCCTCGAGGCTGCAGCATCAAGTCGGTCCTGTTCTCAGAACGTTTGGGCGACGTTGAGGGAGAAGATCCAGGTCGAATCGACCTTGTTCTCTCCTCGGAAGTCTTCGTTCTCCCACGCGCCCGAGTACCCGAGCGAAGGGGAGAGCGTCCAGGAGCCGGCGTTGAAGGCGCCATCGAGATGCAGCGCGCTCGACGGCACGCCGGTCAGCCCGTAGTACCCACTCTGATGATGGGCCTCGAAGCCGACGGAGAAGATGTCCGACAGCGGCTGACTGAGGGAGAGGGTGGCATACGCCCCCTGGCCGGCATCGAAGTCGTAGTGAAGGCTCAGGTCGGGACTGAGCGGCAGACCGAGGGTGAATCCGGCGAGAATCTCTTGGGTCGGCTCCCAGCCCCGGTGCGGATAGCGATAGTGGGCATAGCCCGTGCGAAACGAGTTCACGCCCGCTTCGACTCCATACTCGACGAGGAAGTCGAACTCGTTCGTCTCGGCTCTGTCGAGATCATGGTTCGCCCAGACGGTGGCGGAAACCGATCCGTACTCCGCGACGATCTCGGGTTGCACGACCGGCTTGCCATCGCTGAGGTCGGTCCCTTGGAACAGGTAGCGCGACGCGACGGTCGCGTCGCAGGAGATCACCAGCTTCGACGTCGAAGCGTCATCCCTGAGATCCGGCAGCTCGGTCACCAGAGGATGGCTCTCGGCGAACGTCGTGGAATCAGGCGCGGTGGCGAGCGTCGGGAGCGCGCCGCACAACGTGGCCAGGAGTGAGAGAGCGGCCGTTCTCGAAAGCGCGTGCAAGAAAGGGCTACTGACGATGCGCGTCGGGTTCATCTGAGTCTCCCTCGCCCGTGGGGAAGGTCCGCCGAGACCCTTTGGTCGCGTCGGTGGCTGAAGTCGCGGGCGTCTGCTCGGATATCGGGAGTGGCGGCGCCCGCCTTTAGGATCGTCCGGCCGACGAGCGCCCGGCGGGATCCCGCTCGACTGCGGGAGCGAGGCTGAAGATGAGGCAACACGCTGCACGGCAAGAGGATCACCTGACAGTCCGTGACGGAGAACGGGACGGCCGTCCGCGACGATTCGAACCGGCACACCTTCCTCTTGCTCCACCTGTGGGAGATGATGCGTTCAGCGCAGATCTCCATTCCACAACCCAAGGGGCGACCGTGAACGGTCCGACATCCTCAGACCCCTCGACGATCCTCCTGACGGGCGCCACCGGGTACATCGGCGGACGCTTGCTGCGGCTGTTGGAGCAGCAGAACTACCGCGTTCGCTGTCTGGCCAGGCGACCCGAAGCCGTCAGGCAGACGGCCAACGCCTCGACGGAAGTCGTGGCGGGTGACGTCCTCGATCGTCCTAGCCTGGACGACGCGCTGCGGGGAGTGGAGGCGGCCTATTACTTGGTGCACTCGATGGGCTCGAGCGGCTCCTTCGTAGAAGCAGATCGCCTGGCGGCCCGAAACTTCGGTCAGGCGGCGAAGGCCTGCGGCGTGAGACGCATCGTCTACGTGGGGGGGCTGGGCAGCGAGCAAGAGGAGCTTTCGCTCCACCTGCGTAGCCGGCAGGAGGTGGGGCGCATTCTGCGGGAGTCTGGCGTGCCGGTGCTCGAGTTCCGCGCGTCCATCGTGATCGGGTCGGGCAGCCTGTCGTTCGAAATGATCCGCGCACTGGTCGAGCGCCTGCCCATCATGATCACTCCAAGGTGGGTCGGCGTGATGGCGCAGCCGATCGCGATCGACGACCTGCTGGAATATTTGTTGGCCGCGCTTCGCCTGCCGGTGTCCCAGTACGCCGTGTACGAGATTGGTGGGGCCGACCGCGTCTGCTACGCGGACATCATGCGCGAGTACGCCAGGCAGCGCGGATTGCGGATCCGGATGCTTCCGGTGCCCGCCCTCACGCCCTATCTGTCCAGTTTATGGCTCGGTCTGGTCACGCCCTTGTATGCGCGGATCGGGCGCAAACTCATCGAAAGCATCATTCATCCCACAGTGGTCCGCGACGACGCTGCTCTCCGGACGTTTGCCGTTCGCCCGATCGGAATCGAGGAGGCGATTCGTCGAGCCCTTTCGCACGAAGAACGGGGGTTCGCAGAAACCCGTTGGTCCGACGCCCTCTCCTCATCCGGCGAGCCGCCGTCGTGGGGAGGAGTGCGTTTCGGCACGCGCCTCGTGGATTCGCGGACCGTGCGCGTCGCGGCGCCTGCCGCGGTTGCCTTCGCGGCGATCCAGGCCATCGGCGGAGACACCGGGTGGTACCGATGGAATTGGCTGTGGCGACTGCGGGGACTCCTCGACATGTTGGTCGGGGGCGTGGGCATGCGACGAGGACGGCCGCATCCCACCCTGCTCCGCGTTGGCGACACCGTCGATTTCTGGCGCGTCGAGGCCCTCGAGCCCAATCGCCGCCTCCGCCTCGCCGCCGAAATGAAACTGCCCGGACGCGCCTGGCTCGAGTTCGAAGTCGCGTCGGAAGGCCCCTCGACCACCATCCAGCAGACCGCGATCTTCGACCCCGTAGGATGGTTCGGTCGCCTCTACTGGTACACCCTCTTCCCCCTGCACCAGCTAGTCTTCGCCGGCATGTTGCGAGGAATCGCGAATGAGGCCCTGCACCCGCGGCCGAAGGTCGAGAGGGCATGATGGCTGACACCCGCATGAGCTGACGGCGCTGCGCGCGGCGTTGTGGGGATATTCCGTGGCCTCATGACTGTGCCGGAGGCGCGGACCCGTCTAGCAGGAGGTGCCGACACGCTCGTGTCCCTCATGACGCCCTCCTCCGCTCCCTCCAAGCCGCGCAACGCGTCGCCGCATCGACTTCTTTCCGAGCTACTTAGCCGCTATCGCCCCCGCTATCGCCCCCGTCACCCTCGTCCGCTGGCCCTACACCCGAAACCTCTCCGACCCAGCAGGTCTGCTGGCCCAATCCGTCGTCCACCAATTCGGAGACAGCGCCCGCTTCGTCGTCGAAAACTTCGGCCAGTCCGATCTCGCCAAGCGCTTCGGCGTCACCCGCTACCCCGCCATCTTCGTCAACGACGTCCTACTCGCGACCCCCGCCGACTTCGGCTTCTTCGGAGCAGGGGAGGGCGAAGAAGTCGGCCGCTACGCGCCACTCGAGAGCGCCGAGAGCCATCAGCATTTCCGCGACGACCTCACCCGAGTGATCCGACTGGTGCCCGCAGGGGAATCCGACCAAGCGCGCGCCGCGTCGCACGCCGCGCCCACGGACAAGGTGCAGCTAACCGAACTCCCCGATTTCTCCCTCCCAGACATGAACGGCACCGTCATCACTCGCGAGTCGCTGCTCGGGAAAGTCGTGCTCATCGAGTTCCGGGCAACGTGGTGTCCGCCGTATCGGGGGACGCTGAAGTGGTTGGGGGAGGTGCAGGAACGGTTTGGGGAGGATGTCGCGGTCGTGGCGATCGCGATTCAGTCGGATGCGGAGCGGGTGCGGAAAATCGTGGGGGAGCATGCGTGTCCGGTTCGTGACGGCGTCGTCCGCGTAGTTCGAGATCATTTTGGCG
>CAZVYN010000100.1:0-11934 GCA_964631125.1 uncultured bacterium | reverse complement strand
CCGAGCGCGGCGCCGTTCGATGCGATCGTCGTGACCGCGGGAGCGCCGGTCACGCCGCGCGCACTGGCCTCTCAACTCGCGGTCGGTGGCCGCCTGCTCGTCCCGGTGGGGGAGCGTTCGCAGCAGGTGCTCCGCGTACTTAGTCGCTTGGAAAACGGGGCGATCGAGGAAGAGTCGAGCATCCCCTGTTGTTTTGTTCCCCTCATCGGTCAGGAAGGTTGGGGGGAAGGCCAAGCCTGAATCACGCCGAGATGCGGCTGGACAGAACATCGACGGATTGTTAGCTTCGCGCCTCGCGAGACAGGCCTGAGGTCGGGGCGTAGCGCAGCTGGTAGCGCACCTGGTTCGGGACTAGGGGGTCGGAGGTTCGAATCCTCTCGCCCCGACCATTTTTTTCGGCAATTCGTCGCCTGACGCGCGCATCTCCGGAGTCCTGAGTGAGTGATCTCCCGCACCGCCTTCGCGCGGCTATCCGAGACATCCCGGACTTCCCGAAGCCGGGCATCCTCTTTCGAGACATCACCACCCTCCTCGTGCAGCCGTTGCTCATGCGAGAAGGACTCGAGGCGCTGTGGGCGCCGTTCGACGGCGAGGCCGATGTCATCGCCGGCGTCGAGTCGCGCGGGTTCATCCTCGGAGCGACGCTCGCGATGATGCGCGACCTTCCGTTCGTACCGCTGCGCAAGCCGGGCAAACTTCCGGCCGCGACCTATCGCGAGGATTACTCGCTGGAATACGGCGCGGACTCGCTCGAAGTGCACCAAGGCGCGCTCGCTCCAGGCGCGCGCACGCTCGTGATCGACGACCTGCTCGCGACCGGCGGCACCGCTTCGGCCGCCGTCCGTCTGGTCGAACGCTCGGGCGCCGTCGTGGTCGGATTGGGTTTCCTGGCCGAGCTGGAGTTCCTCAACGGGCGCGATCGGCTGCGCGGACGTCGCGTCCACAGCCTGGTCCGGTACGCCGATTGACCAACGCACGCGGCGACTCTAGGCTCTCGGCCGTTCACTCGCTCCCGTAGCTCAGTTGGATAGAGCGGCGGTTTCCTAAACCGCAGGTCGCGCGTTCGAGCCGCGCCGGGGGCACGTGCTTTCATCGATGGACGTGAACCCAACGAACAGGTCCGACCCGCCTTCGACGACTTCGACGACTTCGACCCCATCGCAGGAGGGTCGCCGCGCGCTCGTCTCAGGGGCCGGGCGACTCGGCCTCGGCGCCGCGCTGAGTCGCGTCCTCGGTCTCGGCCGCGACATGACGCGCGCCTACTTCTTCGGCACGGGCCCGGCTGCCGATGCGTTCACCATTGCGTTCCGTCTGCCGAACCTGCTGCGCGCGCTCTTCGCGGAGGGCTCGCTCTCCGCTGCGTTCGTGCCGACCTTCGCGCGCGAGCTGGAGAAGGGTGACCGCCGTGACCATGTCCGATTCTTGCGGGCCTGCTCCGGGACGCTCCTGGCGGCGTTGCTCGGCGTCACCGTATTGGGGATCTTGCTCGCGCCGATCGTCGTGCCGCTCATGGTTCCCGGATTCGCGGCGGTCGAAGGGAAGATCGAACTCACCGTTCAACTGACGCAGGCGCTGTTCCCGTACCTGCTGTTGATCGGCTTGGCCACGCTCGCGATGGGCGCGCTCAACGCGCTGCGTCACTTCACCGCGCCGGCGCTCGCGCCCGCCGTCCTCAACATCGTGTTGATCCTCGGCGTGCTCCTGCTCTGTCCCGTCATGGGCGACCAGCCGGAAACGCAGATCTGGGGACTGGTCATCGCGGTCGCGATCGGTGGCGTGTTGCAACTCGCGATCCAGCTCCCAGAACTGCGAAAGCGCGGTCTCACGCTCTGGCCGAGCCTCGAGTTCAACCACCCCGGCGTGCACCGCGTGGTCACGCTCATGGTCCCTGGGGTGATCGGCATCTCGGTGCAGGAGATCAACGCGTTCGTCGACATCTTCCTCGCGAGCTTTCTCGAACCGGGCAGCCCGTCGGCGCTGGAGTACGGACAGCGGGTCATGCAACTTCCGCTCGGGATCGTCGGCGTCGCGCTCGGCACGGCGGTGCTCCCGACCCTCGCGCGACAGTTGGCGCGAGGAGAGCGCACCGCGGCCGAGGACACGACCGGGTTCTCGATGCGCGTCGGATTCCTCGTGCTCGCTCCTGCCGCGATCGGCTTCGTGCTCCTGGCGGAACCGATCCTGGCGTTGCTCTTCGCGCGCGGCGCATTCGCGCACGGCCGGTCGCTCGAGATGACGACGCGAGCGCTGCAGTTCTTCGCGCTCGGGCTGCCGGCCTACGGCGCCGCCAAGTCGCTCGTCCCGCTCTTCTACGCACAGGGCGACACGCGGACGCCGGTGCGTTGTTCGATCATCGCCATGGTCTCGAACATTGTGCTCAATCTCGTACTGATGCCGTTCCTCGGCCTGGGCGGCTTGGCCTTGGCGACCGCGCTCAGTTCCTTCCTCAACGTCGGGCTCTTGCTCTTCTACGCACGGCGCCGCCATGGATTCTCTCCGCTGCGGCGCTTCCGTGTCGCGCTGCTGCGGACGGCGCCCGCACTGGTGGGGTTCGGGGTCGCCGCCGCCGTCACGCTGATGCTCGTGCAGCGAATCGGACTCTCCGGACTGATCGGCGCGTTGGTCGCTGGATTGGTCCCGCTCGCGGCGGCCTGCCTGGTCTATGTCGCCTTCCTGGAGTGGCGATCGCCGGAAGAGTGGCGCTACCTCCGCGACCTCGTCCGCACGCGGCTGCGACGCGCGCCGCGCGAGGATGACGGGGCATCGGGATGAGCGACTCTCCCGAACCTCCGGATCGACCGGCGCCCCGACGACGCCGCGCCGCTCCGCTCCCGGTTCCGCCGCGGCGTCTCGATGACCACGAGCCACAAGTGCGCGAGAGCGCGCGGGGCGGATTCGCTCCGGCCCCCGCGACCAACGTCGACTGGAAGAGAGCGCTGCGAGAGCGGCTCCGCTTGCTGCCTCGGCAGAGCGGTGTCTACGTCTTCCGGGACGCCCGTGGACGCGTGCTCTACGTGGGGAAGGCGAAGCGGCTGCATCTGCGGGTCCGCAACTACTTCCGGCGCGATGCGGCGATCGATGTCCGATTGGAAGGGCTCCGCGCGCGGATCCGGAGTCTCGACTGGGTGGTGACCGCGTCGGAAACCGAAGCGCTCGTGCTGGAGACGAACTTCATCAAGCAGTACGCACCCCCGTTCAACGTTCGCCTCAAGGACGACAAGAAGTACCCGTACCTGACGGTCACGCTGGGGCATCGGTTCCCACGCCTGCGCGTGACACGCACGGTGGTGGACGACGGCTCGCGCTACTTCGGTCCTTACACGAACGTGAAGGATCTGCGGCGAACCCTCCACGTCATTCGCGCGGTCTTCCGCCTGCGCAACTGCACCGACCGTCGACTCGCGCGCGGCGGGCGGGAGTGCCTGCAGTACTTCATCGGTCGCTGTACGGCGCCGTGCACTCGAAGGGTCGACGAGACCACCTACCGGAGCCAGGTCGATCCGCTGGTGAGATTGTTGGAAGGCAAGGGGCGCGAGGCGCTCGAGCACCTCCGCGCGCGCATGCAGGAAGCAGCGACCGAACTGCGCTTCGAGGAATCGGCGCGGTTACGCGACGGCATCCAGACGCTGGAAGAACTGTTCGATCGTCAGCGGATGACTCCGAGTTCGACCGGAGACGCGGAAGTGATCGGACTCGCCGTCCGAGGCGATCGCGCGGCCGCAGTGCTGCTGCGGGTCGACGAGGGAAAGGTCATCGGCAAGCGACAGCACATGCTCGGGGGGGCCCGCGGGCGGGAGAGGGAAGAGATCTTGCAGTCCCTCATCCTCGCGCTCTACCTCGCCGCGCCGGACATGCCGCGGCGCATCACCGCGGCCGTGCTCCCTCGCGGACCCGCGGTGCTCGAGCAACTCCTGAGCGAACGGGGCGGTCACCCGCTGGAGTTCCGCGTCGCGCGAGGAGAGACGTGGCGTTCGCTCCTGCAAGCGGCGGAGGAGAACGCGCATCTCTGGTTGGAGGAAACTGAGCTCCTCGCGGCGGCCAAACGCGCGCGTGTCGCGCGAGAGGTCTACGAACTGCAGGAGGTGCTCGGCCTCCCCGAACCGCCGTATCGCATCGAAGGGTTCGACATCTCGAATTTCCAAGGCGCGCACGCGGTCGCGTCTCAGGTCGTCTTCCAGGATGGAAAGCCTTTGAAGAGCGCCTACCGTCGCTTTAGCATGGCCGCCGTGCCGGGGCCGGACGACTTCGCCATGATGGAAGAGGCCCTCAGACGCCGACTCGCTCGGCTCGACCGTCGGAGCGAGACTCCGCCCGATCTCATCCTCGTCGACGGCGGACGCGGTCAGGTCGCCAGCGCCGCGCGCGCGATGAACGCCTCCGGTCGCACGCTTCCCCTGATCGGACTCGCCAAGCGCGAAGAAGAGATCGTGCTCCCGGGTGATGGCCCGACGCTGCGGTTGCCGCGGAACTCCGGCGCACTCCGCCTCTTGCAACGAGTGCGAGACGAGGCGCATCGCTTTGCCGTCGCTTATCACCGAGCGGTGAGAGCGCGGGCCCAGGAACACTCGGCGCTCGACCAGATTCGCGGCGTGGGACCGGCCCGACGTCGCGCCCTCCTCCGTGCGTTCGGGAGCCTCGCGGGGATCCGCACCGCTCCGATCGACGAGATCGCGAAGCTCCCCGGATTCGGTCTGCCGTTGGCGCGCGCGATCTCCGCCGCGCTCACCACCGAGAGCGAGCACGATGCACGATCTGGTTGATCGACACCTGCTCCGACTCCAACTGGAGCGCCGCCTCGCGCGCAATACGCTCGCGGCCTACGGCAGCGACCTCGCGCGGCACCTGGCCTGGCTGCACGACCGCGCGATCGTCGGCGCCGGTGAGGTGACCCCACAACAACTGCGGGAATACCTGGCGGAGCTGCACGAAGCGGGACTCGCCCCGCGGAGTCGAGCCAGGGCGCGAGCCACGCTCCGCGGTTTCTACTCCTTCCTCGTGCAAGAAGGCGTTCTCCAGTCCGATCCAGCGCGGGAGATCGAAGCGCCGCGACTCCGACGGGATCTTCCGCGTTCGCTTCGAGAGGACGATCTCGATCGCCTGCTGGCGGCGGCCGGGGGGCCCGCTTCCTCCGATCGCCGGGATCGCGCGTTGCTCGAGCTGGCCTACGGCGCCGGTCTGCGCGTCTCCGAGTTGGTGGCGCTTCGCTCCGATCAGCTCGACTTGGAGGATCGCTGGGTCCGCGTGATCGGCAAGGGATCGAAGGAACGCATCCTTCCGCTCGGTCGGCAGGCGTCGGAGGCGCTCCGCGGGTATCTAGCGACGGCGCGCGCCGAACTGCTCGGGAAACGAACCGACGACGGCGTCCTCTTCCGGAATGCACGCGGCGGCCCGCTCTCGAGGATGGGATTCTGGCGCATCCTGCGGCAGCGCGGGACACGCGGAGGTCTCGACGTCTCGCAGTTGCATCCGCATCTCCTGCGCCACACCTACGCGACGCACCTGGTCGAGCGCGGCGCGTCGCTCCGCGTGGTGCAAGAACTGTTGGGACATGCCCAGGTCAAGACGACGGAGATCTACACTGCGGTCGATCGCGATCGCTTGCGGCAGGTGCACGAGACCTGCCATCCGCGGGGTGGGTGAAAGGAGAAGAAACGTTGAGAGAGAGGGTCTCGAGAGACAAAGTCGCCCGGTTCGCCGGGCTCGCCGTCGCCGCCGTCGTAATCAGCCTGGCGTCGCCGACCGCCTCGGTCGCCTACGAACAGCGGTCGAACACCGTCAGCTTCGGGATCCAAGGCGGGATGGCCTCGGTGCTCCGCGGAACCGGGGAGTTCACGCGCGGGGAAGCCCGGGTTCCCTACGATCGGTACGGCGCGGCCGGCGCGTTCGCGCTCCACCTCCGCTACTCGTTGGATCGATCGCACGCCGTCGGTCTCACCTTCGAGGATCTGCGCTTCGATCGGGAGGAAGCGATCGACCCGGAGACCGGCCAGAGCTTGCCGGAGCAGTACCAACTCAACCTGTTCAGCTTCGACTACTACCTTTACTACCACCGGAAGTCGAAACTCAGCCAGTACCTGGCTCTCGGGGCCGGATTCCATCGGCCGACATTTCGGATCAGCGACCGGGAGAGTTACTTGCCAGGGGAGGGGTTCAGCGCGAACTTCGGAGGGGGAATGGAGTATTTCGTCGCCAAGCCATTCTCGTTCGACGGATCGGTGCGGTGTCACCTGAACAAGGTGAAGGGAGGCGCCGTCTGGGCGGGCGAGGCACTGCTCGGGTTCCAGTACTACCTACTCCGATAGTCCGGCGGGAAACTCGCTCGTCCGGATCCGTGCCCGGCCCATCAGTCGGTCTCGGCGGAGCCGGCGCAGGGAGATGCCGTTGTCCGTCAATCGCTACGACGTCGGGGATACCCTCTACCACGCCGACTACGGCGAGGGAATGGTAGTCGAGGTCCGCCCCCGCCCCTTCTTCGATGTCCTGGAGGTCGCCTTCGCCGACGGCGTCCGGCGACTGAATTCCAATCACCCGAAGGTGACGGCCGCGCCCCCGCGGCAGCCATCCTCCGTCTCCCACCGAAGGGCGTCGGCGCCGCCGGCCGGTTCCCAACGAGCCCGAGTCCTCCCGCGTCCCGGAGACGACCGCAACGGCCACGATTCGGCCGCGCGCAACGGCGCATCGGCGGAGCCGACGCGCGCAGGTCTCCACGAGCCCGAGAAGACGGGCACGGGGGCGGCGCGGCGCCCCACGGACTCGACCGGAGGGGCGAGTGCGCCGACCCGTCGGCGGGCGACGGTCCGGCGGGCCCCGGAACAACCGCACTCGATCGGCGAAGAACCCACGCAGCGAGATCCGGCGCTCGGGCAAGGGCAGGGCGCGTCAGCACCCGACGTGATCGACGCGTCCGACGCGACCGACCCAGGATCCGCCGGTGAGTACGAATTCGACCACCCGCAGATCCTCCACCTCGATCGCTCCACCCTCGCCGCGGCGCTCGCCATCCAAACAGCCCCGACCGACGGTGGTCGTCGCTTCCTCGACGCCGCCATCGCCGCTCGCCTCTCCCTGACCCACGGGTTCCGCGATCTTCTCGCTCTGTCGGCGGTCCGCGATCTGGAGCAGTACGACTTCCAGATCCAAGCGGTCCGCCGCGTCCTCCACCAGATGCGCGGGCGGGCGATCCTGGCTGACGAAGTCGGTCTCGGGAAGACGATCGAGGCGGGCCTGATCCTGAAGGAGTACGCGCTGCGCGGACTGGTCCGACGCGCG
This sequence comes from uncultured bacterium, assembly GCA_964631125.1. Taxonomy (GTDB): domain Bacteria; phylum Eisenbacteria; class RBG-16-71-46; order CAIMUX01; family CAIMUX01; genus CAZVYN01. The sequence continues at coordinate 4,665 of CAZVYN010000100.1, read as the reverse complement.
CTCGTCCTGACGCCGGTTTCGTTGATGAGTCAGTGGCGGGAGGAGTTGCGGCACAAGTTCGACCTTCCGTTCGAAGTGCGAGCGCGGGGTGAGGAGTGGTCTCGGCATCCCTTCCTGATCGCGTCGATCGACACGGCGAAGACGGCGAGACACCGCGCCGAGATCGGCGCCGCGGGCTTCGACTTGTTGGTCGTCGACGAGGCGCATCGCCTGCGCAATCACCTGACGCAAGGCTGGAAGTTCGTCGACGCCCTTCGCCTGAAGTACCTGCTCCTGTTGACCGCCACCCCGGTGCAGAACGATCTGCGGGAACTCTACAACCTGGTCACGCTGTTGGAGCCTGGGCTACTCGGGACCTACCGCAGCTTCCGCAAGGACTACATGGTTCGTGGCGACAAACGCTTGCCGAAGCAGACGAAGGAGTTGGCCGAGAAGTTGGGCCGCGTCATGGTCCGGACGAGCCGGAGTTCCACGTCGCTCTCCTTCCCACGGCGCGAAGTGCGCATCGTGCCCTTCACCATGTCCAAGACCGAACGCGCGCTCTACGACGGCGTCTCCGAGTTCGTGCGCGACGCCGTCGAGGCGGGGGATGCGCGGGATCTCCCGCGTTGGAATTTCCTCCTCATGGTGTTGCAGAAGGAGATGGGCTCGACTGCGTACGCCGCCACTCGCACGCTGGAGCGATCGGCGGTCATCTTCAAGGACACGCAGTTCGCGGCCCGTCTCGAGTCGCTCGCCGCGCTCGGCCGGTCAGTTCGCTCGCACGCCAAGATCGAAGGGCTGATCAAGGTCATCCGCGATCAAGGCGACGACAAGGTGCTCGTCTTCACGCAGTTCCGTCGCAGCCTCGACGCCATCTCGGAGCGGCTTCGCGCCGAGGGGATCTCGTTCGCTCCCTTCCACGGCAGCCTCTCGCCGGCGGCGAAGGACGCGGCGATCGAGCAGTTCCGCGGCGACGTTCAGGTCTTGCTCTCGACCGAGGCGGGAGGCGAGGGACGGAACCTCCAGTTCTGCCGCAACCTCGTCAACTTCGACCTGCCCTGGAATCCGATGCGGCTGGAGCAGCGCATCGGACGAATCCACCGGCTCGGTCAGACGCGCGACACGCGGATCTGGAATTTCACGACCCGCAACACGGTCGAGGATTACGTCCTCGAGATCTTGGACGAGAAGATCCAGATGTTCGAACTCGTCATCGGCGAGATGGACATGGTGCTCGGCCAATGGAGCGATCGAGAGAGCTTCGAGAACGAAGTGTTCCGCATCTGGTCGCGAAATCGGACGGCGGCCGAGCGTGAACGAGAATTCGACGCACTGGCCGACGACCTTCTCATCGCGCGCGAACGTCATGAGCGCGTGAAAGACCTCGACGCAGAGATCTTCTCGCGGCTGGAGAGTTCCTGGGGCGTCGAGAAAGGGGAGGGCCACGCGTGAAGGCGGCCCTCGTGCGGGAATTCCTGGAGAGTCTCCTCGATCGACACGGCGCCAAGGTGCGGGCGCGGAGTGAGCTGGTGGTCGAAGCCGACCTGACGCCCGAACTCCGCGAACTGCTCGGTCCGGAGCGACTGGTCCTGGCGCTTTCGCCGCGCGGGCTCCACGAACATCCGGACAGCGAGCTCGCCACCGCCGGCAATCCCGTCTTCGATCGACTCCTGGGTTTGGCTGCGACGCCCGGCGCCGGAGGAGTGCGCTTCGAAGCGGCGAGCGGCGACACCGGCGCGAGTCACGGCAAGCCGGTCTATCTGCCGATCTATCTCTTCCTCTTCCACCTGGCGTACTCGCGCGAGGAACTGGCAGACGAACTCGAATGCGTCGCCATCGACGGGGTCAGCGGGACGCCGATCGCCTCGCTGCCCGACGTGGTCGACTACTGGGGCTCGCTCGCCGTCGAGCCGGAGGCGGGACGCGCCGCGGCTCGCGCCTTCCCGGTGCGACCTCTGGTCGTGCGCGCCGCCCTCTCCACCCTCGAACGCCGCTTGCGCAAACGTGTCGGCCGCCTGCAGGAAGGGAGTGAGGCGCACCTCGCGACCGAGTTGGACAGCATCCAACGCTACTACGGCCAGTTGATCGAGGAGGCGCGTCAGTCAGGCAAGCGATGGAGCGTCGGACCGGACGAGCGCGCCGAACGGGTCCGCCTGTTGCAGCTCGATTGGAAGCGGCGAACCGAGCAGGCGCAGGAGCTGTGGCTTCCCCGGGTCGATGTCCAACTGCTCGGGGTAGGAGCGGCCCAACGACCCCGCCGGCTGCAGTCTCCTTCGGCGCGAACCGCGGGCGCCCGCGGGAAGGCGTCGGCGGAGATCGACTGGCCGAGCGAAGGGGCTGCGATCTGGGACGAGGTCGAGAGTACGGAGGTCCGGTTCGAACCGGACTGGAGCTCCCCTCGAGGCGACGCGACGGCCAATTCCGCTCGTGGCGCGGCGACGGCCGGTCGTCGCGGAAGGAGTCGGCGGGCCACCGGGTGACAGTCCTCCGGTCGACTGCTAGAGTGTCCGCTTCGGGATCGACCCACGAACGAAGCGATCGACCGTAGCACGGAGGAGAACAGGGTGGCGCAGAAGGCCCATAGCATCACGAGTCCGACCGCCCACGAGGCCGGATCGAGCGGAATCGCACAGTGGTTCGAGGCGCGCCGTGGACTCGGACGATGGCTCCTCGGCGGGGCTCTCGCGGTGATCTTGATCGCAATCGGCGCCGGCATCGTCGGACGGAGTCGTGAACAGGCGAACGCCGCCGCGAGCGCGGACCTATTTCGCGCCCAGAGTCAGTACATGAACGGCGACTACGCCGGAGCGCTCACCCAACTGCAGGCGCTCGTCACGCGACACGGATCGACGCCGGCGGCGAAGCGGGCGCAACGATTCGTCGGCAACTGCCAACTCACGCTCGGACGACCGGTCGAGGCCGAAGCGGCGTTTCGCGCCGCGCTCGGCGCCGCCGGCGCCGACGACCTGGAGCGCTCGGCGGCGTTGCGCGGACTGGCCGCCACGTTGGTCGGCCAGGGCAAGAGCGCCGAGGGCGGCGCCGAGTACGAGAAGGCCGCGGCGCTCGCGGCCAATCCGACTCCGGCCGACGACCTGTTCTCCGCCGGCCGCGCCTACCAGATCGGTGGCCGAGGCGTCGACGCGGCTCGCGTCTATTCGCGGTTGCTCGAGCGGCATCCCGAATGGCCCCGGGTCGCCGAGGTCAGGATCCGGTTGGAAGAAGCCCGCGCGCTCTGAATTGAACTGAGCTGAACTGAGCTGAACTGAGCTGGGCTGGGCCGAACGGGGCGGGGCCTACTTCACGATCACCAGAAGGCTCGGCGCCTCCGTCCATCCGTCGCGAAGAGCGCGGCGCACCGTTTCCGGTTCGACCGGTTCTGGTGGAGCCGCGGGGGGTTCGATTTCCAGCAGCTCCAGCCCCTGCTGGAACGCCCAGTTCATTCGCGTCAGCTTCCGCATCCGCTCGCGTCCCTCCATTCGGGCGGCGGCCAGCCGGATCTCGGCGTCGTCCGGGAGACTGCTCGCAACTCCTCGCACCACCTCGAGGTATCCGCGGGCCAGCCGCTCGGCGTTCTCAGGTCGGGTCGACGCAGTGGCGACCCAGACGGGCGTCCGATCGGGCGCGCGCGTGACTTGGGATCCGATCGAGTAGGCCAACCCTTCGCGTTCACGCAATTGGAACGCGATCCGCTCCGAGAGGACGGCATTGGCCAGCAATGCGGTCGGGTGCGAGACCGACCGGTCGAGTTCCCGCCACCAGGCTACGTACGCTTGCTTCGCGCCGATCGAGTCGCGACAGACCTCGACCGACGGGTCAGAGATCTCAGCGAACTCGGCCGCCATGGCGGCCCCGGCGCCATGGACGGCGCGGCCACGCTCCGCGGAGACCACGTCGACCGACGCGCGCTCCGACCACGGCGTAGGGGACGCGACGGTCGTACGGGTCGCCGATGGGGAAGGGACGGCCCCGAGCGTTCGATCGAGGAGCGGACGGAGTGATTCGATCGGGAGTCCGCTCGCGATCACGACGAGCCACCCGGCGGGGTCGAGATAGTCGCCGGCCCAGCTCTGCAATTCCGACCCGGCGATCTCGGGCGGACCCTCCGGCGGACCGAGCACGCTGCGATTATCCGTCCAGCCTTGCTCCGCCGCGCAGCGACGCGCCGCTTCGCGCGCCGATCCGGCCGCGACGACGCGTCGTGACCGCAGCGCCTGCAGCTCTCGCGCGGCCTCGTCGTCCGTCCATTCGGGCTGACCGACGATCTGCGCGAGTAGCTCGAACCCAGGTTCCGCGAAGCGATCCAGCGTCTGGAAGCGCACGAAGGAGAATTCCGGACGCGAGTAGTGATCGTCGTACGGAATGCTCGGATCGTCACAGGTCTGGATGCGGGCGCCGATCTCGTCGAGGGCGAGTCGCAGTGCGGAAGCGTTCACCGTGCGAGTCGCGCGCCCGAGGAGCGAGTGCACCAGTTCGGCCTGCCCGGCGTGGTCGACTCCCTCTCGTTCGGCGCGATCGCGGACGAACAGGTGCGCGGCGAGGACCGGACTCTCCGGACTGCTCCGGACGACGACGTGCGCCCCATTCGGGAGGTCCCACTCGACCGTTTCCGCATCGGACGTCGACACGGGCTCCTCGCCCGCCGGAAAGACTCGGGCGCGCGACTCGCACGGTGAACGCTTCCGC
>CAZVYN010000099.1:0-12038 GCA_964631125.1 uncultured bacterium | reverse complement strand
TCCCCATCCCCATCCCCATCCCTCTCCCTGAACTGCATCTCATACAACCGCCGATACAGCCCGCCCTCCGCCATCAGCGTCTCGTGCGATCCCAACTGCGCGACGCGCCCGTCCGCAATGACCGCGATGCGATCGGCGTGACGCACGGTCGAGAGTCGGTGCGCGATGACGATCGCCGTCCGGTTCTCCAACAGCCGCTCGATCGCCACCTGCACGAGCGACTCCGATTCTGTGTCGAGCGCGGAGGTCGCCTCGTCGAAGACGAGCACCTCGGGATTGCGCAAGACGGCGCGCGCGATGGCGAGACGCTGGCGCTGTCCGCCGGACAGGCGCGTGCCGCGTTCGCCGATGGCGGTGTCGTACCCCTCGGGCAGCCGCGAGATGAACTCGTGCGCGTTGGCGGTGCGCGCGGCGACCTCGACGTCTTCGTCGGAGGCGTCGAGTCGACCCAAGCGGATGTTCTGCCCCACCGTCCCCTCGAAGAGGATTGTCTCCTGCGTGACGAACCCGAGAAGCGAGCGCAAGTCGCCCAGCCGATACTCGCGGATGTCGTGGCCGTCGAGCGTGATGCGACCGGAGATCGGATCGTAGAAACGCGGCAAGAGATCGACCAACGTCGACTTGCCGCCGCCCGAGGGGCCGACGAGCGCGAGCACCTGGCCCCGCGGCACGGCCAGATCGACTCCGTGGAGCACCGGCACTCCTTCGCGATAGGCGAAGGCGACGTTCTCGTAGCGGATCTCCCGCTCCAGCGTCGTCAGCGGCCGCGGTGAGAGCGGATCGACCACGCTGGGGGTCGCGTCGAGCACCTCGAAGATTCGTTCGGCCGCCCCCAGTCCCTGCTGGATCTTCACGTTCACCTGCGAGAGCGCCTTGATCGGCTGCATCATCGAGAGCATGCCGACGATGAAGAGCAGGAATCGCCCGGAGTCCTGACCCCCTTCTCCCACCACGGTCGCGCCGGCGAACCAGAGGATCCCGACCGCGACGAGCACGCCCAACATCTCGGTCAGTGGCGTGCTGAGCGAGCCGATACGGGTCATGCGGATCATGATCCGCGCAAAGCCGCGCGCCTCGTCGGCGAAACGACGGGAGCGCTCCTCTTCGAGGCCGAACGCCTTGACCACGCGCATCCCCGAGAAGGTCTCCGAGAGCACGGCGGTGAGCCGCCCGAGTCGCACCTGGGAGAAGCGGGTCGAGCGCCGGAGCGTGCCCCCCAGACGATCGATGAGCCAGAGATTCGGCGGCAGCACCGCCACCGCGAACAAGAAGAGCTGCCAGTTCGCGATCAGGACGGTCACCAGGTACGCCAGCAGGAGCAGACTCTGCCTCAGCAGATCGGCGATGCCGTTGGCGATCGCTCCTTTGATCAACTCGATGTCGTTCGTCAGTCGAGAGATCAACGCCCCGGAGTGTTGCTGGGCGAAGTAGTCGAACGAGAGCCGCTGGGTGTGCGCGAAGAGCCGCTCACGGATGTCCCGGATGACGTTCTGCTCCACCCGCACCACCAGGAAGCTCTGCGCGTACCAACAGATGTTCTTCAGGAGGAAGACGGCGAGGAGTGCGAGCGCGAAGCGGCGCATCGTCTCGGTGCGATCGCGCCCGTGCACCAACTGGTAGAAGCGTGTCTCGATCTGCCGCCGCAGATCGAGACCGCCCAGCGCGTCGGTCACGCGGGCAGCGGTCTCCGCCGTCCCCGTCCCGGTCGTCGCCTCGGGTGCAGTCGCAGCCGGACTGCCGCCGAGATCGCCCTGCAGCACGATCTGCGTGAACGGCACGACCAGCGCCAGGCTGAAGCTGGCCAGCGCGGCGTAGAGCGCCATGAAGAGCACCGCGCCGGAGAGCGGCGCCAGGTGCGGCCGAAGGAAACCGAGCAAACGTCCATAGAGGCGGATCCACGGCGGCATCACACCCGCCCTTCGGTCAGGGTCTCGACCAACGCGGTCACCACCGCCTCCACCGCACGCGCGTCGTCGGCGGGACGGCCGGCGCGCGACGCGTCCTCGTCCAGCGGAATGAGTACGAGACGACCGCGCGCGAGTCCTTCCACGGGCCGGGCCCAGAGCGACGGTTCGACTTGGTACGGGTTGGCGAGGAGCACGGTCCGATGATGGGCGCCGAGGGGGGCGTAGCGCCAGGGGTCGGATCGGAAGAAGAGAGCGACACAGGGCGCGCCGAGGGCCGTGGCCAGGTGCATGACGCCGGAGTCGCATCCGACGAACGCCTTTGCGCCCGCGAGGAGATGGGACAGATCCGAGAGGGACAGCGCCGGCGCGAAGCGCGGTCCGCCCTGACCTGCGCCGACGCCGGGTCGCACCCGGGCGCGCAACGCATCGAGTCGCGCGCGCTCCTCCGGGCCGGCGACGACGACCAAGCGGTGGCCGATCGCCGCTTCCGCCCGCTCGAGGAAGGTCTCCCAGGCCGACATCGGCCACGCCTTCTCGTCCCGTCCGCCGAGATGGACGACGACGTAGTCGGTTGGCGCGCCGAAGAACTCGACCAAGGCCGCACTCGGAGTTCCGATCGGTTTCGGCAGCACGGGGACACTCGCCGCGGCGGGAAGTCCGAGCGCGCGCAGCAGGGCGAGCGGCGCCAGTGCGGCCGGGAGGCGCGGGTCGGGCGTGGGCGCTGCGATCGTGAGCGCTCTCTCTTTCCGCGGGTCATCGAAACCGACGCGGGTGGCGGCGCCCGCGATGAGCGCGAGCACCGCCGCAGAGTAGGAGTGTGTCCCTGGATTCGAGAGATCGATCGTCGTGTCCCAACCCGCGCGCCGCAGACTCCTGGCCCAGGAGATGAAGCGCCAGGGGGCGCGGGCTTGTCGCCTCTTCGGTTGCGCCCAACGCTCGTCGAGTTCGGTCCAGTCCGCGGTCACCTCGGTGAACTCATCGCCGGAGAGGAGCGCGATCACATCACCGGGCCGCGCCGCGCGCAGAGCCGAGAGGAACGGCCGCGCGAGGAGCAGATTGCCGAGACGGTCGTCGGGACGGATGGCCAGCCAGCGCTGTCGAGGCGGCGCTGGCCCGCTCGCTTCCCCGGGCGCCGCCCCGCTCACGCTCGGCGAGACGCTCGGCGAGAGGAGGCGCGCGAGGAGGGGCAGACTGATCGCCTTCAATCCCTGCGTGAAGCGTCGCAGCGGGCGCGGAGCCGCCGTCGCGCCCGTAGCTTCCCGCAAGCCGAGCGCGGTGACGAACATCCAAACCTGGGCAACTTCTTCGTCAGTGAAGTAGCACTGGCCGAAGCCGGCGGCCAGGAGCGCAGCCACCCCGCTGACGGCTCCGATGACTATCCCGCGCCCGAGACGATCGGCGGAGCGAGCGGGGCGCGCCTCGACCGCGAACGCGACCCAGATCAGGAGGAACGCGACGGCGCCGACCAGCCCCGCCTCGACCCAGACGTTGAGCAGATCCGAGTGCGGATGAATCGTCGACAAATAGTCGCCGGGAACGCGATAGGTGGGGAAGAGCGTCTTGAAGCTGCCGAGTCCGGCGCCCGTCAGAGGGTGATCGCCGATGATGCGCCAGGCGGTGCGCCACAGGCGCCAGCGGGGGTCGTCGAGATCGAAACTGGAGAGCGCGCGACTCGCGAATGAAGGTTGCAGGAGCGCGAGCAGGGCCGCCGCGCCGACCGCGAGGCCGGCCACGATCCACGCGGTGCGGCGTCCGATCGAGAGGATGAAGCAGGCGAGACCGGCCACGGCGCCGATCCACGCGGTGCGCGTGTAGCTCACGACCACGCCCGCGAAGATGGCGGCCGCGGCGAGCGCCCAGAGCCAACGTCGTCGCTCGAGATGGAACGCGGCGCCAAGTGCGACGAACGCGGCGGGGAGCAGCACGCCGGCGTAGGTGAGATGACTCCCGAGCGTGCCGACCGCCAGGAATCCTCCCGACGGGTACGGCTCGAGCGGCTCACGGTCGACGTAGTCCCATCCCTGGAGGTGCTGGAGCAGACCGTAGAGCCCCGCCAGCGCCGAGCTGGCGATCCAGACGGCGACGCCCGCCCTCCGCACGCCCTGCGTTCGCAGCGCCCACCAGAAGATGAAGCCGAAGCTGACGACCCACGAACCGCGGAAGCAACGGAGGGATCGCTCCGGATGAACCCCCAGGGGAATCGAGAGCGCCTGCGCCGCGACGAACAGGAGGAGCGCCCAATGAAACCAGCGCCACTCCGGGCGCCGCGGGGTCAGGCAGGCGACGAGCGCGAGTGCGACCGCGGCGCTCTGAGCGGCAGCAATCGACCAGGGTGCGGCGGCGGCGAAGAGGAGTACGAAGAGGTACGTCGCTCGCGCATGGATCACGGGAGACGCCTCGAGGTCGGTCCGAGACGCGCGAGCGGGCCGGAGCGTTCAGCCCCGGCCCGCTCGTCGGACTGTCCTGCAGAGAATGATGAGCGGATGGTTCGGCTCAGCGCACCAAGGTCACGGCGCGTGAGAACTCACCCGTAGCGGTCACCAGTCGAACGAAGTAGACGCCGCTGGGCAGCGAGTGACCACTTCCGTCGCGGCCTTCCCAGGCGACGACATGCTGACCGGCCGGACGCGCGCCATCCGCCAGCGATCGCACGAGCCGGCCGCGCGCATCGTAGACGCCGAGTGAGATCGGCTGCTGGCGCGTGAGCGCGAAGGCGACCTGCGTCTGTCGCGCGATCGGATTCGGCGACGGCGCCGAGAGACCCTCGACGAGCGACAACCCGCCGTCGGCGACGTCGGTCGTGCCGCCGACGTAGATCTGGAAACCGGCTTCCTGGGAGACGCCGTTTCCGTCGATCATCGCGAGCGTGAATTCGATCAGTTGTCCGGGCTGCACGATCGGCGTGGTCGCGACCAGGAAGGCAGGCGCGAGCGCTCCGCTCTGTGTGCTCGCCAGGTATCCGACCGTCGCCTGACTCTGCGGCACGCTGACCGGGAGCAGGCGTTCGGAGAGCGTCGCCACGAGATTCGAAGCATCGCCTTCGCCGCCGTTGACCAGCGCCACCGAGAGCGCCACCGTCTCGCCCGGATCGAGGACGCCGTTCGGAGTGGCCGCCTGCGAGTCGTCGAGCGTCACGGCGAAGACCGTGACCACCGGCGCGTCGATGTCGAGCGACAAGAGCCCGCCCCATGCGCCGCCGACCGCTTGGAAGTTCACCACGAACTCGATCGTCTCGCCGTCGGCCGCGTCGGGGGAGATCTGGACGACGAACGCCTCCGCGTTCTGTGCGGTCGCGGTGGGGTCGACGTCGCCGAACGCGCGGACGGCCGTGGTCACCGACGCCAGGTTGCTCGTGGTGGAGAGGGTGCCGACGAGCGAGAGGGCGGTCTCGATGCCGACGTTCTCCGCGGTCAGGGTCAGTTCGATCGACTCGCCCGCCTCGAGCTTGCCGTTCGTCCCGCCGTCGCCCAGGTCGACCGAGGAGAACGACTGCAACGTGATGCTGGCCAGGCTCGGATTGACCACCTCGATCGGCGTCTGGGTCGTCATCTGGTTGAAGCCGGTCACCGTCAGCGTGAGCACGGCGCCGACTTCGGGCGTCGGGTCCAACGCGATGACCGCAAGGCCGGACTCGTCGGTGAAGGCGCTTCCGTACGAGACGCCGTCGGCGAAGAGCGCGCAGAGGGCGCCGGTGACACCCGGAACCGTGACTTCGAAACTGGTCGAACCCGAGGCGATCTCTGCCTCGTGCACGAGCGTCGGCAGCACGGTGGGGACGGCGGTGCGAAGCTGGAGGCTGCAATCGCCGAAGACGTTGTACTCCTCGAAGAGAGCCAGACCGTCGTAGCCGGGATTCAAGTCCAACGCTTCCATGATGCCGGCGAAGCAGATCCCGCCCATGGTGGAGGTCTCGCCTTCGACCAAGACGCGCATCGCCTCGAGCTGCATCTGCGTGGGCGGAATCCACGAACAGACCAGCGACGACGAATACATGCCGATGGCGCCGCGCGGCGTCGCGACCGATCCGGTGCGCAACCAGGCCTCGGCGAACGACTCGTTCATGTTGAACGCACCGTTCGAGCAGGAGACGTCGATGATGAACGGCTGCTTGTGTCCATTCGAGAGTGCATGGATGTTGCTGATGTTGAAGCTGGTCGTGGTCCAGCTCGTTCCGCTGGCGTGCCCGATATAGTTGATGACCGAACGCCCGTCGTTGACCGCGGTGGTGACCGACGACGCGGTGGCGCCGGGGTCACAGATCTTCTGGTGCGACGTGTAGGTGAAGCCCAAGAGGTAGTCCTCGATGAATTCCAGCCGCTCGCAGTCGGTGTATCCGCTCCACGAGCCGTCGGCCGAGCCGATGCCGAGCCCCTTCGGGTACCAGTTCGAGGCCGGCGCGGAGGCATCCGGCGCCTTCTCGTAGCGGACGAACTTCGCCACCTGGTTGTCCGCGTGCGCCAACGTCTGCGCCGAGATGCGCGAAACGAAGAGGTCGGGGTAGGAGTCGGTTCCGGCGGTCAACGAATACATCGGGTCGGACGGCGCATTCTGCGTGGGGCCGAGGGGGTAGGGGACCTCCTGGGCGTCTCCCACCAGGAGCACGTAGGTCAAACCGGCCGGCGAGTCGTACATATTCTGGATGTGCAACTTCAGCTGGTCGTCGGTCACACCGATCTCGGCCATGTCGACCAACTCGACTTTGTAGCCTTTCTCCTGCTTCCAGGTGCGCAGCGTCTGCGCCGCCGACATGAGCGAGGCGTGGCTCACGATCAGCATGCGTCCCGGTTCGGCGATCGGTGTGTATCGCTCGGACGGCCAATTCTCGAAGTGCGTGCGATAGATACCGTAGAACTCCGCATCGACCGCCGTCGGCTCGACCGTGCGAGCGATTTCGTTCGCGCCCGCGGCGCCGGTCGGAACCAACTCGATCGTCATGCGCGACGTGACCTCGAGCGCGCCGCGCACGGCGTTGTAACGGAAGGGACGCACCTCCAGCACCGCGCCGCGGAAGTCGCGGACGATGTACGGTTCGTGGAGTTCGGCCGACGTCGCGGGGAAGAGTTCATCGCGCTGGTACGCCGCGCTCCAGGTCAGAGGGACCGACGCGGGGTCGACGTTGCGGGGAAGGTGTCCTTTCGACGGCAGGATCGGTTCCGTCCACAACGTGATGAACTCCGAATCGACCACCCGCGCCTCGTACGCGCCCAGATCGGGGAGGTAGATCGATTGCCGAAGAAGCGGGAGCTGCGGTTCGCCCGCCACCATCCACGCCGTCGCGCCGGGAACGGCGTACGCCGACTGGACCTGACCGCCGATCGTGTGGGTTGCGCGCTCGACTCCCGCCACGGTCACTTCGACCAGCACCCGCTCGGGCGACGACTCCAAGACTCGCAGGTCCGTCATCTCCGGACCGAGCGGGATCCACTCGGCGAACGACGGGGCCGCGGCGAAGAGCAGTGTGAAGCAGCCGGAAACGAACAGCGCGAACCCGCGAAGTCGACGGGACATGGGCATCCTCCCCAGGAGCTGACGCAAGCGAAGGCGCCAAGACGGCGTCTGTGTGGACCCGTGGCAGTGGAACAGAGGGCCGCCCGACAGTCCGCGCGAGGCGCGGACTCGGGGGCGGAACAACGCAGAGAAGACGTTAACACGAGACGTGACAGAGGGTCACGTTGACACTGTTCGGAACCGTTCGTTAGCCTGCGGTCCCTGACCCTGGAGAGCGCTCTCGATGCTGGCAAAAGAACTGCTCGACATCCTGGTCTGCCCGCAGTGCAAGGGCGACCTGGAGTACGACTCGGTCGCACAGAAGCTCACATGTCCGGTCTGTCGGCTCCGTTACTCGATCGAGGACGATATCCCCATCATGCTCGTCGACGAAGCCGAGCGCCTCGATGACCCCGTTCTCTAGGGTCGTCCGGCCGGCGCTCACGGCCGCCGTCGGGCTGGCCTGGTGGGCGGCGTCGGCCCCCGCTGCCTTCTATCGCCTGCCGGACGCGCCGGGACAGCTCCGCTTCGCGTTCGAGGGATCGCTGCAAGGCTCGACGTGGGAACGGGATTCGCCGAACGGCGCCCTGACCGGGCTGCACGTCTTGGACGCGACCCAGGCGTCCTCGCCGATCAGCGAGCGCCTGACCGTGCCGCTCTCCACGACCTGGATCGCGCACCCGCCCGGAACGCGGCTCGTCGTCGATGGATCCTGGCTGGAGGGAACCACACTTCCCGCGCCGGAGGGGCTCGCGTCGGACGAGTTCCTCGGACGATTGCGGGAGGACGTCGCGAGCCCGATCGAGGCCGGTGAGGCGACCTGGTTGCGGGACGTCTGGGCGACGCCGGTTCGGTTCTTGCCCATCGAACCCAAAGCCGACGGACGATTCAGCTATCTGGAGCACGCCACGTTCACCGCGCGGCTGACCTCATCGGGGTCGGGTGTCGCCTGGCCGCCGAAGGCGGGCGCCTCGTTTGGCGGCTCGACGCGCCCGAGCGATCCGTATGACGCGGTCTACCGAGCGCTGCTCCTCGATCCCGAAGCGATCGAGGATGCGCGAAGGCCGCGGGCGCTGATCGTGTCGCAGCGGCGCGGCGGCGGTGATTCGTTCGCGAGCACCGATCAGCCCTGGATCCGTCTGCGCATCGATCATGAAGACGTCTACGCCGTGCGCGGCGCCGATCTCGAGGAATTGGGCGTCGATCTTCTCAGCGTCGATCCACTCACGCTGCGGCTCTTCACGTCGGATCACCAGCCGGCCCCCGACTGGCAGCCGGTCGGAGACGCCGACAGCTGGATGCAGGAGGTCGCGATCCGCGTCGAGGACGGCGGCGACGGCGCGTTCGCAAGAGACGACCGAATCGTCTTCGTCGGGCTCGGCCCCGACGGATTCCTGCGGCAGTACGGCCGACCGGACACACCCACAGAACGCTATACGCGCGATCCATTCGAGGAGACGGGGGTCTACTGGCTCAGTTGGGGCGGCTCGTTCGAGAGCGGACCGCCCCGCCGGATGGAGTCTCGCGCCAGTGACGGGGGCGCCGGGCCGTTCGCCACGACCGTCGTCGATCGCGTCCATCTCGAAGATGATCGCACGGGCGACCTCTGGGACCCGCGGCCGAAGGAGATCGGCATTCAATGGGAGCGCTTCTGGTGGCGCTCCTTCAGCGGCTCGGCCACCAACACCGACTTCACGCAGACCATCACGCTCCCGGGGCAGGTCGCGGCGGAGCCGGTCGTCGTGCGCATGCGGCTCTGGGGACAGAATGATGTCTTCAGTCGGATGAGCCCGCCGCCTCCCGATCACCATGTCCGCGTCTCCCTCAACGGAGCGCAGATCGCGGAGCGGCTCTGGAACGGCATCACGAGGAACGACATCGACACGACCGGAGTCTGGCTGACGGCAGACGCCCAGCAGCGCTTCCGCTTCCAATTCCAGCCCTACACCGATCCGACCGTGACCGGGCGAGTGGATCGCGTCCTGCTCGGTTGGATCGAGCTGGATTACACGCGCTCGTTGGCGGCGCCCGAGGATACCCTCTCGGTCTTCGTCGGCGGGTACTCGGGTGCGACCGCGTTCTCGATCGCCGAGCTGACGCGGGACGACGTTGCGGTCTACCAGGTCGACGATGTCTGGAATGCCGAACGAATCGCCCCCGCGATCGTCGCGGCCGGCGCCTCGCGTGAGGCGCGTTTCTCGGTCGAGGTCGAGGCCGAGCGTCCGCCGCGGCTGCTCGTGCGTCCCGAGGGGGCGCTCGCGCGGCCCGCGCTGATCGAGCTGGACCGGGTTCCGTCGCCGCTCCTGCGCGACCGCACCGCGGCGGCGCAGATGTTGGTCATCACGCACGAGGACTTGGTCGGTCCGGCCGCGGAATTCGCTGCATTTCGCGCGGCCCGTTTCCCCGACCGCGGAACCGGCGTGGTGGATGTGATCGACGTCCAGGACATCTTCGACGAGTTCTCGTTCGGACGCCGAGATCCCACCGCGATCCGGCAATTCCTCCAAGTCGCCAAGGAGCGCTGGAGCGGGGGGGATCCCGAAGACGCGCCCGCCTATGTCCTGCTCCTGGGTGATTGCCACTTCGACTACCGCGACGTCCTGCGGGAAGGGGCGCAGAATTTCGTGCCGACGTTCGAGGGGTACCACGACCGGTCGCTGGTCGGTTCGCCCTACTCGCCGCAATTCGGGTCGGACGACTACTTCGCGTACCTGGATGGTGAGACGGACGCCGCGCTCGATCTCTTCCTCGGTCGTCTGCCGGCGAGGACGGCGAACGAAGCCGCCGTGATGGTGGAGAAGATCATCAGTTACGAGACCGAGAGCGCGCGCGATCCGTGGCGACTACGCGCCACGCTGGTGGCGGACGATCGCTGCCAGGGTCCCAACCTCGACCTGCCGCTCATGTACACGCACACGGCGCAGACCGAGGCGCTGGCCGCCATCGCGCTGCCGTCCACGATTCAACGCGACAAGATCTACCTGGTGGACTACGGCGAGGAGTGCATCTACGACAAGAAGCCGGCCGCGGCCGAAGCGCTGCGCCTCTCCATGACCAACGGGACGCTCCTGGTCAATTACACCGGCCACGGCAGCGAGACGCAGATCGCCGACGAACGGACCTTCGAGCTGTCAGGCGTGGCCTCTCTGCGCAACGAGGACCGACTCTTCCTCTTCGTCACCGCCTCCTGCTCGGTCGGGAAGTTCGACCACTCCACGCCGGGTCTCGGAGAGGCGCTCGTTCTGCATCCGGGCGGCGGGGCCATCGCGGTCTTCGCCGCCACGGCCGTCGCCTTCTCCAACGGCAACGCGGAGCTGAACCGGACGTTCCTGCAGGCCGCTTTCCCCGAAGGAAGGGCCAGCGGCGCCCGACCTCTGGGTGAAGCGGCCGTCATCGGAAAGCTCCGCATGACCAGTCCAAGGAGCATCAACTCACGGCGCTACGCCCTCCTCGGCGACCCCTCGGTCGCTCTCGTCTCACCCCGGCAGGAGATGGAGCTCGAACTCTCCTCCGTCGGCTCTGCGCTGGGCGATTCGCTCCCGCGCGGTGTGAGGGTCGAGTTGGAGGGAGTGATCGTCGACACGTCGGGCGCCGTGCGCGACGACTTCGACGGACCGGTCGAGGTCGAGGTCTACGACTCGGCCGTGGTGGTGCGCCGCGAAGTCGCGTACAACAGTGTCTTCTACCGGGTGAACTACGAACTGCCGGGCGCGCCGATCTACCGAGGTGAGACGGAGGCGGAGGCGGGTCGATTCACGGTTTCGTTCTTCACACCGTCGGCGCTGCGGACCGGCGAACGCGGCCCCGCTGCGGTCTTCGTCTACGCGAGCGATTCCGACGGAGACGAAGAAGCGGGCGGCGCTCGCGTGACCCTCTCGGTACCCGAGCGAGCCGCGCCCACCAGCGAAGACACGCGCGGACCGAACCTGACTCTGGAGTTCGACGGCGACTCAGAGGCGCTGCCCGCCGGAAGCGAGTGGGTCGCGACGTTGACCGACTCTAGCGGGATCAACATCACCGGCCTCGTCGGCTCTCGCTCCGTCGTCGCGCGCATCGAAGAGAACGGCGTTCTGATCCGCGCCGAGGACGTCGCCTCGCGCGTCGCCTTCGGCGACGATTTCCGAGCGGGCGAGATCTCGTACAGCCTGCCGACCGATCTGACTCCGGGCCACCGCTACGAACTCATCCTCGAGGCTTCGGACAACGTGAACAATCGGTCGTCGGTCTCCGTCTCCTTCTTCCTTGCCGGCGGCGGCGACGCCGGGTTCGAGCTGGCCTCGGCCTTCGTCTTCCCCAATCCGAGCAGCGGGCCGGCCGGATTCTTCGGAGAGATCAACGATGAAGCCGAGATCGAAGTGCAGATCTTCACGGCGTCCGGTCGCTCGATCGCGCGCCTCGGACCCGCTCGCCTGACGCCCGACCGGTTCGCGAACGAAGGTCTCGACTGGAGCGGGCGCGACGCGGACGGAGACGGACTCGCGAACGGCGTCTACTTCTTCAAGCTGACCGCGCGCCCCGTCGGCGGGGGAGATGCGCGCACGACCATCGGCCGCCTGGCGGTCTCGCGTTGATCGATCGGTTCGTCGCGCTCTGGCGTCGTCCCGAGTGGTGGGGCGCGTTGGTGGTCTTGTTGGCGACGCAGGT
>CAZVYN010000098.1:0-12094 GCA_964631125.1 uncultured bacterium | reverse complement strand
CTGCAAGCGGGCAATCTGCAAGCGGGCAATCTGCAAGCGGGCAATCTGCAAGCGGAGAGCGGCCGAGGAAACAAGATGCACGGCGGTGCGCTCCGAGGCGGATCGTTCCAGCCGGGAGTCATCCAGGGGAACACCGTCAAGGGGGAGACCCAGACTCACGTCACCGCGGGACAGCCTCCCGCTCTGCGGATCAGTGTCGGCTAGGCCGCCTTCATCACCATGACAGTTGCGCAATTCGCCCTGCCCCACCGCTCGCCTGAGCGAGCCGGCCCGGGCTATTGGAGGGAGCGACGATGCTCATCCTGACACGGAAGTTAGGGGAGAACATCCGGATCGGGGACAAGATCAAGATCATTGTCCTGGACGTGAAGGGTGGTCAGGTCAAGTTGGGCATCGACGCGCCCCCGAACGTCGCTGTCCACCGCGAGGAGATCTACGAGCGGATCCGCGACGAGAACCGTCGCGCGTCCGGGATCTCGGCCAAGTCGCTCAAGGAGGTCGCCCAGATCTTCAGCAAGGCGAAGCGTCGCGGCGAAGAAGACAGCGCCGGTTCGGCCGGACCGTAGCGACCGCGAGATCCTCCCCACGAGTTCCAATCGAGCGAGGCCCAGGAATCCCTGGGCCTCTTTCGTTTACGGGCGCGCGTTCGAGTGAGTTCTCGTTGTGCCTGGAATCCCCTAAAGGTCGCCCGCGGGATCTACCGATGACCCAAGCGAGAGGCACCCGGCCCCTTCCGAGTGAGGAAGCCGGAGCCTCAGCCACAGGGTACGGAAACCCGGTTGCCGCAGCGGGCAACCGCGACTAGGGAGGGTTATCCCAAGATGGCCGGAAGCGATCTTTCCAGAATCCGCTCCAACATCCAGGGGCTGAACATCCTCGCCACGCTCCGGGACGTGAACCAGAACGTAGCGACGCATCAGCTCAGGTTGGGGACGGGCAAGCGCATCAACAACGCCGCTGACGATCCGTCGGGAATGTCGATCTCGAGCAAGCTCGACGCCCGGAATCGGACGCTGCAGGCGGTCTACGACAACATCGGCCAGGCGAAGAACATGGTCGCGGTGGCGGAGGGCGGTCTACTCAGCATCAACGACATCTTGGTCGGAATGGGTGAGAAGATCGTGGCGGCCGCAAGCGACACGCTCGGAACCGAGGAGCGCAAGGCGATCAGTCAGGAACTCTCCCAGATGATGGCGGAAATCCAGGACATCGCGGAGCAGACCTCGTTCAACGGGCTGGCCATGCTCAACTCGTCGAGTTCGCTCAGCTTCCAGACCGGTGAGAACGACAGCACGATCTTCGACCTCGGTGTCTTCACGCCGGGCGCGCTCGGGATGGAGAACCTGGTCGCGTTGACGCCGAACGACGCCATCGATTCGACGAACTACACCCAGTACAAAGACGAGATCGACACCGCCTTGCGGACGATCAACTCGGGGCTGACCGGCATCGGTTCACTCACGAATCGTCTGACGCTCAAGGAGAACAGCATCTCGATCGCGCAGGTCAACACCGAGTCGGCCTTCAGCCGGATCCGCAACGCCGACATGGCGAAGGAACAGCTGGAGTTGTCGAAGATGCAAATCCTGCAGCAGACGTCGACCGCCATGCTGGCGCAGGCCAACATGAACGGTCAGTCGATCCTGGCGCTCTTCGGTTAGTGAGTAGGCGTGCAGGGAGCCGGTCTCGCGCCGGCTCCCTGAACCCTCTCATCCTCCATGAACGAGATGCGCCGACAAGCACCGCCTGGGCAAGCACCGCCTGGGCAAGCACTGCCTCGAGAGGCGCTACGTCTCTACCGCGAGCACACGGTCGCGGTCCTGGGTCCCGGCGAGCTCACGCTGAAGGTGACCGACGTCGCGCTCGGCGCCGCGCGCAGCGGCCGACGCGGGCTCCTCATGCGCGCGATCCGCGAACTGATCGGCGGCCTCGACCCGGAGAGCGGTCCTGTCGCCGGACAGTTGCTCGTCCTCTACGAGTATCTGGTGCGGCTGGCGCGTGACGGCAGGCTCGACGAAGCCGAGACGATCCTGGCCGAGCTGTCCGAGACATGGCGTCGCGCGTTGACGAGGAGCTAGTCCATGCCGATCGCAGTCTCGACCACCGGCAACGCCAGCCTCCGCGCGCTCGCGCAACAACTGCTCGCTCCGGTCAAACGGCCGCTGCTCGCCCTGCAGACACAGCGCTCGCAGCTCGATGAGCAACTCAAGTCCTACCGATCGCTCGGCTCTCGGCTCTCCGAATTGAAGCGGCTGACGCAGAACCTTTCCGTGCGATCCAGTGCGAATCCGCTCCGCGCGGTGCGGGTCGAGGGGTCCGACGAACGGACGGTGGCGGTCTCGGCCACGGCGCAGGCCAGCGCCGGCACCTTTACCCTGCGCGTCGACGCGTTGGCGACGCGGCACAGTCTCGCCTCGGGCGAGTTCTCGGCCGAAGCCGCGACGCCCGAGTCGCGCACCGCGGACAGTCTGATGGCCAGTGAATTCGGCGAGCCGACCGCGGTCCGCTTTCGCCTGAAGGGCGTGTCGACCGAGACCGAGCTCTCGATCGAACTGCCGGCCGGACCGCTCGGCCGCGCGTCGCTGGAGGCGGTCGCCGAGGGGATCAACGGCTCGTCGGCGGCAGTCTCGGCCTCGGTGGTGCAGACCTCCACGGGACAGATCCGGTTGCTGCTCTCGACGCGCGATTCGGGACAAGACGCCCGCGTGACCGAGATCGTCGACCTCGAGGGCGATGTCATGGCGCGCCTCGGATTGGCGGGCCGAGAGACCGAGAACTCGACGCATCCGGCCACGGTACAGGCGGGCGCCGACGCCAAGGTCGTCGTCAACGGCGTGCCGGTCACGGCGAGAACGAACGAATTGACCGACCTCCTGCCGGGAGTGTCGGTGCGACTCCACGCGCCTTCGGCCGAGACGCGGAGCATCCAGATCGAGCGCGACGTCGAAGCCGCGAAGGCGCGGATGGAGGAGTTCATCGCCGCGTTCAACGCGACGCTGACCGAGGTGCGCAATCAGACTCGGCCGTCCGACCGCGCCGGCTCGACCCGAGGCGCCCTGGCCGGGGATGAGTCATTGCGGCAGTTGCGGAGCGAACTGCGCGACGCGCTCGCGCCGACCGTGGGGAGCGCGACGTTGTCGGCCGGCGCGCTCGGAGTGACCGCCGATCGGGAAGGCAGACTCACACTTTCCGATCCGAGCCTGTTGGCGAGCGCGCTCCTCCAATCCGCGTCTTCCGTCGAGAACTTCTTCGCCGCCGATGGAAGCGCGGGCAAGCGGCTGAGCGACACGCTCGATCGCTACGCGCGCAGCGGCGGTCTCTTGACTTCGAGGCAGGAGACGCTGAACGGGCGGATCCGATCGATCGAACAGCGGATCAAGACGCAGACGAAGAGCTTCGCTCGACAGGAAGAGACGCTGCTCGGTCGCCTGGCGCAGCTCGAGTCGACCATCAGCTCGCTCAACAGTCAGCGCGACTACCTGGGCGGCCTCCTCACCAGCAACGACGCCATCTTCGGCTAGCCGATCGGCCTATGCGGACCAAGCGGACCCTCCTCCGCGATCAAGGATCGCCCGTCGCCGGCCGATAGGTCTCTGCAGGAGACCGGCCGGTTCGGCCGTCCCGCCACCACGGTAGGACGGTCTCCGGCCCGCGGGAGGATCCCATGCATCCGGACGACCAGGACGTGGTCGCGCGGCTCGCCCGAGCCGAACAAGCCGCCGCCGAGGGAGAGGCCGATCGGGCCATCGAACTGCTGGCCGAGGCGGCCGAGTTGCTCTCCGCGCAGATCGAGGCCCACGCGTCGGCGGAGACGTCGGCCGAGGTTTCGCCCTCGGCCCGGAGACGTCGTTTGTCCGACGATCTCGACGCGGTCGAACGCGCGCTACAGTTGGCCGCCACTTGGGAAACTGCGACCCGGGCCGAACTCGAGGGGACGCGCGGCGCGCAACGATTCGCCGGACAACAGACCGATCCCCCGAGATGGATCCACGAGCGCGCGTGAAGCGAACGAAAGTCGAGGAACCGATGGCGGTCGAGAAGACAGGACGACCGAAGATCGTCTCGATCGAATCCCTGAGAGCGAAGGCCGACGCCAAAGAGGCGGCCAGGGCGCCGCGAGCCGACTCGCCCGAGCCTCTCGCGTCCCCCGAGTCCGAGACGCCCGAGATCCGCACCGAGAAGGTGCTCGAGGCGCGTCGTCGACTCTCCGAAGGTTTCTACGATCGTCCCGAAGTGCGACTCGACACGCTGCGCGCGCTGCTCGGCGAACCCCGCGAAGATGACGGGGGCCGCCCCGAAGGTCCGCCTCCGTGAACACCGTCCCGACGACGTCCGGCCTGCCGATCGAAGCGGGAGAGACCCTGAGGTGGCGAATCGGGGAGGCGACTCCGGCGTCGGCAGTAGTTCGCGCGAGGGAAGGCCGGCGTCTGGAGCTGTCGCTGGCGGCGCGCACCCCGCGACTCCCGGCCGACCACACGGTGCTCCTAGAAGTCGAACGGCCCGACGCGCTCTACCTGCTGTCGGCTCGCGTGGATGCCCAACCCTCGGACCGACGTCTCGATCTGGTGATCTCCGAGGCGAACCCCGAACGGGTGCAACGTCGTGAGTACTTCCGATTGCCGTTCGCGGCCTCGTTGCTGCTCGCGCGCACACCCGGGCATCCGGCGGGATCCGCCTCGAGCGCGCCGCCCCTCCTCGATGGCGGCAGGTTCGAGGCGGAGTTCCATCTGGCTCGGGTCCACGATCTGAGCGGGGGAGGATGTCGAGTCGAGGGGACCCAGTCCTGGCTCGGTCTCGACAACGTCCACGCTGGATTCCTCTATCTGGGGGAAGGCGCGCCGCTCGCGCTGGATCTCAGAACGGTGCGGATCGAGCGGTCGCCCGAGCGCACCGCGTTCCAGTTCATGGGACTCCCTGAGCGCAAGCGCGAGCGCATTCTCCGCGCGCTCTTCCGCGAACATCGCCGGCTCCGCTCCACGCGACTCTCCAACTGACCGCGCCCCGCTCACGCGGGCGCCCTACTCCTCGCTTGTGACCACTCCGGGCCGCCGTTAGGATGCGACGGGCCCAAGGATCGGGTCTGCGCGCGAAGGATTCATCATGACTCGATCGTCGGCGAGGACGGAAACGGGAGTTCGTCCACTCGCTCAGCACGCCGGTTCGCCTGGTCCACGCCGTCGATCTCCGCCTCTCTCGGACCCCCAGTCCGGAGCGCACCCCGAACGGTCGCAGCGGCCGTCCTCGAAGGGTGCGAAAGTGGTGGAGACGGATGGCGCGCCTCTGTTGGGCGGGATCGCGTATCGACTCTACGCCGCCGACGCCCCCTCGCCTGTGCGGGCGACCCGGCGCCGCGAGTTCGAAGGCTGGACTCCCATCGCGGCCCACTCGCTGGAGCTGGATCCGAGCGACCCGTGGGCTCTCGGCTTCGCCTCGTCGCACTTCTGGCGGACGCTCGCCACCGACAAGCTCACGCCGCTCGTCGAGCGCGCCGCGAAGCTTCGGGGGGAGAACGCGAATCTCACTTGGTGCGACGCCGTCGACGCCCCGCTCCCGGTCCCGCGTCTCTCGGCCATGCCGCTGACGGAGCGCGGGGATCCCATCGGCGGTTTGATCGTGCAGCTTCCGCGCGCCGCGCGGGCGGCGAAGGCCGCGGTCGATCTGATCGAGAATCCGCGCTCGCGGGAGCGGTTGCGACTGGAGATCGCCCTCGAAGCGCTGCGACGTGAGCGCGCCGAGTTGGCGGGATTCCGCGAAGCGGTCGGGCAGGCGCTTCCCTACGGCACGCTCATCCTCGATCCATTGGGCCGCGTGCTCCACTGCGGGGGTCGGGCCGAGGCGATCCTGGGAGTGCGGGCCGAGGATGCGCGCGGTCTCGACTGCGTGCGCGTCTTCCGCACGGTGGGGCTCGAGGATCGGCATCCGTTGCTCGAGGCGTTGAAGGGACGCGCGGCGCCGATCGAGTTGTACCTGGCTCGTCCCGATGGAACCGAGGCGCCGATCTCGCTCCAGACCGCGCCGTTGGCCGGGCCGGGACGGAAACGACGCGGACTCGTCGCCTTCTTCCGTGATCTCTCCGAAGAGCGCGTGCTGGCCGAGTCGCGCAGCCAACGGGATCGCTTGATCGCGTTGGGCGAGTTGTCGGCCGGCATGGCCCACGAGATCCGCAACCCGCTGACCGGAATCGCCAATTGCGCGCAGGTCCTGAAGGAGGGCCGGATCGGAGAGGAGCAGCGCGAGCGCTTCCTCGATCTGATCCTCGACGAAGCCGAGCGCCTCAATCGGATCGTCGAAGGGCTGCTCAGCTACGCGCGGCCGAATCGGCCGGAGCTGCGCGAATCCGACATCCTCGAATCGGTGCGGCGGGTGCTCGAACTGCAGGGTCCGACCATGGCCGAAGCGGGCGTGCGGAGTTCACTCGTCGTGCGCGGCCGCATTCCGCGGCTGTATGTCGACCCGAACCAGATCGAGCAGGTGCTGCTCAATCTGGTTCGCAACGCGCAGGAGGCGATGCCGGAGGGCGGCGACTTGCGCCTCGATGTGGCGGTCATCCGACGACTGCCTCACCAGCGTCGCATGCCGGGCCGGCGTGCGACGGACCGAGTCCGTTACGCGCGCGACCCGCTGCGCGCGCGCTTTCTCCAGATCCGCGTCGCCGACACGGGGCGCGGCATCTCGAAGGAGCATCTGTCCAGGATCTGGAATCCGTTCTTCACCACCAGGACGCGCGGGACCGGGCTCGGTCTCTCGCTCTCTCTGGCGATCGTGCGCGAACACGGCGGGACCCTCGCGGCCCGTTCGGTCGAACACAAAGGGACGACCATCCTCATGGATCTTCCCATCGAGAGGAGGCAAGGTGAGCGACGACAGGATGCCTGACACCCTGGCTTACACCCTGCTTGTCGTCGACGACGAGCATTCCATCCGCATGACCCTGAGCGAGGCGCTGCGCGACGACCAGACGAGCGTGCTGGCCGCGCCGACCGGGCGCGACGCGATGGAGATCCTCGCGCGCGAATCGGTCGATCTCGTGCTGCTCGATCAGAAGTTGAAGGAATCGGGAGAGGACGGCATCGATGTCCTGCGCGAGATCAAGGCGCGCTGGCCGCACGTGCTCGTCATCATGATGACCGCCTACGGGCGGATCGAGTCGGCGGTGGAGGCGACCAAGCTGGGTTGCTTCCAGTACATCACCAAGCCGCTGGAGATCCCTCAGCTCCGATTGCTGATCCGCAGCGCGCTCCAAACGGTCGAGCTGCGCAAGGAAGTCGAGGTCTTGCGCAGTCAGCGCGACCGCGAGATCGAGGGCGAGCAGGTCTTCGGCTCCAGC
The DNA here is from genome assembly GCA_964631125.1 of uncultured bacterium. Classification (GTDB taxonomy): domain Bacteria; phylum Eisenbacteria; class RBG-16-71-46; order CAIMUX01; family CAIMUX01; genus CAZVYN01. The sequence continues at coordinate 4,767 of CAZVYN010000098.1, read as the reverse complement.
CAGAAGATGCAGGACTTGCTGGAGAACGTGCGCAAGATCGGCAAGTCGGGCGCGTCGACCGTGCTCATCCGCGGCGAGACCGGGGTCGGCAAGGAGCTGATCGCGCGGCGCATCCACTACTCGAGCGAGGCGTCGAAGGGCCCGTTCGTCGATCTGAACTGCGCGGCGGTGCCGGACAATCTCCTGGAGTCCGAGCTCTTCGGCACCGAGGCGGGAGCGTTCACCAACGCGAAGAGCCAGCGCGGGCTGTTGGAGATGGCGGATCGCGGCACGTTGTTCCTGGACGAGATCGGAGAGATGCCGCTCGGGCTCCAGTCGAAGCTGCTGCGCGTCTTCGAGCAGCGGACCTTCCGACGCGTGGGCGGACGGAGCGATGTCCGCGTGCATGTTCGTTTCGTCGCGGCGACGAACAAGGATCTCTTCCAGGAAGTCGAGGCGAAGCGCTTCCGCGAGGACCTCTACTACCGACTGACGGTCATCCCCATCCACGTCCCGCCGCTGCGTGATCGCAAGGACGACATCGGACTACTGGCGAAGTACTTCCTCCAGCGATTCAATACGGAATTGGGCGGGAAGATCGAGCGTGTCTCGGACAAGGCGATGGAGCTGCTGGCGAACTATCGCTGGCCGGGCAACGTGCGCGAGTTGAAGAACCTGATGGAGCGGCTCGTGCTCATGCACTCCGGACCGGAGATCCTGCCGGAGGACCTCCCGCCGCAGTTGCGCGGCGAGGCGAGGCCGGGCGCGAGCGGGAAGACGGCGGAGCTGCTGACGTTCAACACCGAAGAGGTGGTCAAGCTGGAGAAGGTGGAGCGCCTTGCGATCGAACATGGGCTCAGGGTCGTCGGCGGGAACAAGACGCGCGCAGCGGAGCTGCTCGGCTGTAGCCGGCAGACGCTTCGCGCGAAGATCAAGGACTACGCCATCGCGACGACCGGAGCCGAGGCGGAAGCCGAGGCCGACTAGCCATTCTCCGGCCGCGCCGTGATCGGCCCGTACCACTCTGGGCGACGATCCCCCAGCAGGTCGTTGCGCGGGGTGACCGCCTTGTCGCGCGCCAGGGTCGGGTCGATCTCGACCACGCGGGACTCCGGCCGATCGCTCGGCGCTTCGGCCAGGACCTCGCCGCGGGGATCGGCCACGAAGGAGCGTCCGGTGAAGGAGAGACCGCGTTCGCTCCCGATCCGGTTGGCCGTCACGACGAAGAGTCGATTCAGCATCGCGTGGATCGGAACGGCCCGCTGGCAGCGATCGGGGATGACGAGATTCGAAGGGTGGCAGATCACCTCGGCCCCTCGCAGCGCGAGGACGCGCCAGGTCTCGACGAACTGCCAGTCGAAACAGACCAGGAGACCCACGCGGACCGGCCCGAGATCGAAGACCGGGAGTCCGAGATCGCCCGGCGAGAAGAGGTCTCTCTCACCCGAGAACAGATGCAGTTTGCGATACGTCCCGATCCATCCTCCCGGGCCGACGAGGATCGCGCTGTTGTAGATCTGGTCTCCGTCCCGCTCGCAGAGTCCGCTCACCACCGAGCAGCTGCTTTCGGCCGCGAACGAGGTCAGGAGCCGAGTGTAGGCGCCGTCGCGCGCCGATTCGGCGGCGGCCGCCGCGTCCTCGGCCCGCGCGAAGTGATATCCGGAGTTCGCCAGCTCCGGCAGCACCAGGAGATCGGCCGGGGGCGCCGCCTCCAACAGTCCACGCACGATCTCGCGGTTGTGCTCCAACTCGCCGAGCAGCGGCGCGAACTGGATGTAGCCGACTCGCATCAACTCGCCGCCTTTCGTGACGCCTCGACCCGGCGTGGTAGCATGCCGGCCTCGCGTGATGTCCTTCGTCGATCAGATCCTGGCGCTCTTGCGCTGGAAACGCTTCATCCTCGGCAACACCGCGCTCGTCGCGGTGCTCTCGGTCGTGGTCGCGTTGCTCTTGCCCAAGACCTATAGCGCCACCGCTTCGGTCTTCCCTCCCGAAGAGGAGGGCCTCTCGCTCGGGAACCTCTCCTCGCTCCTCTCCGCCGGCGCGCTGGCCGGAGGACGCACGAGCCTCCCACTCCTGGCGACGCCGTCCGATCTGTTCGCCGCCGTCTTGAAGAGTCGGACGTTGCGCGAGGAGATGGTGCGGCGATTCGACCTGATGACCGTCTACAAGGTCAAGGAGATGGACGACGCCGTCGAGGCCCTCTCGGGAAATCTCTCGGTCAAGGTCGGGGGAGAGGGCGTCGTCTCGGTGCGCGCGCTGGACCGTTCCCCCGAACTCGCGGCGCAGATGGCGAACGGCGCGGTCGAGTTGCTGGATCGATTGAACCGCGAGAAGCGGAGCGGCTCGGCCCACTACGCGCGCATCTTCATCGAGCAACGCCTGGCGCAGAATCGCGTCGATCTGGCCGCGGCCGAGGACACGCTGCGGATCGTGCAGGAGCGCGGACAGGTCTTCGTGCCCGAGGACCAAGCCCGCGCCGTCATCAGCGCCGCGGCCGAGGCCCAGGCGCAGTTGATCGTCAAGGAGGTCGAGCTCGGCGTCCTCTCGGGTCAGGTCGGCCGCGAGCACCCGGAGCGGATCGCCATGGAGCGCGAGGTCGCGACCTGGCGGCGTCGATTGGCCGAACTGGAATCGGGGGCTGGCGGTCCGCGTGGCAGTCGCTTCGAGATCCCTCTCCATGACTATCCCGAGCGGGCCCTCGCCTACGTGCGTGCGCTGCGCGAGGTCGAGGTGCAGCAGGCGATCTACCAACTGCTCGTGCAGCAGTACGAGCAGTTCCGCATCCAAGAGACCCGGGATACGCCGACGGTGCAGGTGCTCGATCGGGCGGTGACGCCGACCAAGCGATACCGTCCGATCCGCTGGATCATCTGTGTCAGCGCCACGCTGACCGCGTTCTTCGTCAGCGTGATTCTCGCCGCCGTCTTGGAGCGAGTGGCGCGCCTGCGTCGGGACGACCCCGAGCGTTTCGCGCGGCTGCGCGAACTGTTGCGCCAGTTGAAGCTCGAGCCGCTCGTCGATCGGCTCTAGTCGCCGCGAACATGTCCACTCGCGCCGCCGCTTCGTTGGCCACTCGCGCTCCGGTCCCGTCCGGCTGGGTCTGGGCGCTCTTGGTCCTGCTCGACTTCGTCGTGTTGGCTTCCACCTCGCGCGCGCCCTACCTGCTCGCGGCGCTCTGCGTGGCGTGCGCTCTTTGCTGGATGCTGAGCGCCCCGTACCGCGCCCTGGCGTTCGTCGCCTTCGGATTGCCGTTGCTCGATCCGGTCAGCGCATCGATCGGAAACTCCGTGCCGATCGGGATCTACTTCGCGCGCGGCCTGCTGCTTGCGGGCGTCGCGCTCATCGCCTGGCGCGCGCTCTGGGGAGACTCGAGCGCCGCTCGCGCGCTCTCGGCGACGGCGCGTGAGCCGCTCCTCCTCGCGACGGCTGTGCTCGCGCTCATCTTGGCGTGGGGCGCCCTCGGCTCACCCTCTCCTTCGTACGGGCGCGCGAAAACGCTGTTGTTCGTCACCATCAACGCGACGTTCCTCGCCGTGGCGCTGGTCTACCTGCGAGGGGACGCGCAGACCACGACCGCGCGCGGCGTCTCGTTCCTCCGGCATGTCGTGGGCTGGAATCTCGCCGTGGCGCTGCTGGCCGCCGCCAACGATCGCCTCGAGTTCCAACCCTGGAGCGGGCGGCTCCAAGTGCTCGGCCTCGGTCCGATCTGGTTGGCTCGACAGATGGGCTTCGGACTGGTCGCGCTGCTGGGACTGCGCGCGATCGGAGCGATCGGGAAGGGTCCGACAGTCTTCGCCGCGCTTCTCTTCGGCATTGTGTTCCTCCGCACCGAGTCGCGCGGCCCCGCGCTGGCCATGGTCGTCGCGGCCGCGGCCTGGGTCGCGAGCAGTGACGGACGCCTCGGTCGACGCGCCTTCGTGCGCGGCGCTCTGGTCACGGGTGTCGCCGCGGTCAGCGGGATCCTGCTGCTCTTCATCCTCGCGGCGGAACGATTCGGCAATCTCCCGTTCGCCGGCGCGGCGGTTTCGAACTTCGTGCGCCTTCGCATCCTCGCCGTGGCAGGCGAGCAGATCACCTCCGTCCTCGGGACCGGCCTCGGCACCGGCGGCTTCAGCGCCCTGGCTCGAGCCGGCGATCGCCGTCTCTATCCGCACAATCTCTTCCTCGAGGTCGGGCTGGAGAATGGGCTCGTCGGCTTGTTGGTCCTGGGTACGTTCCTGGTCCTGCTCTGGGGACGCTGGCGCCGCGCGCGGCTGGAGTGGCGCACGCGCGACCGAACGCGTTGGAGCCTGACTCGAGTCGCGATGGCGTCCGCGCTCTTCGCGCTCGTGGCGGCGCAGTTCAGCGGCGACATCAGCGGCAATGATGGGATCTGGCTCTGGGCCGGCGCCCTCGCCGTCTGGTCCGCGCGCGACTGATGCGCATCCTCTATCACGCGCCGATCGACCTGACGCTGGCGCAGGGGCACGCGGTGCATGTGCGACGACTGACCGACGCGCTCGAGGCCCGCCGCCACGTGGTTCATCTGATCTCGCTCGCCCCCGCGGCCGAGACGAGCGCGTCAGCGTCGACGTGGGCGGGACCGAGCGGCGGCTGGACGCGAATGGCGCGACGCGGCCCGCCGAAGCTCGGGCAACTCGACTTGGAGCGGCGCCTTCGCCGCGCGATCTCGGCGAAGTTGTCGCAGTTCCGCCCCGACCTGCTGCTCGTGCGCCAAGAGCTCTTCTCGATCGCGCCGTTGCGATTGCCGCGTCACATTCCTCTCGTGGTGGAGAGCAACGGCGC
>CAZVYN010000097.1:0-13676 GCA_964631125.1 uncultured bacterium | reverse complement strand
GCTCGCGCCGATGGTGGAGGGGAGAGTGTGAGGGTGTTGGTGGTGAGGTAGGGCGCGAGCTCCAGGTTGGGGAGAGAGAGGGTGAGGGAACGAGCCGCCGCTGAAGGCGGCGGCTCGTTTCATCCTCCCAGCGAGAACTCCGAGATCGGCACCCGGACCGTCAGACGCATCTCTCGCGCCTGCTCCTGGAATCGCTCCGTGCCGAACATCAGGAGCCCGACCGCGGCGCGCGGGAAGAACATCCCTCCGCGCAGCGCGACGAAGATCTTCTCGTCGATCGTCCAGTCGATGCGTGCGTCGATCTCGCTCCCCAACTCAGTGGAAGGAGCGCCGCCATACTCGTCGGCGGAGATGCGGCCGTCCGCGTTGAGATCGCTCCAGCGTTGCAGCGCCTCGGTGGAACGCAGCATCGAGAACGATCCGAAGACGCGCAGGTTGTGCCGCAGCCGGATCGCCGCGTGCCCCTGGTACACCTTCGTGTTCTCCAGCCCGCGATATCCGCGGAAGCGCGACGCTCCCAGGCCGCCCGGCGCGATGCCTTCTTCGTCGGAGGAGATCGTGTCCTCCCAGATCTCGGTCAGATAGAAATAGCCATCGGTGCGAAGGCCGTTGATGTTCCCCTCGCCGGTGCGGGGATCGGGATCGCCCGAGCCCATGCCGATCGTCCCGCCCAACTCCAACCGCGAGCCCACGACCGAGAGGCGTCCGTAGAGATTGCTCCCGGTCAGGTCACCGTTGTTGATGTCGAGTCGCTCGCCCGGGCCGGAGTCCAGATTCTGCACCCGGTCTTTGCCACTCAACTTGTCGTACTCCAGCTCGAGGCGAAGCGGCCCGCGCCGTCCGCTCAGCGCGACCCCCATCACCGTCGCCTGCGAGATGTTGGGACGGAAGCGCGCCTGCGAGTAGTCGAGCCCATCGGGGAGGAGCGTGGCGCCGTCGGCGTTTCCACGGTCGAGGTAGTAGGCGTAGAACGGATTGAAGGTGAAGCTCTCGCGTTCGGTCTTCCACTCGGCCAGATAGAGATCGGCGTCGCGGCCGTCGCCTCCTCCGCGCGAGGTCGCGTTCGCGTCGCTCAGACCGTCGGCGCCTTCCATCTCCTTTGCGAAGGCGAGCTGCAGCGCGGAGTTCCGACCGAAGTCGCGATAGATCTGGAGGCCGGGCGCGTTGGCGTCGAGGACGAGCGAGTGTCCCATCCCGAACCGCTGGCGGCCCAGGTACCACCGCGTGCGCGAACCGTGATGCTGGTAGGAGAGGTAGGCCCACGAGACTCGCATCTCGAAGAAGCGACGGGAGCGAGGCGAGTCTCCGTTGGCTTCGTTCGGCGTGTCATCGAAGCCCCAGAGGCCCGAGGCGAAGGTCGTCCGCAGATTCACGTTCAGATCGTCCGACAGGATCAAGCGCGGATAGAGGCGCAGCTCTTGGGTCCAGAAGGCGTCGAAATCGCTCACCGGGGCCGGCAGCACGGTCGACGCGCCGAGAGAGAAGTTCTTCTGCGCGAAAGTGGAAGTGGTGAACTCGCCGCGCAAGGTCAGTCGAGAGCGCGGACCCGGCGCCGCCGGCGCGCTGGACGGGGGCGTCTTCTCCGTTTCCGGCGCGGAACTCTGCGCGTCCGCCTGGAAGGCGGCGAGCGCGGAAAACGTCATCGCGATCGCACTCGCCAGCGCCACGGCGCCGAAACGGCCGCCATCCCTCGGCTCCGACATGGGCACTCCTTTGCCGCGCATCACTCCCTGAATCCCTGGGTCAGACAGGCCCGGCGGATCTTACTCCCGCGCTTCGTTCGACGGCGAGCGGCCGGCCCCAGGTGGCGAAATCGTCGTCGTAGCTGAGCAGGATCCACTGGCGATCCCGCGACAGACTCTGCAGCGAGCTGCGCAGTCGCACGCGCCGAGTGGAGTCGAAGTGGACGAACGGGTCGTCGAAGACGAGCGGCAGCGGGACCGCGCCGGCCAGGAGATCGGCCAGCGCCAGACGAACCGCCAGCACCAACTGGTCGCGCGCCCCTTGCGAGAGCTGCTCCATCGCGAGCGGCGCGCCGTTGGACCGCCGGAGCGAGAGACCGAAATCGGCGGCGATCTCGACCGAGCGACCGGTCGTGCCGGTCAGCTTCTGGAACGACTCCGTGATCTTCGCCTCCAACTCTCCGCGGTACTCGGCTTGATACTCGTGCGCCGCCTCTGCGACCCAACGGTGGGCCAAGCGGACCCCCTCGATCTCGCGCCGCAGTCGCGCCAGCTCCGCCTCGCCGCTCGCGATCTCCAGCTCGACGTGCGCCAGGTTGGCCGGACGCGCTCCCTCCAGCGACGCGCGTGAGCGGAGGATCCGGCGCGTGTTCTCTTCCTCGGTCTCTCGCGCCTTCTTCTCGGCGTCGAGCGACTGCTGTTCGCGCATCGCCAGATCATGCAACCGCTGCGCGCGCTCCAAGGGATCGGTCAGGTCGCGTGCGCCGGCCAAGAGGGGCTCGCGCTCCTCCAGGCCGCTCAGTTCGAGCACGACCGCGCCGAGCGCCGCGCGCTCCTCGATTTCCTGCGCGGCGCGTTGCGCCTCGGTTTCCAGCCCCAAGGAACGGAGCAGGCGCTCCGTCGAAGTCGTCTTCTCTTCCAATCGCTGGCGGGCCTCCCGCGCCGGTTGCTCGAGCCCGCGCTGCGCGCGCGCCCACTCCTCGAGCGGCTCGGCCGGTCGATCGCACGGCCAGACGGCGCGCACCGCTTCCCACGCCTCCGACTCCAGGCGCTCTTCGGCCACGCTCGCGGCGTCCTCCGCCGACGGATCGGGCAGCGCCGCCAATTGCAGTCGCGATGTCTGGAGTTGGCGCTCGACCGCGGCGGCTTCTCCCTGGAGCTCGATGACACGGGCCGGATCCGACGCGAGCGTGAACGGCAGGTACCGTTCCCGCAGTCGCTCGACTGAGTCCGCCCCATCCTCTTCGACGCGCAGCCGCCTCGCCTCGTCGTCGAGCGACTCCAACTTGTGGCGCAGTTCCTCGGCCGCACTCTCGTCCTCTCGCCAGCGATCCCAAGAGGAGGGATCGAGCGACTCGAGCCACGCCGCCATCTCGCCCAGGGTGGCCGGCGGGTCGGTATCGGGGGAGAGGCGCGACACAACGCCGGGGGCGACCAGATCGCGCGCCACGGCGGGCAGCCGCTCGACCAAGACCTCCTCCCAGTCCGAGACCGCGACGAGGCCCAGACGCGAGCGCAGCCGCTGATCCCGCTCGCTCGAGAGACGCTGGGTCTCCTCCGCCAGAAGCCGCCACCGCTCCTCGAACGTCGCCAGCTCTGTCGCCGTCATCTCACGGAACGGACCGAGACTCTGGCGCAAGGAGTCCATGCGCACGGCCAGGCGCTTCTCCTCCGCACGCAGCTTTTCCATCTGGGAGCGCAGCGCCTCGACGGCCAGCAACGCATTCCCCTGCTCGCCGTCGGGAGCGGTCTGCGCCGACGTCTCGGTCCTCACCGCCCCGCGGGCGCCGGCGCGATCCGCGATCGCACGGGCGCCGACGAAGAGCGCGATCGCGACTCCGGCCGCGCTCAGCCCGAGTGCGAAATTCCCATCGGCCGCGAAGTAGACGACGGCGCCTGCCAGCGCCGCGACGAGCAGACCAACCCAGATCGGGATCGCGGCGAAGCCTCCCCCGGAGGCGGACGAGCGGGTCGAGACCGAGGGGCGCACCGAGCGCTCTTCCGCCGCCGCCAGTTCCGCCCGCGTCTCGCGCAGTCGCCCGCCGGTCTCACGTTGTGACTGCTCTAGCTGATGTTTCTCACGCAGCAGTTCGAGACGCCCCTCGGACTCCAGGAAACGCTCCCCTTCGGTCGCGCTCTCGATCTCCAGTCGCCGCGCCTCGATCTGGCGCAGGCGCTGCAGGTCCTCGGTGATCGCGTGGGCGGCGCTGCGCAACTCCTCACAACGATGTCCCGTCGACTCGACGCTGGAGAGCCGGGCGCGCATCGATTCGATTTCTCTCTCGGCTTCGACCCGTCGCTCCCGACGCGCGGCGCTCCGCGCCGTCGCCTCTTCGAGCCGCGCGCGCAACTCCGCCAGGTCGGAGCGTCCACGCACGTCGCCGAACTCGTTCTGGAGTCGAGCTTCCGCGGCGTTCGCGTCCAGACCGAGGCGCCTGCGCTCGGCGGCTCGCTCCATCCGGTCGTGCTTGCCGCGCTCTCGCGCCTCGGCGGCTCGCTCCAAGGTCTCCAGACGGGCCCCGAGATCCGCGGGCGCCTGGGCAAAGGCGGGGAACTCGGTGCGCAGACGAAGCTCGAGTTCCGCCCGTTCCTTGGCCAGCGCGGACGATTCGCGCCCCGCCGTCTCCGATCGCTCGACCCGCTCTCGTCGTCGCCGGCGGTCGTCGTTCGTGTCGAGCCAACGGCGCAGAACCTCGAGCCGGCCGGTGCGCTCCTCGATCGACCGCACGAGTTCCTGTCGGCGCGCGGCCGACGCTTCCAGCTCCTCGTTCTGCGCGTTGAGACCGTCGAGTTGATTCCTTCCCTCTTCGAAGTCCTGTCGCAGGCGCGCGAACCGCTGCACCGCCTGTTCGAGCAGACCGTCCTTCGTCTGGTTCACCGCCTTCGATGTGCCGGGACGCGCCACACCGAGGTCGCCGGTCGCCTTCGTCCGTTCCTTCAGACGCGCGAACAGTCGCCCCAACACTTCGTCGACGCGTGTGGCGCGGCTGCCCGAGATCAGGTGCTGCAACTCGTGGCTGAGGCTCTCGCCGTGCGTCAGCGGTTGCGCCAGGCAAAAGGTCTCCAGGAAGAGATCGAGGTCGGAGATGCCGAGCCGCTCGCGCAAGAGCCGGGCGAACGCGGAGCCGGCGGACGATCGCGCCTGCGGATTGTGCTCCCCCTCGAAGACCACCGTGCGCTGTCCGTTGCGTTCGTCGGTCCAGGTCACGCGGTGCGTGTCGAAGCGGCGGTGCAGCGTGACGCCCGTCTCGCCTTCACGCCACTCGAGCTCGCCGAAGAAAGCGTCGGGATGTCCGAAGGAGCGGAAGCGGCCGGCGCCGAAGCGAGTCGGATCGGTCACGCCGGGAAGTCCGAAGAGGACGGCGGCGATGCCGTGGGCCAGCGTGCTCTTGCCCGATTCGTTCGGCGCGATCCAGACGGCAGGCCCCTCGGGGAAGTCGAAGGTCGTCGGCTGCTCGTACGCGCCGAAGCCGGCCAACGTGAGTCGGACCCAACGCAACGACGGGGCCTTCATCGACGGGCTCACCGGCGCGATCACGGACGCACCCCGGCCGCATCGGCCACCTCAGCGCCGCCGCCGTCGCCGCCGTCGCCGCCGTCGCCGCGAAAAGCCGCCAGCCCGAAGCGCAGCGCCGCGGTGCGCGCCATCTGTTCGTCTTCGGTGGCGGCGGCGGCGATCTCCGCCTGCGCTCTGCGCACGAAGCCGCCGCGCACCGTCCGCGCCTCGGCCCACCGGTCCAGTTCGCCGACCGAGGCGGCGGCGCCGAGACTCGAGTCCTCCAGCTCCAGATGGAAGAACCAACCGCCCCAGCGCGTGCGCACTCGCTCCGAGTCCACGGGGAAGCCGGCCAGTCCGAGAAGCTTCACTCGCAGGATGCGTCCGCCGTCCTCGCGCGCGAGCGCTTCGAGACGCGAATCCAGTTCCTCGGCCGAGACCAGGCCGGAGAGATCCATCGTGACCGTCTCGATTCTGCGGCTCTCGAACGGTTCGCGGGTCGGCGTGATGCCGAGCCCGTGCGTCTCCAGCACGAGCAACGCGGCGCCGCCCGGATCGTCGAAACTCCCTCCCTCGATCCTGCCGGGATAGGCGATCCAGCCCGGGCCGAGCCTTCGCTCCATCGGTTTGTGGATGTGTCCGAGCGCCACGTAGTCGAAGCCGCTCCGGGTCAACTTCTCGGAGGTGAGCGGGATCGAACGATCGGACCAGTTCGCGTCGAGCGAGCCGTGCAGTACGCAGATCGCGCGCGCGGCGTCGGCCCCGATCTCACTCGCTTCCAGCGTGATCTCGTCGTACGGCGGCTTGCTCCGTCCCGCCACGTAGGCCATGGCGTACAGGTCGATGGCGCCGGCGCCGAAGTCCCAGGTGGCGACCCGCGTCGTCTTCGGAAGAGTGACCAACGTTCCGGGCCAGCGTGTTCCGTAGCGCCGGTAGACCGAGTCGGGGTAGCTGTACTCGTCGTGATTCCCCGGCACGGTCAGCAGATGGATCCCGGCCGGTGTCAGCGACGTGAGCTGCGAGATCGTCGACTCGATGAGCGCGTGCGGAGGATCGTGCCGGTCGAAGAGATCGCCCGCGATGATGACGCCGCCGATTCGCGAGTCGGGCGCGAGCGCCAGGGCGACGATGCGCGCCAAGACGCCGTCGGCTTCGATGCAGCGGGCCGCCGCCTTCGTCCCAAGATACTCGTGTCGTTCACCCAGGTGCAGGTCCGCGAGGTGGAGGATCCGATCCCGCATGCTCGTCGCCTCGCTCCTGCTCCGAGTCGGAGCCTCTACGACCGTCTCCGCGTGAAGCGGAACGGCACGGTGATCGTCGACTGGATCGGATTTCCGAAACGTGTCGCTGGCTGGAAGACCCATCGCCGCGCCGCGGTCAGCGCCGCCTCCTCCAACTCCTGCGTCGCGTTGCTCGATTCGACCTTCACGTTCGTGACCCGTCCCGTCTCGTCGATCGAGAAGAGCACGAGCACCTGGCCCTCTTGTCCCGCCTCTTGCGCCGCCTCTGGATAGACGGCCGCCACCTGCTCGATCGCGACCGGAGGAGTGTCGTAGTTCCGACCCCCCGCCAGATTCGGATCCAACAACTGTGCCTTCACCGCGTCCGCGTCGGCGAACGACCATCCCTCCAAGACGAACGCCACGAGCGACGGCGTGGCCCGAGGTCCGCGTAGATCCTTCGCGCCGGCGCCGAGCACGACGCCGCTCGCCGGCCACGCCTCGAGGAACGGCCTCGCCGCTTCCGCATCGAGCGCCGCCCCCCGCGCCTGATAGTCGCGCCCCTGCTCCGCATTCCCGAGGGAGAGGAGCAGGTGCCCGCGTCCCAAGAGCGAGAGGGCGTCGGTTCCCGACCTCACCGCTTCCTCGAAGAGATCGGCCGCCCGCTCCGATTCCTGGAGGCCCAGCCAGGCAAAGGCCAGATTCCGCCGGACCCGCGGACCCCACGGGGGCGCCACCACCGGGTCGCGCCCGGCCTCCAGGGTCCGGATCGCGTCGGCCAGGCGATTCGAGCGCCCGAAGTGCGCCGCCAATTCGACCACCGCGGGACCGTACCCGGCGTTGGCCGCGAGCGCCCGCTTCCACGCCGCTTCCGCCAGGTCGTCTCGCCCTTGCCGCGCATAGACGGCCGCCAGATTGCTGTGCAGGTACGGATCGTTCGGCTCTTTCGTCAGCGCCTTTTCGTACAACTGCACCGCGTCATCGAGCCGACCCATCTCGACCAAGACGTTGCCCATGTTGGCCCAGCCGTCGGTCGCCTGGGGATCGAGTTCGGTCATCTGTCGGAACGCCTCCAGCGCCTCCTTGAACCACTTCGGATCGTCGCGCCGTCCGCGCTCCATCAGGAGCTGGCCGAGGGAGAAGCGCGCGTCGGAGCGCTGGGGCTGGATCTCGACCGAGCGACGGTAGTAACGCTCGGCCCGTTCGAAATCCCCCTTCTCGCGATAGGCGTCGCCGTAGAGGAGTGGCGCCAGCGCGAAGTCGGGCCGCTCACGCAGGGCGCTCTCCAGCGCGACATCGGCGATGTCGTCGAGTCCACGATGGATCGCCTCGTATCCGTCGCAGAAGAACTGCGCGAACGGCCGCGGATTCGCGCGGACGATCTCGAGGCAGAGATTGCGCCGCTCCGGCATCTCCGGCGTCTTCGCCATCTCGATCAGACTCTGGATTTCGTTGGCGCTCGACGCGAGGCGCGCCTCGACCGCTACACCCGCTCCCGCTATTCCGACGATGATCAGCGCGATCGATGCGGAACGCGCGCCAGCCTGGATGCTTCGAGACACGATATCCTCCTCACGATTGGGCGGGTTCACGGCGCCTCATCGACGATGCGGATCGAGAAGATCGGCGACCCCTGGACGAGCGACGGCGCCAGTTCGTGGCCGCGCTCGAGCCTCCCGAAGACCGTGTATCGGCCGTCGAGATGCGGTTGATCGGAGTGCGTGAAGAAGAATTGACTGCCGCCGGTGTCTTTGCCCGAGAGCGCCATGCCGAGGGCGCCTTCCGTGTACCGCTGGCGATTGATCTCGCAACGAATCGTCCAGCCCGGGCCGCCATAGCCGTCGCCCCGCGGGCAGCCGTCCTGGAAGACGAAGTCGGGCACGACCCGGTGCCACGCGCCGCGGTCGTAGGCGCCGCGGCCGGCCAGTCGCGCGAAGTTCCAGCAGGTGAGCGGCGCGTCGCGCGAGGAGAGCTTCGCGATGAGTGCGCCCCCCTCGGTCTCGATCACGGCCCAATGATCCTTCTGAGCCCATTCCAACGCGGCCGCGATCTCCCCCGCGCCTTCGGGGTCTTCGGGGTCGGCCGCGGCGCCGCCGTCGAGCGACTGTCCGTCCACCGGCGTCTCGCCGAATCCACGCAGGACCTCTCCCGCGCGACGCCGGACGATGAAATCCGGATCGTCGAGCGCGTCGCGCGCCAACGCGCGCAGAGAGGCAACCTCGCCGTTCGCCTCGGCCAGATCGAGCACGGCCAGCCGCACGTCATTCTCCCGATCCATGCGCCGCGCGAGACGCGCCATCTTTCGCGCCAGAGTCGCCACGGTATCGCGATCGGCCGCGCTCCACGCGACGGAGCTGTCCGCCAGCGAACTCTGCAGCGCGCCCAAGAAGATCGCGCGGATGACCGGATCACGGTGCACCGCGAGAGTCGTCATCTGCGGATCGACCGAGAGCGCGGACGTCGGATCGACTTTCAGTCGGCGGCGCATCCACGGTTCGACCGCTTCTTTCGCGACCCTCGGCTCGTCGGCCAGGAGTCTCTGCAGAAGCTCCGAGGCGCGCGCGTCGGGCAAGAGATCGAGTCCCCGCACCGCCGTCGTCCGCAGGCTCCACTCGCGGCTGGCCAACAACTCCGCGGTCCACCGCGTCACGTTCGCTTCCATCGATGCGGACAGCGGCGAACCGCTCGCGGCGGCGCGCGTGAAGAGCGCCTCGAACGCCACCTGCTGCGCCCGCGTGCGCAGATCTCGCGTCGCGCGCTCCAACTCCGGCAACGCTGACTCGACCGACGTGACGACGCCCAGCGCCTCGAGCGCCGTGATGCGGACGTTCGGCGCCAGGTCCTGCAGGAAAGGGGTGATGTTGGCCAAGACCAGCGAGCGCGGCGCGCCGTCGGCCTGCGGCGCGGCCAGCGCGCGCACCGCCTCGACGCGCACACGCCAATCGGCGTCGCGAGAAAGCGCGAGGAGGGCTCGCGTCGACGTCGAATCGGCGAAGCCGCGCAGTCCTCGCGCCGCCTGGGAGCGCACGCGTTGATCGGAGTCGGCCGAGAGACTACGCAGCCGCGCCCCCGCCGCGCTCCGCGGTCCCGGCGCCAGCGCGATGCCTCCCGCGGTCGGCGTGGCGCCCGAGGCCGGGGCGCCGACGAAACGCATCAGACAGTAGGTCGCGCGCCACCGGACTTCCGGATCTTCGGCGCTCGTGAGTTCGAGCACGCGATCGAACGCTTCGGGCGCGGGGATCTGCCAGGCCGCGAGGAGCGCCGCGCCGACGACCCGCGTCGACCGATCACGGAGCGCGCGCTGACACGTCGACGGCTCCGCCTTCAGCTTTCCGAACGCCTCGACCGCGAGGGCGCGCGCCTCGGCGTCCTCCTCGTCCCCGGACTCGAGCCAGGCAGCGAGCGCGCGGGCGGCCGTCGAATCCTCGATCTCTCCCAGCGCGAAGGCGGCCGTTCGCCGCACTTCGACCTGGCCGTCCCGCAGGAGCGGAGCGAGCACGGCGACATCCGGCGGATGACCGATCCGACCGAGCGCGAGCGCGGCGCGGGCGCGGGTCGAGGCGTCGTCGGACCCGAGGAACGCGCGCAGTTCATCGGTCGCGGCGCGAGCGTCCTCGAGCTGTGTGATCCGCACCAGAGATTCAGCGGGCGCCGCGGGGGCGGCAGCGGCGAAAAGCGCGAGGAACAGGGGGGAGACGAGACAAGCGATGAAACAAGACCCGGAACGAAGTCCGCGCGGGCGGACGAAATGTGAGCGCAACTCGAAGCTCCTCCTTCCCGGTGGCGCGAGGATCGGCCCAGGCGCGACGAGCGGCAAGAGAAGAACACACTTGATCAAAGGATGCTTGCACGGCATTTTCCTAGGCTGTACTCAGGTGCTTCGGCCCTGATGGGACCGCCCCGTCGCAGCCCTCTTCCCCCCTCTGGGATGAAACCGGGAGACCCATCCGTGAGCAGTCCGCAGGAGGAAGCGCAGGCTTCCGTGGTCGAACTCGTCCGTCGGATCGTCGTGGCCCTCGTCGACGATCCTCGGAAAGTGGAATTCACGCCCGTGCTGGGCGAACGCTCGACCGTGGTCGAGATCGCGGCGCTGCCCCCCGAGGTCGGCCAGATCATCGGCCGGGCGGGACGGAACATCCATGCGCTGCAGGCCGTAGCGCAGGCGGTCGGCGCGAAGCACGGACTCGATGTCCAGGTCTTCGTCCTGGATCGATTGCGTGGACCGAGCGGACCGAGCGGATCGAGTGGCGGTTGAACCGAGAGGGAGTCGATCGATGTTGAGGTTTTGTGCGCGTCGGGCCGGGCGCCTCCTGGGCCAGATCTCCGCGGCGCTGGCGGCCGCCCTGGCCTTGTCCGTCGCACACGCGGCCGATCTGCCGGAGATGGCCGGCCCCTCCGCGGGCGGGATCTATGAGGCGATGCTCCCCAACGGCATGAAGGTGCTGATGAAGGAGTCGCACACCTCGCCGCTCATGTGCGTCTCGATCTGGTACCGCGCGGGAAGCGCGCAGGAGAGCAACGGCACGACCGGCCTGGCGCACCTGCTCGAGCACATGATGTTCAAGGGGACCGCCAAGTACGGCAAGGGGGTCTACGACCGGACGCTGGAGAGCAACGGGGCCATCAACAACGCCTCGACTTGGTTCGATCGCACCAACTATTTCGTCGTCATCGCCGCCGACAAGACCGACCTGGCGATGGAACTCGAGGCCGACCGTGTGCGCGGCGCGCTCTTCACGCAGCAAGACCTCGACGACGAGATGCCGGTGGTCCGCAACGAAATGGAGAAAGGCGAGGACAACCCGTACGGCGAGCTCAGCGATCGCATGGGGGCGATGGCCATTCTGGAGCACCCGTATCACTGGCCGACGATCGGCTGGAAGACCGACGTCGAGGCGATCACCGCCGAACAGATCCACGAGTTCTACAACCGCTACTACTGGCCGAACAACTCGGCGCTCATCTTGGTCGGGGATCTGCCGGCGCAGACGATGCTGGAAAAAGCAGTCCAGCACTTCGGATCGCTGCCGTCAGGCGGGCAGGCGCCGAACGTCGTCACGGTCGAACCGCCGCAGAAGGGGGAGCGTCGGTTCTTGATCCGCGAGGCGGGACAGAACCGCATCGTCTCGATCGCGTATCGCGTCCCTTCGCGGCGCGACGCCGACAGCTACGCGATGGACGTCGTGGCCGGAGTGCTGGGCGACGGCAAGTCGAGCCGTCTCTACCGCGCCTTGGTCGAGAGCGGTCTGGCCACCGACGTGAGCGCGTCGAATACCTACTGGTTCCGTGATCCCTTCTTGTTTTCAGTGGATGTCACTCTGACCGACGACGCTTCGGTCGATTCGGTCGAGGCGACGGTCTACCGAGAGATCGCGCGGCTCCAGGCGACGCCGCCGAGCGACGAAGAGGTCCAGCGTGCGGTGAAGCAGGCGAAAGTCGAAACACTCTTCGAACGCGACGACATCACCTCCACCATGTTCGCCATCGGTGAGATCGAGACCTGCACCGGCTGGCAGGTCTACGACACCTATTTGGAGACGCTGGCCGAGGTGAAGCCGGCCGAGGTCTCCGCCGCCGCCGCCAAGCACCTGACGGCGAACCAGCGCACCGTCGGCTTCTATCTCCCCGATGGCCAGCCGGGCGGAAGCTGGACTTCGACCGAAGAAGGAACGACCACGCCGCGCGGTCGCAACGCCGCGCCGGCCTCGACCTCGATGTCGACCTCGACTTCCCGCTACGAGCGCGCGCCTCAGTTCCATCACACTCCCGCAGAGCCTCGCGTCCCCGAGGCGCGCACCTCCACGCACGGCGCCGCGACTCCGACGAAAGACCCCGTGCGCGTATCCGGCGAGGTCGCCGCCTCCGCCGCCGCGCCGGTCCGACTCGAACTCGACAATGGCATCACGCTCATCGTGCTCGAGAGCCATGACAACCCGACGCTCGAGATCCGTGGTCGCCTCGAAGGCGGCATGCTGACGGAGCCGGCGGGGAAGGAAGGGGTGGCCGCACTCTGCGCCGCGGCCATGACGCTCGGCACCGAGGAACACAGTCCGTCGGAGTTGGCGCAGTTGCTCGAGTCAAACGGCATCACCATCGATGTGCGTCCCGGTCGCTCGGCCCTTTCGGTCTCGGCGCGTTCGCTCTCCGAAGACTTCCCGCTCTTGACGGATCTCTTGGGCGAGATGCTGCTCCAGCCGTCCTTCGAGCCGGAGCAGATCGAGATCGCCCGCGAGCGGATGCTGAGCCGACTGCGCGATGCCGAGGAGGACACCTACGCGCGCGCCGAGCGCAAGGCGTTGGAGCAGGTTTACGGCGAGGGCACGGCCTACTCGCGCTTCGTGCAGGGAACGGCCGAGTCGCTCGGCAAGATCACCCGGGACGACGTCGTCGCCTATCACCGCGCGATGCTCGCCGGTCGCCGGTTCGCGTTCGCGCTCGTCGGAGACGTCTCGACGGAAGATGCGCGCGAGCGACTCACGCGGTCGCTCGGTTCAGCCCCGGCCGGCGAAGAACTGTCGGTCGCGCCGCCGGCGTTCAAGCAGGGCCTCGGGGCCGATCGCGTCACGAAGCTCGAGATGCCGGACAAGTCTCAGGTCGATCTCGTCTTCGTCGGAGAGGGCGTGCCGCCGAATGATCCGGCGCGCGATGCCGCCGACCTGGCCAACGTGGTCCTGGGAGGATCGTTCACCTCGCGTTTGAACAGCGAACTGCGCGACAACGAGGGACTCACCTACGGCGCCGGCTCCGACTTCGAGGACCGCGACGGCTCGACGCTCTGGTCGGCCAGCCTCGGCGTCAATCCCGAGAACGTGGGGAAGGGACTCGACGGCGTGCGTCGCGAGCTGAAGAAGATCGTCGACCCGGGCGTCACCGCGGAGGAATTGAAGAAGGCGCGCGAGTACGCCGCCGGCTCCTTCCCGATCCGCCTCCAGTCCAAGGGCGCCGTCGCCGACATGCTCCTCTACGCCGAACGCTTCGGCCTCGGCCTCGATTACATCTCCAGTCACGGCGCGCGCATGCGCGCCGTCACCGATGACCAGGTAAAGGAAGCCGTCCGCCGCTTCACTGACCCCCAAAAACTAGTTGTGGTGAGTGCAGGCACGCACGAATGAAGCGCCCCGCTTCATTCGTGCGTTCCTTCTCCTTCTTCCTCACCCTGCTCTCGGTCAGTGACGCCAGTTGGATCCCGCACCCCCCCGAAGCATCCCCCAACCCTCCTTCTTCTTCCTCCTCCTCCTCCCCCCTCCCCGCCCCCCCCCCCCCCCCCCCCCCCCCCCC
>CAZVYN010000096.1:0-13903 GCA_964631125.1 uncultured bacterium | reverse complement strand
TTCAAATCCGGAACCGGTGTCGACCCAGATGCGCAGTTGCGGCGCCGCGGCGCCGGCGAACACCGTGGAGGTGAGCGGGACCATTCCCGTTCCACCGAGGAGCACGCTGAAGACACCACTCTCGACCGGAACCGAGATCGAGGCGGTCGGCTGACTCCCCTCGACGCTCGTGCCGTCGTTCGACCAGATCGAGTTGTCTTCATCGAAGACAACGAACTTCATCTGGGCCGTTCCCGCGAACGGCGCGCCGTCTCTGAGCAACTCACCCTGGTAACTGACCTGCGTCGGGATGGACGCGGACGACGGCGCGGCGAGCAACGTCACGGCCACGAGCGCGGCGAAGGCGGCGAAAGCGACCGGGAACCGGAACGAACGAAGATGCGACATCGACGACTCCTTCGATGCAGGTGGCGAGCTAGCGGACGCGCAGCAGTTTCTGGCTGAACCGTTTTCCGGGGGATTCGAAGACGCAGAGGTAGACGCCGGGGCCGAGCGGCTTGCCGGAGTGATCGCGGCCGTCCCACTCGGCGCGGTGGCGGCCGAGCGCGACCGGGCCGTCGACCAGTGTTCGCACGACGCGACCGCTCACGTCGAAGAGACGCAGGCGCACGGAGGCGTCGGCGGTCGGCGCGTCGAATTGAAGCGAGGTGTGATCCGAGAACGGATTGGGCGCCGCGCGGTAGAGACGCCACGCGAGTGGAATCGCTTCGGCATCGGCCGAGGAGGTGACTCCCGAGGTGATCCAGAACCCGGCTTGGATTTCGTGTGCGCCCGCGGCGAACGGCCCGACGACGGACTGTCCGGCGGTCGAGCGGACGAGATGTGCAGCGCCGACCGCGCCGACGGCCCCTCCGCCGAAGACGCTGCGTGCATCGGCCGAGGCGCCTTCAGCGGCCGAGGCGAAGCCGACGAGACCTAGACCGACTGCGAGCGTGACGGCGAGCGTGACTGCGACGGGGACTGTGACGGGGACGGCGACGCCGACCGTCCGTGAACTCTCGTGCTGCGACATGACCGCTCCGTCTCTCGCGCAGGGCGAGCCCACGCGCCTTGCTCCGCGCGGACGGGGTTGGCCGCGCGGAGGCAAGTTTCGGTGGGATCGCTGCCCGACCGGCAGCCGCATGAACGGGTGGTGGTGGGACGCGGTTGGCGGACCCAGCGAAGTGGGTCGCGCCCGGGCCCCTCCAACCGCAGATCAGTTCTTCATTCCACCACCAACAGTTTGCTGGCGCGGAGGGCTTTGCCTGCCGCCACCTGGACGAAATAGACCCCGCGCGCCACTGGCCGGCCGCGGTCGTCCCGCGCGTCCCAGACCAACGAGGTCGAGGTCGGTCCGACCAAGTCCGAGGCGAGTTGTCGAATGCGGCGACCCGTCGCGTCTAACACGCGCACATCGGCGGGGGCGGTCTCTGTGATGTCGAGATGGATCACGCCGGGCGCGCGGAAGGGATTGGCGAAGCGGAGATCGATCGAAGGTCGGTTCACGGCCCCAGGAGAGGCGAGCTGGGCGTTGCTCGGGTCTTGCAGCAAGACGACAGGATCGCCGTCAGCGTCGAAGCCGGGGCGCGGCGCGCCGAAGGCGGGTGGGTCGACGGCCGCGAGCGGGCCCGCGCCGCTGCCGAGATCGATTCCGGGAGGGACACCGAGCAGATCTTCGCGCAAGAGCGTGAGGACTCCGGTGGACATCGACGCCACGACGAGTTGATGTCCGTTCAGACCGGACGTGGCGACCGCGACCTGCGTTCCGGCGCCGCTGAACGGTTCGAAACGCAGTTGCGCGGTCGCGCCCGACTGCTCGGCGACCCAGATCCAGGCGCTGCCCGGCTGCGAGGGGTCGATCGCGCCCGGGTCGACATCGGAAACGAACGGCTGCAGGTCGAGACTCGGATTCGCAGATGCGAGCGAGAACGAAGAGTCGAGGAGCGGCGGCGCCTCGAAAAACAGGAGGTCGGCGCTGTTGCTGGATGCATCCGCGATCGGCGCCACGAGCGTGCGATCGAGATCGGCGATCGGGGCGACCCAGAGATCGACCGACGGGGTGAACGAATAGCCGGCCGGCAATGGCAGCACGTCGAAGACGTTGGAGTCGTTGTCGATGGAGATCAGCTCCGCCGCGCCGCCGCCGTCGGCTTGCACCGGCAAGAGCAGATGCTCACTGTCCCACCGCACCGGTCCGACGCCGATCTGCCATCCGGAGAGCGTGAGTCCCGGATTGATGTTCGGGTCGGTCACGCGCGAGAACACCTCGCCGTCCGACGTGCTCACGAACCAGAGATCGGCGACGCCGTCGGCCGTCTCGAACGGAACGGCGATTCGCGGCGCGTACGAACCTTGCAGCCCGCAGAGCGTGAGCAGGCCGACGCCTCGTTCGTAGCCCGGAATCGGAAGCCCCAGGGTCGAATCCACCGAGAGGACCCACTTCGCCTGACCGCGCATGTTCAGCGCGTAGAGGTCGGCCTCGCCGGCGCCTTCGACCGGCACGACAAGGAGCGTGTCGGAGATGTCGCACTCGCTCGGCAGGAGATGCACGAGGTCGACATCCCGCTCGAAGCCCGGGAACCGCGTCGGGCGCGCCGCGCCGGCATTGATGGCGGTGACGCTGGCGTGCGCGAGAAAGCCGGGCGGTTCGGTCGCCGCGTCGAAGTCGAGCCTGAGGAGATCCGCCGTCACGCCATCGGAGATCGGCAAGAACAGGCGCACGCGGTCGATGCTCGGCGACATCGCCTGGCAGGAGAGCGCGATTCCATCGACGCCGGGCGTCAATCCGCTCAACCAGTTGACGACGATGCCCGGTCCGCAGGCGGCTCGGCCGTCGGATGAGAGCAACGTGCAACTGCCGAACGCCTCGCCGACGGGGCCTGAGTCGGCGGGATCGAGGTCGACCGCGAGGAGTCCTTCCTCGCCGTTCGGCGACACGAGAGCGGCGAAGGCGATGAGCGGCGCCGCCGCCGGCGCGTTGACCGGCACGACCAAGTCGACGTTCTCGGCGAACCCGAGATTGCCGAGGGGGATCGTCTTCTCCTCCAGGATCGAACCGTCGTCGGCGACGCGCAGCACGAGGAGCGCGGCCGAGGCACCGTTCGATGACTGGAGCGGCACGGCCACGGACGCGCCCTGCGGTCCGCCGGCGGAGGGGATGATCGGGTCGACTCCGCGCGCGAACCCGAGCACCGAGCGGGTTTCACGCACCGCGATCGGCGCCCCGGACAGCGGATCGAGATCGAAGATACGCACGAGCGCGGCGCCGTTCGGCGCCTCTTCGCAGACGACCATGAACTCTCGATCGGGCGAGACGACGGGATCGACATCGATCTCGAACCCGAGCGATGCGAACGCGATGAGCAGAGCGACGGGTGTCTTTCCAGGGTGTCTTTCCACCAGCTTTCTCCTTCCGTGTAAAAAGAGCAACGGGCGGCGCCCGCGGTGGGAGGTGGGACCTGGCGCCATCGTGCCACACGACTCCCGGCCCGTCCCGCCCGGAGTGTCGCGACCGAAGCGGCGCGGTTGCTTGGCGCGGAACCGCTCCGATAGGCTCGATCGCATTGTGAAGAGCCTTTCGGATCGACTGAACCGCGCGCGCCAGAGCCGCTTCGTCGGCCGACAGGCGGAACTCGATCTATTCCGCGGCGCGCTCGAAGCCGAAGAACCTGCGTTCCAACTCCTCTACATCCACGGACCGGGCGGCATCGGCAAGACGACGCTGCTGCGCGAGTTCGTCCGCATCTGTGAAACGAGCGACGTCGGCTCGGTCTATCTCGACACGCAAAGTGTCGAGCCGGCGCCGGAGCCGTTCCTCCGCGCGCTGGCGACGGCGCTGGAAGTCGATCGTCCCGAGGAGGCAGCCGCGGCGTTGGCGCGACGACCCGGTCCGCGCGTCCTGGTGCTCGACACGTGTGAGCATCTGGCCCCGTTGGACGCGTGGCTGCGCGAGAGTTTCCTGCCGAAGCTCGGGGCCGACAGTCTCGTCGTGATGGCGAGTCGGCAACCGCCGCAGCCGGTCTGGCGAAGTGATCCCGGTTGGAGTGCGCTGCTGCGGCTCGTCTCGCTCCGCAATCTGAGTCCGGACGAGAGCCGCGCCTACCTCTCTCGGCGGGAGATCCCGGGCGCAGAGCACGAGGCGTTCCTGCAGTTCACGCACGGTCATCCGCTCGCGCTCTCGCTCGTCGCGGAGGTGTTCCATCAACCGGGGATGCGCCCGTTCCAGCCGGACGAGGCGCCCGATCTCATCCGGTCGTTGCTGGAGCGATTCGTGCAGAACGTGCCGGGGCCGCGGCATCGCTCCGCATTGGAGGCCTGCGCGCTCGTGCGCATCACGACCGAGCCGCTCCTGGGCGAACTGCTCGCCGGAGACGATGGTCACCCGGATGCGCCCGAACTGTTCGAGTGGCTGCGAGGCCTCTCGTTCATCGACGTGGGACGCCTCGGCGTCTATCCACACGAGCTGGCGCGAGAGGCGATCGCAACCGACCTCCGCTGGCGGAACAAAGAACGCTACGGCGACCTGCATCGCCGCGCCCGCGGCTACTACAAGCGCCGGGTGCAAGAAACACAGGGGATCGAGCAGCAGCTCGTCCTCTGGGAGTACATCTTCCTGCATCGGGACAATCCGATCGTCCGGCCGTTCTTCGATTGGGAGGCGGCGGGCGATCTCGCGACCGAGGCGGCGCGTCCCGCGGATCTGCCGGCGATCCTGGAGCTGACGCAGACGCACGAGGGCGAGGAGTCGGCGCGATGGGTGCGCTTCTGGTTCGAACGTCAGCCCGAGCGGTTCGTCGTCGTGCGCGATGCGAAAAAGGAACTCCGCGGCTTCCTCTCCATGCTCTCACTCAGCTCGGCCCGCGCGGAGGATCTGAAGAAGGATCCGGCCACGCGCATCGCGCTCGATCATCTGAAGAAGCACGCGCCGCTCCGCCAGGGGGATGCGGTCACCTACTTCCGCCACTGGATGGCGCGCGACACGTATCAACAGGTGTCGTCGGCGCAGTCGCTCCTGATCGTGCGCATCGTGCAGCACTTCTTCGCGGAGGCGGGCCTCGCCTTCAGTTTCGTGGCGGTCTCCAATCCACTCTTCTGGATGCCGCCTTTCGCCTACGCCGATCTCCAGCGGATCTCCGCGGCGGACTTTGCGGGCGAGGGCCGCACGTACGGCGTGTTCGGTCACGATTGGCGGAAGGTTCCGCCGCTCCCATGGTTGGATCTCTTGGCCGAGCGGGAACTCGGCGGCTTCATGCTCCCGCCATCGGCGCCCAAACCGGTCGAGACGCTTCTCGTGCTCAGTCGTGAAGAGTTCGACTCGGCCGTGAAGGACGCGGTGAAGAACTGGCTCCAGCCCGACGCGTTGCGGCAGAGTCCGCTGCTTCGAACGCGCCTGGTGGGCGGCGCCGGCGCGGAAGACGCCGCGACCAAGGCGCGGGTCGAGACGTTGAAGGCGCGCATCAAAGAGGTGACCGAGCAGATGAAATCGAATCCGCGCGATCTCCGGTTCCTGCGCGCGGTGCACTACACCTATCTGCAACCGCTCGACACGCAGGAGTTGGCGGCCAGTCGGATCGGCGTTCCGTTCAGCACCTATCGCCGACACCTCGCGAGCGGTCTCGGCCGCCTCGCGGAGTTGCTCTGGCAACGGGAGGTGGGGGAGGTCTAGCCGAGTCGCGCGCGGGATTATCGCCGCGCGACCAACCTCAGTGAAAGATCTCGACCGTTCCGCGGTCGAGGTCATACCGGCCGCCGATCACTTCGACGGTCCCGCGCTTCACGCGCGAAGCCAGGATCGGCTCGGCGTAGCGAAGTCGATCGACGACCAGACGGACGTTGGCGCAGACGGCGTCGTCGAGTGGATCAGCGCCCCGATGGCCGGTGCGATCGAGCGCCGGTCGGATCTGCTCGGTGATGGCGCCGATCCGTCCCGGGGCGTGTCCGCCCTCCAGGGTCGCTTTCACCGCGCCGCACTTCTCATGGCCGAGGACCAGAACCAGGCTCGCGCCGAGATGCTCGACCGCGTACTCGATGCTCCCGATGCAGGCGTCGTCCGCGACATGCCCCGCCAACCGAATGACGAACAGGCTGCCGAGGCCCTGGTCGAAGAGCAGCTCGGGCGCGACGCGAGAGTCGGAGCAAGTCAGGATCACGGCGAACGGGCTCTGGCCGTTGGCGACTTCGATCCGTCTCGCTTCGCTCTGGTCGGGGTGCCGCGCGAACGACGCGACGTAGCGGAGGTTTCCCTCCAACAATCGGACGAGCGCGTGGGCGGGCGACACGCTCGCACTCGAGCCGAGCGTTGCATCGAGTGGCGCGGCGAGAGCCGCCACGAGACCCCCGATCAGAGCCGCGGCCCGGAAACCTCGAATCGATCGTCGAACTCTTTCCATGGAACGCCTCCTCGCGCATCTTCGCCCGAGGAGCGATCGGCAGGGGCGGGGTGCTTCCTTAGTTCAGACGTGGATCGAGGGCGCGCGCGTTGGCCAGGAGCGGCGCGGCCGCCGCGGCGTCGCCGGAGGCGTCGAGGATCCTCCCCGCGTGCCGCAGCAGCAGAGGATCAGAGCCGCCGCCGAGTTGGAGCGCGTCGTCGATGCGCGCACGCGCTTCCGGCAGTCGCCCGCTACGGAACAGCGCCCAGGCCAGCACATGGGCTGCGGTCACACTCGGTCGACGCGCGTAGACCTGCTCAGCGATCTGGACGAGTTGCTCGGGATCTCCGCCGTGTTCCAGTTCGAAGAGGACCATCTCCAGGTCGACATCCATGCCGTGTTCACGGGCATCGGCCACGGCTGCGCGGACGAGTTCGAACTGCGCCTCGGCTTCGACGGTGCGCCCCTCGGCCGCGAGCAGTTCCCCGAGTTCGATCCTGAACTGGGCGAGCGGATACGAGGCGAGCGCGGCCTCGTAGAGGCGTTGCGCCGAGGCGACGTCGCCGCGGCGAGCGGAAAGTCGGGCCAGTCCGGCGAGTGCTCTCGGGTCACCGGGTCGTTCCCGATCGACCCGCCGGAGCTGGCCCTCTGCATCTTCCAGACGTCCCGCGCGCAGGAGCAGATCGGCGAGATGCGTGCGACACCATGCGGCCTCGGGCGATCCCGCGACGCCGGCCTCCGCCGCGCGCTCCATCGCGTCGATCGCGCCATCGAGATCGCCGTGCAGCTCGCGCAGGTAGGAAACGCGCGAGAGTGAAGGGAGATCGGGTCGCAGCGCGACCATTTGCTCGAGCGCGACGCGCGCCTGTTCGTAGCGGCCCAGCTCGATCGAGGCGTCGACCTCGTTCGCGAGGAGCGGCGTGCTGATGGGATGCGCGGCGCGGGCGCGTTCGACCCATGGCAAGGCGCCGACGAAGTCATGTCGGGAGAGGGCGAGTGATCCCATGCCGATGAGCGACGTCCAGTCGGTGGGATCGAGAGCCAGCGCGCGGGTGAAGAGGGACTCCGCCATGGAGTATCCGTGCGGCGCCTCGTTCGCGCGCGCTTGCTCGAGCCACGCCAGGCCCGCGCGGCCGAACCCGCCCGGCGCGCCGTCGTCGGGTACAGCCGTGACCGGTGCAGCCTCTGGCGCCACCGGGGACTCAGCCGCGAGCGGCGCGACGAACTCGTGACTGTGAGCATGGAGGCCGTGCGCCTCCGCCGAATCCGCGCCAACCGAGAGAACGAACGCGAACGCGAACGCGCACGCGACTGCGATCGCGACCGCGTGCGATGTGTGGGATGTGTGCGATGCCAGCGTTCGTCGTTCGATTCGTCGGCGCATCGTTTCCTCGTCGGGTGTCTTCCGTGTTCCTTCGTGAGAAAGCCGGTGCGGCGGGGTCGCTGCTGAGCCCGCCGCATCCGGTTTGCACAGCGCCAGGGATCAGCGCTGCAGCACCATCTTTCGCGCCTCGACCGATCCGCCGGCCGAGACTCGGTAGAAGTAGGTGCCGGACGGCATCGGGTTGCCCGAAGCATTCTGTCCATCCCAGGCGATGGAGTAGCTGCCGGCGAGCTGATCGCGGGCCACCAACTCGCGGACCTGACGGCCGGTCACGTCGATCACTTCAACCGTGACGTCGCCGTTGGTCGGGACGCGGTAGTCGATCCGCGTCGACTCACGGAATGGATTCGGGAAGTTCTGCCCGACCGGCTCGCCGATGGCGCCGATGGCCGCTGCAGGCTCGCCGGCGCTCTTCGCGACGCCTTCCTGCACGACGATTTTTCCATCCTGCAGTACGAGCGAGATCGACGGCCTCTCCAGCGATGCGAACGAGCGGAGCGCCTCTCCGTGATGTTCGTGATCGAACCCTTGGTGCGGCGTGGCCACGTAAGGGAACGAAGTGGAGAAGGCCATGTCATTGGCGTCCACTCCGTCGCCCAAGCGGTTCGCGAGCGGATCGAGATCCCACTCGGGATGGAAGATGTCGTAGGTCACACCGGCTACTGCGCGCAGCTCGATGTCGGTGACGTCATCCTCGAGGCGACGCCCGTTGGGGAACCCGTCGGTGTTGCCGCCGAGGAGCCCGAGCGGGCTGAACGACTTGCTATCGCGCTGCGTCGGAGCAATCGCGGTGTTCAGTCGGATCTGCTCCGAAGGCACGACGTCCGGCGGCTGATTCAGCCCCGGCACACCGGTCAGGAAGACCGCGACCAGGTCGTCGCGTCCGCTCAGCGGCACGTTCAAGCCATAGAGCGCGTTCAGGAGCACCGCGAGTTCAGGGTCGGTCACGTAGGACAAGAACTGCCCGTCGTCCTTCGGCTCCGAGTTGTTCCAACGGTCCTTGTCTCCGAGCGGGATGACCACTTCATTGACCAGCGGCATCCCGAGCCGGGACACCTGGACGAACGGACCGCCGGTCGACGGGGGCTGGCCGTCGTCCTGGAGCACCGAGATCTTCTGCCGGCTCGCAGACGCCCAGACGCCGATGACGGCTTCGGGGTCCTCCGGACCGGTCGGGACCTGCCGGTCGCTCGTCAGACTTGCGATCGGGATCTGGAGCGCGATGGTGTGCGTGTTGAAGCCCGCCACACCGTCGACGCCGCCTCCCGTATCGCCGGGCAACACTCGGATGGTCAGCAGATCGAAGATGCCGCCCAAGTCGACGAAGAAGGGATCGTCCCGCTGCCCGCAGAACGCCTTGATGCCGCCCGGCAGCGTCACGACCGCCTGGCTCGCCAGCGATTCGTAGTTCGGAGTCGAAGTCGGACCGATGTTGACCGGCGGGGTCGGCAGCTCGCGCCCCAGTCGCGTGATGGTATTGCCGCGAACGGCGATCACCGTGTACGACTGGCGGATGTTCCAGTCGGGATCGTCGAGCGAGGTGATCGCGCCCGTGTTGTACAAGAACGTGTTCGGGTTCTGCACCGTCGTATCGAACGTGAACCGGTAGCGGATGTCCGGCTTCGCATCGCCGTCGTTGTCGATGTTGATCTCGTAACGAACGTCGTCGGAGAACTTGGAGAAGTTCGGCCCTCCGGCCGGCTCCTCCAGCGGGATGTAGTTCGCGATGATCGTGACCGTGGTCGGGTCGTCGGGACTGACGAACGCGTAGGTATCGACGTTGTCCGCTAACGGATCCGCGGTGATGAGCGGCGCTTCACGATGGCTGGAGCCGAGAGCGGCGCCGGCGAGCAATCCGCAGGCGACCTGTGCGGCCAGGAGCGCCGAGAGAGTTTCGAGCATCGATGTCTTGCGGAGCATAGGAGTCCTCTCCAGTTGCCAGGGGCGATCCCTGCGGGATGGTGGGGGGCGCAAGATCGTGAACTCCGGGAGATCCACGCCGCAAAGTCCCCTCCACAGTTCCACGCGGCAGATCTCCCGGAGTCACGATGTCCAAGATCGGCGGGGCTCGCCTCTGGGCCGGCCGCGCTTTCCTTCGACGGAGAGGAAGATCGTTCGAGCCTTGGCCCGCGCGACAGTCCAACGACTGCTCATTCCTTGCTCACCCGCGCCGACTTGGTGGCGGGGGGCCGAATTCACCAGCGCGGGTTGGCGCTGATCGAGAGTCCGAAGGAGCGTGAGACGGTGTGCGGATAGCCGAGGAAGGCGTACTGGCCGTACGCCTCGACCTGATCCTTCGCGAAGAGATTTCTACCCCAGGCTCGCGCCCTGAACAGTCCGCCCGCGAAAGACTTTCCGATCGAGAGGGTCAGGTCGATCGGTTCACGCGCGTTCCCGCGGAACACTCCGCCGCGATCTTCGCCCGCGCCTGTCTGGCGGAGGTAGTCATACGGATCCACTTCGCTGGTCTTGCTCGCCCAGATCGTCCGCACGTCACAGTCCAGACCGTGGCCGAGTTCGGAGCTCGCCCGCAGGCGGACGACATGTTCCGGCGTGACCGGATCCTCGGGCGGAGGAGTGGAGTTGGCGGTTCCCGGCGCCAGCCCCTTCTCCGCGCGGTAGGCGGCGCGCAGCCAAGAGTGCGACGCCTCGAGCTGGAGCGTGCGCCACGGTCGGGTGCGGAAGACGGTTTCCCCGCCCCAGAGCTCGTCCCGCTCCAGGTTGCCGTAGTAGAGGGGCACGATCCGTTCGCCCGGACGCGCTCGGGAGTCGACGATCGACTGGAGCTGTGGGGCGCCGGAGACGATGCGATCGCGGACCACCGTGAAGAACATGTTCGCGTCGATGGTCGAGTTCTGGAAGCTCTTGCGGACGCCCCACTCCAGACCGGAGTAGCTGGTCGGATTGACCTTCTCCTTCGTCGTGATCGTCAGCCAGAGCCCGGCGTTCTCCGGAACTTGCTCGAGCGGGACACCTTGCGAGAGGAAGTACCAGGCTGGCGGGATCTGCTGGATGCGCAGCTCCAGATTCGTCTGCGAGTAGCCCGGAGTCGTGACGCTCCGCGAAGCCACCGACCAGAGGGTCAGGTCCTCGCGGGGGCGCCACGCGGCGCGCAGGCTCGGCGAGAGATCCGGGCTGTTCTTGACCTGAGTCCAGGTCTCCGCCTTGACCCCGGCGGTGAGGTCGACGGTCGGCGACAGTCGAATCTTGTCTTGCACGAACGCTCCCATCAGATGCTCGGTGCTCTGATCATCGACGAAACGCGCGCTGGAGCGGTCGCGGTAGCTGCCGACGTCGTAGCGGACGCCGCGATAGTTGGCGCCGGAGCTGAGGCTGTGTCGTTCCCCCGCCATCCAGTTGTAGTCGTCCATTCCGGCCGCCACGCAGCTCTCTCGATCTCCGGCCATCGCGTTGGCGGTGACAGCGACGATCGGAATGCGTGTACCCGATTCCAGGCGACGGATCTCGGCCGCCGCCTCCAAGCCGTTCATCTCCGGCATCTGCCCAATCCATCAGGATCAGGTCGAACGGACCGCCTGCCCAGGCGGCGACTGCGGCGCGGCCATCGGGAACGAGGACGACCTCGTGTCCCGCTCGCTGGAGCATCAGTTCGAGCACTCGCCGGTTGACCGGGTTGTCCTCGGCCACGAGCACCCGCAGAGGACGGAAAGGCGCGGCGCCGTCGTCCGGCGGTGCGGTCCCGCGGGCTGCGGCGGCCCCCGAGCGTCCCGCGAAAGCGGGGGACGCGACGGGCGCACCCGACTCGGAGGACAGGTCGTCTGCGACGGGCGCCACCGAGGCGAGGTCCAGTTCGAACCAGAATTGACTGCCCCGTCCGACTTCGCTCTCTACTCGGATCTCTCCGCCCATCTGGCGCACCAAGTCGCCGGCGATGGGGAGTCCGAGACCGGTGCCGCCGTAGCGTCGGGTCGTCGATCCGTCGCCCTGGGCGAAGGCCTCGAAGATCCGTTCGGTCTGATCGGGCTGGATGCCGATGCCGGTGTCCTCGACCTCGAAGCGGATCCTGGACTCACTCGGATCGGCGGAGGGAGGCGGGACGCGCAGCACGCGAGCGACCCGCAGGCCGACTTCTCCTTGCGAAGTGAACTTGATCGAGTTGCCCAACAGGTTGGTCAGGATCTGCCGGAGACGGACCGGGTCGCAGGAATAGAATCCTTTGATCCCAGGTCCGATCTCGCAGGTGAGTCGGATCCCTCGCGCGTCCGCGCTGACCAAGTGCGCACGGTGCAGTCGCTCGATCAGTTCGCCCAGATCGGTCGGCGCCAGCTCCAGGATCAACTTCCCCGCGTCGATCTTCGAGTAGTCGAGGATGTCGTTGATCACGGCCAATAGATGCAGGCCGCTATCGCGGACGGTGATGAGGTTCTCGCGCTGCATCGGCTCGAGTTGGGTTTCGAGCGTCAGTTCGGTCATGCCCAAGACGCCGTTCATCGGAGTGCGGATCTCGTGGCTCATCCGCGCCAGGAACTCGCTCTTCGCCCGACTCGCGTCAACCGCCTTCTGCCGCTCGTCTCGCGCCTCTTCGAGGGCGCGATTGCGTTCGCGCACTTCCGTCTCCAACGCGTCGCGGGACGTGGTGGTGGTCTGGAGCGTCTCCGCCATCCGATTGAACGCCGCGGCCAAGCGTCCGAGTTCGTCGGTGCTGGCGACGATGACGCGGCGCGTGAAGTCGCCGCCCGCGATCGCCACGGTGGCGCGTTCGAGTTCGACGAGCGGCCGAGTCAAGAGCCCGCCGAAGATCGAGGCCAGGATCGACGCGAGGATGAGGCCGACCGCCACGATCGAGAGGACGCTGGCTTGCTCGTGTCGGACCTCGTTGCTCCGCAGTGTCTTCGTGGCGACGAGAAGGAGCGTGCCCACCTGGTGCTCGTTCGTCTCGATCGGCACCCAGACGCGGTCGGCGTGGCGTTCCGAGAGGAGCGTCGTGGTCCGAACTGGACGCTCCAGGCTATCGGGCGCGCTCGGTGTGCGATCGCTGTCGGCGATCCGATTCGAGGCGAAGAGATGCCCCGATGCGTCGTAGACGAAGGCGCCGTCGATCTCTTGCAGACGCCGCGCCGTGGCCAGCACCTCCGCGACGGCGGAGGAGTCCTGGAAGTCGAGCCCCGCGGCCGTGAACGACGCGAGGGTCTGCCCCAGCTCGCGCATTTGCGCGTGCGACCTTCGTTCGAGCAACGTCTCCTCGCGCGCCGAGAGGAAGAGCGTGAGTATCGATCCGAGGACGGTGAGTGACGCGACGCTCCCGAGGATGAGCTTCCCTCGGACGCCGATTCGCGCCGGTCGGTGGGTGCGCAACATCATCGACCCGTGACGTCACAGAGCTGGAGGAACTTGGCGTTGAAGCGAGAGCCCTGCGCGCGCGCGCGATCGAGATTGATCGACATCCTAGGGCGCGACTTCCCGTCTTCGGTCACCGGATCGACGATCACCGTGGCGCAGATGTCGAGGAGTTCCCGATCGTCGCCCAGGATCGGGAACTGCCAACGGATCGAGAACGCCTCGAGCCGAAGAAGTTCCTGTCTGGCGGGAGTCTCCTCGGAGACGAGGAAGACGGCGTGCGCCGTGCGGAGTTCCTCTTCCAGGTGCTTGGACTCGAGCTCCAACACGGTCGCATGGATCCCGAGCGCGTGGGGGTCACGTTCGCGTGCGAGTCGGCCGGTTTCTCGGAAGAACTCGGCCAAGACTTCGGCTCGTTCATTCGAGCCTTGCTCCACCACGACAAAGAGCACGCGCGCCTCCCCGGCGGCTCGCTCGACCAAGTGCGCGTCGTATTGGATCGCCTTGTAGAAGATCAGCGCGATGCGATCGTCGGGGACTCGTTCGTCTCCGCGCGAGCTGCTGGGGGACAACGCGGTTCCCAAGCAGGCCAAGAGAAGGCCGATCAGCACGCGCACAGACAGGCGTGAGTTCATCGGCCTCTTCGTCCACCCGGACAGCGGGCAATCGGACGGGAGTTTCTCGTCCGCCTGGGTTCGGCGGCTGAGCGGCCGCGGAATCGCGTTCTCAGGTAGTGAGGATCGACAGGTCGGGGGACGTACTTGGGGAACTTCGCGCGATCGCGGCTGATTTCGGCCGGTTTTTTGGGGGAGATGGTGGCGCCGGGGGGGGCTGGCGCCACCATCTCCCCCAAAAAACCGGCCGAAATCAGCCG
>CAZVYN010000095.1:0-13967 GCA_964631125.1 uncultured bacterium | reverse complement strand
GATCGAAGCCAGCCCCCGCGCGCTCCCTCCAGAGAGGACAAGTCCGAGCCGAACCAGGTTCGGCTCGGACTTGTCCTCTCTGGAGGGAGCGCGCGGGGGCTGGCTTCGATCGGGGTCTTGAAGGCTCTGGAAGAGGCCGACGTCCCGATCGCCTGCATCGCCGGCAACTCGATGGGGGCGGTGATCGGCGGGCTCTACTCCGCGGGCGTGAGCGCCGATGAACTGGCTCGCCTCGCCGGCGAGCGCGACCTCTGGACCACTCGCAACTCCTACGCCAATCAGAGCGTGTTCCAGAAGCGACTCGTCCGACCGCAGGCCTTCAGTCTCTACTTGAGCGGCTGGGAGTACCGCCTGCCGGTCGGATTGGTGAACGACGCCGGCATCAACTGGACCTTGATCGAGCACGCATCTCCCGCCGTCCTCTGGGGCGATGGGAGCTTCGACTCCCTGCCGATTCCGTTTCGAACGATCGCGCTCGATCTGGTCTCGGGCGAGGAGTTCGTCTTCCGCTCGGGCGACTTGGCGCGCGCGATCCGCTCCAGCATGTCGCTGCCCGTCACCTTTCCGCCAGTGCGGGCGCGTCGTCCCGATCGACTCTTCGTCGACGCCGGACCGCGCAGCAACCTGCCGATCGATCTGCTCGCCGAGATGGGCGCGAACCGCGTCATCGCCGTGAATTGCACGCAGCGCGTGCTACCGACCGACGCGATCGAAGACGTCACGCAGGTCGCATCGCGCCTCGTCGCCGCGCTCTCCGAACGGACCGACTCGACGCAGGTCTCTGGTTGGGACATCTGGCTGGAGCCATCGGTGGAGCATCTGCGGACGAATGACTTCGATCGCGCCGAAGAGTTCATCGCCCTCGGATACCAAGCGGCGTGGAAGGCGATGCCGCGGATCAAAGCGCTCTTCGGT
Source organism: uncultured bacterium (assembly GCA_964631125.1). Lineage (GTDB taxonomy): Bacteria > Eisenbacteria > RBG-16-71-46 > CAIMUX01 > CAIMUX01 > CAZVYN01. The sequence continues at coordinate 13,052 of CAZVYN010000095.1, read as the reverse complement.
TCGACGCCTCCCGCGCCACGCGCCGGCGGCGCACGCGACAGCGTGCCCGACATCGACGCGATTCGCCGCGCGCTCGGTCCACTCACGGTCGCGTGGGTACGAAGCGAAGGGCGTCGCATGACCTATCAGTGGGTCCCGCGGACCGAACTCGGTCTGAAACGAGGGGACCGCCTGGAGTTCGACCGCTTGCGTCGCGGCGTCCAGCGGCTCTATCGCACTGGGCTCTACGAATCGGTCTGGCCCCGACTGGAGCGTGTCGCCGCGGACTCAGTCGGCATCGTGCTCGTACTAGAGGAGCGCAATGCCGCCTACGTCTCAGTCGCGTTCCTCTACGACAACAGTCGCCTGATGAACGTCGGCCTGGAGTTCGCGTACACCAACCTCCTGCGCCTGGGCGAGAGCAGCTACATCGATCTCTCCCTCGGCAATCACCGCGACGCGCTGGAAGGGGGCATCCGCTCGGGGCGCTTGCGCGGAGTGCCGCTGGCGGTGGACCTCAGCGCCCACACTTCACGCGTGCGCTATCAGAGGTCCGACGGCGGCGAGTTCCTGCGGCGCAGCCGCGGCTTCCAGGTGCGCACCGGCGTCACCAGCGGACGCCCCGCGCTCCTCTTGGTCGGCGCGCGCGTCGAGGACGACAGCGGCGAAGCGATCGGACCGGTCGAGAGTTCCGAGGAAGTTGCTCCCGAGTCCTGGCGATTCCATCAGAAGAGCGTTTTCGCGACCGCGCACTACGACGCGACCGACCAACGCCTCCTGCCGTCGCGGGGCGTGCGGGCGCGGGCCGAGTACGAGTTGATCTTCGGAGAGACGCTGGAAGGCTCGCGCCAACGCTTCTCGGCCAGCATGGCCGCGACCGCGCCGTTGGGCTCGTTCAGTGTCACGCCCGAGGCGGGCTTCGCCGGACTCACGTCGGAGTCGGCGCCGTTCCGGTTGCGCCATCGGCTCGATCTCACGCGGGCGACGCTCGGCCGCCTGGAGCCGAATCGTTACGCGCCGTACACGGCATTCGGCGGTCTCACCCTTTCGGTCGGACTCGCGCAGAGCTTCGCACTCTGGGCCGAGACGCGCGGCGGGCTGTGGGCCGACACCTCCGACAACCTCGAAACGACGCGGGGTCTCTGGGGCATGCAGGGCGGGCTCGTCCAACGGACGCCGATCGGCCCGCTCCTCCTGGGCAGCGCCTTCGAGCGCGAACGCTCCCCGTTCTACTTCATCCAACTCGGACACGATCTGCCCGACTAGCGGCTAGAATGCCGGCATGTCTTCGACCCCCGACTACCAGGAAGCGCACCTCGTCGTGGCCGGAGTGCGCGTGCGCCAGCACCTGGACGGACATCCGCCGACACCAGAGGCGGTGGCGCAAACGATCGGAGTTTCCGTCGAGAAGGTCTTCCTCGTGGTGCGCGCCCTGCGCCAACGCGGCGTGCTCACCGCGACCGAGACGCCGTTCGAGATGCGCCTCGACGTGCTCGATCCAACTCCGCTCGAGCAACTCCCGCGCGACGCCAAGAGTTCGGAGTTCAAAGGCGAACTCGACCAATTCCACGAGCGCGAGCGCGAGAAACAGGCCGAGATGCAGCGGATGTTCCTCGGCGGCGAAGCCGAGAAACGCCGTCAGGACCGCGTGCAGAAACTCGAGGACGAATTCAAGAAGTTCAAACCCCGCGGCGGCCCGGCCGGCTTGTTCAAGGAGCCGTCACCCGACGACGAGTGAATCAGCGACCCTGTTCTCAGCGACCCTGCGCCCTGCGCAGATTCGCGAGGGCGAAGGGGTGTTTCGGGTCTGAGGTCAGTGCGGAGATGAAGGCGCTCACTGCCTCGTCGTTCCTTCCTTCGCGCACCAGCAGGACACCCAGATCGTTCCAGATGTCGGCCTCGCGTGGGGACCAGCGCAACGCTTCGCGCAGCGCGGACTCGGCGCGGACGGGATCGCGGCGACGTTGCGCGCAGACGGCGGAGAGCGACCAGAGCTGAGGCGAACGGGGCGAGAGTTCGAGTCCTTCGTGCACGACCGTCTCGGCTTCGTCGAGTCGGTCTTGGGCCAAGTGAAGCCGCGCCAGGCCGACGCGTGCGTCGTCGAGATCGGGCTCTAGACGCAAGGCGCGGTCGTAGGCGTTGTGCGCGCGGTAGGTCTCGCGGCGCGCGGCGGCGACGGAAGCGAGATCCGACCAGGCGCGCGCGTAGGTCGAGTCGACGGTGACGGCGCGTTCGGCGGCGAACGATGCGCCCTCCAGGTCTCCCCGTCGTCCACGGAGCACAGCGAGATCGGACCAAGCCTCTGCGTTGTGCGGATCGAGCCCGAGAGCGAGTCCGTACTCCCGCTCCGCTTCCACCTCTCGGCCGACCGACGCCAGCCGCGTCGCGCGCAGAAACGGCGCCTCACCCGGTTGTTCCGCCGGCAGAGGGGCGACCAGCGTGCAGAGGAAAGCGACGCTGAGACTCGCGATCGCCATTCCGCGTTCGCTTCCTCCCGCGCGCCAACGCAGCCAGAGCTGTTGGGCGCCGAAGATCGCGAGGAGCGCGAGCATCGGAAGCGCGGGAGCACGGTGCCGCGCCGACGGGAAGAAGAGAACGAGCGCGATCAGGAAACCGGCCGCGACCATCGCGATGAGGTCCCGGTCGGGGGACACGTCGGGGGTCCCGTCGGGCGCCCGCGTGCGCAGGCGCTTCCATCCGATCGCGAGCGCGAGGGCCAGTCCGACCAGGGCGAATGGGCCGAAAAGCCCGAACGGAAAGCCGAAGCGCTCGAAGCGCCAGAGCAGCGGCCGCAAGACCCAGCTTTCGCTGGCGCCCTCGTAGAGATCCAGATTTCGCTTTCGCTCGACGGCGGAAACGAGCTGGAAACACTTCTTTGCGCTGAGCGAGACGAACTCGAGTGGATGCCGAACGATCCACGAGATCGCCTCGCGCTGGAAGAACGCGGCCTGCGCCGCCGGCTCCAGCCGACGCTCCTCTCGCCACGGCCGCGCCGTCAGCTCGCGCCACGCGCGGCCCGGCCGGATCGCGAGCGTCTCGTCCGCCTGCGCGTTGTTGGCGAGGAAGAAGTTGATCCCGCCGCTCGTGGAGATCGGGATGAGCGCGCGTCCATGCACCGCGTTGTGCCAGGTGATCGGCGCGAGCGGAAGGAGCGCGCCGAGGACGAAGGTCGCCGCCGCCCGCCGATCTCGCAGGCTCCAGGCCAACCAGGCGGCCGCCAGCGGGATGAGCAGGAGCGCGTTCTCGCGCGCGGCGGCGGTCAGACCGAGGAAGATCCCGGCCGCCAACCACCATCGCTGGCCGCGCGCGCGCGACTCGAGCAGGGTCCAGACGCCGACGGTGAGCAGGCAGGTCGCCAACGTTTCGCGCAGCAGTTGCCCCTCCAGCCAAAGGAGCGGCCCGGAGAACGCGACGAGCCCGAACGCGGCGCGCGGCGCCCAACTCGTTGTGAAGAGTCGGCGTGCGATGATCCAAGTGAAGAGGCAGGTGATCGAACCGAGCACCGCTTGGACGAGCCGGCCCATCGACTCGCGCTCGCCGAAGAGGGCGTAGACGCCCGAAAGGAAGTAGGAGTAGAGCGGCGCCTGCCAGAACGGCGTCGGTCCGGGCCAGCTTCCGTCGAGTCGGCCCCGGGCTTCGGAGTCGAAGGTCGCCGCATCGACCACAGGCAGGTTGTACGGGTCCGCGCCGTTCCAATCGATCCAGAAGAGCAACCGAATGAAGAGCGCGAGCCCCAAGCAGATCAGCGGTTCGATCAGCTTCGGATTGATTCGCCTGGGCGGAGGCGGACGGCCGGGGGCGCCGCGCCGCTCGCGGCCGGGGTGGGCTTCCAGATGGTCGAGGAGTCCCAGCGCTACTCCATGAACGCGAGGTTCCAGCGGACATCGTTGCGGCGGCGGATCACGTACCAGTACATCCCCGGCCCTACCGGCGTGTTCGACTGATCGACTCCACCCCAATGGAAGTGGTTGAAGCCGGCGAGCACCGTGTCCCCGAAGGAATAGACCAACGCGCCATCGAGTCGGTAGACCTCGAACGTGTAGAGGTCACGGGCCTCCGCGATCCACTCGGCGCCCGCGCCGTGGTCCTGCGTGAACGGGTTGGGGGAGATCCGCATCTCGCCGTAGGGTCGGATCGTGAGCGTGTGCGGATTCTCCAAGTCGCGATCGAGGAAGAATCGCCGCGTCAGCGCGGCCACTTCCTCCCCGACGAGGCCGAACACACTGCAGCTGTCGTCCGGGGCGTCCGCGCCGAGGTCGAACTCGTAGGCGCCATCGGTCGTCGTAGCGCCATGGTCGCCCGGTCCGGGGCAGACGAGCTGGACGCGCACCCCATCCGCGTCCTCTACGCGCCGGACGCCGAGGGAATCACCGGAGAGGGTGAACATGTTGCCCTCGAGCTGGACTCGGCCGGTCAGGACCAAGTCGGAAGGGTCGGGCGGTGGTGGGGGATCCGAGCCCTTGTCGCCGCACGCGGAAAGCGCGAGGAGAAGCACGACTCCGACCGACAGGCGCATGCTGACTATAACTCTCACTCTCACTCTCACTCTCACTCTCACTCTCACCCGCGCGGCATCCGCAGGCTCTACGCCCGCTCGGAGAATGTGCCGTCGCGCGTGTCGATCTTGACCTTCTCACCGACGCCGATGAACTGCGGGACCTTCACGATGAGACCGGTCTCCAGCGTCGCCGCCTTGGGCGAGGCAGTTGCGGTTGCGCCCTTCAGCGAGGGGTCGGTTTCGGTGACGGTCAGCACGACGAAGTTCGGCACATCGATCGAGACGGCGCGCCCTTCGTAATAGAGCGCCTTCACTTCCGACTCCTCCAACAGGTAGAAGCGCGCGTCGCCGAGCGTCTCCTCGTCGAGCGTCATCATGTCGTAGGTTTCGGTGCTCATGAAGTGGTAGTCGGTCCCCGCCTTGTACATGTACTTGAGCGTGTGCTCTTCCATGTCGGCCAGCTCGACCTTGTCGTCCGAGCGGAACCGGTGCTCGAAGCTGGTGCCAGAGATGAGCGAGACCAGCTTGGTCTGCATCATCCCGCGGAGGTTGCCGGGAGTGTGGTGATGGGCCTTGGCCACGCGGCACGGCTCCTTCTCGAAGAGGATGACCGTTCCGACGCGCATCTGGGTGGTGGGGATATTCACGGGCGAACCTCTCGGGCCTTCGGGGCGGTTGGGATTGTCCCGAGGCGCCAGGGAGCGCGGGATGGGCGTCCGACCCTCGGTTCTCGATTCGATGACGAGACGGGGAAGATAGCCCAGCGTGAGGGGGAGACGGAACCCCGCGGGGCGGAGTTCCGTGCACTTCCGTGGGCCGCGTCGGCCCGCTGTCGCGCGACGGTCAGTCCCGGCTGAGGCCGAGACGCGAGATCATTCGCTGCCAGAATCCCGGTCCGTCGCTCGGGTTGGCGTTTTCACGCGCGGCGCGCGCTCCCACGACGCGGACGGCGGAGGTGGAACGCGGCGCGGATCTGCCGGCGGAAACCGCCGCTCCGTTGCTGCGGCTCATCCCCGCGTCGGTCCCGCTGCTGCGCGGACCCCGGCGCCGGCGGCGCTTCGTCGGAGCGCCCGGATCGATCGATGTCGATTCCGCGGCATGCGCGGCGACGGCGACGGAAGTGCGACGTCCAGTCGAACTCGGGGCGTCGCCGTTGGAGCTGGAGGTCGACCGTGGGGCGACGGCGGGAGTCGAGTGTGGGCGGCTCGACCCGCCGTTTCCCGAAGAGCTACGACCCGACGACGAACTACGGCCCGAGGAACTTCGTCCCGACGACCCGTGGCTCGACGCGCCGCGGCTCGACGCCCCGCCGCGTCCGCCGTGACTGCCGCCGTTCGAGCCCGATCCGACGTACGCGTCGGCGAACAGGTTCACGGCGCCGCGCAGGCTCTTGCCGATCCGCTTCTCGATCGCCGCGATGTGACGTTCATCGTCTGGTCCGACCAACGAGATCGCGACACCGGTCTTGCCGGCGCGTGCGGTGCGACCGATGCGGTGCACGTAGTCGTCCGGCGTGTGCGGCAGATCGAAGTTGATCACATGGCTGATGTCATCGACGTCCAGCCCGCGCGCCGCGATGTCGGTCGCGACCAACAGACGGATCCGGCCTTCGCGGAACGCTTCCAACGCCGCCACGCGCTGATCCTGCGTCTTGTCGCTGTGGATCGAAGTGGCGCGATGGCCGCGCTGCTGCAGCCACTTGGAGAGGGAGGCCGCGCCCCGCCGCGTCTTGGTGAAGATGATCGTGCGATCGCTGTCGTGCTCGCGCAGCAGCCGATCGAGCACCTCTTTCTTCTCGTGGAAGCCGGCCGGCACCAGCACCTGCTCGACCCCTTCGGCCGTCGAACGCGGCGGCGCGACTTCGATCCGCACCGGATCATGCAGCAGGTCTTTCGCGAGCCGCTGGATCTCCGGATCGAGCGTGGCCGAGAAGAGCATCGACTGCCGGTTCTTCGGAATCTCGCGGATGATCTCGCGCACGGCGTCGATGAAGCCCATGTCCAGCATGCGATCGGCTTCGTCCAGCACGAGGACCGAGGTCTCGGCGTAGTCGATGTTGCCGCGCCACATGTGGTCCTTCAGGCGGCCCGGCGTGGCTACGAGGATGTCGACCCCGTAGCGCAGGGCCATCTCCTGCGGTCCCATCGGAACGCCGCCGTAGACCGCGGTGGAGCGGAGCGGGAGGTGTTCGCTGTAGATGCGGATGTTGCGCCCGACCTGGATCGCCAATTCACGCGTCGGGACGAGCACCAGCGCGCGGATCTTGCCGGGGGTCTCGTTGCGGAAGCGGTGCAGGATCGGGAGGGCGAAGGCTGCGGTCTTCCCGGTTCCGGTCTGGGCGGCGCCGAGGACATCGCGGCCTTCGAGGAGTACCGGGATCGCCTTTTCCTGGATCGGAGTTGGGTTCTCGTATCCGGCCTCGTCGAGTGCGCGGAGAATCTCCGGCGCGAGGCCCATTTCACTGAATTTCATCGGGTCCTTTCCGCCTCGTGCGTTCCGAGTTGCGGACACGAACGGGCGTCTGATCAAAGCTGCGCTGAGCGCAGCGGGTGTTCCAGGGACTCCCCGGTACTTCTGAGACCCGTCTCGCTAGGACGGGCCCGTCTGGGAGTCGACGCTGGAATCTGGCTGACAAGGGTCGCGCGGGGGGCGCTACGCAGGTAGCCCGGCCGATTCCATCCTTGGAGTTCGGCAGGCGGCAAGTCCTGTGGGGTGGCGCGGAGCCGTTCGATCGCATGCGTTGACTAGAGTATCGTCCAGTCGGTTATAGAATCGCCACCTTTTCATTTGACGCGCCCCGATCCGCGAGAGGCCGCATGCCCACTCCCGAACTCAGCCGCCCCGTCCGAACCGTCTGTCCCCTCGACTGCTGGGACGCCTGCGGGGTCCTCGCCCACGTCCAACCGGAGGGTCCGACGGCCGGCAAGATCAAGCTCGAGGGCGATCCCGACCACCCGATCTCCCAGGGACGACTGTGCGCCAGGACCTACGCCTACCCCGAGCGCGCCGCCAGCCCAGAGCGGATCACGGTCCCGCATCTGCGTCGCGACGGGGTCCTGGAACCGGCTTCTTGGGAGGTCGCCCTGTCCCAGCTCGAGGACCGGCTCGATCGGCTGCGGCGCGAGGGACGGACCCGCTCGGTGCTCCATGTCCAGTCGGCCGGGAGCATGGGGGTTCTCAAGCGCCTTTCCGCGCGGTTCTGGAATCTCTACGGCGGCGTCACCGAGGCCGAGGGCGACTTCTGTCTTGGCGCCGGTAAAGATGCTATGACCAATCAGTTAGGGGACTATCGGGCTCACGATTGGGACGATGTCGAGCGGAGCCGGCTGGTCATCCTCTGGGGACGCGACCCACTCGTCTCAGGGCCGCACCGGCTGCGTTTTCTGCAGGCGGCGCAGGCCAACGGGGCTCGAATCGTGTCGATCAATCCGCTGCGGATCGGGCGGACGAAGCTGATCGACGAACACGTGGTCATCCGACCGGGCAGCGACGGCTTCCTCGCGCAGGCGATGGCGCGGGTGCTCTTCGACGAGGGGCGCGTCGATCGGGCATTCCTGGATGCCTCCGCCGAGCGCGCCGACCGGTTCGAGAATCTGGTGCGCGGCCGATCGCTCGAGAGCTGTGCCGCCCTTTGCGGGCTCGAAGTCGGCGCGATCCGCCGGCTGGCGCTCGCCTACGCCGACCGCCGGCCTGCCGCGATCCTCTTGGGGACCGGACCGATCCGCTACCGCCATGGGGTCAGCGCCGCGGCCTGGATTTCGACCCTGCCGGCGCTGACCGGCCAGTATGGGATTCCCGGTGGCGGGCTCTCGTACTCGGTGCGGCACCTGCGGGGGACCGACGACCCGCGGCTCTCCTCTCCTCGGAGCGACGTCGCGAATCGCGAGCTGAGCGCTGCGCTCTGGCATCACCGGATCCACGACCTCGATCCGAAGATCGAGATGCTCTGGGTCAACGGGGCCAATCCCGCCGCGATGCTCCCCGACAGTTCGGCTATGGCGACCGCGCTGGCCGCGATCCCCTTCAAGGTGGTGGTCGATCTGCACTGGAGCGACACCGCGCTCGCGGCCGACTGCGTGCTCCCGCATCCGTCGTTCCTGGAGGAAGACGGCCTGGTCACTTCGTGGGGGACGCACTACGTCGCGTGGCAGCGCGCGGTGGTTCCGCCCACGGGCGAGGCGCGCACCGACTTGCAGATCTTCCAGGAGTTGGCGACCCGCCTCGGCTTCGGCGAGGAGATGGCGGGCACGCCCGCGGATTGGTCTCGCCGCTGGATGGGGACGCGGCTCGACGACCGCGAGTGGAGCGAGCTGCTCGACGGTCCCGGCGTGGTCAAGAGTCGCGAACACGAACCGATCCCTTGGGAAGGCGGGCGATTCGCGACCGAGTCCGGGAAGTACCGCTTCCCCGAACGCGAGGTCGACGAGTCGCACGTTCCGCGCGGGGACGCGGAGTATCCGTTTTTGCTGCTCACGCCGAAGAATCGCGCGCGGCATCTCTCGCAGCAGACGCCGTCGTCGGAGCCCGATCGAGTGGCTGGAACGATGGCCTCCGATGTCGCGCGCAGTCTGGCGTTGGCGCCGACAGCCTCGGCTCATCGGGTCGTCCTGCGTTCGCGCATCGGCGCGATCCCGGCGAGTCTGGTGGAAGACGCCGATCTCGCCCCAAGTCTCGTGGTCGTGCCGTTGGCCGGCGTCGTCTGGAAACAGACGGCGGTGAATCTGCTGACCGCTCCACTTTGCGCGGAAGACGGCGTCACCGCCGCCTACTACGACTGCCCGATCCGCGTGGAACTGGAGACGGACGACCGAGCGCGCAGGTGACCGTGGTGAGAGCGGCTCGGCTGGGTTCGGTTCTCGTGGCCGCGCTGGCCGCGCTGGCTGCGGTATCGGCGGCCGCCGATGCCCCCCTGGAGCGACCGGGTCGGATCCTCTCGGTCGAGTTGAGCGACAGCCCGACCGCGCTCTGGCTCGGCCGCGAGGCGGCAGCACTCGGAGCGCAATCGTCCACTTCGGCCTTTCCCACCGCGCATCTCCAGCCGTGGGCCGAGGGACTCGGGCTGCATCGCTTCATGCACCTGGAGTTCGAGGATGCGAGCGGCGCGCAATCGGCGGTGGATCGCCTCGCGGCCATCGCTGGTGTTCGCTCGGTGACGTTGTTGTCCGAGCCGCGCCTGGGCGAGATGGCCGACGACGAAAGGTTTTCGAAGAACCTGTCCCCGCCGCCCTCCGCCTCGCTGCCGAACGATCCCTACTGCCACAACTGGCCGTGGGGGTATCCCGAAGATGCACAGTGGGGACTGTTCAACCATGGCAAGCGCGATCCGGTCGAGCGGTGCGGGCGCGCGGTGGCCGGGGCCGATGTCGGGGCCGCGGCGCTCTGGCAGCGGCGAGCCGACGCGCCGCCGCTCGGCGGGAGCGCGGCGCCGGCGCGTTGGATCGGCGCTCCAGAGGTCGTGATCGGCTTCCTCGATGTCGGGATTCGCGATGACCACCCCGATCTCGCGGTGCTGAGCGACTATTCGCGGATCGCGCCGTACACGATCTGTCCCTCGGCCGACTGGTGCGGCGATCACGCCACCAAGATGGCGGGCCTGGCGGCAGCGCGCGGCGACAACGGGCAAGGAGTGGCGGGCGTATGCTCCGATTGCTCGGTCCTCGACTTCACGATGCCGGCCTGCGCCTGTCCGAACTGTGACCTCGAGTCGGAGAACTGCAACTTCGTCTCACCGCTCTGGGCCAGTCGATTGGTGGAAGCACTGCCGCTCTCGCTCGGGAGGACCGAGGGAGGACGCGAGCGACAGCTCTCGGTCGTCTGCGCCGCGTTCGTCAGCGCTTCGTACGCCTCGATCGAGGCGTTCGCCGCGGTCCAGGCGGCTCGGCGCGCCGGCGTGCTCATCGTCGCCGCAACCGGAGACCACTCCCTCGCCACTCCCGTCCCGCGCTCGCCCGCCAACATCCCTGGAGTGCTCGGAGTCGGGGGCAGCACCTGGGAGGACCGCTTCTGGGATGCCCGCGTCTCCTGCTACCCGGGATCGAACGGCTCGACGTTGGGCGACGGCGTGATCGATCTCTGCGCTCCGGCCAGCGGGAAGACGATCTCGACCTTCATCTATCCGAACCCGAACGGCGCGGGGCTCTATGCGAACACGACCGGCCAGTGCTCCGGCGCCGCCGCGCAGGTCGCGGGCGCCGCGGGGGTCTTACAGGCGGAGGCTCTGTACCGGAGCGGTCGCGAAGACTGGCTCACGCCGGACGATCTCGCGGGCGCTCTGGTCACGACCGCGCGGTCGTTCGCGCACGACCCGACGCTCGACCCGACCTGCCCGCCGTCCCTTTGTCCGCGCGAGATGTATGGGCCTGGCGTGGTCGACCTGGAGAACGCCGCCTATCTCGTCCGCCATGCCAGCGAATGGCGCGAGGAGGTGTTCGACGAGGGGCGCGGTTGGAGCGTGGAGCGGCTGAGTCCCGCGCTCGTCTTCGAAGGCTCGACCTGGTGGGAGTACCGGATTGTCGTGGAGTGGACGGTCCCTCGGCGCTGGGACGACGGCGGCGCGCCCGCGGACTTGCCCTGGCATCTCGCGTGGTCGCGCGGGGAACGGAGCAGCGCGCCAGTCGGCTACGGCGCCGGCGCGGAGCGCGTCCGCTACGCCCAGACGGGCGCGACCGACTGCGCGGTCGCGGTCGATCCCGCGACCGGAATCGCGACGGTGACCGCGACGAACTTCACGCGTGTCGTTGACGGTGTCGAAGTCCCGCTCGTGCCCTGGGATCGCCTGAAAGTGCGCGTCGGATGGTGGGCGGGACCGGCCACGCCGAGAGATCGCGGGCCCGACGCCGAGCAGCCGGAACGCGAGGCCACCGACGAAGCCGCCGCCGCCGCCGACGTGGCGGGCTCTCTGCGGCTCGATGTCTCGCCCAATCCGTCCTCCGACGGCGTCGCGATTTCCTGGACTAGCCCGCGTCCGTTCGGTCGTCTTTCCGCCGAGATCTTCGATGCCGCCGGCCGACTGGTGCGACGCCTGGCGCCCGGCTATCCTTCCGCCCGCTCGGGCGCCTTGACCTGGGACGGGCGAGACGCGCATGGAAAGCGAGCGCCGGCAGGACTCTATTGGGTCCGCCTGTGGCTGGATGACGAGACGATCACACGCCCCCTGGTGAGGGCGACCGGAGCCGAGTGAGAAGCGATCTGCCCGCGGACGATCCCGAGTCCTTGCCCCCCTCCGAGGCGCGTTGGCTCCCGGTCGCCCTCTGTCTACTCGCGGCGCTCCCGCTGCTCGGCGCCTTCCTCCCGGGACCGGCGGCCTGGGGATTCAATCACCTCGCCTATCTCCCGCGCTGGATGGTCGCGCCCTGGGGCGCCCTCGTCGCGCTCCTGATCTGGCCGCGCTCGCGACGCGTCTTGGATCGCGCGCTGGGGGAGACGGCGCCGCGCGTCTGGCTCTCCGGCCCGATGGCCTGGGGCGCATTCGTCCTCGCCTTCGCCGCACTCTGCGCGCTGCTCCGGCAGCGCTCGTTCTTCCTCGGCGACGGCTATCTGATCGGGGAGTTGGTCGAGAAGCAGATCGCGTTCCGCGCCTTCGACAACCTCGACTATCTGGCGCACCTCAAGCTGTACCAGTGGCTGAAGCTGTTCCGGCCGATCGATTCGTTCGCGCTCTATCGCATCGGCGCGGTCGTGGCCGGCGTCGTCTTCTGGATCGTCGTTGGCGGATTGGCGAAGCGGCTGGACTGGGCGCCGTGGCGCAAGGCGCTACTCTTCGGACTCTTCCTCACCGCGGGACCGATCCAACTCTTCTTCGGGTATGTCGAGAGCTACGCCTTCCTCTACGTCTGTCTGACCGGGTTCCTGCTCAGCGGATACCTCTCGTTGGAGAAGCGGATCGCCGCATGGGTTCCGGGACTCTTCTTCGGACTCGCGCTCGCCTTCCATCTGACGGCGCTCTTCTCGGCGCCGGCGCTGCTCTTGCTCGCCTGGTCGGCGCCGCGCACGACCAGCGGTCGCCGTCGTTGGCTGGAAGTGCTCGGCCCGCCGCTGCTCCTCTTCGCGATCTCCGCCTTGCTGCACATCTGGGACGGCTACGACGCGACCTGGTTCAAGCGCGAGTTCACCGACAGCAAGAACGCGAAGTCGATCTTGTTGCCGCTCTTCGGCGAACGCTCGCTCTTTTCCGCGTATCATTGGAAGGATCTGCTGCAGCTCGCGCTCATCACCTCGCCCGCGGCGCTCCTGTTGGCGGCCGCCAGAGCGCGGTGGATCTGGGCGGGACGCCGCGAGGGGCCGATGCTCTTTCTCCTGGCCCAGATCGCGTCGGTGCTCGGATGCGTCCTCTTCATCGATCGCAAGCTGGGCGGGGCGCGCGACTGGGACCTGATGGCGGCGCACGTCGGAGGGCTGCTGTTGTTGGCGGCGGCGTCGGTCCCGGACGCAAGGACGCCGCGGGGGTCGAACGAACCGCGCGCATCGCGCGCGTCACGCGCGCGTCAGGAATCGGGGCGCGGCGGCTCGGGCCAGGCGCGTCCGGCGCCGGTCGTCGCCACTCTCGCTCTCGGCGCCGGGCTGGTCTCCACTTCGG
>CAZVYN010000094.1:0-14129 GCA_964631125.1 uncultured bacterium | reverse complement strand
GAGACAACCGGCGACTCTGATCGGGCCGGACGGGTGAGGGAGGGTGTGCCTCCAGGTCGCTGCCGTCGTCGAAGAACGGAGCTCGTTTCAACACGAGTCCGCGGGACGCGGCCCGCAATCTACGATGCGACCTACGATGCGACCTACGACGCGACCTACGACGCGATCGGCCGCGAAGTCGGGTCGCCAGCGGAATCGGGCAAACGCGGTGGCATGGGCTTGTGAAAAATAGTGCAACTCGTTTCAAAACGAGTGTGCGTGGGACACGGCAACGGCGACAGTAGACGGCCGCCCGAGTGCGCGAGAGCCTCTCGTCGTCATCTAGCGAAAAGGCGGCCGGCTGTGAAGCCGCCGCCGCCGCCGAGGACGGCGGCCCCTTCGCGCGGGCCGCCGAGGTCCTGCGATCCACTCACCGGACGATGGTGAGTCGCTCCACTTCCGCTGCGCCCGGCGAGCCCGGCGAACCCGGCGCGCTCAAGCGAACGAAGTAGACACCTGCGGCGACGGGCGGGAGCCCGAGGGCCAACGCGTGCCAGCCGGCGGCGAGACGTTGGGTCTCGAGCTCGGAGACAACTCGACCCCGGATGTCGTGCACGGTCAGGCGTGCGACTCCGGTGGCGGGCATCTCGAAGCGGACGTCTACGGCGCCTGGGTCGAGGCCGAGGCGGACGGGGTTGGGAGTGATCACGAGCGCGAGCGAAGACGGGCGGATGGCGGGGTTCGCGGCGTCCTGAACGGCCACCGCCGGGCTCTCTTCGATCTCGATGAGCTGATCGGCCGCGACGTTCGTGAGCACGTCGACGTGGCCGCCGGGCCACTCGACTCGCAGGGAGTCGAGTGTTGACGCGTCACCGAGTCCAAAGTGCGCGTCGAGGGCGTTGTTTCCGCCGTAGCTGGAGCTGGCGGTGAGTTCGCGCATCTGCCAACGGGGGGCGCCGCCGACGGTCGCCTTCACCCGCACCTTGGCGCCGATGCCGGAGCGGTTCGAGGCCGCGCCGGTGCAGTGCACTTTCAGCCAGTGGTTGGCGCCGGTGAGGTCGTTTCGATAGAGCGTGCTGGCGGCTTCGCTGCGGGCGTTGGGGAGGAAGAGATCGAGGTCGCCGTCTTCGTCGAAATCGCCATTGGCCACGCCGTACTCGGAGCGATTGGTGGTGACGAAGGCGCCGGTAGTGCCACTCGTGAACGTGCCGTCGTTGTTGTTGCGGTAGTAGCGGTTGGTCTGGTTGTTGTCCCGGACGAAGCAGACGTCGAGGTCGCCGTCGCCGTCGAAGTCGGTCCAGGTCGGATGGTGGAACGACGCGGGGTCCGCGGCGAACGGTGCGATGGTGATCTCGGTGAAGGTTCCGTCACCGTCGTTGTGGAAGAGGCGGTTGCCGCCGCTCATGCCGAGCGCGCCTCCGGCCGAATCGAGTCCGGAGACGAAGCAGTCGAGGTCGCCGTCGTTGTCGAAGTCGGCCCAGGTGCTGCAGACGGTGAACGCGCCGTCGCTCGTGAGCGGGAACGCGGTGATGCGCGTGAAGACCGAGCCACCGTCGTTGCGATAGAGCACGTTGTCGTTGTTCGCGCCGAACGCCGTGACGACGTAGAGGTCGAGATCGCCGTCGCCGTCGTAGTCGACCCAGGCGGCCCCGGTCGAGAAGCCGACGTGGCTCGCGATGGCGGGGGAGGAGACGGCGACGAAAGTCTGCGCGGCGCAGGGGAGCGCGGACAGCGCGGAAGCTCCGAGCGCGAGGGCAGAGAACAGTGCGAGAGGGCGCGTGGCTCGTGGGGTCAACATCTTCTCGTGGCTCCCGTCTTCCTCTGGCGAAGTCCCATCCAACCCGGCGAAGCATGAGGATGACCCGCCTCGAGCGGGCGCGCACGCGAGTGGGGATGAGTCGCAACGGGGTGGGACGAGACGGGAGAATGGCCGGGATTCGCCGCGGGACTCGCGGAGCGGATCAGTCGCGCGAGAGCAATCCACCTTTGTACGTGCGGCTCATCTCGACCACCGAGCCGCTGCGGAGGCGAACTTCGAAATCTCCGCTGCCGTTGGGCTGCATCGTGTCGACGCGCGCACGCTGGATGATGCGCGACCGATGGATACGGACGAAAACCTCGGGATCGAGGATCTGTTCGAGGTGCGCCATCGTCTCGCGGATCAGATGGACGGTCTCGGAACCGGACGCCTTGGCGGCGAAACAGTGCAGCTCGACGTAGTTGCCGGCCGCCTCGATCCGCTCGACCTGTTCCACGGGGGCCAAGAAGTAGTCGCCGCGTTCGCGGACGACGAACCGACGCAATCGCGCGGCGCCATCCGCGGAAGTTCCGTCCAAGAGCCGCGCGATGCTGGCGGGACCCGATCGCTCTGCGCGGGCCAGCTCGCGGCGAACTCGCTCCATCGCGACCCGGAAGCGTTCAGCCGAGGCCGGCTTCAGGAGATAGTCGAGCGCGTGCAGTTCGAAGGCCTGCACGGCGAAGTGGTCGAAGGCGGTGACGAAGACGATCACCGGCAAGTACCGCTCGGCGACGCGGCGGACCACCTCGAGTCCATCCGGTCCCGGCATCTGTACATCGAGGAAGACGACGTCGGGGCGCAGGAGCAAGATCGACTGGATGGCGCCGTCGCCGCTGTCCGCTTGGCCGACGACTTCGACGTCCGCGTGCTCGCGCAGCAAAGTGCTCAGGACATCGAGCGCGAGCGGCTCGTCGTCGACCACCAGCGCCCGGATCATGTCTCGCTCCAGGGAAGGCGAATTGTGGCGCGCGTCCCCCCACCGGCGAGATCTTGCAATGCGAGCTGCGCGTCGTCACCGAAGAGCTGCGCGAGTCGATCTCGCGTGCTGGCGAGCCCGAGTCCGATCCGGGTCGGCGTGATGGCCTCGACCGGAGCGTGTTCGGGCGCCTCGGTGGAGGCGTCTCGGTTCTCTCGGGTCTCACGAGCCTCTCGGACTTCTCGATTCTCCACCTCCAGCACGAGCGCATCGCCTTCCCGCCGGGCGCCCACGCGGACAAGGACCGCGCCGGTCGTGCGGCCGACGCCGTGCAGCACCGCGTTTTCCACCAGAGGCTGGAGGATCAGGCTCGGCACGGAAGCGTGGGTCGCCTGCGGCGCGATGTCGGTCTCGATCCGCAGCCTCTCGCCGAAGCGGATCGCCATGATCTCCAGATAGCGGTCGTTGAACTCCATCTCACGCGCGAGTGAGGTGGACGGGACCGCGACGCCCTCGAGGACGCGGCGCAAGAGGTCACTCAACGCCGAGACGCTTCGAATCAACTTTTCGTGCTCGCGATTCATGGCGAGTCCGGTGATCGCGTTCAACGCGTTGAAGAGGAAGTGCGGCTGGAGTTGCGCGCGCAAGGCCGTCAGTCGCGCGTCGGCCAGGTCGGTCTGGAGCCGCGATTCGCGCAGATCGCGCTCGCGACGCTCCGATTGGTGCTGCGCGACGTAGACCAGGCTCACGGCCGCGGCGTAGATGAAGACATCCATCACGGCGTAGTTGGAGATGAATCGCGCCAGGAAGTAGCCGAACGGCGGACCTCCCGCTGTCCGCCAGGCCGCGATCAGCGCGCATCCGCAGGAATATGAGGAAAGCGAAGACCGCAGCGGCCGCCAGGTGGAGAGCGAGGGCGAGAGGAAGCCGGGGGCCATCCAGCCGAATCTTCCGCGCGATCCAGATCACACCCGGCGTGAGCAATGCCAAGAGTCCCCACGACGGCAACGATCGCCACATCGCCTCGGGCCAGAATCGCGCCGCCGGAATCTCTCGATAGAGAAACCGTCCTTGCGCCGCCTCGAGGAGTCCGAAGCCGAGCGCGAGCGCCACGATGATCAGCCAGAGCGGGAGGCGGGTCGGTCGTCGTGGCTCGTCGAGGGGCATGGTCCGCGGGAGTGTAAGGACGCGCGCCGAGAGTACGGCGCGAGCGTCGTCGGTCGGAGGGTCGATCGCTGGCGCAGTCGGCTTGTGAAAAATGGTGCGACTATTGCCGGCAACAGTTGCACCATTTTTCACAAGCGGGTTCCCTCGTTTCTAGATCTCCGCCTGCCGCACACACGCCACGCGATGCCCGGCCACGCTGCCGATGACCGGCTCCAACGGCGGCACGGCCTGCTGGCAGATCTCCTTGGCGAACGGACAGCGCGGGTGAAACGCGCAGCCGGCGGGCGGATCGACGGGGCTCGGGGCTTCGCCCTGGAGCGGCGCGCGCTGACGGCGGCGGGCGGGGTCGGCGATGGGCATGGCATCGAACAACGCGCGCGTGTACGGGTGCTTCTGCGTGCGAAACAGGGTCTCGCGGTCGCCCTCTTCGACAATGCGACCCAAATACATGATCGCGATGCGGTCGCTCAGGTACTCGACGACGCCTAAGTCGTGCGAGATGAACAGGTAGGTGAGCGAGAACTTCCGTTGGAGCTCGACCAAGAGGTTCAAAACCTGCGCTTGCACCGAGACGTCGAGAGCAGAGACCGGTTCGTCGGCCACGATGAGGGACGGTTCGAGCGCCAGCGCGCGCGCGATGCCGATGCGTTGACGCTGTCCGCCGGAGAACTCGTGCGGGTACCGGTGGATCTGCTCGGGTTTGAGGCCGACGGCGTCGAAGAGCATCCGCACGCGCTCGTAGCGCTCGGCGCGCGTGCCGACTTCGTGCACCTCGAGCGGCTCGCGCACGATCTCTCCGACCGGCATGCGCGGATTGAGCGACGAATACGGGTCTTGGAAGATCATCGCCATATGTCGACGCAGCTCGAAGAGCTGCGCCCGATCGGCCTGCAACACGCTCTTGCCATTGAAGACGACATCGCCCGAGGTCGGTTCTTCGAGACGCAGCAACGTCCGTCCCAACGTCGACTTCCCGCATCCCGACTCGCCGACCAACCCGAGTGTCTCGCCCTTCCAGAGATCGAGCGAGACATGTTGGACGGCTTTGACGTCGCCTTTGTGGGTGGAGAAGAGGCCGCCGCGGACGGGGTAGGTTTTGACGAGGTCTTTGATCTGTAGCAGTGGCGCGTCCGACGCGCCGCCGCCGCTCTTTCGTGGAGACGGCGTGTGAGTTCCAGGTTGGGTGGTCGGCGCGGAGGCCGGAGGCGCCGCAGTCGGGACGACTGCGGCGCTACTGGTCAACCCAAACGCGCCACGTCCTCGGCCTCGCTCACGCTCTCCCGCCATCTTCTCCTCGTTCGGGCCCAACGCGGTCATGAGCGCGCCGACAATGGGTAGTGGCACGCGACTGTGTGCGCCCCCGAGTGCGCCCCCGTGTGCGGTGCAGCATACGGACTCGCGGCGGTCGGAGTCTTGGCGGCAACGGCGAGGCGCGGGTCGTCGACTCGGCAGTTCGGCTGCACCTGGAAGCAGCGGTCGGCGAAGCGACAGCCGGCTGGCGGCGTGATGAGCGACGGCACGACCCCTTCGATCGTGGCCAACGTCCGATCCTTCGTCACGCCGGGACGCGGGATCGAATCGAGCAGCCCGCGCGTGTACGGGTGTTGGCTGTGCGTGAAGAGCTCACCCGTCGGGGCAGTCTCGACGGCGCGGCCGGCGTACATCACGACCACCTCGTCACAGGTCTCGGCCACCACGCCCATGTTGTGCGTGATGAGCAAGATCGCCGTGCCGAGACGCTGTTGGAGCTCCTTCATCAGATGGAGGATCTGCGCCTGCACGGTCACATCGAGCGCGGTGGTCGGTTCGTCGGCGATCAAGAGGTCGGGTTCGGAGAGGAGCGCCATCGCGATCATCACGCGCTGCTTCATGCCGCCGCTCAGTTCATGCGGATACGCCTCGAGTCGCGCGACGGGATCCGCGATCCCGACCATCTGCATCATCTCGACCAGACGAGGCAACGCCGCCTTGCCGCGCAATCCTTGGCGGAGCGCCAGCACCTCCTCCATCTGCCGGCGCACCGTGAGCACCGGATTGAGGGAGGTCATCGGATCCTGGAAGATCATGGCGATCTCTTTGCCGCGGATGTCCGGCATCTGGCGCACGGGGAGCTGCACCAGATCGCGCCCTTTCCAGATCACCTGTCCGCCGACGATGCGCCCAGGCGGACTCGGCACGAGCCGCAAGATGGCCGAGGCGGTCACGCTCTTGCCGCAGCCCGACTCGCCGACCAGGCCCAGCGTGCGGCCCTTCTCGATCGAGAAGGAGACGCCGTCGACGGCGTGCACGACTCCGCCTTCGGTGTCGAAGACGACGCGCAGGTCACGGACTTCGAGGAGCGCCACGTTCTTCCTTGCTCAGTTCGATCCCGCGGCGGGCGTCGCCGGGACCGCTGCCGGTGGCGCCACTGTCGCGCCGGCGGCGCCCGGGGCCAGGACGGAGTTGGCTCGGCCGGTCTTGGCGTCGAGACTCGCCTTCACGCCGTACGGATCGACGTCGACCTCCGTGTCTTCGCCGAGCGACGTCCCGTTCGACATCGCCGCCTTCAGGCGCTCTTCGCGCTCCTCGTCGATCCAGAAGACCGGCCAGTCGAGGTACTGCTCGGTGCGCTTCGGCATGTAGAAGTCAGGCCACTGCACCTTGTCCCAGTAGACGAAGCGGATGAACGGCGACGACCAGAACGGGATGTAGAACGCTTCGTCCTGGAGGATGGCGTCGAGCTCGTACATCGCCTGGAGCCGCTTGTCGCGGTCCATGTCGTAGCGGAACACGTCGATCAGCGTGTCGGTGTGGGCGGTCCCGTAGTACCAAACGTTGTTGTTGTTGCGGCTCTTCTTGAAGACCGAGGCGTAGTACTGGTGCGGGGAGGGATAGAAATTGGTCGTCCGCGACATCAGCGTCATCTCGAACTGGCGCTCCAGGCCGCGCTCGAAGGCGGTGCCCGGCTCCAGCAGTTGCAGCACCATGTCGACGCCGAGTCGGCGGTACTTCTGCTTGATGACGGTGAAGTGCTTCTCCAGGCTCTTCGAGCCGTAGGTGAAGGTGAAGGCCGCGCGGCGGCCATCTTCGTCGACGAAGATGCCGTCGCGGCCGCGCTTGGTGAATCCGGCCCGGCGGAGATGCTCGCGTCCCTTGACCGGGTC
Source organism: uncultured bacterium (assembly GCA_964631125.1). GTDB lineage: Bacteria > Eisenbacteria > RBG-16-71-46 > CAIMUX01 > CAIMUX01 > CAZVYN01. Next base: position 7,126 of record CAZVYN010000094.1, on the reverse strand, counting down.
GAAGCCGTAGGGGACCAAGTCGCGGTTGCTGTACTCGGAACCGGTGAAGGCCGAGATCTGCCGGTAGTAGGCGCCGAACATCATCTTGTTGTTCAGCTCGTCGAAGTCGAAGAGGTACTGCAGCGCCTTGCGGAAGTGCTGGTTCTGGAAAACCGGCTTCTCCAAGTTCATTGCCATGCCGTAGATCCCCTGCGGGAAGTCGATGAACAGTCGCTTGCGGTGCACCCAGCCGTTCTTCAGCGCGGGGAAGTCCATTTCCGTCGCCCAACGCTTGGCGCTCGTGATGGTGTAGAAGTCGATCTCCCCTTTCTGGAAGAAGTCGAAGGCGCGATTCTGGTCGCTGATCGTCTGGATGCGGAGGTGGTCGGGGTTGTACATCCCCTGGAAGTACCGCTGCTTCTCGCCCCACCAGTTCTTCTGCCGCGTGAAGGTGACGTACTGCCCCGAGACCTGCTCGGTCAGCGTGTACGGGCCCTGCACGACAAGCGGGGTCAGGTTGGTGCGCGTCACCCACTCGTCATCGAGCAGGTTGGTGTGGCGCGGCATCGCCCAGAGGCCGAAATCCTCCAGCGGACGCCAGCTCTCGTGCGCGCCGACCACCTTCAGGGTGTAGTCGTCGATCGCTTCGACCGACGCGTAGTGGGTCGCGAAATAGTCGTTGTAGTAAGGGTCGACGATCTTGGTGCTGCGCATCATTTCCGACGTGAAGACGTAGTCATGCGCGGTGATCGGTCGTCCGTCGCTCCAGACCGCGTCGCGGTGAAGCTTGTAGAAGACGGTCTTGTGATCGTCCTGCACCGACCAGTGCGACGCCATCCAAGGGATGTAGTTGTCGGTGGTCGGATGGCGGAGGACGAGCGCGAAATCCATGGTGAACTTCCGATTCCATCCGGCGAAGCTGTCATTCGAGTTGGGACCGACGAGCCGGAAGGTGAGCGGGTACGAGGTGTCATAGGTCCGGAACGTCCCGCCCTTCTTCGCGTTGGGATCGCCGATCGGCGGATCGGTCTCGTTCGTCTCCCACACGAGCTTCGAGACGTCGTAGAGCGTCACCACTTGCGAATCTTCGCTCGCGCCCACGACGTCGGTCGTCGCTTCAGCGACGGCCGACTCCGGAAAAACCGCCCCCCCTACGCACAGCAGCACCATCCCCACGCCCACGCTGTACCAAGACCGCGCGAAGCGCGTCGCTTGCTCTGCTCCCCGTTGGCTTCCCCGTTGTCTTTCCTGTTGTCTGTCCATCACTCGTACCTCGCGTACTGCTTCGGATCGAACGCCTCGCGCACCGACTCGCCGATCAACGTGACGAGGAAGAGGGTGAGCGAGAGGGCTGTGAAGGGGGCGATCGCCAGCCAGGTCTTGTCGCGGTTGTCGCTCTGCAGCGCCTGATCGATCATCTCGCCCCAGCTCGGAGTGGGGGCGGGTAGACCGAAGCCCAGGTAGTCCAACCCCGTCAGGGTCGAGATCGCGCCGACGACCGCGAAGGGGGTGAAGGTCACCAGCGGCGTGATGCAGTTCGGCAAGAGGTGCCGGAAGATGAGGCGTCCGCGCGAGGCGCCGAAGGACCGGGCCGCCAACGCATACTCGCGCGTCTTCTCGCGGTAGACCTCGGTTCGCATGTAGTATGTGATCCCGATCCATTGGAACGCGGCCAAGATCGTGACCAACATCCAGAAACTCGGCACGACGAAGGTCGAGATGACGATGACGACATAGAGGAACGGAAGCGACGCCCAGATCTCGATCACGCGCTGGCTCAGGAGGTCGAATTTGCCGGCCAGGAACCCTTGGAGCGCGCCGATGATCGTGCCCACGGTCTGACCGACGATGACGAGCGAGAGCGCGAAGAAGATCGAGATGCGGAAACCGTACAAGAGTCGCGCGAAGACATCGCGCCCTTGGGAGTCGGTGCCGAACCAGTGTCTCGAGTCGGGCGGGTTGGGGGGCGGCTCGTCGTAGGCGAAGTCGGGTTCATACGGATCGTGCGGCACCATCGGCATGATGACCCGGCCGCCGCCCTCGCGCGCGAAACGCTCCTTCAGCGCGACGTAGTCGGCCTCCATGTCGTCGAAGCCGAACTCATCTTTCTGGCCGAACTCCGCCATGGTATGGAACACGAAGGTGGGAAAATAGGCCTTCCCTTGATGCCAGACGAAGATGGCGCGTCGGTTCGCGATGAAGTCGGCGAAGAGCGAGAGAAAGGTCAAGACGCACAGCAGGATGAGCGCGTAATAGCCGCGCTTGATCCGGCGGAAGCGCCGGAATCGGTCGGCCGTGACCGGGTCGAGACGGAGTCCGAACATCACTCGAAACGCACGCGCGGGTCGACCGCGGCCACCGTCAGGTCGGAGAGCAGGTTCCCGAAGAGCTGCAGGATCGCGCCGATGACCGTGAATCCCATGACGACGGGATAGTCACGCGACGTGATCGACTCGAAGAAGAGCATGCCCATTCCGGGGATGTTGAAGACGCGCTCGATCAGGAGCGACCCCGCCAGCACGAGGGCGATGTTGTTGCCGAAGCTGGTCGCGAGCGGAATGAGCGAGTTGCGCACCGCGTGACCGAAGACCGCGCGCGGCCAGGTCAGTCCCTTGGCCAAGGCGGTCTTCACGTAGTCGGAGCTCATGTTCTCCATCAGGCTGTTCTTCATCAGGATCGTCATGACGGCGAAGAGATGGATCGACCAGCAGATGAGCGGCAGGACGGCGTGGTGGGCCACATCCTTCAACTTGCCCCAGAAAGTGAGCTCCGCGAAGTCGGCGCTCTGGAATCCCGCCAGAGGGAACCAGCTGTGCTGCACCGCGAGCAGACCGAGCAAGACCGCGCCGAGTGCATAACCCGGGATCGAGTAGAGCAGGAAGATAGTGAAAGAGGAGAGATTGTCGCCGACCGACTTGTGATGCAGCGCCTTCCAGATCCCGAGCGGGATGCAGATCGCGTAGGTGAGGAACGTGGTGATGAGCCCGTAAGTGAGCGAAACGGGCAACCGCTGCTTGATGATGTCGATGACCGGCTCGGTGTAACGGAACGATGTCCCGAGATCGAGTGTCAGCAGATTCTTCAGATAGACGAAGTAGCGGACCACGATCGGCTTGTCGAAGCCGTAGTACTCATTGAGGAGCTTCAACTGGTCTTCGGGGATGGCGACGGAACTCTGGAGGTTGGATCCGCCGACCGCGCCGGTTTCGCCGGCCACACCGCCAGCCAGGCGCATCTTCAATTGGTCGATCGGACCGCCCGGAACGAACTGACAGAGGATGAAGACCGCAAAGGTGATCCCGAGGAAGGTGGGGATCATGAGCAGGAAGCGGCGGATGATGTAGGTGCGGAGGGCATTCCCCCGGGATTTCGCCATCGCCTCCCCGTCTCCCCCCGGCAATCAGATCGCGACCAACGCGTCGCAGCCTAGCAACAACCCGCTACGTCTCCCAAGAGCCGATCGTTGCGGGCGGGCTACCGATCCTCTTCGGGGTCGAAGAGCCAGTCGGCCGGTCGCTCACGACTCATCGGCGGCCGAGCGGGCTTCCGCCGCGGCGCCTCCCTCCGGGTCGGCGAGGGCTCGACGATCCGACCATCGTTCCGGCGCCGGAGCTGGTCGACCGACTCGCGGATGGCGGCGATGTCGTCCGATTCGGCGCAGAGCGACGCCACGAAGAACTCGTCGATCGTCACCTCGTGCGAGACGAGCCAATCCGCGAGCAGCAGCATCTGCTCGGGCCGATCGGCGTGGCGCTCCTCCAGACTCCACCAGAGCAGCCGCGCCGCTCGCCGCGCTCGGCGCCATCCCAGCGTGACCTTGAGCCGGTCCATCTGCCGCCGCACCAGATCGCGCGGAGGCGTCGCCTCGCGCCCCTCCGAGCGAGGGCGATCCCCCGCGAGGGGTCGATCCATCTGACGGGCGAGCGCCTGGAGCCGAGCGTTGGCCGAGGGGCGACTGAGCTGGCGCGCACTGCGACGGAGCGCGTCGGCGGGCGGGCGGCGAGTCGGCGCGACGGAGAGCGGCTCTAGCACCGAGTCCTCCCATCCGCGGACCGCGCCTTCAGTCAGCGTGACGCGACCGATCCCCGCCGCATGCAACTCGGGAAGTCGACCGCGCGGGGCGGCGAGGACGCTCTGGACGAGCGCGCGCAATCCGCGCACGCCGGTGCCCATCCCCGTCGACTGCTCGACGATCGCCTCGATCGCGCCGTCGGTCACGACCAACTCGACTCCGTGCATCTCGAAGAAGCGGCGCTGCTGCAGGAGCGGCGACTCTTCCGTCTCGAAGAGCACGCGCCGATGGTCCTCGGCCCCGAGTGAGCGGACCGCGCGGATGGCGGAGAAGCGCCCGACGAGCTCGGGGATCATCCCGTACCGCTCGAGATCCTCGGCGGCGACCCGCGCCAGCAAATCGTCGTCGCTCGGATCGTGGGCGCCGGGGGGGAGTTGCAGACGGCGACGGATCTGCCGCGCCAGGCGGACGAACGCGCCGGCGCAGACGAAGAGGATCTGCGAGGTGTCGACCTCGTAGCAGTCGCCGTTGATCCGCACGGTCACGATGCGGCCGTCCATCAAGGTGAGGAGCGCGTTCTGGACCCCTTCGCCCGAGACGTCGCGGGCGCCGGTGGTCTGCCGGCGGATCTTGTCGATCTCGTCGAGGAAGATCATGCCGTGCTGCGCCGCGCGGACGTCGAACTCGGCGCGAACGAGGAGCGCGCGCACGAGCGAGTCGACCTGGCCCTCTCCGACGTAGCCCGCCTCGACCAGTCCCGCCGCGCTGCCGAAGACGAACGGCAGTTGCAAGTGCTCCGCGAGCTTGCGCACCAGGTACGACTTTCCGCAGCCGGTCGGCCCCAACAGCAGCATGTGATTGCGGCCGAATGGATCGCTCTGCTCGGGATGCAGGTGGCGATACGCGACGCCGAGGTAGTGCGCGTAGAAACAGTTGGCGAGCGCTTGCTTCGCTTCGGACTGCCCGAAGGCGAAGCGATCCAGGTGCGCGATCATCTCGGAAGGGGCAGGGAGTCGGTCGTCGCTCGAAGCCGGCCTGTCGAGGGATGACATGCCCTTCCTCCCTACTTCGAGTGTGAGACGTGGATCGTGGGTTGGCCTCGAGGTCCGCGGATTATAGGCAGCGCCGTGCGCCGCTCAACTCGAATCTGGATCGGGTAGGCTCAGGCGGCGGAGAGCTTGGACGACGCGAGCTGCGCTCGCGCCGTCAACTGGCCGCGGGGCCGGAGACGCGAGTCAGGGCCTGCCATCCGTCCGCGGTCGAGAGCAGGGTCCAATAGTCGATGATCCGACCCGACTTGTAGGTCGACTCCAACTTCACGCTCGCCATGCGACCGTCCGCCGCCGCCTCCAAGACGCGCACCTCCTCGAGCGGACCCGCCTCGGATCTGAGCGGATCGGCTTCCCAGGTTCGGACGCCCGTGTGCGCGGGATCGGCTTCCGCCAGGAGGAACTCTCGCAGCGTCGCCTCGATCTGATCGACCGGCAGGACGTCGGGACTCGGGTCGCCGTCCTCGAGGCCGAGCGCGCGCGAGGTCTTCGCCACCACGCGCCAGTCGCCGCCCAGGCGCACGAGCGACAGATAGTCGTTGGTGACGCAGGCGGCGAACTCGAGTCGCACCTTCACCTGGGCGACATCGCCCGTTGCGTCGACCCAGTCGACGGAGGCGGTGCGCAGAGCCCCGAAGTCGCTCGCGTCGCCGGTCGATTGCTGCAGAGCGACCCACTCGGGTGTGAGCGCCGACTCGATCGCATCCCCGTCGACCTCGACGTGGCGCGTGTCAGCCAAGAGGCAACGACCGAGGAGTCCGAGATCGAGACGGGCCAGACCGGGGACGTAGGTCCCTTCGAGCATGGCGCGGATCGCACGCTCGGGGTCGCCCGTCAGATCGAACGGCGCCGCCATCCACGGCCCGCCGTCGTCGACTCCGCGCGGCGCGGGGACGACGAGTCGCGCTTCGGCGCCGACGCCGGCCGACACGAGCGCGACGAGCGAAACAAGAGTCGGACGCAGTGCGGTCATGGCGCGAGCCTCTTTCGCGGCCGACGCTTCTGGTCCGCCGCGAGTGTGAGCGACATCGAGAGGGTGGGACGTTGGTACCGTGTCGCGCCGTCGCCCGTCGAGGCGTCGACGAAACCGAGTTGTTGATACAGCCGGTTCGCGGCCGTCAAGCGGGGCGAGGTGTCGAGGCGAAGGTGATGCGCACCCTCCTCTCGGGCGCGTGCGATCGCCGCGAGCACCAGCCGCTTGCCCACTTGACGTCCGCGCGCCGGCTCGGTCACGGCGAGCTTGGTCAGTTCGAATGTCGTCGCGTCGATCCGCAACAGCGCGCAGGTCCCGACGATGAGTCCGTCCAGTCGGGCGAAGAAGATCGCGCCTCCCGGGCGCAAGATCTGCCCGTTCGGATCCGAGAGAATGCGCTCGTCGTGCGGCTCGACGGCGAATTCCTTCTGCAGCCACTCGAGATTCAGGCGCCGGAAGTGCGGCTTCAGCCGGGGCGTGTAGTCGAGGATCTCGATCCTGGCGAACTCCCGCGCTTTCGCGCGCCGGCGGACGCGGTCATAGATGCTCGACTCGTCCAGGCTGCGTTCGATCCGTTCGAGTTCCGACAGGAGGTCGGGGGCGCTGGACGCCACCACTTCCCGCGTCGCGTTGGCGATGTCATCCCAGAGCGGGGCCAGCCGGTCGGAGAGGGAGCGTCCTTCCGAGGTCAGGACCAGGAGTCGGCGGCGCACGTCGCCGTCGTCTCGGTCGGAACGGAGGAGTCCACGTTTCGTCAACTCGCCGGCGAGCTGATGCACGGCGGGATGCGTGACTCCGAGTAGGCGCGCCGCCTTTGTCAAAGGCATCGAATCACCTCGGCGCAGGAGATAGACCAGAGGGAACCAACGCGCCTCGAACTCGAGGTCATGCTCTTGGTAGAGGCGCGTGGCGTCTCGGTGCAGCCGCTCCGCCAGTCGGCGCAGTCGGCTGGCAAAAGCAAGTTCACCAAGTTCACGGATGACGTCCATAAATTGTGGTCGGCCCAAAGGCCGACCGCCTCCGAACCCACCCAAGAAACGTTACCCCTTACCTATTCCGCTTGCCAACGAGCCATTTCGCTCCTGACGCCCCGACGCCCCGGTTCTCATCCCC
>CAZVYN010000093.1:0-14670 GCA_964631125.1 uncultured bacterium | reverse complement strand
TCTCCACCCCGCGAACCCCTCGCCGACACGGTCGACCACCTCGTCCAGACCTTCAAGGCGCTCTCCGACCCCACGCGCCTCCGCCTGGTCGGCCTCCTGGCCGAACGAGAGCACTCGGGTCAGGAACTCGCCGCGACGCTCCGCCTGGCCCCCGCCACCGTCTCGCACCATCTCAAGGTGTTGCGCACCGCCGGCCTCGTGACCGAGACACGGCAGACCCCCTACGTCTATTTCGCGCTCGATCTGGCCGCGCTCCAGCGGACGCTCCAGTCGGTCTCGCGTAAAGAGCGCATCCAGGCCTTCGCCGCCGACACCGCGTTACCCTCGGACAAGCGCCGCGTCCTCAACGCCTTCTTCGACGGTCCGCGTCTGAAGTCGATCCCCGCGCAGCTCAGCAAGAAAGAGGTCGTCCTGGAAGAACTCCTGCGCCGACTCCCGCGCCAGGCCGAGTTCGCCGAGAAGGAGCTGAATCGCTGGCTCCAGTCGATCCACGAGGACCACTGCACCCTGCGCCGCGAGTTCATCATGGGTCACTACATGGAGCGCTCCGGCGGCGTCTATCGCCTGACCGAGAAGGGCCGCGGCTTCGCGAAGGAGCGGCGGAGCGCGGACTGAACGCGATCAACTTGGGAGAACAGCGCTCATCCCATCCCGTCGGCCTACCCCATTCCTCGGTGCGCCGCGATCAACGCCTCCACCACCGACGGATCGGCCAGCGTACTCACATCTCCCATCCCTTCGTACTCGCCGGCAGCGATCTTGCGCAATATACGGCGCATGATCTTTCCACTTCGGGTCTTCGGTAGGCCTGGCGAAACGAGGATCCGATCGGGGGCGGCAAAGGGGCCGATGGCGGTGCGGACCTGCTCCTTGAGACTGCCGACGAGTTCGCCCGGTGGGACGGTGTCGTAGCCGGGATTGAGGAGGACGAAGGCGAAGATGCCTTGTCCTCTGATCTCATGCGGGTAGCCGACGACCGCGGCTTCCGCCACTGCGGCGTGCGCCACGAGTGCGCTCTCGACTTCGGCGGTGCCGAGTCGGTGTCCACTCACGTTGATCACATCGTCGACTCGGCCCGTGATCCAGTAATAACCGTCCTCGTCACGACGGCAGCCGTCGCCGGTGAAGTACAAACCGGGAAAACGGGCAAAGTAGGTTTCTTTGAAGCGCTGATGATCTCCGTAGACGGTGCGCGCCTGGCCGGGCCAGGCTTGCGAGATGCAGAGATTGCCGCTGACTCCGTTTCCCGCCAGCTCGATCCCGGCGTCGTCGACGAGTAGTGGGCGCACGCCGAAGAACGGGAGGGTCGCCGAGCCCGGCTTCGTCGGTGTGACTCCGGGGAGCGGCGTGATGAGGATGCCGCCGGTCTCCGTCTGCCACCAGGTGTCGACGACCGCGCAGCGTCCCTCGCCCACCGAATCGTGATACCAGCGCCAGGTCTCCGGACTGATCGGCTCGCCCACCGTCCCGAGGACGCGGAGCGACTTGCGCGACGAACGCCGCACCCATTCGTCGCCTTCGCGCGCGATTGCCCGGATCGCCGTCGGCGCCGTGTAGAAGATGTTCACGCCGAGGTCGTCGACGATGCGCCAGTACCGCCCGGCGTCGGGATAGGTCGGGGTCGACTCGAACATCACCGTCGTCGCGCCGTTGGCCAGTGGTCCGTAGAGGATGTACGTGTGTCCGGTGATCCACCCGATGTCGGCGGCGCAGAAGTAGATATCACCGGGGTGATAATCGAAGACATATCGATGGGTCATCGCGGCGTAGACCAGGTAGCCCGCGGTCGTGTGCAGAACGCCTTTCGGCTTCCCGGTCGATCCCGAGGTGTACAGGATGAAGAGCGGGTCTTCCGCGCCCATCCACTGCGCGGTGCAAGTGGAGCGCTGCTTGCGACACTCTTCGTCGAGCCAGAAGTCGCGACCCGGGTGGATGGGGACTTCGGCGGCGGTGCGGCGGGCGACGAGGATGCGCTCGACGAGGGCCAGGCCGTCGCAGGCTTTGTCGGTGATCGCTTTCAGCGGCAAACGCTTGCCGCCGCGCAGGCCTTCGTTGGCGGTGACGACGACGCGGGCGCCCGCATCTTCGATGCGGGCGCGTAACGACTCGGCGCTGAAGCCGCCGAACACGACCGAATGGATGGCGCCAATGCGGGCGCAGGCCAACATCGTATACGCCAGCTCCGGGATCATCGGGAGATAGATACAGACGCGATCCCCGCGCGTGACGCCGTGCGCCAACAGCACGTTGGCGACGCGGCAGACCTCGTGCTTCAGCTCTCGATAGGTGATCGCCCGATACTGCCCGGGTTCATCCATGGCCCAGATGATCGCCGTCTGATCGCCGCGGTCGCGCAGATGTCGATCGACACAGTTGTACGACGCGTTGAGCCGTCCCCCCGAAAACCAGGCGACGTCGACCTCCTTGAAATCGACGTCCAACACCGTCTCCCACTTGTGGAACCAGGTGAGTTGCTCGGCCTCGGCCGCCCAGAACAGCTCCGGCTGTTCGAGCGAGAGCCGATAGCGCCGCTCGTACTCCTCCATGCTCCGGATATAGGCGCCCGAAGCGATGTGCGGCTTGACCGGGTAGACCTCGGGGTTCTCCTGCGTCGGATCCATCGCGCCTCCTCCGTTGAATTCGGGAGATCCTAGTCGATGTTCGGCCTCCGGTGCGGACACGGAGGCCGGGAGGCGCTTCGGGAAGCGACTCAAGGCGCCAGCGGCGGCTTCCCTGAGTCCCACGCCTTTCTCTCCGCCGCGAAGACTTGCGCCTGGGTGCGTGCGCCCAGGCGCTTCTTTTCGGCGGCGCGCAGACCTTCGAGTCGCGCTTCTGGCGCCGCCTCGAGCAGCGTCGCCTTCGGGTCATCGAAGCGACGGACGAGATCGTCTTTTCCATCGCCGTCGCGGTCCCAGGCCCAGAGGTCGAAGTAGCCGTCGAGGTCGGTGTCTTCCATTCGCAGACGGCGGTCAGGCGCGCCATCGCCGTTGTCGTCCCAATCAATCCATCCGGTTTCGGCGCCGACGAGATGCACCTTGCCGTCGCGTCCGCTGACGTAGAGACCAAGCCCGCCTCCGCCATCGGAGTCGAGTTCGAATCGCTTCCCGAAGAGTCCCGAGCCGGGGCCGCCAACTTGGAGGTATCCGGGGATCGCGCTTCCGATGACGCCTTCCCATCGCTCGTGGCCCTCGGGATCCTCGGGATCGACATTGCGATCCCCTTCATCCCAGGTGAGGACGGCCTTCTTCCAGCGCGTTCTCATCGTCCACGCGCGGACGCTGTCGGCCGGGACCACTCCCACCGTCTCGCCATTGCGCAGCGATAGAGGAGCAAGATCACGCTCGGTCAACGTCACCCGTCCGTTGGTCGAGATCGAAGCGTCATAGTCGTACGGGCCGCCGGTCGGGTTGCTGGCGGACGTTCGTCCCGCATCGCCATCGACGTCCCAGCTCCAGCGGATCGACCTCACCTGCCGACGTTCGATGTAGAGACGCACCGCCTCATCGGAGAAGCCGTCCCCCTCCAGGTCGAAGAAGCAGAAGGGCGATTCGTCGAAGCCTTCCCACGTTCCGGAGGCGTCGTCGTAGAGGACGGCGACGAAGAACCCTTCGCCGCTGAAGTCGGTCTTCCATTGGCAGACGCGCTGCACGTACTGGAGCCGATGCAGGTTCCAGAAGTGACGATCGGGTCCGCGCTGCTCGATGACGATGCCGGCGAGGCGATCGGGCGAGAGGATGCTCGGGGTCAGCGAGAAGAGAAGCTGCCGGTCGGTCAAGCCGTCGCTGTCGAGATCCTCCCAATCGCAAACGCGATCGAGCGTGCCGTCGCTCTCCAGGTCGACGAGCCAGACATCTTCCAACGAGTCCGGTCGGCCCAGCGCCGTGGCGGGATCCTCTTCGCTGAAGTTCTCGTCGACGGCCAGATAGAGATCGAGTCCCGAACGCCAAGCCCAGACCCCCGGCCGACCGTCGCGCTGGCTGGAAGGGCGAAAGCTCAGCGTCGAGTCGGACGATGCGAGCACGCGAGCGTCGTGGATGCCGTCGGGTAGCAGCGCCTCGAATCCCAGGACGGTGGCGCGCTCGGCCAGGAGAAGGCCGGGCTCCGGCTCTTCGCCGCGCGCGATGGCGATGAACAGTCCCAGCGCGCCGAGCGCGGCGCAGACGGCGCGCCGACGACTGAGGTACCTTCCCCGCTCCATGCTGCGTCCTCCTCGATCTCCCTCGAAGCCGGCCCATCGTAACGCTTGCCGCATCGAAGGCGCGCGCACCCACAATCTGAAAGGGATCACCTGCCAGATCCCCTTTGGACGGATGACCGCGATCACGGGCGTGTCGGGCTCAGGCAAGTCGAGTCTCGCCTTCGACACCCTCTACGCCGAAGGTCAGCGGCGCTTCGTCGATTGCCTCTCGACCTATGCGCGACAGTTCCTCCCGCGGCTCGATCGACCCGACGTCGACTTCATCGGCGAGATCCAGCCTCCCGTCGCACTGGAGCAGAAGGTCTCCATCCGCAATGCGAGGTCGACCGTCGGCACGATCACGGAGGTCGCGGACTATCTCGCGCTGTTGTTCGCGCACGGCGGAACGGTCCATTGCACGGTCTGCGACGCAGAGACCGAAGAGACGACGGTCGACAGCGCCGTCGCGCGCGTGCGGGAGCTCGCGAATGACGCGCGCTGGTTGTTGCTCGCGCCCATGTCCAAAGCGCGCGTCGATCTGGCCTGGCTGCAGGAGCGCGGTTTCCATCGCTTCTGGGTAGACGGCGTCGTCCGCGAGGAGCCGGGCGCGGCGCGGCCGCTGCATGTGGTGGTCGACCGGTTCACCACGAGAGCGCTGGCGCGGGCGCGAGCGAGTGAGTCGTTGGAGAGTGCTTGGCGGTTGGGAGAAGGCGAGGCGCGGGTGGTGGAGGTGGGCGACGGGGAGAAGGGCGCTCGGGGGCCAGCGCTGAGGTTGGTGAGGGGGTTGTCGTGCGTGAAATGTGGAGCCCGCGGCGAGGCGCCGCGGGCTCCACATTTTTCGGCAAACAGCGCCATCGGCGCGTGCGAGAGGTGTCAGGGATTCGGTCGCGTGGTCACTGTCGACCGCGCAAAGGTGATCCCCGATGGAACCCGCACGCTCCGCAATCACGCCGTGGCGCCCTTCGCGACCGCCACCGGCGCGGAGATGCAAGAGAAGCTGCTCGCGCGCGCCGAGGCGCTCGGCATTCCGACCGGTGAACCATTCGAGTCGTTGAGCGACGCGCACCAAGCGTGGGTCTACGGCGGCGACAAACAGTATCCCGGCGTCGACGGTCTCTTCCGGCGTCTCGACCGCAAGCGGTACAAGCCGCATGTCCGGATCTTCCTCGCTCGGTACCGCGGCTACGTCGTCTGTCCCGATTGCCTCGGCGCGCGCAGACGCTCCGACATCCGGCGGGTGCGGCTGGACGGCGCGACGATCGACGAGATCGAACGCCGCCCGATCGAGCAGTTGCGGCCGTGGCTCGCGGCCCTGGAACTCTCACCCGCACGTCGAGCGGCGGTGGCGTCGGTGCGGGCCGAGTTGGAGACGCGCCTGCGTTTTCTCGATGACGTCGGTCTCGGCTACCTGACGCTCGGTCGCACCGCGCGCACGCTCAGCGGCGGCGAAACGCAACGGATCCGCTTGGCCAGCGGCCTGGGCAGCGCCTTGACCGAGACGCTCTACGTGCTGGACGAGCCGACCGTCGGCCTGCACGCGCTCGATGCCGCGCGGATGCTGGCGGTGCTACGCGCGCTCTGTGATCACGGGAACACCGTCGTCGTCGTCGAGCATGATCCCGGCATCGTCGAGCGCGCCGACCATCTCATCGTGCTCGGTCCCTCCGGCGGCGAACGGGGCGGCGAGATCGTCTTCGAAGGTGCGCCGACGGACTTCGCGCGGCGTGAGCCCGACTACTTCCGGTGTCGTCCTCAGCTCATCCGTCCGATGCCCGCGGTCGGTCCCAAGACCCCGAGCCTCGTGCTGCATGGTGTGAAGCAGCACAACCTCGATCTGCCGACGTTGCGGGTGCCGCTCGATCGACTGGTCGTCGTGACCGGCGTCTCCGGCTCCGGAAAATCGACGCTGCTCGAGGACGTGCTCTACCGCAACGCGCTGCGCGCCCTCGGCCGCACCGCCGACGAAGTCGGACAGCTCGATCGGCTGGCGGGGATGGAGCAGGTCGAAGAGACGCTCCTCGTGGCCCAAGAGCCGATCGGCCGGTCCAGCCGCTCCAACGTGGTGACCTTCGTCGACTTCCTCGGCGCGATCCGCGCTCTGCTGGCGAAGAGTCCGCGGGCCAAGTCGCTGCGGCTCGGGCCGGGACACTTCTCGTTCAATCGACCCGGCGGTCGCTGCGAGTCGTGCGAAGGGATGGGCGTGACCACGATCGAGATGCACTTCATGGCCGACGTGCGGATCGTCTGCGAGGCCTGCCAAGGCCGCAGGTTCCAGGAGCGCGTCCTGGAGGTGCGTTGGAAAGGGCGGAACATCGCGGAGATGCTCGAGCTGACGGTGCAGGAAGCCCTCGGGTTCTTCTCGGAACTCTCCTCGACCCGCACGCTCCTCACCCCGTTGGTCGACGTCGGCCTCGACTACCTCCGGCTGGGACAGAGCACGTCGACGCTGAGCGGCGGCGAGGCGCAGCGGCTGCAGATCGCGGCGTTCCTGTCCGAGTCGCCGAAGGCGAAGCGACGGCTCTATCTCTTCGACGAGCCGACCTCCGGTCTCCATGCGCGCGACATCACGAGGCTCCTGACCTCCCTGCGACGGTTGACGGCCAAGGGACACGGCGTTGTCGTGGTGGAGCACCAGCTCGATTTCATCCGCGCCGCCGACTACGTCATCGATCTCGGTCCGGGCGGTGGCGACCGGGGCGGCAGGCTTCTCTTTGCCGGCCCGGTCGCGGGGCTGCTCACGGTCGAAGAGTCGGCCACCGGGCGCGCGTTGCGCGCGAGCAGCTAGGCCGCCTCTACTCGGTCCGTGGAGGCAGCAGCGCTTCGATCGCGGCCTCGAGCTCCTCCCTCTTCACCTCTCCCTTCCACTCGCGCACGATCTGTCCCTGCGCGTCGATCAAGAACGTGGCGGGAATTCCCATCACGCCGTACCGCCGCCAGAGCGGATCCTTGGCGTCGTCGAGCAACGTGGGATAGGCGAGCTTCTGCTTCTCCGCCATCGACGGGACCTTCTTCGGATCTTCGTCGATCGCGACGCCGAGCACGAGGAGACCGCGCGGGCCGTATTCCTCCTGGATGCGCCGCAACTCAGGGAAGAACTTGATGCAGGGCCTACACCAGGTCGCCCAGAAGTCGAGCAGAACCGGTTTGCCGCGCATCCCCTCCAACGCATGCGGCGCTCCACGGAGATCGTTCAACGTGAAGGCCGGGGCGGGGCGCGGCAGGGTCTTCGGCAGATAGGCCAGCGGATTCGCCACGAACTGCTCTTGGCACGGGATGGAGCAGAAGGAGTAGGTCTTGCCTTCGTAGTCGGTGGTGGCGACGACGGTCTCGGGGTGGCCGCCTTCGCCGCGGGCGGTGCAAACGATACATGGGGCTTTTTCCGCCGCGAACGCGGTGGAAAAGGCGACTGACGAGAACGAGAGGGAGGTGAGAACCAGCAGTGAGCTGGAGACGATCGATCTCAGCCACAACGTTTGACGAGCGATATCCGACTGCATCTAGAACTCCTTTTTGTTTTGGGAATCCCGCCCGCGGCGAGCAGGATTCTCAGAACTCAACACCCACGCTCACCCCCCAGTACTCCATCCGCGCCAAGACGAGCGACGTCGTCACGGCCCCCCAGGATCGGCTGGGAACGAGATGCGTGTAGTGACCGTCGTACATCGCGAGCATCGTGAACCTTCGACCGAAGTAGACGTTCGTCCCGAAAGGAACGTTGAAACCATCGTCGGTCTGGGACCAGTTCAGGCTGACATACGGCGCCATGCGCAACGGAGCGACCGTCTTCGATGCGGTCGCGTAGTACGACCGCATCCCCTTCTTCGTTCCGAGGCGATCGGAACTCGTGCCGAGACTCACGGCCGGCAGCCGCTCCGTCTCTCGCACCAAGAAGAGATTTCCGCGCGGACCGAACTCTCCGACGACCGGGTTCACCTCGACACTGACCTCGAGGAAGGAACCGAACCGCCGCGCGAAGACCATCCGCCAGCGAGCGCGATCGAAGTCCGTATCTACGTAGCGTCCAGAGATTGCCCAATCGGTGTGATAACCGCTCCCCCGGAGCGGCGAGCCCTCGCCCGGTCAGCCCACTCAGGCCGGCGCGAGCGAGACGAAGCCCGGTTTGGCCGGCGGCGCTGGCGCGACTGTCGTCGTGCTGTCGTTGGGCGTCGGGTTGCTCTGCGCTGCGGCGTACGGCTCCGAGGCGAAGAGCGCTCCGAGCATGGAAAGAACGGTGAGCCATCGAACCGTCCGCGCGCGGACGCGCGGTAGAAGTAGGGACACGCTTCGGCCTCCTGGTCGCAAGTTCGTTCGAGATCGAGCCGCGGATATGCGGTCGATCGAGCGGATCAGGAGCGAGACGGCGGCGCGCGCGGCCCGGCGGCAGCCGGCGTCGAATCGTCGAGACGGGTCGGGGGATCGTGAGTGCGAGGCGCTTCGGCCGTCGCCGTCCGCTGGCAGAGCCTCGGGCCGTCTGCGAGAAAGGCGAAGGCGCCCGAACTGAAAGCCGGCGGAGGGAGGAGCGACGCCGCCGTGACCTGCGTCGAGGGCGCCGCGGAGAGCAGGCGGCAACAGGCATCGAGGAACCCTTGATCGCAACGCGGAAGTTCGGCGCTCGGCGGGGTCGAAGAGGACGCTTCGCAACAGGAGTCGACCGCCGACGGGGACATCGGGCACCACCAAACCCCCGCGCTCGACCATCCCACGGCCAGGAAGGCCAGGAGGAGCACGGCAATGGGGCAGGCGGGGGTGTGGGAGTGGGGGCGCATCTCTCAGGTCAAGATCGGCTGAATGGGGGTTCGAGTTCCATCAAAACCGATAGACGGCGTATTTCCGCTGGAGCTGCAACACCCGCACGTCGGGATCGACCACGACCTCCTTCGGCTCGAAAGGGGCTGAAATCGAGAAACTCACCTCTTCGCCGGCCGCAAGGAGCACGGTGGTACGCGCGTCGACGTAGGCGTCTTCCCCGGCGGCCGAGGCGGCCGGAAATCGCTCCCCGCGCGCCGCGGCGATCTCGATCGGCATCCGTCCCGTCCCCTCGTTCTTCAGCTTGCCGGCGACGCGCCACTCATCCCCTTCTCGCGTCATCGTCACATCGGCGAGCCGATAGCGCGGCGCGACCACCTCGAAGAACCATTGCTGCACGTACTCGTCGAAGGCGGTCGAGTCGGGGGCGAAAGGACGCAGCGCCGCGACGTAGTCCTCCAGCAGTGGATAGTCGGGACCGTCGCCGAAATCGAGCATGAACTTCCGGTGCGCGGCGAACGACGCCTCGCGACCCATCCGCTCGTGCAGCATCCAGAAGACCCAGCCGCCCTTGTCATAGGTCGCGGTCTCGTCGCCGTTGCGCGAGCCGTCGATGCGCGTCAACGGTCGTTCAGAGTCGGCGACACGAGCATCGCCGTAGCGCTCCTCGATCCGCTTGGCGAACTCCATCCGCTCCCGCTCGCCCTTCACTTGCTGGATCAACAGCATGGTCGAGAAGTGCGACATCCCTTCGGAGAGGATGTTCCCGCCGGGTCCCTCGGCCGGAGTCAGGAGATTCCCCCACCACTGATGCGCCGCTTCGTGCGCCGTGACGAGAAAAGCGGCGTTCGTCTTGGGATCGCTCTTGGTCAGGAAGCCGATCCCCTCGGAGAAGGTGATGTTGGTGGGAAAGCCCTGCGCGTAGGACGCCATCGCCGGGAACTCACTCAGCTTGAGCGTGGCCCAGGGAAAGGGGCGGAACCACTCGGAGTAGTACTTGCGCGCCGCCGCCAAGGCGACGCTCATCTCTTCGATGTTGTAGGTATGCGCGGGGTGATAGTAGATCTCGGTCCCGTCGCGTTTGTCGGTCGCCCACTTGGCCGCGACGACATTGAAGAATCGGACCGGGTGGTCGCTCTCCCACGTCATGACGCGTTGGCCGTCGATCGTCTCGTCGCTGGTCAAGACACCGACCGAGTTGTAGGTGTACTCGGGCGGTCCGCTCACCTTCACGCGGGTCCGTGACGGAATCCTCGAGCCGAAGGCAGGCGCCAGGCTCTTCTGATAGTGGTCCGGCGGGTACTCGCGCTGTTCGTAGCGGTTCTTGTCGTCCACGCCGACCGATTCGTCGTAGCCGACCACCGGGACGAACGTGGGGCGGAAGCTGGTCAAGACCACTCCGGAGGGCAGGATGAACTCCGCAACGCCGCCTCCGTTCTTGGTCAAGCCGTCCGGAACCTTGCCCTCGAAGCGGAAGCCGATGACGGCCGAGTCGCCCGGCGCCAAGCGAGCGTCCGGAGTGAACACGTAGAGGCCGCCTCGCTCCTCGGGGGAATAGTCCTCGCCTCCCCAGGTCCACTTCACGTCCTTCCAATGGAGGCCGCCCGTCAGCGCGAAGCGCCACATCGGTTGGTCGAGATGATTCTGCAGTGTGTACGTCCCCACGCTGCGGAACCAGTGCTTCGCAGGGTCGAGCTGCAGATCGAGGTCGACGCGCGTCAACGCGGGATTCGGCGCGTCCCGCCAGGTTGCGAGGTTGCGGCGCCAGTAGTCCTTCGCCTTCTTCTCGACGGCGGGACCTTGGAAGCCGGCGCGAGTCTTCGCGCCGAGGACGATGAGCGAGACGGCCGGGAGAATCAGGAACGGCAACAGGAGCCAGATCTCGCGACGGATCGACGGCCCGGAGAGTCGGTGGAGCGTGCGGGTCGCGTCCGCTTCCTTCCGCGGGAAGAAACGAACGCCGATCGCGATGAAGAGCGCCGTCAGGCTCACCGCCGCGAGCCGATTCCAGAGCAACGCCGCGCGATCGAGCGCGAGCGGCCCCATGTCGCTCCAGAGCAGCACGCTCCAGAGATCCCAGTTCCCGACCCAGCTCATCTTGCCGCGGAGTTGGACCCAACCGGTGAGGACGAGTGCGCCGAGTCCGATCGCGTACGCGGTGTAGCGATTGCGCGCCAACGTGTGCGCCGCCCCCACGAACGACGCCCAGAGGAAGAACGTCGGGAAGAGCAGGACTCCCCAGACCAGAAAGAACGGTCCGAGCTCCAAGGGCGCTTTCCCTTGGATCAAGATAGCGATCGCGCATCCGATGAAGGCCGCGAAGGAGATGACGACGCCGACCACGCTGTTCGCGAGCGCCTTGCCGACGAGGAGCGCCGCGGTCGGAACGGGCGTGGCGTAGAAGATCGGCGCGAGGTTCGTGTTCCGCTCTCGCTGCAGCGCCTCGACCATGTAGAAGAGAATGAGGAAGCAGACCAAGAGCGTGATCGTGTTCATCGTGCGCACCGCGACGACGCCCGAGGTGACCAGGAGCGGCGTGTCGAAGGCGCCGACGGCGATCAGGCTGGTGCCGAGAATCTGGATCAGGATCAGCGGCGCGAAGAGATAGAGCCCGGGGGTCGTGGCCAGTCCGGCCAATTCGAAGACCACCACGTCGCGCACGCTGCGAAAGAACGAGGCGGCGCGCACACCCATGCCGAGCGATGACACCGGCGGCGATACCGCGGCGGCGCCGGTCTGTGCGGCGATCTCCTCCAAGCTCGAGGCCGCTTCCGTCACGGCGGCGCCGCGTGCGCTCTTGGACGCATTCGCCGCGCGCCGAAGTTCCTTCGCGCCGCTGGCGCCGCGCACGGTGTGTCCGAGTTGAATCGCTGTGAAGGCGACGGAGCCCAGACCGATGAGCAGGCAAACGAGGCGATTCGCGAAGAAGAGCGCGTCGACGCCGACCGGCTTCGTGTTGTAGTGCACGACACCGCGGTCGACTTCGAGCCAGGTCTGATTCAACCAGCGGAATCCGGTCGGATCGATGAACTGCAGCGCGCGATCGATCCGCACGTCGAGCCAGGTGGGCGACCAATCCCAGAGGAAGAAGCCGCAGATGATGAAGAGGGCGAGCGGCGAGAAGAAGACGAGAATCGGCCGGCGCGTCAGGCCGCCGAGCGCGAACGAAGTTCCAGCCAGGAGGGCCACCGTCGGCACACCGAAGGTCAGCGCCGGGACGAGATAGTTCGAGAGCGAGAACGGCCCGCGGATCTCGTCGGCCCGCGCATTGGGTACGAGGTGGTGGAAGAACGCCATGAAGAGGACGTTCGCGAGCAGCGCCAACAACGACGTCCCCAGCGCCGCGGAGAACTTGGCCCAGACGTACTCCGACGGTGTGAGACGCGTCGCATGCAGCACCTCTCCCACCTTCAGCTCGTCGTCGCGCAGGATCGTCATGCCCGCGAGCACCGCGATGAAGAAGCCATGCAGGAGCAGCACGAGAAAGCTCAGCACTTGCGCGACCGCGAACTCGGAGGTCATCCAGGCCTTCATCCCGCCGACCGAGGAGTCTCCCGATTGGATACGGACGTTGCCGTTGGAGAGCCCCCACGAGACGAACGCGAGGATGATGAGCCAGGTCCAGAAGAGCGGACGCGTCAGGTTCTCACGGAAGTCGAGCCAGGCGACGTCGCGGAGGCGGCGCAGGTTCATGTGCGCGCGCTCGCGTTGTCGCCCGTGGTCGCGGCCGCAGTTGCAGTTGCAGTTGCAGTCAGGGGCGTAGTCGCGCCGGCCGGCGTCGTCTGCGTCTCCACGCCCGCGAGACGACCGTCGCGCATCAGCACGAGGTAGGCGTCCTCGAGCGTGGCGGGCGCCGACGTGAATCCCGCGGGGGGGTGCCCCTCGGGTTCGTGCACGCGCACTCGATTGCGGCCCTCGACCAAGACGGCTTGGGTCACGCGGCGCGTGCGCCGCAACGCCTCCAGCTCGTCGTTGCTCGCGGTCCCTTCGAAGATCGTGTTGGTCAGCGCGGCGCGCGCCTGCGCCGGCGTGGTCATGGCGAGCAACCGTCCCCCGCGGATCACCGCGAAGCGCGGACAGAGCACCGCGACATCTTCGACGATGTGGGTCGAGAGCAGGACGATCCGCTTCTCCGCTAGCTCGGCGAGCAGTCGGTAGAGTCGCAGCCGCTCTTCCGGATCGAGTCCCGCCGTCGGCTCATCCACGATGATGAGGCGCGGATCGCCCGCGATCGCCTGCGCGATGCCGAGCCGTTGCCGCATCCCTCCCGAGTACCCCTTCACCCGGCGCTTGGCGGCGAAGGTGAGATTCACCTGCTCCAACAGTTCCGCCACGAGCGCCTTCTCCCCGCGCGGCGCCGTCACGCCTTTCAGTCGGAGCAGATAGCGCAGCATCGCTTCGCCGGTGAGATGCGGATAGAAGCCGAACTCTTGCGGGAGATATCCGAGTCGCTCCGCCAGCCGCTTCGGATTCTCCAGCGTGTCCTGCCCGTCGAGCCGCACGCGTCCCGAGGTCGGCTCGAGAATCCCAGCCAGGATCTTCATGAAGGTCGACTTTCCCGCGCCGTTGGGGCCGAGGAGTCCGAACATGCCGTTCTCGACGGTGAGACTCACCCCTTGCAGCGCGGTGACCGGACCCGGATAGACCTTGACCAGATCTTCGACGACGAGCATGAACTCCTCCTCGGAACAAACGCAGAGCAACAGGGCGCGACGGATCCTAGCAGGGCGGAGTTCCGGTGGGTTGGCGACTCGCGTCGGTCCGACTATCGTCGCGTCGCCCGCTTCGTCCCCGTGGCCCAGATCAGGAGGAGCTCAGGTGTCTCGTTCCCTCTTCGCCCGCCTCGCCGAACGGTTCGAGGACCCACAACGCCGGATCGACCGCCGCGCCTTCCTGCGCGCGTCGGCCGCCTCGGCTGCCAGCCTCTTGATTTCGTCCTGTGCCAAGCGACCCGGCTCCGGGTTCGGCGGAGATCGCGCGCGCGTGATCGTGATCGGCGCGGGCTTCTCCGGTCTCGCCTGCGCCTACGAACTTCTCGCCGCCGGCTTCGATGTCGTGATCCTGGAAGCGCGCTCGCGCGTCGGCGGTCGCGTGCTCACGTTCCGGGACTTTCCCGCCGGACGACGCGTCGAAGGGGGCGGTGAACTGATCGGCTCGAACCACGCGACCTGGCTGGCCTACGCGGATCGATTCGGCTTGGACTTCAGCGACCTGTCGGGCGACGAGGAGTACGACGAGCCGGTCACGCTCGGCGGCGAACGGCTCACTCCCGAGGAGGTGGAAGCGCTCTACGTCGAGATGGACGGCGCCTACGGACTACTCACCGAGATGGCGCGCGAGATCGACCCGGATCGACCCTGGATGCATGCGGACGCGGAGCGACTCGACCGAACCAGCCTCGCCGATTGGGTGGCCGGACTGACCGTGGCCGATCGCACACGGCACGCGATCGAGGCCGAGTTGATCACCGACAACGGCGCGCCGCTCCACCGGCAGTCGCTCTTGGGCATGCTGACCGTGATCCGCGGCGGCGGCCTCGAGGCGTATTGGACCGACAGCGAGGTCTACCGCTGCGCCGAAGGGAACCAGACGCTCGCGCTGGGTCTCGCCGACGCGATTACCGCCGACAGAATCCGACTCGATTCGCCGGTGGCGCGGATCGACACGTCGCGTGCGACGGTCGCGGTCACGCTCGCCGCCGGCGGCGATCCGATCGAGGGAGACCTCGTCGTTTGCACCGTGCCGCC
>CAZVYN010000092.1:0-14757 GCA_964631125.1 uncultured bacterium | reverse complement strand
CCGCAGTACTGATTGTTTACTCCGATAAGTAGTGTCACGAGGTCTTCGACCTCGTGACACTACTTATCGGAGTAAACAATCAGTACTGCGGGCGGTCGGTGGAGGAGTATCGGGAGAAGTTTCGCGTGCTTCTCGATCGTGCGATCCACCTGGCCGGGAACCGGCCGGGTCATGCGGTAGTGGTCTCGATCCCCGATTGGGGGGTCATGCCGTTCGCCGAAGGGCGCGACCGCGCGCAGATCGCGGCCGAGATCGACGCCTTCAACGAGGTGAATCGTGAAGAGGCGACGCGGGTCGGCGCTCGCTACGTCGACGTAACTTCGATTTCTCGCGAGGCGACGCAACGCCCGCAACTCGGCGCGACCGACGGCCTGCATCCTTCGGGCGAGCAGTACACGCGATGGACCGAGCGGATCGAACCGGTCGCGCGGGAGATCGTGCGATCGTCGCGTTGAAGCCCGTTAGTTGAGGCGCGCCATGTCGGCGCGCACCCGCTCGCGCAGCTCGCGGAGAGACTCGCGCATCGGCCCGGCGGGCGCGCGGTCCCACGCTTCCTCGAGATCTCGGTACGCCGCGGAAAGATCGCCGAGCGCGAGCTGGTACGCCGCGCGATCGCGACGGTCCATCAGGGCGCCGGGGTCGAGATCGAGCAGGCAGGTGACGACGCCGACCGCGTTGGGAAGATCGCCGATTCGCGCGTAGCACCCTTTCAGATTGCGGAGGACGCGAAGCACGATCTCGCGACGACTCACGGAGTCGAGCATCGAGGGTCGGAACGGAACGCCGTCGCCGTGCATCTCGCGGAGCAGTTTCCGGCAGGCCGGCTGGTCGAGGATGCGACCGTTCGAGAACGGATCGACGATCGTGGCCGGGCTCGACTGCGTGTGTTTGACGAGGAAGTGCCCGGGAAATCCGACGCCCTCCACGGCGAGACCCGCTCGACGCGCGACATCGATGTAGATCGCGGCCAGCAAGATCGGCATGCCGCGGCGGCGTTCGAGTACCCGGTGCATGAGGCTATTCCGCGGGTCGTAGTACTGAGCGCGGTCTCCGACGAATTTCTCGCGGGTGAAGAGGATCCGCTCGAGCGCTGCGATCTCCTCGCGGGCTTCGGTCTCTGTGGAGGACGCGGCGATGGCGCCCGCCACCGCCGCGGACCAACCGTCGATCTGCGCAAGACTGGACGCCATATCGAAATCGGCGTCGACTCCCCAACCGATCGGCAGGAGGGTTTCGACCAACCCGACACTGTCGTCCGAGAGCTCGAGTGCGGTTCTGAGGGCTTCGGTGACGCGAGTCCAACTCATGGCCACGATGGTAGGCTGCGTGGGTCCTGAACGACGAGCACGAGATGCGGATGCCGGCGGGGGAACTCACGTCGCGCGCGATCGTGAGGCGGGAGCTGGGCGCGCCCCAATACTTCTCACGGACCACTAGGGCAGCACGATGATCTTCGCGGTTCGTCGCGCCGACGGCGTCGTCAGCCGCGCGAGGTAGCTGCCGGCGGCAAGACCTCGCGGGGCCCAGGTCAGCTCGTGCGGACCGGCGGAGTGCGTACCCTGGGCCAGGCGTGCGATGCGGCGTCCTTGCAGATCGAAGAGGTCGAGCGTCACCGGCGCGGACGCCCGAAGCTCGAAGCGGAGCTGAACGGCGCCGCCGGAGCGCAACGAGACGGGGTTCGGCTGCGGGAGGTGGAGGCGATCACCGAACTGCGGCTGCGTGGCGGGAGGCGGAACGTCGGTGACCGTGTCGAGGAATCCGAGATCGCCGAAGCTTCCGAGCAGCACCCCGTCCACGAGCGAACTCCCCTGTCCGAAGTGATTGCGCAGGACCGTGGAGTAGACCGATCGAAAGTCGTGCTGCACGAGGAGATTGCCGGCGCCGTCGAGGTCTTGCACGTTCGGATTGACCCCGTAGATCCCGCCGTTCACCCGAGTTCCCAGCACGAAATGCGGCGCCGACGTTCCGTGGTCGGTCCCGATGCTGCCGTTCTCCTCGGGACGTCGACCGAACTCCGACGTGGTCATGACCAACACGCGGTCCTGCAACCCGAGGTTCGCGAGGTCTTGCCAAAAAGCCGCGGTGGAGCCGCCGACGCTCGAGAGCAGCGATGCGTGCGGGTCGGCTTGATAGGCATGCGTGTCGAAGCCGTACTCGGACGCGAGAAAGCAGGGAGTCGCCAGGCCGCCGCTGATCAGGCGGGCGATGATGGAGAGCTGCGAACCGAGGGATGTCTGCGGATACGCGACCGTATTGCTGCCGGCGTCCGACGCCTCTTGGATCGCACCGGCGTAAGCGAAAGTGTCGGCGTCGAGGCGACGGACATACGCAAGTTCGTCCCCGCCGTGGGTAGCCGGAAGCGGGTCGACCCACTCTCCTGTGTATCCCTCCGACACGATATAGAGGAAAGATGAAGGATCATCGACCACGACTCCCGTCAAACCGCGCGCGCCCGTCAGCGGTAGACGATGCGCCCCCTGCTGCACGCCGTACGGCGAGTCGGGCACGAGGTACGGGAAGTCGGTATACACCGACTCGATGAAACGAGCGAGCCAACCGGTTTCCAGGATGACATCTTCATCGGATCCGCTGAACCAGATGTCGGTTCCACGGAAGTGGGAGAGGTTCATGTTGGGATAGCCGACTCCTTGGATCACCGCGAGCTGTCCCGCTCCGTAGAGCGAGGCCAACCCAGAGAGCGAGGGGTGCAACCCGAGCGTGCCCGAGAGCGGCGAGACCTGCCCCGGCGGAATCGCCAGATTCGGGCGGAGGCCGTAGTACGCGGCGCTCGTGTACGGAACGGCCGCGTTCAGGCCATCGTTGCCGCCGTTCAGATTGATCCAGACGAGGATCTTCCCCGCGAACGGGGAATCCACGCTCAGCCGACCCCCTGCGCCGCGCGCGACCGACGGCCAGAGCAGATTCTCCCCGCGTAGGAAGGTCGGCACGAGAAGTCCGGCCGCGGAAAACTGGAGAGCGCGGCGGAGAAAGTCTCTTCGATCCAGCATGCGAGTCACTCCTTGGGGACGGCGCGGCTACTCGAGCTGCGAGTTCGGCAGGCGGATGATGAGGCGGAGAAGATCCCGCACCCGATCGTCGGCGCCCGGCAGGTTGATGTTCCATTCGTTCGGGTTCATCCCCTGCAGGAGTTCGTCGATCATCCGCGTACGTACGAGCGGAGTCGGGGCCATCCCGAGATAGGCGACCGAGAACTCGTCGACCAGCTTGCTCGCGCTGTTCGGATTGCTCGACTGCAGCGCGAGATCGTGCGCCGACGCTTCCAGGAAGATCGGCGTTCCGAAGACCTCGCCGTCGACCAAGGCGACGTCGAGGATGCGACGCCAGGGAAGCGTGTAGGAGTTGACCCAGCTTCGATAGCCCGGCCAGCCTCCGACATTGGGCGGGTCGAGCAGGTATTGCCCGCTGGAGTACATACAGAAGAAGGCCCACTGCGCGGCCGGGGCCGAGACATCGGCGAACGGGGCCGGGTCGATGTCGAAGGCGCGCACCAGACCGAACGATTTGTCCATTCCATCGGTATAGAGGGCGCCGGTGATCGATGGGTCGAAGAAGAGTTGGCTCGAGAACATCCGCTCCAGGACCGGGCCGACTTCATAGTCGTTGGCGCGTAGCGTCTGGGCGAGGTCCTCGATCAGGGCCTCGTTCGGATTCTCGTCGATGAAGTACTTGTACAACTTGCGACAGAGGAACCGCGCCGTCTCGGGCTGCTCGAAGATGATCTCCACGATGTCGGGTCCGAACCACGGTCCGGTCTGGCCCAGGAACGTCTTCTGCCCGTAGTCATGGGCCCAAGGCTCGAAGTCGGTGGTCACGCCGTCGTAGGTGAAGTAGCCGGTGAATGCGCGGGAAGCGGCGACGACATCCGCCTGCGAGTAGTGGCCGACGCCCAGCGCGAAGAGCTCGAGCAGCTCCCGCGCGAAGTTCTCGTTTTCGTTCCCGGCGTAGTTCGAGTTGCCGTCCAGCCAGATGATCATGGCCGGGTCGACGCAGATCTCCTGGACGAGATTGCGGAAATTGCCCACGGCGTACTCACGGAAGAGCTGGTTCTGCTTGTACATCGAGGCCGGGATGAACGCCTTCTCGGCCCCCGTGGCGAAGTGGTCGTGCCAGAAGAGCGTCATCGACTCTTGGAGACACGCCTCCGAAGAGGCCATCTCGGATCCCCACCAGAGCCTCAGGATATCCATCCGCGTGAAATAGACAGTGAAGAGCGAGTCGAACATCTCCTGCGTGTAGCCGCTCAGATCGGGCAGCGGCTCCAGCGCCCAGGGAGCGGGCGGCCCCGGCAGCGGTCGCGGATTCAGGAGGCCGTCGACCGTGGCGCCCAGACCACGCGTAGCGGCGGTCCGCATCTCGATGAGCTGAGGGCCGAGCACGGCGCGGCGCATCAGATGTCCCGCCTGCGGGAGCGCGAAGGGACCGACGTACGGCGACCAACTCATCGTCCGCGCCTCGTCCGCACCTTCAGTCGCACCTTCAGTCGCACGGAGGGGCGCCGTCTCCTCGAGCGGTTCGAGCTTCGTGCGGGCGATCGAGACTGACCCCAACCGGCGCTCGGCCCCGAGGATCCGCGCCCGCTCGGAAGCATGGTCCAAGAAGCGGTCCCGCGCCTCGGCTCGCCGCGCCAACCGCTCCGGCGCGGGCGCCGCCTGGGCTGCCGAGGAGAACGAAGCGCTCGCGAGAACCAACAGCAGCGCGGCGAGGAACACGCAAACCTCCGCTCGTAGCCCGATGGACCGGTGGATGTGGCACGGAATGAGAGTCTCGGCGGAAGGGCAGATGGTTTGGCCCGCCCGTCGACGAGCATAGTCTTTCGGGCGACTTCGGGTCTGTCCCTTTCGTGGCGCTTGACGTTGCGCGTTGCATGCCTACTCTCGAGAGATGGAAGCTGCCTCGGACCAGCCCGGTTCGCCCTCACTGGCGCGGATCACGATCGCCGCGAACGACGCGGCGTTGACCGCCGCGTTCTACAAGGCCTGCTTCGAGGCCGACATCGAGCCGGTGGCCGCTTTCGGGACGACGCTCTACCGCGGCTGGCTCGGCGGAGTCGAGTGGCTGGTCTGCCCCAACGAGATCGCCGGTGTGGTGGCCGAATCGGCGCGCCATCAGCTCCGCTTCCGAGTCTCCTCCGTCGAAGCGACGCTCGCTCGCGCCCGTGCGGTCGGCGGAAATGTGGAAGGGGAGGCGATCCAGAATGGGGATGTGCTGGAGGCGATCGTCCGCGACCCCGACGGCAATCCGCTGGAGATCTTCGAACGCCGATGACTCCCTCTTTCGATCGTTCCGCTCTTCAGGAGGTCACCGCCATGTTACAGCGCACCCTTGCTCGCTTTCGCTCGACGCGCGGGCGGATCGCCGCAGCCGCCATTCTCGCCGTCGCCGCTGCGGCCGCCGGAGCGGGCTGCGGCGCATCGACGCAATTGATCGACGCCTGGCGAGATCCGCAGTGGGCCGGGCAGCCGACGCGAAAGGCTCTCGTCGCGTCCCCGAGGCAGGATCCGTTGAGGCAGCGCCTTTGGGAAGACGCCTTCGTCGAGCAGCTCCGGACCAACGGAGTCCAGGCCGTGCCGGCCTACTCGCTGCTCGGCGGTGCGGAGATCGACTCCGCGAAAGTGGCCGCGCTGATGGAAGACGGCGCCTTCGACAGCTTCATCCTCGTGCGGCGGGGCGCGGTCGAGACGAACACCTACCGTGTTCCAGGCTCGACCACGGTTCAGCCGTCCGCGCTCGTGCGCGACCCGTTCTGGGGCACGCTGCGCCAGACCTACCGAGAGGTGACGACCGAGGGGTACACGGAGAGTGAGACCGTCGTTTCCTACAACGCGATGCTCTGGCAGACCGACCGGGACGGTAAACACCAGATGTCGTGGAGCGCGCGAACCGAGACCATCGATCCGACCTCATCGAGTCAGGCCAGCGTGGAAGTGGCGAAGGCGATGGTGTCGGGAATGAAGAAAGCCGACGCGCTCTGACCCGAGAACTCAACCCTTTGAAGCAGTTCCGCCGCGGCCCTCTTCTGGTTTCGATCGCTCTGGCCGCCTGTCTCGGTGCGCGAGCGGGGGCAGAGGAGTTCGTTCCCGTGACGGGTCCCCCATCGCTCTCCGCCCGCTTCGAGACCGAATGGAACCAGCGCCGCGCATCGGTCGGGCTCCATCCCGTCGGAACCGCGGACCACGTCGACGCACTGCTCTCGATCGGTGAGGTCGACGAAGCGGCCCGCGAAGCGCTGACCCTGCAGGATCCGGCGCGCGAGAGACGGATCGCGAGAATCGCTCTCCAGCGACATGATTTCGGAACGGCGCGGCCGTTGTTCGAGAAGTTCGAGCGCGAGTCGACCCCAGGGAGCGCGGGCGACACCGAGGGGGACGCGCTGCTCTTCGAGTGGCTCTTCGCTCGAGACCACTCGATGGAAGTCGACCTGCGCACGCGCGACGCGCTCGGGACTGTCGATGCTTCCGCGGCTCGGCTCTTGGCGGCCGGGCGTCTGGCGCTCGAGCAGATGAAGTTCGACCGCGCGGATTCCTGTTACGTCCGGATCGTCGACGGCGCGCTCCAGGATGCGCCTCGCGTCTCCGACCTCGCCGCCGCCTTGCGAGGACGGGCGATCGTCGCCTCTCGCCGGCAGCAGTTCGATGCGGCGCACGAGCACCTGCTCGCGGCCATGGCGGTAACGATCGACGCCGACCTGCTCGAGTCGCTCGCCCTCACGCTGATCCGGCTCGGCCGCACCGACGACGCCATCACCTGCGCCGAATGGGCCGTCAGGTTCGATCCGTATCACGGCGATGCGCACTACTTGCTGGGCAACGGCTATGCGCGAAAGAACTACTCCGAGCTCTTCGCGGCCTACCCCGATCTGTTTCCGTTGGCGGCGCCCGGGACGCCCGCCCACGCGCTCTGCGCATCGGCCGATTCGGCCCTCGCGGCAGGCGGACGCGTGCTGGCGCGAGAGCGATACGAGTCGGCGTTGCGACTGGCGCCGAAGGCGGCCGACCTCAGAGTGCGACTCGCTTCGCTGGACTTCGAGGATGCTCGGTTCCGCGCGGCGATCGACCTCTGTCGGGAAGCGCTGGCGCTTTGCCCCGAGTACGGACGCGCTCACGCGGTGATGGCGAAGGCGCTGGAGGGACTGCGGTTCGAGATCGATGTCCGACGCCCGGAGTACGAAGCTCGCTTCGCCGCGCAGGCGATGCCGGCCGTGCCGGGGATCGAGAGCTTCATCCTGAACTGGAGCGCGTTGAGTCCGCGGCACCAGAAGCGCGTCGCCGTCTCGGTCGAGCCGTGGCAGCAGTTCATCCCCGTCCTGCTGGAGGGAAGGTCCACCTACTACATCAAGCCGCTCTCCATGCTGCTGAGCGAGACGCCGAACCAGGAAACGCTGCGCGATCAGCGGATCAGTTACGACTCGCGCCTCTGGGACGACGTGCGCGGCTGCGGCGGGTACAACACGGTGACCGGCCTGGAAGACGTCGAGCGAAACGTCTTCGACAAGTACAACACCGTCCTGCACGAGCTGACGCATCAGGTGCATTCGGTCCTGACCGCCGACCAGTCGCGCGAGATCGAAGAGCTGTATCGACGTGCGAAGGAGCGAGACGCGCTGACCCAACGCGGCTTCCTCTCGCGCTACGCCGGCGGCAGCGTTTGGGAGTACTTCGCCGAAGGCGCCAACGCGTACGAGTCGCCGCGCCGCGACCTGTACGACCCGCGCGAGATCGTCCGCGAGCGGCTCTTCGAGATGGATCCTGAACTCGCGACGATGGTCCAACGGCTCTTCGAACAGGAGGAAGTCGGGCCCTCGTACGCCGTTGCGCTGGTCAATGCGGGCGACGATCGGATCTGGCGCGGAGATGTGGAAGGCGGCGTGAGTCGGTTGGAGCAGGCGCTGGCGCGCGCGCCGAAGGAAGAGACGGCGCTTCGTTCGCTCGTCTTCGCCTATACCGTGGCGGGCGAGCACGAGAAGTCGCTCGCCGCGACGGAGCGGGCGCTCGAGTATCACCCCACGAGCGGAAACGTCGCCACGAGCGCGGCCGACAGCTACTGGCACGCGGGCCGCGGAATCCGCGCCGCCCGCGGGTTTCTGGAAGAGCGACGGAACGTGATCCGCCTCGAGGACCGGCCCAACGTCGATCTGGCGCGCGGGCGCTTCGCCTGGATCGAAGGGGACTGGGCCGCGGCGCTCGCCGCCTACGATTCCGCGCGTGCGGTACAGGCCGATCTGCCGGAGGCGCGGTGGGGACGCGCTTCGGCGTTCGCGCTGGCGGAGCGATGGGATGAGGCCTTCGACGAGTACCAAGCGGCGATCAAGGAGCGGACCGGTCTGGCCGGCCTTCGCGCCGACTACGCACGCGACCTGCTCCGGGCGGGACGTCTCGAGGAGGCCCGCGCGCAACTCGACGAAGCGCGGATCCTCGAGCCCGAGAATCCGATCGCCGAGTCGCTGCGCGGTTGGTTGGCGTGGAAGGAAGGGAATCCCGACGCCGCGAGTCTCCATCTGGAGCAAGCGCTGCAGTGGGCGCCCTGGTGTGATCTCGCCTCCATCTTGCTGGCCGGAGTCCGCGCGGAGATCGAACCGAACGGCGCCGCGCGCGAAGAGCTACGCATGCTCGCCGCGCGCGCCGAGGCCGCAGAACCGCCGAGGTACGTCTATCGCGAGAGCGACTCCTCCTGGCAGTCGGTGCATCAGTTCCCCTGGCTGGAGCGTCAACTCTTGCGCGAGATGCAGATCCGAGACGGCGCGCCGCGGTGACAGGCTCAGAGGCGCGCGCGCATGCTTGCTTCATCGTTCGCCGCCGCGGGCTGGTGCTAGCGGTACCGTCGCCACGCGATGAGGCGACCGACCATGTAGGCGATCAACATGACCGTGGGGTCGCCGGGATCGTACCGGTCGCGTAGCGCCGCTGGGCCTGGCGGGGGCGCGGCCGCACGGGCTCAGCCTTCCTTGACCAGCTTCCTGTAGCCGAGGGTGGCGGCGCCTTCGACCTCGGTGCGGTGGGCCACGAAGTTCAATCCGACCGCGAAACGAAGCGGAAGAATCAGTGCGTACGCCTCTCGCTCCGCCCGACGTTCCTCCGCCGGAAGCCGGCGCAGCGCGGTCAGCAGATCGCGCGCGAGTTCGTTCGATTTCATCACGATCGCGAAGGTCGCGCGCAGCATCGCTCGAACGATCGGCTGCACGACAGGCACGCGCTTCGGAAAGAGGAGCTGCTCGATCAGAAACGGCAGCGCGGGCTGCGGCGCGAAGATGCGGCGCGGTTGGAATCCATTGCGCAACAGCAGCACCTCGAGCCCGAGATGGGTGAGATGGAAATACGAAAAGCCATGGAGCGGCTCGAGGAACGACGCATACCCGAAGAGCACGCCGCCGTGGGCGAGCACGCGGTGGATCTCGCGCAGATGGACGTCTTGGTCAGGAAGGTGTTCGAGCACGGCGGCGGAGAGAACGGCGTCGAAGGCGCCGTCGCGAAACGGGAGGCGATTGCCGTCGGCGACGACCTTGCAGCCGTTGGCGGCGAGATCGACGCCGATCCAGACTCCGCCGCGGCTCTCGATGTGCGGCTGGTAGACGCCGAGGCCACAACCCAGATCGAGCACGCGCCGGCCGGCGAGATCACCGGCCAGCTCGAAGATCTCCTCGCCGCCCCCTTTGGGCCGCCGGTAGTCCACGTCCGGGCGGAGAAAGTCTCGCAGCCGCAGCTTGTGGTCGAGACTGCCTATTCCCATCGGAGAAGCTCCATCGGACCCGAGCCCGAAGTGTCGACGTCAGGTCGTCGGCTCACGGCGCCGTCACTCGCTGGGGTCCGGACGCCGCGACGCGGACTCCACCCCGTCTCGCCTCGACTCTCACTTCGAGCTTCGCGCCCGACCGAACACCTTCCGGCAGGGCCGCTCGGGTCAGAGTGAACTGGGCCCGACGCACCGCCGGCTCGCGGAAGAGCTCTTCGGACTGGTCGCGCGCGGCCTGGTTGCGAGCGGCAGAGAACACGAGGTCGTAGTCGTCGGCGCCGGGCACCGCGCTCCATCGCAGCAACAGCCCGTCGTCCGTCGTGACCGGGTCGACCCAGACGATGCGCGGCGTCGATCCGAAGAGTGGGAGCTGCGTGGGATCGACGGGATCGAAGTCCTGTCCACCGAAGCGCGGATCGATGACCGCCGCCATGGCCACGAAGACCAGCAGCAGGGCGCAGGCGCCCCAGAGCAACCGTGACGGAGAGGGTCCGCTCACGCCGCCTGGCGGAGCGGGAGAGATCGCTCACGGGCCTGGCGGAAACGCGCGGTGACATGGAAGGTGCTGCCTTCACCCGGGCGGCTCTCGACCCAGATCCGCCCGCCCATCATGGCGACGAGACGGCTGCAGATCGCGAGACCCAAACCGGTGCCGCCGAATCGACGCGTGGTCGAACCGTCGGCCTGTGTGAACGCATCGAAGATCACGTCGCGCTTCTCCTCCGGGATGCCGATGCCAGTATCCCGGACCATGAAGAGGAGCGACAACCCATCGTCTTCGACGGCTTTCGGATCGGGCGCGACTCGGATCTCGACCATGCCCTTCTCGGTGAACTTGACCGCATTGCCGCCCAGATTGAGCAGCACCTGACGCAGCCGTCCAGGGTCGCCCACCAGGTCGAGCGGCGTGTTTGGATCGATCGCCAATCGGAACTCGACCCCCTTGCGCTGCGCCGTTGCGCGAAGCAGTCCCTCCAACGAGCGCAAGACATCGTCCAGCTCGAACGGGATCGACTCCAGCTCCATCCGATTCGCTTCGATCCGCGACAGATCCAGGATGTCGTTCAACAACTCGAGCAACCGCTCCGCCGACTGCTCCAGCATCGTCAGCTCCTGCCGTTGCTCGCGATCGAGCTGCGTTTCCAGGAGAAGCTGCGAGAGGCCGATGATGCCGTTGAGCGGCGTGCGGATCTCGTGGCTCATGTTCGCGAGGAACTCGCTCTTGGCGCGACTGGCCCCGTCGGCCTGATCCTTGGCTTCACGCAGCGCCGCCTCGGTCGCGAGCAACTCGTCGACTTTCTTCTGGAGCTGCGCCTTCTGATCGAGGAAGCGCTGCAACAGCGCCGAGGTCAGTCCGAACTCGTCGCGGCGTGAGGTCAGCCGCTCGATCGGCTTCGAGTCCTCGGTTGACATCGCCTGGGAAACGCGTCGCAGTGGGCCCGCCACCCAATGCTCGACGAGCAGCAGGACGACGAGCAGCGCGATGCAGACGATGGCGATCTGCGAGGCGACCAGGTCCTTCGTCGATTCGAGCATGCGGCCGAGCATCGGGTAGGTGCTGTCGAATTGCAGCGCGGCGACGGTGGCGCCGTCGATTCCCGACAAAGGGAGTCGCAGAGTGATGCTGCATGATTCGAGGCGTGAGACGGCGGTGACGTCGGATTCCATCGGATCGGCCGGGACGATCGAGACCGCGCTGCGCGCGAGGCGGGTGAACTCGTCGATCAACGCGGGCGGCCAGGCGCGAGCAGCGAAAACATAGCCGCGCACGTTGGCGGGATCGCGTGCGTTTCTCGCATAGATCGGCGCGCCGCGGAGTTCGAGCAGGCTCCCGGACGAGCGGACCCAGAAATGAGGATGTGAGTCCCCAAGCAGACTAGTCGCTAGTGCTTCATCCGAGACAGGGAACTCGGCGCCGGTCGTCGCGCGCGCGAACGATGCGCGGGTCGTCAGCAACCGGAACTCCCGATCGAAGATCCAGAGGCGCTCCGCCTCGTGCAGGTCGAGCATCGTGGTCAGGGTCGCTTGCGCGGCGTCTCGATCTTGTTGCGAAACGAACGCGGCCAGCTCTTCCCACTGCGTCGAACCGGTGATGAGCGTTCGCAGCGGCGTGCCGTGCACCTCGAGCAGCGCCTGTCCCGAAAGCGCGCTCTCCGCTTCGCGGTCGCGCAACAATTCTCGCAATTGCTCGCTCTGATGATTCCAGAGGATGAGCAACCCCGCGCCGTGCACGCAGACCGAGAAGAGGAGGAGCAACAACAGCCTCGCCTGCGTGTCGAGCCGCAGGCCGCCGGCCCCGAGTTGATGCTTCTTGACGGCCATCCCCGGCGCATCCTCCCGTCACAGCGATCGAAGTGCAGCGGGACGCGCGCCCCCGACCGGTTCGAACCGGAATCGGTGGAAAGCTTCGCCCCGTGCAGACCTATCGGGCGCGGACGGAGCCATCTAGAGAGGGAATTAGCGGGGGAACTAGCGCGGCGGGGCGAGGCGCTCCAACGCCGCTCGGATCCGCCGCAGGCAGACGTCGCGGCCGAGGAGATCCATCATGTCGTAGAGACTGGGCCCGCGACCGATCCCGCTCAGCGCCAGACGCACCGGATGGACCAGGTCGCCCGTCTTCACGCCTTCGGCTTCGGCGACGCTCTTGAACGCCCCCTCGATCGGGTCGTGGGAGAAAGGCTCGAGCGAGACGATCCGCTCGAGCAGCGCCGTGGCGATCCGGGGGCTGTCCGCAGTCCACCGCTTCTCCCGCGTGGCCGCTTCGTACGCGGTCGGATCCTCGAAGAGATAGGTCGCCTCGGTCAGGTACTCGCGAGGAAATCGGACACGCTCGCGCATCAGCTCGATGACTCGCAGCAGGTAGGCATCGCCGAATCGATCCCACCCGCGCTCGGTCAACGCCGGACGGAGCTCCGCCAGGATCTGTTCGGCCGGCCGAGCCCTCAGGTAGGTGGAGTTGAACCAATCCAACTTCTCCACGTTGAAGATCGCGCCGGCTTTGTTGACGCGCTCCAGCGAGAACTCGGGCACGAGTTCCTCGAGCGAGAAGATCTCGCGCTCTCCTCCGGGATTCCATCCGAGGAATGCGACGAAGTTGACGAGCGCTTCGGGGTAGTAGCCGGCGTCGCGGTACTCCTCGACGGCGACATGTCCCTGCCGCTTGCTCAGCTTCGAACGATCGGGATTCAGCAAGAGCGGGAGGTGCGCGAACTGCGGCGCGTCGTAGCCGAACGCGCGATACAAGAGAAGGTGCTTCGGCGTGCTCGGCAGCCACTCCTCGCCGCGGATGACGTGCGAGATCCGCATGTCGTGATCGTCGACGACATTGGCCAAGTGATAGGTGGGGAAGCCGTCGGACTTGAGCAGCACCGAGTCGTCGATCGTGTCGCTCTCGAACGAGACCTCGCCGCGGACGATGTCCTGGACGACGATCGTCTCGGCGTCCGGGACGCGCATGCGAATCACATGTAGTTCGCCGACGTCCCGTCGGCGAGCCACTTCCCAAGTCGGCAGCACGACACAAGTGCGGTCATACTTGGACGGCCGCTTCTCTTTCTCCTGCCTCTTTCGCACTTCGTCCAACCGTTCCGCCGTGCAGAAACAAGCATACGCATGCCCACTCGCCACCAGCCGGTCGACTTCGCTTCGATAGAGCGCCAGTCGCTCCGACTGCACGTACGGACCGTGCAGGCCTCCGACCCCCGGCCCCTCGTCGTACTCGAGGTCCGCCCACTTCAGCGCCTGGATCAGTCCTTCGACCGCGCCCGGGACGGAACGGGCCTGGTCGGTGTCCTCGATCCGCAGGAGGAACGCCCCGCCATGGCGGCGCGCGAACAGGTAGTTGTAGAGCGCCGTGCGCAGGCCGCCGACGTGCAGGTATCCCGTAGGACTGGGGGCGAAGCGGACGCGGACCGGAGAAGTCATGCGATCAGCGCCCGAAGAGCTGGCCGAAGTGACCGGAGCACGTCGACGAGATCGGACATCGGGTTCTCCTGGTTAGGGATGGGGATGAGGTTGGGATGAGGTTGGGATGAGGTTCGGGCGCTTGGATTCGGGACCGGGAGCCTAGAGGTGCGGGTCGGGCGCGCGCAATGGCGTCGCGATGCGGGAGCGGGGCGATGGCGCGGTCGGCACGGGGCCGTGTCGAATTTTTGCGTCCCCGGTCGTGCTCGCCCGTCGAAGGAGCAGGCACTGGGGAAGGCCCGGGGGAAAGCCCGGGGAACGTTCCCGGGAACTCCGGGGGAACGCCCAGGGGAACGCCCCACTACTTGGCTGAACGGAGGATCGGGATCATGAAATCGATCGTGCGATTTGCTTTCTTCGCTCTGCCCCTCATGGGAGTCGCCCTGAGCGGTGCGGCTTCGAGTCCCTGCTACACGCCGGACTGCTGCGACGACGCGACCATCTGCTGCCCGGACGGCGAGGTCTGCGTCGCGACGTCGGCCGAGTCTGTCCCGCCTGTGGTCTCGCTGGCGGCAGTGGCGGCGGCGGCAGCGTCGACGGCGACTATGGAGACAGCCGCGACGGCCTCGCTCGCATCGTCCGGCGGTTGTGGCCCGTGCCCGATCGAGTGCTGCGACTGAGTTGACGTGAGAGTTTCTGACGGACGGGCGTGGCGCACGACGGTCGGGCCCCTTTTTTGCCCGCCGTGCGAGAAACTCTGCGTCCTCGGACGCACCGGAGCGTCATGAGAGTGGTAGCCCGGCCGAGCCGAGCCCAGCCCAGCTGAGCGAAGGCGGCTCCGAAGTTTGTGAAATACAGCACAACTCGTCTCGAGACGAGGTGCACCAAATTTCACAAAGTAGTCTGAGCCAGCTAACATGCTGGTGAGTAAACAGTTGACCGGTACTGCGACGAGTGCGGTACTGCGACGAGTCGGTTTCCATCGCCGCTTGTCGACTCGGTGACATGCCGCGTCGAGTTGCCTCGCGGACTCGCCCGAGAGCCGCGCAGGCCGCTTGTGAAAAATGGTGCAACTATTGCCGGCAACAGTTGCACCATTTTTCACAA
>CAZVYN010000091.1:0-14838 GCA_964631125.1 uncultured bacterium | reverse complement strand
AGAGCCTGCCGACTGCCAAGCGCGTGGTGCTGGTGGGCAACAAGATCTCGCCCGGGAATCCCGTCACCAAGGCCGACGGCACGGTGGTGCACACGCTGTGGGGCGAGATGGCCTACCAGCTCGGCGGCAAAAAGGCGTACGCCCGCATCGCCAAGGATGACGAAAGGGCGACCAACCCGGGCGATGTCCTGCGCGAGTTGCTCGTCGAATACGGTCCGGCTCTGGTGCTGGTGGATGAATGGGTTGCTTACGCCCGTCAACTCCACGACCAGGGCGACCTGCCCGGCGGCAACTTCGAGACGATGTTCACCTTCGCGCAGGCGCTGACCGAGTCGGCCAAGCTGGCGAAGAACTGTCTCCTGGTGGTGTCGCTGCCGGCCTCGGGCACGTCGGGCTCGCCGCACACGCAGGCCGACGACGTAGAGGTGGGCGGCATCCGCGGGCGTGAGGCACTCGACCGGCTGCGCAACGTGGTGGGCCGACTCGAGTCGTCGTGGCGGCCCGCGACCGCCGAAGAAGGCTTCGAGATCGTTCGGCGGCGGTTGTTCGAGCCGATCGCCGGCGATCAGTTCAAGAATCGCGACGTAACGGCGCGCGCTTTCGCCGACCTGTATCACGCGCAAGCGGCGGAGTTCCCCCCCGAGTGCAAGGGCGCCGACTACGAGAAGCGCATGCAGGCCGCGTACCCGATCCATCCGGAGATCTTCGACCGGCTCTACACCGACTGGTCCACGCTGGTGAAGTTTCAGCGCACGCGCGGCGTGCTGCGGCTGATGGCGGCGGTAATCCACAGCCTATGGGAGAAGGGCGACAAGAACCCGCTCATCCTGCCCTCGACGATCCCGATCGACGATGGGCGCGTGCAGTCGGAGCTGACGCGCTATCTCTCGGACAACTGGGCGCCGATCATCGAGAAGGACGTGGACGGTCCGGGCTCGTTGCCCATGAAGATCGACAGCGAAGTGCCGAACCTGGGTAAGTTGCACGCGACGCGGCGCGTAGCGCGCACGATCTACCTTGGCTCGGCGCCGACCGTCGCTGCGGCGCACAGAGGCATCGAAGACCGGCGCGTGAAGCTCGGCTGCGTGATGCCAGGCGAATCGGCGGCAGTGTTCGGCGATGCTCTGCGGCGGTTGGCGGCAGCGGCGACCTATCTCTACCAAGATGGTCCGCACACCTGGTACGCCACTCAACCCACCGTGACGAAGTTGGCGGAGGACCGCGCCGAGCAGCTCAAGCGCGATCCCGACAAGGTGGCCAACGAGCTGGACACACGGCTCCGCGCTGATCTCAAGAGAACAGGCGACTTCTCGCGCGTCCATGCGATGCCGCGCACCGGCGCTGACGTCCCTGACGATCTCGACGCTCGCCTCGTCGTGTTGCCGGCGGAGCATTCCTACAGCAAGGACGGCGGAGGCGACGCGGAGACCGCGGCGAAGGCGATCTTGGAGTCGAGGGGCAACACACCGCGTCTCTACAGAAACACGTTGGTCTTCCTCGCCGCCGACAAGCCGCACCTCCAAGACCTCGACGAGGCATTGCGGAAGTACCTCGCATGGACGTCGATCTTGGCCGAGAAGCTGTTGCTCAACCTCGACCCGCATCAAGTGCGCCAAGCGGAGATCCAGCAGCAAGCCGCGGACGGCACGGTCACGGCGCGGCTGCCCGAGACCTATCAGTGGGTTCTCGTGCCGGAACAGAAGACGCCCCAGTCGCCTGTCGGGTGGGGGGCGGTGCGGTTGTCCGGCGTCGACGCGCTCGCTGTACGCGCGAGCAAGAAACTCCGCAGCGACGAGCTGCTGCTGCTGAACCTCGGCTCGACGATCTTGCGGAAGCATCTCGACGACGTGCCGCTGTGGGCGGGCGACAGTGTCGCGGTGAAACAACTCGTGGAGCACTTCGCTCGCTATCTCTACCTGCCGCGATTGGCGGGGCCTGAGGTGCTGCTACACGCGATGCGCGATGGGGTCGGGCTGCTCACGTGGCAGACGGACACTTTTGCATATGCCGAGAGCCATGATGAGGCGGCGAATCGGTATCGCGGGCTGCGAGCGGGACACGTTGTAGCTCTGTCAGCAGAGAGCGCGGGGCTGCTGGTGAAACCCGCCACGGCGCAGCAGCAAATCGCTCAGGAGGCGCCGGCGGCGGCGGCTGATTCGCCCGGCGCGAGCGCCGGGGTCGGCGGGTCGTCAGCTTCTGGCGCCGCAGGCGGCTCCTCCGCACAGACCGGTGATGCTGTGACGACACCGCTCGCTGCTGAGCTGCCGCGTCGCTATTTCGGCACGGTCGCACTCGACCCCGCGCGCGCAGGTCGCGACGCCAGCCGCGTCGCCGATGAGGTGATCGCGCATCTGGCCGGCCTCGTCGGCAGCAAGGTACGAGTGACGCTCGAGATCGAAGCTGAAATGCCGTCGGGAGCCCCGGCCCAGGTGGTGCGGACCGTCACCGAGAACGGGCGGACGCTGAAGTTCACGAGTCAGGGGTTTGAGAGGGCGTAGTGGTGGCGCGCGACTATCGTTGCGCCGCACGGTCTGGGGGGCACCCCCCTCAGACTCTGCCGCGGGTGGGTGTTGTGGGGGATTCGGTCAGCGGCACGAGAGACTCCCCGCGAGGGGACCATCCCACCCTTGCGAGGTGTCCATCAAATCGAGAAGGGAAGAGCATTGTCGGACTCCTGCTACAACTGCCATCAGCCGATTCGCTGGGCAACGTTGGGGGGAGTACCAGTCCCGATCGGCTGCGCGTGTGCCAACGCGGGCGGCGGGGGTGGCGCGACACACCTCCCAGGAAGCGGTTGGACGGGTACTGGACAAAGGGTCGATGACTTCTGTCGCCCCACGACTTGTCCGAAGTGCGGGGACGAAGTCTACTTCGTCCGACACAACGACGGGTCGGTCTGCTCGACGCGCTCGGTCCGCCGTGGCCGAAGCACGGGTGCTTCGATGGACCGGAGCCGTCATTCTGGTCCAGCCTGCGCACCGATCCGAAGTTGAGGGACGATCCAAGCATCATCCCCGGCCTGGTCACGTTCGCAGAACCTCTCGCCAATCGACAGGTGCGGCTGTTGATACGACTACTCGACGGCAGATCTGTTCGGGGCGTCGTGCTCGGGAGCGTCGCTAGCTTCGAGAGCAGGCTCGTTCTGGTGTCGATCGCCCAGCAGAGCCTCACTGAGACCGGCTACTACTCACGGCCCAAGGTTCTGCGGGAGTGTGAACTGTTTCGCAAGTAACACCAGCGGAGCCGGCGATTCTCGCGCTCCAAACGCCGGAACTCTTCGGCGGCTACCTCCAGACGGGCCTTGCCGGGGAACGCCCGCTCCCTCTCCGCGAATCGGGTGGCTACCGTACGGGCGAAAGCTGACGCACGCCACTGTACACAGATGCGTTCCAACCACTACTCAAGCCGACGCTTGAACTGGATGATCGTCCGGGCAACTTCATCACTCGGTGCCGCCATTTCGTCGCGCTGGATCGGACGAGGAGCATCGTGAGCGTGAATGGGCTCTCTCGCGTCCAGACCGCGCATGCTGAAACCCTGGCGTTCTTTCGGATTGCGCTCGATGCTCCGGAAGTTCATCTGTAGGAGTGCTGCGCCGTACACGAATCGCTGGTGTCGCTGATACGGATCCATGCGATGGACCAACGCGCGGACGAAGCGGAATCCCGCGAACAGGACCTCCTCCAGGACCTCCTCGCGGACGACGAACGAATCTATGAGTCCCGAAGAGGCCCGACTGCTCCCTGTCACGTTAGTGTCGATGCGAACGGTGCCGTCCTCCGCGATCGCCAGGACGACAGCCTCTCGAGGCGCCGCCGCACCGGTGCGGTGCTGTCTGACAACGAGACGAGGCCCCTCGTAAGAAGCCTCCTTCTCCATCTCGTAGTGAAGGAGACCCGACTCACCGTGTCCGATCTCGTAGACGAGCCGCTTGAAGTCCGGCGACTCGAGTTTCATCGGAGTGATCAAGTCTCCCTCGCGCTCGGGCGCGACGACGAGCCGCAGCACCGCTTGCTGGTGGATCTCGTTCTTGGCGAGTAGGGCTGCCTCGAGTTCACTGAAGGCACGTTGCGGAACGGACATGCGACTCACCTCCTCGAGCACGGACGCTTCGACCGCCGCTGCCAGTTCGGCCGGTGTCGTGAAGCCTGTCCGGAAGCTGCCGGCGACGTAATCCGAAAGAGTCGCCGCCAACTGGGTCGCCTCGGGATCTCGGGTCGTTTCTTCGACGAAGAGCAGCATCGGCAGTCTGCGGCGCCTGGCCTCCTCACACTCCTCTTCGACCACAAGCCTTCCAGACGGCGTCTTCCACCCGCCACGCGCTCCGACGAGCAGTAACAAGCCATCGCAACTGGCGACGCCGTCGAGGCAGGCGTTTCGCGGGGAAGACGAGAGGGCCGGGAAGTCCTCGTTCACGAGTACCGGCTCACCCCCCGCGGCGGTGATGCCCGCTCGAGCTGCCTTCCGGAACTCGCCGTAGCCGTCGACGACCGAGCTCACGAAGAAGCGCGGTCGAGCGGAGGTCGGACCCTAGCCGATCGGACAGAACAATCAAGGCAATTATTGCCCAATATGTCATAGACTGTGAATCTGAACACGCCGATGGAGAAATTGTCGGCGGAGCCAGCCCCGAGTAGATTGCACTACGCCCCACTTCACCCAGTCACGAATCGCACGAGGAAGTGCCTATGCCTCTTTCTAATGTGGCGCTTGGCCGACGACTGCAGGCTGCTCGGGAGAACTGCGGCTTGACGCAAGAGGCTGCGGCCGAAGCGATTGGCGTGTCGAGAACAGTGGTCGCTCACATGGAGGGGGGCGACCGAACTGTGACGACTCGGGAGCTCACGGAGTTCGCTGCCCTGTATCGGCGCCCGGTGGCGTCCTTTTTGGCGGAGGCGGACTCGGAAGCGGGCGAACTGTTCGTCTTGCTGTACCGCCAGGCCGCGCAACTCGAGGGGGACGAGGGAGCGCGAAGGGCGGTGCTCCATTACCTGGATCTCTGTGGTGAGGGGATCGTGCTCGAGGAGCTCCTTGGCCGCGCGTCTCGGGCCAAGCTCCCGTCGTACGCCATGGAGCCGCCTCGCTCCGCGCTGCAGGCGATCCGGCAGGGAGAGGAGGTCGCGCGTGAGGAGCGCGCGCGACTCGGGCTGGGGTGTGCGCCGATCCCCTCCGTCGGTGATCTGGCCGCGAGCCAGGGCCTCTGGATTTCGTGGGTCGGGCTGCCGGACTCAGTTTCCGGGCTCTTCTTCAATCACCCCTCGATCGGGATGGGGATCTTGGTGAACGAGTGTCATCAGGGAGCGAGGAAGCGGTTCTCCCTGGCGCACGAGTACGGACACGCGCTTGTCGATCGCGAGCACCGTGTGACCGCGACCACCACGTCGAACTCTGCCGATTGGTCGGAGAAGCGCGCCAACTCGTTCGCGTCGACGTTCCTGCTCCCGGAGGCAGGGATCCATGAGCTTCTCGCATCGATGGACAAGGGCGCGCCCAGCCGCGAGGAAGTCACGGTCTACGACGTCGCCCGGGACACCGGGCAGCCGGTCTCCCAGCGGAACGTGGCGCAATCCCAGCGGCTCTCGTATCGCGAAGTCGTCGTCGTGGCACGGCACTTCGGGGCGAGCTACGAGGCGACGGTGTTCCGTCTTCTCAACCTGAAGCTCGTCTCCAAGGCCGCAGCCGAGTTGCTTCAACAACAAGGCCCGCTCGCTAGCCGCTATGCTCGCGTGCTCGAACTGAGAGAGCCCACCGAGGATCCGCGACGGATCGAGTCGCAAGTTCTCCAAATAGCCCTGGAGGCCTACTCGCAGGTCGAGATCAGCCGGGGGCGACTCCTCGAGATCCTCCAGAAGTTGATGGTCCCCCCAGGCGAGATCACGGAGATCCTGGCCGAGGCCGAGGCGGGTCGTTCGGGCTGATCGACCGAGGAGTTGGACTCGATGTCGTCGCACGAACCGACCCTCGTCGTGCTGGATGCCAACATCCTGATCAACTTCATGAACGTCGAGCGCGAAGGCTTGCTCGTCGAGCTGCGAGGTGTCCTGGCCACAGACGAGCGCGCCGCCAAGAAACTTGCGAGCAGGCAGTACCCAGATCTGACCGTTATCGACACCGTCGGACTGGTCGTCCGGATGATCCGCGCTGGTCTCCTCAGCGTTCCGGAGGCGGACGAGATGAAGTTGGCTTGGGAAGAGCGCTATCGCTTCAGCGTGGGGTTTCGGAGTTTCGGCGACCCTCCGCCGGGAAGTCACTGAAAGCGCAAGAGGCATGGCGTCCCGTTCGAGGAAGCCAGGTGGGCGACCAAACGCGAAGCGAAGCTGTACCGCAATCAATTCGTAGACACGACACCATGACCAAGCTCCCTGAGCTGACCGACGACAATTGGCTCGGGCCATCCCGGCGCGTTTCCGGAAGCGATTGATGAAGGGGCGCATCGACTCGGGGGAGGATGTTGCTGCGCTTCGACGCTTTGTCGGTCTGACGCAGGCACAGTTCGCGCAGGCCATGGGGATCAGTGTCCATACGCTTCGGAACTGGGAGCATGGGAGAAGGCCACCCGAGGGGCCGGCGATCGGACTCTTGAGGATCGCGGCTCGCCACCCGCGGATCATTCGCGAGAACGTGAAGTCGGGGGCGTAGCTGACGGTCCGCGACGCGAGTTTGCTCCGCTGAGCCAAGTCGCTAGATTCGGCTCTCGGGCGGGTCATCGGGGCATCGCAGTTGCTTGCCGGTCGATCATCCGCCGCAAAAATGATCGTCGATCGACAGGATCGAGATGGAGCCGGAGATGAGCGACGCCCCGAACGAGTGGGAACTCCTGATCTACAAGTCGGAGAGCGGCGCCATCAAGCTCGACGTTCGCTTCGACCGAGAGACGGTCTGGCTCACCCAGCAGCAGATGGCGGAGCTGTTCCAGACCTCCCAACAGAACATCAGCCTCCACCTCCAAAACGTCTATGACGAAGGCGAGCTGGAGGTTGGGGCAACTCACAAGGAATCCTTGTGGGTTCGCCGCGAGGGCAAACGGGACGTGCGGCGGGTGCTCGATTTCTACAACCTCGACGCGATCCTCTCGGTTGGCTACCGCGTCAAGTCCAGTGTCGCCACGCAGTTCCGCATCTGGGCGACTCAGCGACTGCGCGAGTACATCGTCAAGGGCTTCGTGCTGGACGACGAGCGGCTGAAGAATCCGGACCGGCCGTTCGACTACTTCGATGAGCTGCTTCGGCGGATCCAGGACATCCGCACCTCCGAGCGGCGCTTCTACCAGAAGATCACGGACATCTATGCGACCAGCCTGGACTACGACGCCGCGCATCCCGAGAGCATCAAGTTCTTCCAGACCGTGCAGAACAAGATGCACTGGGCTATCACCGGGAAGACGGCGGCGGAGATCGTGAGCACCCGCGCCGACAGCACGAAGCCGAACATGGGGCTGACCAATTGGCGCGCCGCGAAGGTGAGGAAGGACGACGTCGCGATCGCCAAGAACTACCTCGAAGAAGGGGAGCTCGCGGCGCTGAACAACCTGGTGGAGCAGTACCTCGTTTTCGCGGAGGGCCAGGCCATGCGTCGCTCGCCCATGCGGATGCACGACTGGATCGAGAAGCTCCACGGGTTCCTCGGCATCAACGACCGGGAGATCCTCACGCACGCCGGCAAGATCTCGCACGATCTCGCCAAGCAGCTCGCCGAGCTGGAGTACGAGAAGTTCAATCTTGATCGCATCCGGCAGGTCGACGCGGCGGATGGCGATTTCGAGAAGGCAGTCCGGCACCTGCCACCGCCGCCCGAGCGGGGGAGAGACGTTCCTCCGTGATAGCCGCGGAAGCCGGGTCGATGGAGTTCCGCGTCCTCCCTTCCGGCGATGCCCCTCCTCGGCACGCCGCCCCCGACGTCACGGGCGAGCGAGCGCAGGCTCCGGTGGCGGCTGTCCTTCGAAGCACCATGAAAATCAGGACCGCCGCTGCGCTTTTTCATGGTGTTTGGGCGTCGACGACCGCGGCAGCATGGCCGCTGACGTCGAACACTCTCTTCCCGATCGAAAGGACCCCGTGACCCCGATGACCCCCAGGACCACCATCCGAGCCGGAGGCG
The DNA here is from genome assembly GCA_964631125.1 of uncultured bacterium. Taxonomy (GTDB): domain Bacteria; phylum Eisenbacteria; class RBG-16-71-46; order CAIMUX01; family CAIMUX01; genus CAZVYN01. The sequence goes on along the minus strand of CAZVYN010000091.1, from coordinate 6,741 downwards.
TCGCGCTGATCGTGGGGGCGGTTGCTTTCATGGGCGTATTTTCGTATCTCGCGGCGAGCTTCGACTATCCGGAAATCTTGGATGGGGCGGCGGCGGATGTGTTGCCGCGGTTGTTGGCGACAGGGGATGCGGGGCGAGCGGCGTGGGCGTTCTATGCGTTCTTGCCGTTGGCGTGGATCCCGGCGGGAGTGGGCGCCTACTTCGCATTGCGGCGGACGCATGCGGGGGCGATGTTGGTCGCGATGCAGTTCGCGCTCCTGTCGGCGATCAGCATGATGCTCGGGTTGATGCGGTGGCCGACGGTGCATTGGCGGTTGGCGGACCTGCAGGCGACGGCTGTGACGACGGGAGCAACCGAGCAGCAGCAGGTGATCGCGGCCCTGTTCGACGGGCTGAATTCCTACCTGGGGAACTACATCGGGGAGTTCTTGGGCGAGTTCAGTTTCAGCATGTTCTTCCTGCTGTCGAGTTGGGCGCTCTGGAGATCGAGGACGACAGCGACGTGGGTGTGGGCGCTCGGGTTCTTGACGGCCGGGGCGGGATTCATCGGGATGTTCCGCAAGGTCACGGACGCGGTCGCGATGGTGGCGCTCGTCCCTTTGAGCTGGGCGCTCAATGTCTGAGTCGGACTCCGCCCCCCCGGACCCAGCGATCCGCCGCCTCGTCGAAGCCGCGCGCGAAGTCTGGACTCGCCGGCTCATCGACCAGTCGCGGGCGAACTCTCTCCTCTTCTATCGCGATCTCAAGGTCGGGACGCTGGACCTGAGTGCTGAGACGCGGGCCGTGGAGCGTTTGTTGGCGGGAGAGGAACTGACGGCGGGGGAGCTCACCGCCGACGCGCGCATCGCAAACGCCGGTGAGCCGACGAGCGCTGGATCCACGCCCGACCGTGTCGACCACGCTCCGGGACTCGAGGCGCGTAACGCGTTCATCGCACTCCAACGCAAAGCGGTGGCCAACCGAGAAGAGAAGGGGATCGAGACCCTTCATCTCGCACTCGGGATGGCGACCTGGCCCGCTTCCGACGGCGGCCGTCCGTACGAGGCGCCTGTCCTGCTACTGCCGGCCTCGTTCAAGACGCGCGGACGGGCGGGAGATGACTTGCGGGTCGCGGTCGCTGGCGAGCCTCGGGTGAATCCGGTGCTGATGTATGTGCTGGAGCAGGAGCATGGGATTCGGATCGACGCGCTGGCGGTGCTCGGGGCGTGCTCGGGGGAAGACGAGGCGGGGCAGTGGCGTGTCGATCCGGAGCCGGCGTTTTCGATCTTCGAGGGTGCGGCGAAGGGCGTGCCGGGCTTCGCGGTGAAGCGGCGCGTGATCTTGGCCAACTTCCAGTTCGCGAAGATGGCGATGGTCGAGGATCTGAAGAAGCACGCGGACCAATTGGCGGCGAGCGAGATTGTCGCGGCGATCGCCGGGCACCCGGCGTCGCGTCAGAAACTGGCGGCGGCGGTCGTCGATGTCGAACCGACACAGCTCGACGAGCGCTCCCCGTCCGACGACTACCTCGTCCTGGAGGCGGACTCGACGCAGCAACGCGCCGTCGTGTTGGCGGGCGGGGGACAGAACGGCGTCGTGCAAGGGCCGCCGGGGACGGGCAAGAGTCAGACGATCGCGAATCTCATCGCGCAGAGTGTGGCTGACGGGCGGCGGGTGCTCTTCGTCGCGGAGAAGCGCGCGGCGCTCGACGCGGTCATCAAGCGGCTGACTCATCCGGACGTCGGGCTGGGCCATCTGATCCTCGATCTGCACGGCGCGTCGGTGTCGCGCAAGGACGTGATGGCGCGGCTCTCGCACGCGCTGGAGCAGATCCGACATGCGGCGCCGGTGGATAGCGCCGATGCGGTGCACCGGGAATTCGAGGCCCGGCGCAAGCTACTCAACGAGCACGCGCGTCGGGTGAATGTCGTTCGACTTCCGACGGGGCTCTCCGTCAACGGGATGATCGGCAGGCTTCTCCGTCTGCCGGCGGAAGCTCGATCCACGCTGCGCATCCGCGGCGCGTCCCTGGCCGCGCTCACGCCGAAACGCGCGGACGAAGTGAGACAGTCGATCCTCGGGGGCGCCGCGAATCCGACTCTGCTGCTCGGGACCGACCCGTCGCCGTGGAACAACGCAAAGATCACCGACGGCCAAGGCGCGCAGGAGGCGCTCGATCTGGCCAAGCGGCTCGCCTCCGAGCTGTGGCCAAGGTTCGAGCGGCTTCTCGGAACCGTTGTGCAACAACTCGGCGTCCCGACGCCAGGCACACTCGATGAGACCGCGACGTTCTTGGCCGTGCTGCGTGACGTTCGCGTCGTCCACGAGCAGTACAAGGCAGAGATCTTCTCGGCTCCGCCCGGGGAGCTCGCCGTCGCGCTCGAGCCAGCGGCACATGGCGTCCTCAGGACAGCGTGGGCGTTTGTCAGCAACCCGACATTTCGTGCTGCGCGCAGGCGCCTGCGCGAGCTCCGAAGAGAGCCAGCGTCGGTCTTGACGCTACGGAATGAAGCATTGCAGTCCGAGGCCGTGCTCAACCGTTGGCGTGCGCTCGGCGCGACGTCCGATCTGCCGGTCCAGTCAGATGCCGAAACGGATCTCTCGGCCGCGTTCGTCACCCTGACGCGGGAGGCGACGGCGCTCGGCGCGATGACGGAGGGTGAGTCGTTCGGCGGCGGCCCGCTCGCGGTGACAGCGTCGCGGTTGAAGGCGTTGGCCGACGACCAGCGGACGCCCTACCAACTGCCGGGCGCCTACACCGTCCGTTCGAACCTGAGCGCGATCGGGCTCGCCGGCTTTCTGGATGATCTCCGTGAGCACGGCGTCGCCGGCGAACAGTTCGCCCACCGCTTCGAATACGTGCGGCTCTACTCCGCGCTGGAGCAGGCGCTCGGATCCGATCCGGGACTCGCCTCGTTCAACGGTCGGACGCACGAGCAGGTCATCGCCGAATTCAGTCGGCTGGATCGCGAACGCATTCGCCTCGCCGCCCGTCGGGTGCGCAGGCTCCATGCCGAGCACGCGATCACTGCGATGAACGCAAACTTCGAGCAGACCAATGTGGTCCGAGCCGAGTCGAGCAAGAAAGGGCGACACATTCCCCTGCGCGAGTTGCTGGCCCGATCGCCAGAAGTGCTCACGCGGATCGCCCCCTGCTGGGTAGCCAGTCCCCTCTCGGTCAGCCAGCTCCTGGACGGCGGGAAGCGCCACTTCGACCTCGTCATCTTCGACGAAGCGAGCCAGGTGCTTCCGGAGGAGGCGATCCCGTCGCTCTACCGCGCGGGGCAGGTGGTCGTGGCCGGCGATCGCCACCAGCTCCCTCCCACCACGTTCTTCGCGACGGTCGTGGAGGGTGAGGACGAGATCCTCGATGAAGACGTCGAGTCGCGCGAAGCGCTGGCCGCCGCCAACGCCGCCATCGGCGGTTTCGAGAGCCTGCTCGGCTCGTTGGAGGCTTTCCTCCCGAATTGGCTGCTCGAGTGGCACTACCGCAGCGAGGACGAGCGGCTCATCACGTTCAGCAACACGCACATCTACTCGAGCCGTCTGATCACCTTCCCGAGCGCGCGCGGCCAGGAAGCGATCCGGCATTGCCTCGTCGCGCATGATCCCTCATTGGGTGGACAGGAAGAGAGCGCATCGCGCGAGGTGGACGAAGTCGTCCGCCAGGTCCTGCTGCAGGCCGAGACACGACCTGACGAATCGCTCGGTGTGATCACGATGGGCATCAAGCACGCGAACCGCGTGCAGGCGGCGTTGGACCTGGCCCTCGAATCTCGACCCGACCTCTCGGACTTCTTCTCGCTGGATCGCGAGGAACGCTTCTTCGTCAAGAATCTCGAGACCGTGCAGGGGGACGAACGCGACGCCATCATCCTGACGATCGGCTATGGCAAATCCGCGAACGGCGACCTTCCCCACCGCTTCGGCCCACTCACGCAGGACGCCGGCTATCGCCGACTCAACGTCGCCGTCACGCGGGCGAAACGGCGGATGTGCGTCATCAGTTCGTTCTCCCATCAGGACGTCGATCTGAGTCGATCCACCGGCCGTGGGGTCGAACTCCTCGAGGCTTATCTCGAGTACGCCGCGACCGGCGGTGCGCGGTTGCCCGTGGTGGAAGACGCCGGCCAGGTCGAACTCAATGCGTTCGAAGCCGACATCCGGGACGCGCTGCAGGCTCGCGGCATGACGATTCGCTCGCAGTTCGGCGCCTCTCGGTACCGCATCGATCTCGTCGCCATGCACCCGGAGAAAAAGGGTCGACCGGTGCTCGCCATCGAATGCGACGGGGCTTCCTATCACTCGGGCGCCACCGCCCGAGATCGAGACAGGCTGCGTCAGGCGAACCTGCAGCGACACGGCTGGCGCTTCCACCGGATCTGGTCGACGGACTGGTTCTACAGCCGCGAGCAGGAGATCGAGCGCGCCGTTTTCGCCTATGAAGATGCAGTGCGTCGGGCGGATCTGTCGGATGCGGATGAGGCGCATGCGCAGACGGTCGACGCGCCAGCGCCAGCGACGGCGACCCCCCGAGCCGCCGGGCAGCCGACTGAGCGGCAGCGCGCGCCCAAACCGCTCGTGCCTGTCCGCGAGAACATCGAGCAGTACAGCGATCGAGACCTTCGGCAGATCGCGGAGTGGATCGCATCCGACGGTCTGCTGCGCACGGACGACGAACTCATCCGTGACATCTTCGCCGAGCTCCCGTTCGAACGGCTCGGCAGCCGGATCCGGGAGAGGCTGCGTAACGTGGCGCAAGGGGTGCGGCGCGGCTGACCTGAGCGTCAACCTGCGCTGAGCCCAGCCCCCGCAATTCGCCTTCTACGAAGGAGAACTGTCGAGCGTGGCTGCATCGATCCCGAGGCCTCTCAAGGAGGCCCTGACCGAGAAACTGGCGGAATCGCTCACCGGACCGCTGCCTGACGCGAGACAGCGGCGGGTCGATGGCGCTACCGGTCTGCCTGGGAAGGCGACCGCGGTCGTCGGCATGCGCCGGGCGGGCAAGACGACGTTCCTGCATCAGTTGCGGCGAGAGCGGCTGGCGGGCGGCGCGGCGCGAGAACGGCTGCCGTACCTGAACTTCGAGGACGAGCGGCTGACCGGACTGGAGGCGAGTCAGCTCGGCTTTCTGGTCGAGGAGTTCGGCCGCAGGGTCCCGGCGATGCGCGGGCGGACTCCTGTCACCTGGTGCTTCGATGAGATCCAGGTCGTGCCGGGTTGGGAACGGTTCGTCCGGCGGCTGCTCGATGCCGGCGGCGTCGACGTGATCGTCACCGGATCGTCGGCGGCGCTCTTGTCGCGCGAGATCGCGACAGCGTTGCGAGGGCGGGCGTGGGAAGTGCCGCTCTATCCCTTCAGTTTCGCCGAAGCGCTCGATCACCAAGGGCAGAAGCTCCCGGCGGATCCCGCGTTTCTCACCGGCCGGTCAAGGACTCGGATCGAGCGCGCGTTCTCGGACTGGCTGACCGTCGGCGGGTTCCCGGAAGCCCAAGGGCTCGACGTCGCCACTCGGACCCAGTTGCTTCGGGACTACGTAGACGTGGCGATGCTGCGCGATGTCGTGGAGCGTCATGAGGTCAGCAACATCACGGGTCTGCGCTGGCTCGTGCGGCAACTCCTGGGGAACGCGGCCGGGCTGTTCAGCGTCGAGAAGTTCTATGCGGCGCTGAAGAGCCAGGGCGTTGCGATCTCGAAGGACACCGTCCACCAACTGCTCGCCCATCCCGAGGACTGTTTCCTCGTGCGCATGGTCTGGATGGAGTCCGCATCCGAGCGCCAGCGGATGGTGAATCCACGCAAGGCCTACCCGGTCGATTCCGGCCTGATCCCGGTGTTCGATCGCAGCGGACGCGCCAACACGGGGCACGCGCTCGAGACCGCCGTACTGATCGAACTCGAGCGGCGGCGGATGCGAGTGCCCGAGTGGCAGTGGGAAACGACCGTGAAGCCTGCTACTTCCGAACGACGAGCTTGGTGACCGCGATCCCGTCGTCGCTCTCGAGACGCGCCAGATAGACGCCCACGGGAACACGACCGCCGCGCTCGTCACGAGCGTTCCAGTCGATGGTGTGCGGCCCAGCCGTGACGTCCTGGGCGAGCAGCGTCGCGACGAGCCGCCCAGTGACATCGTGGATGGTCAACCGCACATGCGCGATCGATGGCGAGACGAAGATGAGCCTCGTGGACTCGATCACCGGGTTGGACTCGATGCGCTCGAAGCGAAGAGAGAAGGTCGGCCTGTCCTCGTCCGCGACATCGCTGCTGCCCGGCGCCGTGCGCACATCCATCTCGGTCCTCGAATTGCCTGGCATGGAGAGCCACGGCGAACGAGGGAAGAAGGGCGAGTTGGTGACGATGCGGAGCCGCCAGTGGTAGAGGGTCTGGGCGCTCAACCCGCTGGCGAGTTCAGATAGGGGGACGGCGCTGCCGCCGAAAGTGGGGATGCCGGTGTCCGAGCTGGGGCCGGTGACCAGCCCGGCGCCATCGAAGGGGGCGCCCAGAGGCTTGACCTCCCATTGCAGGCGGACCTTGCCTCGGCCGGCGGGGGTGCGGCCGAGGGCCTCGAGGCGGAAAGCGGACGGGGAATCGGAGTTGCCCAGGAGGGAGATGGGCGCCGAATCGTCGGAGCGGGCCTGTCGGGGGCTGCGGTCGAGGCCGTCGCCGTCGTTGCCGTAGTAGACGAAGGCTCGCCCCTCGTCCGAACTCCCGTTGTCGTAGAGCCACGCGCCGACGATGACGTCAGAGAAGCCGTCGCCGTTG
>CAZVYN010000090.1:1919-15087 GCA_964631125.1 uncultured bacterium | reverse complement strand
GGAGACGGGGGTGAGAAACGAAGGGCCTCCGCGGAGGGAGGCCCTGGTGAGGGAAGAGGAGAGCGGAGTCGGCGCAGGAACTGCGCCGACTTCAGGCCGACCTCACGACTACCTCACGGAAATATCCCTCTCTCCTTGTAGACCAGCTCCAGGCGCCGCAGTGCGACGATGTAGGCGGCGACGCGCCAGTCGACGCCGAACTCGGCGGCGGTGTCGCGCACCCGGCCATAGCCGCCGATGAGCTGTTTGTGCAATCTGAGGTCGATGTCATCCAGCGACCAGTACTCGCTGCGCTTGTTCTGCAGCCATTCGTAGTAGCTGACGATGACGCCGCCCGCATTGCAGAGGATGTCGGGGATGAGCGCGATCTTGCGATCGTGCAAGATGCGGTCTCCGTCGGGATCGGTCGGGCCGTTGGCCCCTTCCGCCACGAGCTTCACTTCCAATCCCGGCGCCGTCTGCGCGGTGATCTGGTTCTCCATGGCGGCGGGAATGAAGATGTCCGCCTTCGTGCGCATGAACGTGTCGTGGTCGATTTTCTTGGAGCTCGGAAACTTCGCGACGCCCCCTGTCTTCTTCACCCAGGCGGCGAGCGCGTAGGGATCGATCCCGACCTCGTTGTAGATCGCGCCGGTCGCGTCCTCCACCGCGATCAACCGAGCACCGAGTGGGTGGAGTAGCCGGGCGGTCCACGAGCCGACGTTGCCGAAGCCCTGGACGAAGTAGGTCGAGCCCTTCAACTTGAACCGATTGTCCTTCGCCCACTCCTGGATGCAGTAGACGACCCCCTGTCCGGTCGCCTTGTCGCGGCCGATGGAGCCGCCCGACTCGATCGGTTTGCCGGTCACGACGTGCACGCTGGCGTTCCGTTGCTGCGGCGGGATCGTCATCAAATAGGTATCGAGGATCCACGCCATGATCTGCGCATTGGTGTTCACATCGGGGGCGGGAATGTCGTACTCGGGTCCGATGGCGTTGCCGAGCGCATAGGTGAAGCGCCGCGTGATGCGCTCCATCTCACCGATCGAATACTCCTTGGGGTCCATCTGGATGCCGCCCTTGGCCCCGCCGAACGGGATCTCGGCGATGGCCGACTTCCAGGTCATCCAGGAAGCGAGCGCGCGGACCTCTTCGATGTCTACCTTCGGGTGGAACCGCAGTCCGCCCTTGAACGGCCCGAGCACGTTGTTGTGCTGGACTCGATAGCCAGTGAACATCTCCACGCTACCGTCGTCCAATTTGACCGGGAAATTGACGACGATCTCGGAGGTTGTCTTGGCCAAGATGGTCTTGATGCTCGGATCGAGCTTCATCAGAGTCGCGGCGCGTTCGAACTGCGCCTTCACGTTGTCGTAGAGCGTCGCGTGGACGCCCGCCTCGGCCAGCGCCGCCGAGACCGCAGCCGCGGCGGCGCCCGGCTTGACCGTGGCGGTGGATGTGTAGGTCTTCGTTGCGGCAGCCGGGCGTTTCGCAGGTTTGCGGCGCGCGGAAACAGGCGTCTTCGTAGGCATTCCGTACTCCCTGGGTGAAGAACCGGGGGCACGTTAGATCGACCCCGTCGCACTGTCAACGAAGCCTGCTAGGCTCTGGCGCGATGCCTTTCGTCAGCCTGAACCCGACCAGCGAGCGCGTCGAAGCGGAGTTTCCCGCGCTCGATCCGGGTGGGCTCGCGCTTCTTCTCGACCAGGCGGCCGCCGGGGCTCGAAACTGGCGCGCGCGCTCGATCGAGGATCGGGCGGCGGTTCTGCGTGCGGTCGCGACGGCGCTTCGTGGTCAAGGCGAGGCGCTTGCCACGCTGATGGCGCGCGAGATGGGCAAGCCGATGGGAGAGGGGCGCGCGGAGATCGAGAAGTGCGCCTGGACGTGCGAGCACTTCGCGCAGGCGGCGCCGGGGCTGCTGAATCCGCGGTCGGCCCCGACCGACGCGGTCGAGAGCTTCGTCGTCCCCGAGCCGCTCGGGACCGTGCTGGCCGTCATGCCCTGGAACTTCCCGTTCTGGCAGTTCTTCCGTTTCGCCGCGCCGGCTCTTCTCGCCGGCAATACGGCCTTCTTGAAGCACGCGTCGAACGTCCCGCAATGCGCCCTCGCGATCGAAGCGCTCTTCCGCGTTGCGGGCGCCCCCGAAGGGGTCGTGATCAACGCGTTCGCGGAGGTCGAGGCGATCGAGAGGATCGTGGCTCACCCGGCGATCCGAGCGGTCACGCTGACCGGTAGCGAGCGCGCGGGCCGGTCGATCGGCGCGCTCGCCGGCCGAGAGCTGAAGAAGGTGGTGCTCGAGCTCGGCGGCAGCGACCCATTCATCGTCCTGGATGACGCTGATCTCCTCGCGACGGCGCGGGCGGCCGTGCGCGCGCGTCTGGTCAACGGAGGTCAGAGCTGCATCGCGGCCAAGCGCTTCATCGTCGTCGATCGCCCGAGTCCGAGCGGCGGTGCCTTCGCCGATCGTTTCGTCGCCGCCATGTCCGAAGAGATGGCGCGCGTTCGCGTCGGCGATCCGCTCGATGCCGCCACGCAAATGGGACCGTTGGCCCGGTCCGACCTGCGCGACACGCTGCATCGCCAGGTCGAGGAGAGCGTGCGGGCCGGAGCGCGTCTCGTCCTGGGCGGCCACCCGCTCGACCGCCCGGGCTGGTTCTACGCTCCGACCCTGCTCGACCACTGCACGGAAACGACGACGGCCGCGGCGGAAGAGACCTTCGGTCCAGTAGCGGCGATTCTGCGCGCGGCCGATGAGGAGACAGCGTTGCGCTTGGCCAACGCCACACCGTATGGATTGGGCGCCAGCATCTGGACGTCGGACATTCGTCGAGCGCGCCCTTGGATCGACGCGCTCCAGGTCGGCTCGGTCTTCGTCAACGGCATGGTCAAGAGCGATGCGCGTTTGCCGTTCGGCGGCGTCAAGCTGTCGGGTCACGGCCGTGAACTGGGTCGAGAGGGGTTCTACGAGTTCGTGAACTGGAAGACGGTCTGGATCGGGGCGTCGTCGTGACGGCTGCGTCGCCCAGGCCGCTCACGCGCGCTCGCGTCTTCTCGCTCGCGTGGCTCGTCTTGGCGCTGCTCTACGGACTCCAGTCGTACACCTTCCGGCTGACGGCGGGCCAAGAGATCGAATGGGGCGTGTTTCTCGCCTCCGAGATCTTTTTCGTCGGGATGTGGGCAATCCAGACGCCGTTGATCCTCTGGCTCGCGCGCAAGTTTCCGCTCGGCGGCGTGAACCGGCTCAGCCGCTTCGCCGTCCACCTCGCCGCCGCGCTGGCCCTCGGGCTCGCTCATCGATTCTTCGTGGAGTCGGTGCTCCGCTCGCTCCTCGCCTCGGCCGAGCGGCCGTTCTCCTGGGAGCGGGTCTGGCAGACGACGCTCGGCACGTTCGAGAGCGGCGTCTTCATCTACTTCCTCGTGCTCTTGGCGGCGCAGGTCTGGGACTACTACGAGCGCTACAACGAGGAGCGCGTTCAAGCGGTGCGCCTGCGCGCCGATCTCTCGGCCGCGCAGTTGGAGACGCTGCGGATGCAGGTGCAACCGCACTTCCTCTTCAACACGCTGAATGCGATCTCGGTCTTGGTCGAAGAGGACCCGCGAACGGCGCGCGAGATGATCGGTCACTTGAGTGATTTCCTGCGCGCCACGTTGGCCGAGGGAAGCAGCCAGGAGATCCCGCTGCGGCGCGAATTGGAACTGCTGCAGCACTACCTGCGCATCGAACAGACGCGCTTCGGCGATCGACTCCGCGTCGAGATGAGCGTCGATCCCGGGGCGTTGGAGGCGCGCGTGCCGGCGTTGCTCCTGCAGCCGCTGGTCGAGAACGCCATTCGCTACGGCTTGGCGCGTCGCGTCGGTCCGGGTCGCGTAGAGGTCGAGGCGGCGTTGGTCGAGGGGACGCTCACCCTCGAGGTGCGCGACCTGGCGGCGGGGCCGGTCGAGCCGAGCGAAGCGAGCGCGGCGACGCCGTCGAGCGGACTGGGCATCGGCCTACGCAACACACAGGCGCGTCTCCGCCAGATCTGCGGCGAAGCGCAACGGTTCACCTTGGAGCCGCTCGGCGAGAGCGGCAGCGAAGTCACCGTGTCGATCCAACAACTACCCGCCGCATGAGGCCCGCGCGCGGCCGCAAGCTCAGGGTCTTGCTCGGCCGATGACGAACCGTTGGCGCGGAGGGGGCTGGCGCGTCTCGTCGCGGCGGAGGGGGATCTGGAGTTGGTCGGGCAGTGTGCGGACGGCATCGAGGCGATCGCCGCCATTCGACGGGAGCGTCCCGATCTCCTCCTGCTCGACGTGCAGATGCCCGGGAAGGATGGCTTCGAGGTGCTGGCGGCGCTCACCCCGCAGGAGCGACCCGTCACGATCTTCGTCACTGCGTTCGATGCGCACGCTCTCCAGGCGTTCGATGTCCACGCCGTCGACTATGTGTTGAAGCCGGTGCAGCCGGAGCGTTTCGCGGCGGCGGTGGCGCAGGCCCGGATCCGTGCGCTCCTCGGGGCCGTGGTCCCGACGAGTCGCTACCTCGAGCGCTTCCTGCTGCGCTCGACCGGCGCGGTCTCGGTCATACCGGTGCGGGACGTCCGTTGGATCGAGGCGGACGGCGACTACGTGCGGCTTCACGCCGCGGGCGCCCCTGAATTGATGCGCGCGACGCTGCACTCGCTGGAGGAGCGACTCGATCCGCGCATGTTCGCGCGCGTGCACCGCTCCTGCATGGTGCGACTCGACGAGGTGCGCGAGGTCCGCGGCGCGGCCGGTGGGGATGGGACGGTCGTGCTGCGCGATGGGGCGGAGTTGCCGCTGAGTCGGACGTATAGGGAGCGGCTCCTCGCAGCGCTCGATCTGAAGCAGTAGTCGCGCCAAGCCGCCGCGGCTTGGCGCGACTCCCACACGCCCCACCGCACCAACATCACCGTTCATCGCACCCCGCTGTCCCCACCCGATTTCTCCTCCTAACGTCTGGTTCGTCCGCCGGGGCCTGACCCAAACAGGAGGCGTCAATGTCGTTGGATCGTTCGAATCGCTTTCATCGCGTCGCCGATGCCAGTGGCGCGGTGACTCTCGTGGCCTTGGGCGCCGTTCTCGCACTCGGCCTGCTGGCCGAGCGCGTAGACGCCCAAACCTTCACCCGCATCACCACCGGCGCCCACGTCACCGACGGCGGCTCCTCCCGCAGCGTGAACTGGGTCGACATCGACGGCGACCGCGATCTGGATCTCTTCGTCTCGAACGGCCCGAATCCTGGGCAGCTCGCGTTCCTCTATCGCAACGACGGCGCGCCGAACTGGACGTTCACGAAGATCACGAACGATCCGATCGTGCTCGATGCCGGCCGCTCGGACGGCGCCAGCTTCGCCGACGTCGACAACGACGGCGATCTCGACGCCGAGGTCGCCACCTGGTACGGAGACGTCGACTATTTCTATCTGGGGGACGGCGCGGGTGGATTCACGAAGGTCACCACGCAGCCACCCGCGACCACCGGCGCGTTCTCGGAGAGCTGTTCGTGGGGCGACTACGACGGGCGATCACCTACTCGACCTCTACGTCGCCAACAGCGGCAACGCGACGGCCGAAACGAATCACCTCTTCCACAACGACGGCGGCGGCGTCTTCACGCCGGTCGTCGGCGATCCGCTGGTTTCGAGCGGCGGCAGCTCCTGGACGGGGAGCTGGGGCGACATCGACAATGACGGCGACCTCGATGTCTACGTCGGCAATTCGGGCGGTCAGAATGATCTGCTCTTCACCAACGACGGCGATGGAACCTTCACCAAGATCCTGACCGACCCCGTGGTGACCAGCGGCGGATGGACCGCGTGCAGCGGGTGGGGCGACTACGACAAAGATGGCGACCTCGACCTCTTCACCACCAATGCCTTTGGTGGCGGCGCCAACGTGAACTTCCTCTTCACGAATATGCTGCGCGAGTCGGGCATCCTCTCTTTCGTGAAGGCGACTGGTATCCCGCTGGTGACCGACACCGGCTGGAGCTACGGCTTCGCCTGGGGCGACTACGATCAGGACGGCGACCTCGACATCTTCCAGGCGCGCACGTTCAACGACACGGAGAACAACGCGCTCTATCGCAATGATGAGGCGAACGGCGCTCGGTGGCTCACCTGCCAGCTCGTCGGTGTCGAGTCGAACCGCGCGGCGCTCGGCGCGAAGGTGCGCGTGAGAGGCGATCTCGGCGGAGACGATGTCCGACAGATGCGGGTCGTCGAAGGACAAGCGGGATACTGCGGCCAGAATCTCGAGCTGCACTTCGGAATGGGCGTCGCGACCACCGCCGACTCGGTGATCGTCGAGTGGCCGAGCGGCCAGATCGACGTGCTCACCAACGTTCCGACCAACCAGCGGCTTGTGTTGGTCGAAGGCGGCGGGACGACCGGCGTCGGCGACCCGACCGACGGGCTGCGCGGCGTATTGCAGATCGCGCCGAATCCCTTCAGGGACCGCACCGTGCTCCAACTCTCGCTGGCGCAGCCCGGTGACGTGCGGCTCGATGTTTTCGACGCGGGCGGTCGGTTTGTGGCGCGATTGCTCGACGGCCATCACAGCGCGGGCCGCGTCAGCGTCGAGTTCGAGCCGTCGGCGCGGCAGGGCGCGGGTGTCTTCCTCTACCAACTGACACAAGGCGATCGATTTCTGACCGGCAAGGTCGTGCGCCAGCGGTGATCGCCGTCGTGTAGTGCGGAGCGCGAGGGGCCAAGGCCAAACCACCCCGGCACCCCGGCCTTGCCTCTCGCGAACTCCGCGACCGCTGGTTGACCCGCCTCCCATCCGCTCCTACTGTCCCTCCACTCGAATCGACCGGGGTTCTCTTCGCGAGACGATCGGCCGGAGCGACCTTGGAGTAAGACAGCGCCTCGGCTCGTCTTCTGTTTGGGTCGAACCGGGGCTCCGCACCCACAGGGAACGGGAGGAGCACTGGATCATGAAATCCGCTGCGCAGATTCGAACTCGCATCTCACTTGGCGTCACCCCCTCCGCCACGATCACTCTCATCCTGCTCGCGATCTGCGCGAGCGTCGGAACCGCGCGGGCCAACGCGCCGAATCCTTCACTCTCTCCCGCGACCTCGGTCGCTGATGCCGTGCCGGGACAGGTGATCGTGCAGTTGACCGAAACTGCGATCGAGTCGCCGTCGTTCCGCGCGGATCTCGCCACGGGCGGCCGCACCGGGATCGCCTTGATCGACGCGCGACTCGCGGAGATCGGCGCGATGTCCCTGACGCGGGCCTTCGTTGATCGACCCGAGACCAACGCAGACCGCGAGCTCTGGCGTAAGGCCGGCCTCGATCGGATCTTCGTCGTGAACTACTCGGCTTCGTTGGCGCCCGCGGCAGTCGTCGGGCGCCTCACGGGACTCGCCGAGGTCGTCTACGCCGAGCCGAACTTCATGGCGCGAGCGATGCTGACGCCGAATGATCCGACCTACCCGCTGCAGTGGGCGCACAGCAACACGGGACAGGCGATCGCGTACAACGGGAGCAACGTGGGCACGGCTGATTGCGACACCGACACGCCCGAGGCCTGGGATCTGCAGACGGGGGCCAACGCGGTCATCGTCGCCATCATCGACACGGGCGTCGACACGGGGCATCCCGAGTTCGCCGGTCGCGTCGTGGCGGGCTATGACTACGTGAACAACGATTCGAATCCGTCCGACGACAACGGACACGGCACTTCGTGCGCCGGCATCGCGGTCGGCGGCGGGAACAACGCGCAGGGAGTCGCGGGTGTCGCCTGGGGCTCGCGTCTCATGGCGCTCAAGGTGCTCGATGCGACGGGGAACGGCGCCTACACGGCGGTGGCGAACGGCGTCACGTTCGCGGCCGACAACGGGGCCAAGATCCTCTCGCTCTCGTTAGGCGGACCGGCCTCGTCGACCTTGCAGACGGCGGTCAACTACGCGGTCAACACGCGCGGTTGCGCCATGTTCGCCGCGACGGGCAATGGCAACGCGAGCAGCCTCGACTATCCCGCGGCCTACTCGAACGTCATCTCGGTCGGCGCTCTCTCGCCCTGCAACCAGCGCAAGAGCACGACGAGCTGCGACGGCGAGTACTGGTGGGGCTCGAACTACGGGACGGGGATCGACTTCCTCGCGCCCGGCGCGCGCATCCACACCACGGACATCCGCGGCTCGGGCGGTTTCGGCTCGGGCGATTATATTCCTGACTTCAACGGGACCTCGTCGGCCACGCCGCACGCGGCGGGGATCGGCGCGCTGGTTCTCTCGCAGAACGCTGCGCTCACGAACACGGGTCTCTTGACCGTGCTGCAGAACAACTGCGACGACATGGGCACGGCCGGCTTCGACACGCAGACCGGCTATGGACGCATGAACGCACAGCGCGCCGTGCAGAACGCCGGCGGCGGTGGCGGAGGCGGCGCGCCGGTCACGCTGTTCAGTGAGAACTTCGAGGTCAATGTCGTGCCCGGAAGCGTTTGGGGCGCCGGCGACCTCAACTCGACGAGCGGCGCCGACTATTGGGGCGACCAGTCCTCTGGCGGCGGCGCGCGCGTGCATGGCGGGAGTTGGAGCGGCTATTGCGCCGACAACTCGAACGTTTCCGGCCAGCGCTACGACAATAACATGAACGCGCACATGACCAAGACGGCCGCGGTCAGCGTGAGCGGCTACACCAACGTCACGTTCTCTTTCTGGCTCTGGTCCGCGACGTTCAACTCCAGCGACTACGTCGCCTTCCAGTATTGGAACGGATCGGCCTGGGTCGAGGCGCAGCGGTGGTCGGGTTCGAGCGGCGGTTGGATCAACCCCAGCTTCAATTTGACCGGATTCACGACATTCCAGTGGCGCTGGATCTTCTTCGCCAACTCATCCAGCACGGCTGAAGGCGCGTACGTCGACGACATGGTCTTGATCGGGACCCCGGCGGCGGCGCAGCCGGTCGGCCCGATGTTCGTCACGCTCGAATCGGAGCTGCGTGAGTCGGAGCTGCGTGAGTCGGACGGGTCGATCCAGCTCGACGCGACCTCGTCGCGCGAGGTGGCGATGCCGGGTGTCGCGTCGATGCAAGTGACGCCGAATCCGAGCCGCGGCGCGGTCGCGCTCTCGCTCTCGCTGAGTGAAGCGACGCCGGTCACGCTCGAGATCTTCAGCGCGGATGGGCGGCGGGTCGTTTCGGTCCACGAGGGCGCCTTGGCGTCCGGCGCGCACCGCTTTGCGTGGGATGGGCGCGATGCGCAGCGAGTGGCGACCCCATCGGGGATCTACTTTGCGCGGATGACGAGAGGTGACGGCGTTGTTCAGACGGAGAGGATCGTGAGAGTCCGGTAAGTCGCGGTCGGTCGTCCTGCGACCGATTGCTCCTCGCCCCTTTCACCTTTCACCTTTCACCACAGAGGGCGGGCCTCCACCATCATTGGAGCCCGCCCGTTGTGTGTACGGCGCGTGGAGTGGACAGCGGCGGGTCGCCGCCACCGTCGCCGCCACCGTCGCCGCCACCGTCGCCGCCGTCGCCGTCGTCGCTCCGATCTCCGACTTTCGCTCGCGAACACGTTTCAAAACGTGTTCGGGGCATGCTCGAAGCGCGCTCGATGCGCATTCAACGCGCGCTCGATGTGCATGCAGCGCAGTTTCGAAGGTTCGGTGGGCGCCGCTATCCGTGTAAACTTCCCCGGCGCGGGTTCACTCCCCCTGCGAAGGCCCCCCCCCGCATGCGCAACCCACTCGCCCGCCATCTCTCGCTCGCCGCGGTCTTGTTGGCCTGGACCGCCTGCGGCGACGAGAAGGAAGTCACCGGGCCGTGCCTCGATTGCCCGTTTCTCGTCGTTCAGGGGCATGTGCTGGGAGCGGATGGGCCGTTGGCTGCGGACGTCAGCGTATGGCGGTTGGACGGACCGTACCCGGGTTCCGACTCCTTCTCGGCCCGGACCGATTCGACGGGCGCCTACCGTCTGTTGGTCCCGCCCGGGGACTACCGGATGTTTTCCGACGTCGGGGGCGGGGTTGATACGCTTCGTCTGCGGCAGGGAGATCTCAGCCGCACGATCGATTTCCACTTCGGGAGCATTCGCTGCCAGATCTCGACGCCGTCGGACTATCACGAACGGAATCTGACGGTTGAGATGGTTGAAATCGATTCCGAGGACGGCTCGACGCGCTCGCGCAGCGTCGAGTCAACGGTGACGGAGTTCGAATTCGGGCCGGTTCCACCCGGCGACTACCAGATCCGAGTGGGGCTCGGTTACCTACGTTCGAACGTCTGGCTGCCGGGGTCGGCCGAGAGGGACGGCGCGACGGTTGTTCGCGTCTCCCCACTCGCTCGCGCCGAGGTGCAGGGGGTGCTCCCGGCGCTGGGACGACTGCGAGGATCGGTGACGGGGAGTTGGCAGGAGTTGAACGACGATCGCTTCGGTCTCACTCCCCGCGTCATGCTCTTCGAGGTCGACTCGACTCGGGCTCTCGCTGAGACCTTGGTCGAGTTGGATGGTTCGTTCGAGATCGCCGTCGTTCCCGCCATGACCGGACGTCTTGGCGTGAGGATCGGGGACCATAGTCGCTGGATCGGCGGCGACAGTTTCGAAGACGCGACCGCCTACGAGTTGTCTGCGGGGCGGATCGTCGAAGGCGCGGATCTCGTCGAGAGTGGATTGCGCGTGCGTCTCGTACTGCCGGGGAGCGCGAATGACGGACGCATCGAAGCGCGCGCCACGCTCACCGATGCAGCGAAGCGCTTGCTCTTGGAGACGACGGACAGCTTCGAGCCGGACGGGTACCTCGGGATTCCCAACCTCTCAGTGGGCGTCTACTACCTCAATCTGCAGCCTCGGACCTACGGGCGTGAAGATTGGGCGCCCCAGTGGTTCGACGGCTCGCGCTTCCTCGCGACCGCCACGCCCATCGTGATCGGGGACGAGGGATCGGTGGTCGATGTCGTGTTCCATCCGTCGCGAGGCGGACAGTTACCAGTACGGATCCGCCAGAGCGACGGATTCCCGGTCGACTTCGCTGAGATGCGCTTCTTCGAGATCGGTCAGCCTACCCGCTATTTCGGGGGATTTCAGCGCACGGAGGAAGACGGCCGGATCCTCGTCCGCGGCCTTTGGACCGGGATTTGGAAGTTCGCGATCGCAGACAGAGAGGACTAATTGCTCTGGTATCCGGGCACGTTGGATGTCGAAGCGGCGACCGGAATCTCGGTCGTCGATGGCGAGGAAGCGCCGACGATCGAGTGGAGTCTGGCGCCGTGATCGCGCGGAGTTCCGTCTGGGCGGCGATTGTCGTCGCAATGGTGTCTCTCGCTGCTTGTTCGGATGAGACGGTCGTAGTCCCCGAAACGGGCGGCGTCGGCGGAAGGATCTCCGGAGTCGTTTCCGGTCCAGACGGCCCGATCCAGACCTATCTCAGGTTCGAGTCGATCGCGCGCGAGTCCGGGATCGACTCTCCCGTCGCCGGAGTCGGCTTCTCGTTGCTCCCGCCCGGTGACTATCGAGTGGAGCTGGATGTCGAGTACCTCGACGCGGTGACCAAGCGGGTGCGGAGCGTACACTTCTGGCTTCCGTCCGATCTGGTCGCGGAAGATGCGACTCCGCTGGAGCTACGCGCCGGGGAGACATCTTCGTACGAGATGACGGCAACCGTCGCGCGCTTCACGATTCAGGTGTCGGTCGACGGAGTGTGGAGTTCACTCGGCCTGAGGCCGCCGCAGGTCTGGATCGCCACCGAGGATTCCGTCGAAGTCACCATGGGCGACTGCGATGAAGCCGGGATCTTCAGCGAACAGTTCTGGGCGCATGCCCCGATCAAGATCGCGATCGGTGGGCGCGACAATCGTCATTGGATCGGCGGCGCCAACTTCGATGAGGCGACGCTGTTCTCGCCTCAGGTCGACGGCGAGATCCTCGAAGCGCGGTTCACCGACAGCGCGATCGGAGTTCGCTTCGGAGGTGAGCACGAGATCGGGAACGACTACGTGAGGTTCGAGCTGTTCGATGAGTCGGGAGCGCGGGTCGCGCTCCATCGCGCCAGCAGTTCGTCGCCAGGCGGCCTGGTTGTACCCTACCTGCAACCCGGTCGGTTCCGGTTGATGGTGGCACCCGAACAGTTCCTCGAGTCTGATTGGCTGGCGCAGTGGCACCACCAGGCGGCCGACTTGGAGCACGCCACGACGATCGAGGTCGTCGCCGAAGGGGAAGTCGGGAGCGTCGAAGTCGAGGTCGAATCCGGCGCCCGCATTCGCGGGACGATCCGCGATTTGCTGGGCGCCCCGTCGAGCTCAGCGCTCTATCTCACCAGCGCCAACGCCACCAGAGTCCTGGGCGCGATTTTTGCGCATTCGGCGGACGGTAAATATGAACTCCGAGGAGTCCCACCCGGTGAATACAAGGTGGGCGCGTTCCAGGGACACGATCGCTTCGAGGACACGGCCGAGTTGGGTCCCGACGCCCGCTGGTATCCCAATCAGATCTCCTGGCACGACGCCGAGATCATCACGATCACTGGCACGGAAACCGTCGCCGCGATCGACTTCTCGCTGCCCTGAGCCACAGTCGGTCGCATGCGACCGGCTGTTCCGCCGCGCACAGTCACCGCGCACAGTCACCGCGCACAGCCAACGCGCACAGCCAACGCGGACGCGCCCATTCCGAGCGCGAACACGTTTCAAAACGTGTTCGAGACCGGTGCGAGATGGATTCGGCTGCGCTGATCACCGCACGCGCACGATCCGGTAACTCGGCTCCGTCGGCTGCGCGCTGTTGCTCGAAGGTGAGGTCAACCGCACGAAGTACGTTCCAGCCGCGACCCTTCCGCCGGATTCGGCGTCACCGAGATCATCCGTGCGTCGAGCATCGACTCGGACTGATCCTCGACGCCCGTGGGCACGACGCGCCGTAGCTGGATGCTGTTGATGCCCGACCGGATCTCCGCCGCCCAGAGTCCCGAGTGCAGTCGACGTTGATGGATTGCGACCATGACACGCCGCCGGCGGCGGTGATGGCGAGCAGCGCGACTTCAGCACCCACGCGTCCGAGCATGGTGTCTCTCCTTCCTCGATCAGAGCGACGGACCGAGCCGAATCGGCGTCGCGCCTGCTACCCGACGACAGCGGGTCGGAGTACGAAGCGGACCGATCAAGGGTACCCCCGCTCCGCCTGCTACCGCCAGATGTAGAAGTGTGGGATGTGGACGCGAGAGATGAGGACGCGAGAGATG
>CAZVYN010000090.1:0-1819 GCA_964631125.1 uncultured bacterium | reverse complement strand
ATGTGGACGCGAGAGATGAGGACGCGAGAGATGAGGACGCGAGAGATGTGGACGCGAGAGATGTGGACGCACGAGCTGCAGAAGTCTCACACGCCGCGTCGCCCGAGCCCGATAGAGTCCGCTTCGTACGCGTTGTGCGCCCGGCAGCGGAGCTCGAGGTTCGCAACGGTGGCTTCGTCTCCGCGCGCGAACGGGTCCACGTGGTGGAACTCCAAGAATGCGGTGGCCGAGCAGCGCCTGCCGCACCTGGAGACGAACGAGCAACGCGCCGCATCCCGGCGCGCAACCGCACGACGGACGGCGCGAGGAATCGTTCTTGTACGATTCGGGCGGGCGAAAGGTGGTCGTTCCTGGGTCACCGTCATCACCGGCGTGGCTGGATGCGGTGTCGTTTCGGTCATCGGTGGCGTCGCTGTCCCTGCGATTGGGGCCGCCGCGACGGCGCGGACCCGACCGGCGCTGCGCTGTACACCTGGCCTCGCCAGCGCACCGCATTTCTGTCGCTCGAGCTTTGTCAGCAGCTCGATCAGCGCCGCGTCGATCACGGAAGCGAGATCTCCATTCGGAAGACGGTGGCGCAGGAGATCTCGTGCGCGATCGATCCGATCCCGCATCTCCCGACCAGCGGTAAACTGTACGTGGAACCGCTCCGGCGCGAGCGGTTGGATCGAGCCTCGAACTCGGTCGACGGCACGGTTCGGCGTCGTGACCTCGCTCGAAGGCGACGGCTCCAGTCGCCCGAGCAGCCCATGCTCAACACGTCTTGAAACGTGTTCACTCGGTCGGGGAAGCCGCCGAATCATCGGGGCCGCGTCCGGCTTCGGACGCTCGCGGGCGACCAACTCGTCGACTGCCCGAGCGGTCCGATGGCGGGCGGCCGCGACCAGCCGGTCGAAGTTCTCGGGGTTGAGCACCGGCGAGAGGCGTCGAATCGATGTGAGCGAAAGCGCCCCGTCCTCGAGCTGCTGGAGCAGCAGCGGAAATCGCCGCACCGCGCGCGCGACCTCGATCCGCGCGTAGGCGGCGGACTCCGAGAGGTGGAGCAGTTCCGTGCAGTAGGCGAACATCGAAGAGCAACCGAGGCTCAGATACAGCCGCCGAAGCTCGATCTCGGCCAGGTGGGCGACGAGGTCGGCCGTAGCCGAGCGCTCCTTCGCCGCCAACTGATGGACGCGCTCGTGCAGCTCGTCGTCGGGGAGCGCGGCGAGCAAGTCGCGACGCGGAGTGCGAGAGCGCGGATCGCAGGCCGAATCGGCAGATGGACCGGAGAGAAGTGCGATCGACGCGTGGTTCGAGGATGTCACTGCTGTCATGACTCTCTTTCATTCAAGGGTTCGGCGCCCGCGTTGCGGGCTGTTCGTGCAAGAGAGGCGAGTTGTAGCGTGGTCGATGGCGAATGTCGTGGAGTCGGTTGCCGTCAGCTGCCTTGGCAACCGCGGGAGCAGTCGATTCGATGTATAGACGACGTGCATCAGTCGAATGTTTCAATGTATTTGACAAATATATATATGAGCCGCCAAGACAATAATTTGCCAACAGGCACAGAGGCGAAGCAAACAAAACCAAAGACATCCGATCGCATGCCCACGCGAGTGACGACGGCACGTGACTGCGGTGCGTGACTGCGGTACGAGACCCCGGCGCTCGGTCCTGACGTGCAGTCATGGCCTGCGGCCATGCAGGGAGCGCGCACCGTGCTTCGCGCGCTTCACCCATCACCCTTCACCCATCACCCATCACCCTTCACCCATCACCCATCACCCTTCACCCATCACCCATCACCCATCACCCATCTCGCCATGCAGCACACGCCGAACAC
>CAZVYN010000089.1:0-15109 GCA_964631125.1 uncultured bacterium | reverse complement strand
CTCGCTCTGCTCGGACTCCTCAGCACCGCCTCGGTCTTCGCCTGGCTCTATCCGCGC
This sequence comes from uncultured bacterium, assembly GCA_964631125.1. Lineage (GTDB taxonomy): Bacteria > Eisenbacteria > RBG-16-71-46 > CAIMUX01 > CAIMUX01 > CAZVYN01. The sequence continues at coordinate 15,052 of CAZVYN010000089.1, read as the reverse complement.
GCGACCGCGGAGGCGCCGGTGATCCGGTTCCGGCTCGGCGCCATTGCGGAAGCAACGCGTGTGACCTGGCCGCGGGTTTCGCCCGATGGCGCGCAGGTTCTGGTCCAGGCCTACGGAGTGAAGTCGGGAGGCAAGGCTTTCGCCTACCTGCGCCGGTTGGATCAGGTGAGCGCGCATCCGATTCCGGGCACCGAAGGTTTGACCCGAGCCTACTGGTCGCCGGACAGTCGCGAGATCGCGTTCGTCAAAGACACCAAGATCCAACGGGTGCAGATCACCGGTGGAACGCCGAGCATCGTCTGCGCCGCGCCCGGCGGCGTCGACCTGAGCTGGGGGGCGAAGGGATACATCCTGATGGACGGCCAGCGAAACGATTCGCTGCGCGTCGTGCCGGCAGGCGGCGGCGAGTTGGAACCGGCCACGCGAATCGACCGCGCCGCGGCGGAGACCGGCAGTGCGTGGCCCTGTTTCCTGCCCGACGGGGAGCACTTCCTCTTCATCGGGAGCCTCGGCAACGGCGTGTCGGGCAACATCCGGCTCGGGAGGATCGGCTCGCTCGAGTCGAAGATCCTCGGACGCTCCGACGGCCGCGTCGAGTATGCGCCGGGAGGCTGGGTGCTCTATGTGCGCGGGACGTCGCTCACGGCGCAGAAACTCGACCTAGGAGCGGCCGAGCTGGTCGGCCAACCGATCACACTGGCGGACGACCTCCGCGTCGGCGACGCGAGCGGACACTTCTCGATCTCCGAGACCGGCGTCCTGGTCTTCTCGCGACAGACGGGCGGAGAAGAGATGGCGATCCACGCGGCGAACCGCGAGGGCGTGCTCGACAAGACACCGTTGGCGAAGGGAGTTCTGAGCAATCCGCGACCCTCCGCGGATGGCCAGCGAGTTCTCTACCTGCGCTCGGCCAATCGCGCGTCAGACGGAGGCGAGGTCTACGTGCTGGACGTCGCCCGCGCCACCGACACCCGACTGACGTTCACGAACGACGACGCCTTCACGCCGCAATGGTCCCCCGACGGTCGGAGGTTCGGCTTCGTCACGAGGACGGCGGACGGCGCCTCTCGATTGCTCATCGGTTCGGCCGATGGGCTTGGCGGACAGGACTCGATCCCGACCTCCGTTCGGGGCGCCGTGAGTTTGAGTCAATGGGCCCAGGCCGGCTCGCGTCTTCTCTTCTTCAACTCCGAATTCCACGGGTTCGCGGCGCCGAGTGAGGGGAGCGACCGTCCGACGTCGCCTCACCCCGAAGCGTCGCTCCGCATGGTCCACCATCAGGTCTCGCCGGACGGCCGCTGGGTGGCGGGGGTCATGGGAATCGCTCCCGATATCCAGGTCTTCGTGCAGAGCGTCGTCGGTCCCCCGGGCCGGTGGCAGATCTCCACCGCGTCAGGGATCAACCCGCGGTGGACGAAGGGCGGCCGGGAACTCGTCTACGAGAGCCTGAACACCCGAGAGATCATGGCGGTCGATATCGAGACGAGCACGCGCTTCAGCGCCGGCACGCCGAAACGCCTGTTCGAGCTACCGTGGGCATCCTTCAATATCGACGCGCAGAGTTGGGGTTGCGATGCGGGCGGCGAGCGCTTCTTCGTCGTCGTGCCCCCGAGCGCGGAGACGGAGCGGATCATCGAAGTCGTGACCGATTTCGAGAGCCTGGTCACCCGTCGATAACCGACCCAGAGTGCTAAGGTCCGTCTGTCTCGGGGGCGAGACATCCTGCCGTTGATTCCAGACCGCCTCCCGGGAGATGAACCATGAAAAGCCTTTGGATCGCCCTGACCGCGTTGGCCGGGATCATCGCGTTGATCGCGCTGGGTACCGACCGACTGTCGAATCGCAACTCCTACGAGCACGACGCCCTCGCGGCGAGCGCGGCCGAGTTCGATCTCGTCGGTGCGAAGAAGTGCAAGACCTGCCACATGAGCGAGAAGAGCGGCGCCCAGCACACGAAGTGGCTGGCCGGTCCGCACGCCAAAGCCTTCCTGACCTTGGCCAGCCCCGTCTCGGTGGCCAAGGCGAAGGAGCTCGGGATCGCCGATCCGCAGAAGGCGCCCCAGTGCTTGAAGTGCCACGCCACCGCGGCCCCAGTGATGGCCGACATGGCCAAGCAGACGATCACGATGGAAGAAGGGGTCTCGTGTGAAAGCTGTCACGGCCCCGGCAGCGTCTACTGGAAGAAGAAGGTGATGGAGGATGTCTTCGCCGGAACCTTGACGCCCGAATCGGTCGGACTGGTCCATCCGGTGAAAGAAGCGACGTGTGTCACTTGCCACAACAACACCCATCCGTTCCACGTCGAGTTCGACTTCGTGAAGTACTCGGCGGACGTCGCCCACCCGTATCCGAAGGGTTTCCGCGAGGCCGCGGCCGCGACGAAGAAGGTCGGGGCAAAGTGAACCGAGCGGGGTAGAATGGGCGCGCGATTGACGCGCGGCGCCCCCCGCGCTCGAACCTGTCCAGTTGATCAGACCAGCCAATGAGAGAGGAGCGCGTCATGCGCCCAGCCCATTACGTACTCTGTGCGGCCGCGGTAGTCGGGGCAGCCGTGCTCGGAGTGATGTCGTACCCCGCCGCCGAGGCCGCGCCAGCCAAGGCCGCGACGTTGGTCGGCGCCAAGAAATGCAAGATGTGTCACGCGAAAGAGGCCACCGGCGATCAGCACAGCAAGTGGGCCGCGGGGCCGCACGCGAAGGCGTACGCCAGCCTCGCCAGCGAGAAGTCGAAGGCGAAAGCCAAGGAGCTGGGCCTCGGCGACCCGCAGAAGGAAGCGAAGTGCCTGAAGTGTCACGTCACCGCCTTCCCGGTGATGGCGGACATAGCCAAGCAGACGATCACGCTCGAAGAGGGCGTCTCGTGTGAGAGCTGCCACGGCGCCGGCAGCAACTACTGGACGAAGAAGGCGATGGACGGCGTCTTCGACGGGACGGTGGAGCCCGCTTCGGTGGGGTTGACGCACCCGATCACCGAGAAGCTCTGTCTCGGATGCCACAACCCGGAGAACCCGTTCCACAAGGAGTTCGACTTCAAGGTGAACGCCGCGAAGGTCGCGCATCCGTATCCGGCCGGGTTCCGGGACAAGGCCAAGACCGGCGCGAAATAGCCGATTCGGTCCCGACTTCGCTCTCGACCTCCAGGCGCATCGCGCCCGCCGCGTCTTCCGCATGTTCATGCCGATACATCGCGTCCGGCATCTTGCCGTCGAGCCAGGATGGGTTCATCGGGTAGACGCTGGGGCTGAAGACCGTCGAGTAGAGATGCCAGACCAAGATGGCGAGCGAGGCGAGGATCGCTTCGTAGAAGTGGGCGACGAGCGAGACTTCGAGCACCCAACGGGGAAGGAACTGAACGACGGCGTTGTCGAACCAGAGCAGGAGGCCGGTGATCGCCATGATGACCGTGCCCCAGATGAGCGCCCAGTACTCCGTTTTCTCCACGTAGGAGAAGCGTCCGAAGGACGGCCGGACGCGGCTGCCGCCCAGGTTGTAGCGGACCATGGCGATGAAGTCGGTGAGGTCTCGGCGCGCGAGTCCCATGTCCCGGATGAACTGCTTCCCGCGCGGCGTGAACAGATAGAACAGGTGCCAGAGCGAAGACGCGATCAAGACGACGCCGGAAATCCGGTGGATGGTCCCGCGAACCGGGAATCCGCCTTCCCAGCCGAAGAGCAACCGGGTCCACCAAGCGCCCGGATAGCGCAGTCCGAAGCCGGTGATGACCAGCACGATGAAGCTGATCATCAGCACCCAGTGCTGAGCGACTTCGATCCTTTTCATTCGCCGCACCTGCGGACCTGAGCGGACGGCCTTGATGTGGCGGCCGTAGTCGATCACGCCGTGGAAGACCATCCCCCCGATCACGAGGAGGATCGTGATCAGGTAGATCGTCCCGACCACTCCGGCCGCCGGCGAGGTGTTGTCCCGCGGATCTCCGTGCACGGTGGTATTGGCCATCGCGGACGAGATGCTCGGGTGGCAAGAGCCGCAGGTGGCCTGCAGGTTGGCGGGGTGCACCGAGGAGAGACTGTCGCTGCTCGGCAGGATCCTGTGCGCGCCGTGGCAGGACGAACAGTTGGCGACCAAGGCGTCGCCGAACTGGCTCTTCAGCCCGTGATACGTATCGACCCAACTCGTGGGCCGACCGGTCGGATCGATGTACTTCTCGTTCAGCGACGCCGATTCATGGCAGGGCGAGCAGGTCGCTTCGGCCACGCGACTCGCGCTGACCGGCGAGCGACGATCGGTTGGCGAGATGATCCCGTGCTCGCCGTGGCAGTCGGTGCAGACCGGCGAGCCGACTTCGCCCCGCTTGACCAACTTCCCGTGCACGCCCTGCCAGTACTCCTCGGCGATCTCCGAGTGACAGGTTCCACAGGTGGCCGGGATGTTGAAGTGGTTGATCGAGGAGGCCGGGTCGCCCGCCAGCAAGATTCGATGGGCGCTCCCGCCGCTGCCGTGGCAATCGATGCAGGTGGCGGCCGAATCGCTCCCCGCCGCCACGGCTGAGCCGTGGATGGAGTGCTTGTACAGTTCGACCGCGGCCTGATTCAGGATCTCGTGCTTCCGGACGAGGTCGATATTGCCATGGCAGCCCGCGCAGGTGGTCGTCAACGCCGTCCGGTGCGTCATCGACGTGCTGTCGGAGGAGGCCTTGATCGAGTGACGCCCATGGCAGTCGGCGCAGGTGGGGACGTCGGCGCCGCCGGGAATCGGCTCCCCGCCGTGCCACCGGTACTCCTCGACGACGTCGCCGTGGCAAGAGCCGCAGTCGGCCGGAGGCATCCCCTCTTCGGCATGCGGTAGTTCGCTGATCGCGGTGTGGCAGTCGACGCACGCGAAGCCGGCGTGAATCGATGTCTCCAGGAGTGAGCCGTAGGCGATGCTCGCCTCATGCTCGGAAGTGTCGTGGCAATCCAGGCAGGCGTCGTCGGTCGGGGCCGCCGCGGCGAAGCGGACGTCGGGCCCGACAAGCAAGAGAGCGATCGCGAAAGTCGCGGTGAACGGAAAGAGCGTGGCCGAACGAGAAATCAGCCGCTGACTCAGGGTTGCGTTCCGGTGTGGCACTCGTAGCATCCGTTCTCCCGCCAGGCGTCGTCGATATCGACCGGGTGCTCGAACTCCAGCCCCTCCGCGCCGTGCGAGGAGGCCAGCCGGGCGCCGGTTCCCTGCGACAGGATGGTGTGGCAGGCGTTGCAGTCGGTCGTGATCGACTCGCCCGCCGCCGACTGCAGGTTCTGATTGTGGCAGCGCATGCAGCCGATCGAGTTGAAGTGTCCCACGTTGCTCGGGTAGACGTCCCAGCGAGCCTTCATCTCCGGGAAGATCGAGCGGGAGAAGGCGGCCCTCGTCGCCAAGATGGCGTCGTCGATGTCGGCCCGGCGGGAGTCGTACAGCTCGGGATGATTCGATTCGTAGAACTCGCCGATCGAGTTGGCGATGGCGGTCAACGCCTCGGGCTCCGTCTCGTAGGTCTCCGCCATCGCCTCGACCGCGACCCGCTTGATCTCGGGGAGCGAGGGGTCGATCTGCCCGAGGAGGATCGCCTGGTCGATCGTCTCATCCGGCGGGGGATACCCGTGGCTCGGCCGGTTGTGGCAGTCGACGCAGTCCATGGTGCGCACCGTCAGCGTGTCGTGATCGGCCGCCGTCAGGGTGTCGCCGTCGCTGTTGGCGTAGACCGTGACGCGGCCGGTCTGGCGATCGGTCACGCGGACCCACGGGATGTCGGTGCGGTCGTGGTCGCGGGCGATGTAGTCGACCTTCGCGCCGATGTTCATGTGCCAGTGGATGCCGGAGGACTGACCGGTGCGCGGGTCACCGCCGCCCGTCTTGATCAGTAGATTGATCGGCCAGTGGGTGTTGGTCGAATCGTACATGTAGTGGTTGAACTGCTTCTGTTGGCCGCCGAAGAACTTCTGCGGCCAGTGGCACTGCTCGCAGGTCTCCTGGGCTGGGCGCAGTTCGCGGATCGGTGTCTCGATCGGGCGCGGATACTTGTCGGCCAAGACGGCGTAGACCTGGTACATGCCCGAGATCTTCGACTTGGCGAACCAGCTCGCGCCTCCGCCGATGTGGCACGAGGCGCAGGCCACGCGGGCGTGCGCGGAGTGCTGGTAGGCCACGTACTCCGGCTTCATGACGTCGTGACAGGTCGTGCCGCAGAACTCCACCGATTCCGTGTACTCGTAGCCGTGATAGGCGCCGAAGGCCGAGAGGCCCACGAACATGACGGTCCCGACCGCGAAAATCGCGAGCGCGCGCCGGTGCGGGGGGCGATTCAGGTCGACGACCGGCCAGCTCTCGCCTCGATCGCGTCCTTGCTGGATCGCGCGATGGCGACGCCACATCCCGAGCGGCACGAGCAACAGACCCATGATCATGAAGGCCGGGATCACCAGGTAGAGCAGGATCCCGACATACGCGTTGCCGTGCTCGCGGGTCGAGACGAGCACGAAGAGGACGATCGCGGTGAGGGCGCCGATGCCGGCGAGGAGGAGGCCGACCGCCGTCGTGAAGTTGTAGGCCAGGGTGGGGAAACGCGTCTGCTTCATCCTCTACCCGTGGCAGTCCCCGCAGGCCCGGCCGCTCGTGCCGCCGCTCAGTCCAGGTCCGTGACACCGGCGGCAATCGGCATAGCCTTCATTCAAGACCACGCGGCCGTGGAAGGTGGCCGCGCGCGGCTCCATCCATCCGTCGGGGTGTCCGCTCGGCCCGCCGGCATGGCATCCGAAGCAAGAGACCTCGCTCCAGCCGCCCCGATAGTCCTCGCCGTGACAGTCGCGACACTCACGGGGTCCGTTCACCGCGACGTGATCGCCATGGAAGTCTTCTGCCGCGGTCATGGCGAAACCATGCGGATGTCCCCCGGCGCCGTCGTGGCACTCGAAGCAGCCGGGGACTCCGCTCGATCCCTCCAGCTCGGCCCCGTGGCATCCCTCGCAGCCGTCGGACGTGCGTTCGGCCACGCGCAGGCCGTGGAAGTCGGGCGAGGCGACCTCGTTCCACGATGCGGGGTGCGCTTCGACTTCGGACGTGACCCGTCGTTCCTGGCTACAGCCGAACAGACCGAGAGAACCGAGCACGAGCAGACCGAGCACGAGTCGCGGGCGGATGCGGGTTCGAGAGAGATTCATCGCTCACTTCCCATGGCAGTCCGCGCAGATCGGCTCGGACAGGCCCTCGTCGTGACACGCCATGCAATTCTCGAGCTCGAACTGAGCTTCGACTGCATGCCGTCCGCCTCCTCGGCTGGGTACGACCCAGTCGCCGCGCGAGTGATCCTGCGGGAGGACGTTCTCGGACCGATGGCAATCGGCGCAGAACGACCGCTCGGTGTGACACGACGCGCAGTCCGTGTCGCTGGCCCGCGCCGTCAGCGCGTGCGCAAACGTGAAATCGAGGCCGTGACTCCGAGGACGGACGTTGTCGCCGGCGTGGCAGTCCTGGCACTCGGTGGCCGTGTGACAGTTCTCGCAGGTGGCCTGATCGGCGTGCGCGGAGAGTCCGTGCAGAGAGATCCAATCCGGCACGTGCGAGATGGGCAGCAGCGGTTCGGACGCCGCGTGGCAGACCGCGCAGTCGGACATCCCCGAGGCGGTCTCGTGGCAATCCCGGCAGATCGCCTTGGCCGGCAGGCTCGGTTCGCCCTGCGCGGTCGAGCCGTGACACGTCTCGCAGGCGATGCCGCCGTCGGCGTGGGTGGCATGCGAGAATAGTCGCGCCGGAGGAACGACCCAGGCGTGGGCCGTCGGCGCATCGGGATTGGCGTGACACATCGCGCAGGCGGTCGCGTCTTCGACATCGTGACAGCCGGCGCAGACCTCGTGATCGGGGCGAGGCATCTCACTTGCTGAGTGAGCCTCCGCGGCCGATGCGTGACAGGTCTCGCAAGCCACCTCGTTCTCCGCATGGACCTGGTGGAGCGGCGGCAGCCGATCGGGTGTCTCCGCCCGCATGAGCGACGCGCCCGCGAGCAGCGCAACAGCGGCGCCCGAGACAGCCGATGTCGCCAGCAGAAGCCTCCAGCTCCGCGCGTTCATGGCAGGAACCTCCCGCGATCGAGCCCGAAACGACTCGCGCCTCGCCCGGCGACCAAGTCGAGACCGAGGAGCACGCGAAGGTCTTCGGAGAACGATGGATCCTCCACGCTCTGGATCTCCAAGTGCGCTGCGAGGCCGGGGCGCAGGTCGAGCCGCAACGCGCCGAAGGCGGTGATCAATTCGCGCTCCTCTTCTTCGGGAGCGTCTTCCAGGAGCGCATAGGTGACCAGCGACGCGCCGGCGGAAGCGAAGAGCCAATCGACGGGACGCACCCCGAGTTCACCGAACCAACCGGTCTCTTCACCGGTGTCGCCGAGGCGCGCGCTGTAGCCGATCCGACCGTTGGGAACGAGCGCGGCAACCTCGACGCGTGAACTCGTCCGCTCGTCGACGAAGCTGCCGATGTACTCGGCCTCGCCGCCGAATCCGTTCGGACGTTCGTACCGGAGCGAGGCTCGTCCCTGCCGAATCCTCTCGACTTCCGAGAAACGCGCGAAGTAAGAGGCGCCGTCGACGGAGGGTCGGCGGTCCAGCGCCTGCAGCGAGAGGACGGGCGCGTTCGGGCCGGACTGCCAGCGCCCCTGCGCTTCCGCGCGGATCCACCCCTCGCGCTCCGCGTCGTAGACCGCGCGTCCGCGTAGGCTCACCCCTTCGATGAGCGATGCGAGAGCATCGACCGCGACCGGGCGCGCTGTGATCGCGCCGTCTTCCTCGCGATAGGCATACGAGACGCCGACCGACCCGCGACGCGACGGCCGCAGGGTGACGCCCAGGCCGAAGCCGCGGTCGTCGTCCTGACCGATCTCGAACGAACGGTCAGAGGGCGCCCGCAGGCCTCCCCAGACGTTCGCTTCCATCTTGCGATTCGGTCGAGCGGTGACCGAGACGCCGTCGAGCGCGAGGCTGGTCGCGCCGGTGTGGAGGAACTGCCGACCTCCGCGAGCACGCAGCGCACTGGCGGGGCGCAGCTCGACGTAGCCGACATGCAGTCGACTGCGGGTGGTGGTCCGTTCGACGAGCGAAAGATCGTCGGCGAACCTACCGGAGAAGCGAGCCGTCGCCAGACCGTCGAAGAGCCCGGCGACCGCTCCGTCGAACTGTTGGTAGGCGCCGAAGCGATCGAGCTTGGTTCCCGAACGGGTCGCTTCTTCGAACGCGTAGCCGGTCGTCCGCAGCCGCAGCCAACTAGAGACTGTTTCCCTCGCGCTACGCGCGTCGCTCTGCCCAGCGCTTTGAGCAGCGCTTTGAGCAGCCGCCGGGCCGACGGGGGAGAGCAGGACGATCGCGCTGACAAGGGCGACCCGCACCCTGCAGTGTCGGGAAGAAGTTCGGTGCTGAGATCTCATCGGCGTTCGTCCCGCGTCGGCTCGCTTGTCGTACTCGCTCACCCCTGGGGATCGACGAGGATGTACGCACGCGTCAGCACGCCCGGATCGAGCCAGAGGATGCTCTGCTGGAGGAGTTGCACCGCGTACGTCGTGTTGTGAACGCCGGTCGAACCATCGAAGCTGACATACGCCCAGTTGTACGACGCCGCCCGCTGGCGGACGGTCGTCAGCGTGGCGCTGCCCATGTTGGCCGCGAAGTCCGCTGTCAGGGCGTCGATCGCTTCTTGCGAGGTGCTCGCCGCGATGACCGTCTCTCGGAGCACGTCCAAGAGTCCCGCGACCTCCGACTGGACTCCTTCGATCGTCCCGTCGCCGTCAAAGTCCTGCTTGGCCAGGATCTCGTCGAACTCTTCCACAGCGCCGTGACACGGCGTGCAGGCTTCCACCGTCGCCTTGAAGTTGTGGCCCGTGAACGTCGGGATACCGTTCGGGATGTCGCCCTCGTGCGGGTGCGTGTGGCAGGTGACGCAGGCGTCCTGGACCTGGATGTGGAGGCTGGAGCGGAAGTCGAACGACTCGTTGATCTTCTCGTAGGCGTTGACGCCGGCCAACATGTCGCCCTGCACGGAGGGGTGCGGTCCGAGTCGGCCGCCATTCGCGATCTGTGCGTCGACGTCTTCATCGGTGCGGCGGCCGTTGTGGCACGCCATGCAGAGCCGGCCGGCGCCGGCCGCCTCGACCAAGATGGCGTTGGGCAACGCTCGGTCGGTCACCGAAGCGTCGCGCAGGCTCCCAGGGTTGTCATTGCCGTGCGGATCGTGGCAACCGGCGCAGACGATCGGCGCCGACTCGGTCGGGTCGGTCGTCGGCGGGACGAACCCCTCAGGGTCGTCCAGATAGTCGGCCACGAAGAGCCCGTTGTGACACTTCGCGCAGCCGGCGCGGCCGGCCGGCGAAGCGATGACTTGGGAGTGGCCGGAGGAGGACCACTCGTCGAAGGTCGGATGGTGCACGCCGTTGTGGCAGTCTCCGCAGGTCTCGGCGCCGATCGAGACCGCGACCGAGCCGAAGTCTTCCGTCGGATGCTCGCTACCGGGCTTGTGACAGTTCTCGCACTGCACGCCCCACAGCCGCTCGACCTGTGTCTCGTCGTAGCCGCCGTTGTTCAGCTCGGGATCCACCGCGAATCCATTGGTGCCGACGGTGTGGCATCCGGTGCAGGCAGGGTTGTCGTCCTGTCCGCGCGCCACCAAGATATCGAAGGCGTCGGCGTGCGCCGACTGCGACCAAGTTCCGTACTGATCGCCGCCGGCGCCGCCGTCGTGACAGAGGGCGCACGCGACCGCGCCGACGTAGAACGGGGAGTGTTCGGGGATGTACGCACCCACGGCGACATCTAGCTTGCCGAGTCCGACATCGTCTCCGTCGGTCACTGTCGCCGCCAGGCTGTAGAGGCCCGGCACATCGGGCGAGAGCCAAACCGCGCTGTCGGGCGTGTCGGTGGTGAAGGTTCCGCCCGAAGCGGTCCACTCGACTCTGTAGTCGGGGCCGCCCGGATCGACGACGAGGCGGAGCGCGAGCGGTTCGCCGGTCGCGACGCTCTTCGTGGTCGACTCGATGGAGGCGGTGATCGCCGGCGGGACGATGACTTCGACGACTTCTTCATCGCCGCATCCGGCGTAGAAAACGGGGGTGCAGATCACAGCGATCCACGCAACCGAAACGAACCTCGAGCGCAACATGTCGCGAGCCCTCCGCGAAGATCAGGGAACCGAGTCCCTCAGGCGTTTGTGACGCTGCTACTGCCGCGGCCGACCGTACATCGGCCGCGCGCTGCTGTCGCGAACTCTTCCAAACTTTGTTGTACAAAACCGGAGAGAACTGTCTGGATTCTCTTCGGCCGAGGCTTCGGTATAAGTTCTCAGCATGAACAACTGGCAAGCCCGATCCTCGACACCGGAAGAGACGGTGCGCTGCGTGCAGAGCGGCATGCGCGTGTTCCTGCACGGCGCGGCGGCCACGCCGACGCCGCTCATCGAAGCGTTGGCCGCGCAGCCCGGTCTCAGTGATGTCACGCTCTACCATCTGCACACAATTGGTCCGGCGCCGTTCGCCGACCGCGATCAGCAGGGAAGATTTGCGTCAGTCTCGCTCTTCACCGGACCTCCGCTCCGCTCCGCGATCGAGGAAGGGCGCGCCGATTTCATTCCGATCTTCCTCTCCGACATCCCTCGGATGTTCCTCAGCCGAAGTCTTCCGCTCGACGTGGCGATCGTGCAGCTTTCTCCGCCCGATAAGCATGGCTTCTGCACGCTCGGGCCGTCTGTCGATGCCGCTCTGGCCGCGACCCTCTCGGCGCGCTATGTGATCGCGGAGATCAACGAGCGGATGCCGCGCACGCACGGGAACACGCTGGTGCGTTTCTCGTCGCTCCACGCGTTCACCCACACCGATCGACTGCTGCACGCGCATGCGCCATCCGTGTCCTCGGCGATCGAGGATCAGATCGGGGCGCACGTGGCGGGTCTCATCGAAGACCGGGCGACGCTCCAGATGGGGATCGGAGCCATTCCCGACGCCACGCTCCGGCGGCTCGGCGACAAGCGGGATCTGGGCGTCCACACCGAGATGTTCTCGGATGGAATCGTCGATCTGGTCGAGGCTGGAGTCGTGACCAATCGGTACAAGTCGGTCCATCCCGGCCGCATCGTGACGAGCTTCGTCCTGGGTTCGCAGCGTGTCTACGACTTCGTCGACGACAACTCATTCGTCGAGTTCCATCCCTGCGATCGCACCAACGACACCTCGTTGATCCGCAAGAACGACAAGGTCGTCGCGATCAACTCGGCCCTCGAGGTCGATCTCTCCGGACAGGTCGTGGCCGACTCGATCGGCCACCGAATCTACTCCGGCATCGGCGGACAGATGGATTTCGTGCGCGGCGCCGCGCTCTCGCACGGCGGCAAGCCGATCATCGCGTTCCCGTCGACCGCGGCGGGCGGGAAGGTCTCCCGCATCGTGATGGAGCTGAAGCCGGGCGCCGGCGTGGTCACCACTCGCGGTCATGTGCATTGGGTAGTCACCGAGTACGGCGCGGTCAATCTCTTCGGAAAGACGTTGCGTGAGCGCGCCGAGGCGCTCATCTCGATCGCCCATCCAGACGTGCGCGGGGAGCTGCGCCGATCGTTCGCCGAGATCCGGCACTTCGTGCTCGGCGGGGGGGCGGGCCCCGCCGCGTAGCGATCAGCGCAACTGGGTCCGGACCCAGTTGCGCGTCAATGCACGAGCATCTCAACTGCCTCCAGCCGCGCTCTTGTACAACCACGACATATATTTGCCGACCGGCCGCACGCAAATCTTGGAGCAGAAATGCAGATGTTGTACGCCCCCGTGTCCGGCGTACAGTTCCACCTACGTCGTCGCCGTGGGGCTCGCGATCGGACGTCGGATGAACCTGCCAGCGCGCACTTTTCTACTCGTGCTGCCCAGGCTGCTCTTGTCGAGCACGATGGCGGCTGCGGACCGGGCCGCGCCCTCGAAGAGACAGGCCCGCGAGGCGTGCTCCTGGATGGACTCCAATACGGAATCCTGGTTCCGGCGGGCCGAGTTCGTCTGCGTTGGCATCGCGATCCGCGGAATCCCAGGCGACACCCCCACGATCGACCAGCCGCAAACGGAAGATCGCTACCGAGTCCGAGTCACGGACATCTGGAAGGGCGCGACCACGGACACGCTCGAGTTCATGGCGAATCGCGGTCCGGATCTCAATATAGATGGTCGGGTGGGAGAATGGGCTCTCATGTGGTCTCACGGGCCGCAACCACCGCTTCCGAGCGAAGGGAGTCGCTATCTGATCTTCGCTTCTCGCCGCGAAGACGGATGTCTGCAGTGGGGCGCCGCCACGCAAGACTTGCCGAAGAGCGCGCCGAGTCTGCTCTGCCTCTCGCGAAACGTAGGTGCGCCTCGTCAGACGCTGCCCGACGCGGAACCGATCCCTGATGTCTCTTTTCGGCGCATCATGCGAGAAATCGAAAACGGGGATTCGACAACCTGCGCTCTGGACTCGAATGCATTGGCTCAGTCCTGCGACTCGGCCGGCGTCTTCGTGAAGCCACTGGAACGTCTCCTGATGAGCTCCAACGAGATCCACCGTCGTGAGCGCGCCTGCTTCGTGCTCGGCCGCTGGTCGCCGTCCATTCCGTCGGCGCAAACGTCGATCCTGCGAGCGCTCGACGCGGGCGACCAAACGACGCGCCGAGTGGTGGTCTCGGACATCCCGTTCATGATCGACGACGAGTTACGAGCGAGATTCTTCGAGCATCGAGAGGATCCTGACCCCGAGATCCGCGGCACCGTTCTCCGTTTCGGCGCCCCCTTTGCCCGAGGCGCTCGTCCGCGCCTCCGCCCCTCCACAGACGCGCTGCGAGACTCGTCTCCGGCGGTCCGAGAAGTGTCGATATGGGCGCTGGCCGACGCACTCGCCGATGCCTACCACGGCGCCCAGATCGACTCGACAGAGATCGTCACTGCGCTCGAGCAGTGCGTCGATGACCCGGATCCCGACGTCGCGCGCAGCGCGCAGCAGGTCTTGGCCCTTCGTGCGAAATGGAGGCGATGAGTGGCGTCCCTGCGAATCCGCGCGATCTTGTGGAACGCTGTCGCTGCGATCGGCGGTCACGCTGCCGCTCGCGCGTCGAACTCGGACGATCTCCCTGACCCCTCCTTCAACAGCCTCCCGTTCGAGCTCGAGACCGGCGACTCCGCGACGAGCAGTCTCGCGGCGCTTGCGCTTCGGCAACTAGCGGACTCCGCGGGTGCGCTCGTCCCGCGGCTCGAACCCGTCCTGTGGTCGGGCGATGCGCGCTGGCGGCGCGAAGGTGCCTGTTTCATCCTCGGGTCATGGAGCCCGACCGATCGCGTGGCCCGTGTCGCGATCCTGCGTGCGCTCGATCGAGGGGACGCGGAGACGCGACTCCTTGTGCTGTCGACCGACTACTACCGCGCCGACGGGAAGCTACAGGCGCGGATGTTCGAGCACCGAGAGGATCCGAACCTAGAGGTCCGAGCTGCTGTGTTCGAGCGAGCGAGGGGTCTCCTCTCGAGCCCCTATCCTCCGATCCGCGGATTCACCGACGCGCTTCGCGACCCGTCACGTCGAGTTCGGCTGGCTACGATCCGAGCTCTGCGGAGCACTCCCCGGGAGCACAGGCGGCAGGTCATGGCGGCGCTCGATCTCTACCGCCACGATCTCGACCGCGAGGTTGCCAGCCTCGCGTCGGAGGTCCGGGCCGAGCTGATGATGGGCACCCCCTGACTCCCGTCCCCTGATCCGCCCCGTCTCACCCGGATCGCGGGGTGGTGGACAGAAGAATTGATCTCGTGTCGAGGCCCGGACGAGCAGTCGCAGCGGCGGACGTCGCCAATGGTGCGGGGAGGGCGGGTGTCGCGTAAACAAATTGATAGCAACAAGTTACAATGTGTCGAAGCCCCAGGTGCGCTGCCCTCGGGGGAAACGGACTGCCGACGCATCATCCTGGTTCCCCTGCTGCGCGGACCGTCGAACTCGTTTTGAAACGAGTTCGACCACGGGGACCAGCCCTGTCGGGCACGTTCCGACCCGCTCGAACCTTCGATCCCGCCCAAGCGGGCCGCGCGCGCCGCGCCCGCTTGGGCGGGATCGAAG
>CAZVYN010000088.1:0-15415 GCA_964631125.1 uncultured bacterium | reverse complement strand
TCCTCGCCCTTGGCGCCTGTGCCGACCCCGCAACGTCTCCGCAGAACCACAGACCCGTGATCTTTTCTTTGGTGGCGTTCCCGGAGGTCGCCAGCGCGAGCGATTCCATTCTCGTGGTTTGCCAGGCTATGGATGCCGACTGCGACACTCTGGTCTACGACTGGATCACCGACGGGAGCTTGAGGATCCGGGATGCGAGGGAGGGCGAGCATTGGCTCTACAACACTCGCGAGAGCTTCATGGTCTTCTATCCAGTTCCAGAGGTCGTTCACGTGCCCGTGGACACTGTGTGGGTCCAGTGTTTCGCGCGAGATGGTCGGGGAATGTCCGCAGCGCAGGTGGTGACCTTCGTTATCCGTTTGTGAGGGGAACGTCCGTATTCCGGTACCGGTAGGATCCAACTCCAACCCGTGGGAGGGCCCCATGAACCTCCGAACGCTCGCTGCCCCGATTCTCGGATCGCTCGTTGCGGTTCTCGTTCTTAGCGCCCCCGGTCCCTCCGCGGCGCAGAGCCCGTTCGTGCAAGACGACTCTTTCGACCTCCGCGGGGTCCACGCCTTCTGGCTGGGAGGTACGGATCCGGATGACTTCACCATCGGCATCCACTCCGATACGGACTTCCGCCTGTTCAAGCTTCTCGTACGAACCGGGGCGCACATCAGCGCGAACTGGTTCGTTCAGCAAGTCAAGGTCGACATGAACAACGATGGCACCTGGGAGTTGGAAACCTCTGCGCCGGAGGCGGTCGCCTCCTATACGTATCCGGAACCCGCGGGACTCAGTGCCACGCACACGGTTCGGTTCGAGATCCGATTCATCGACATCCAAGGTAGTCCGCAGACGAGAACGGCCTATTCGACGGTCACCATCTTCCCCGCGCCACGCGTCTTCGCCACGGCGGAGAACGATGCCTTCATCCAAGTCCGGAACGAGGATCCGACGAACAAGGTCCCTATCCTGGTCGTGGAAGGCTTCGACCCCCTGAACTACAAGTTCCCCGAGTGGTACTACGTGTTGGTGTGGGATCTGGTCAACGACGACGTGTACCCGGTCGGATTCGAGGTCTTCTTCCTCAACTTCAGCGACGGAGGAGCGGACATTCGTGACAATGCCGGCGTGGTGTCGAGGGACCTCGAGAAGATCCACGAGATCTGTCCCCACAGCGAGATCGCGCTGTTCGGCCTGTCAATGGGTGGGTTGATCTCTCGATACGCATTGGCGGAATCGGAGAATGACGGGGACCCGCACCACGTCGGCCTCTTCGTGTCGTTCGATTCACCGCAGCAGATGGCGCACGCGAGCCCAGACCTCCAGGATTGGATCGCGGGGGAGGATCCGAACGAGGGCGCGATCGGCCATCTGCAGCAGGCACTCCATTCTGTCGCCGCCAAGCAGATACTGGGGTACAACACTTACGACCGGGAGCACGTATTCCATGATGGTTTTTACGACGAACTAGACGCCCTCAATGCCAATGCATATCCGCATCGAAGCTTCAACGGCGCCATCAGCAACGGGAACTTCGGGGCGAAATGGGGCTATGAATCGGTCGGGCGACACCTGATGACGCTGCGGATTAACGAAAACCTGATCGAGGACGTGCCGGCGGTCCGGTTGGACTGCGGCGCGGGCAGCCTGATGTCGGACCTCACGATGCGCCGCTACGGGGACATCTTCAACAATCCCTTTCTTCATGTCTTTTACGAACTGGAGATCATCTTCAACCCGGCCTACATCCCAACGTGGTCGGCGCTGGATCTCCAGGGCGTCGACTTCGACGAGACGAGCGGGGACATCATTTCCTACACGAGCTCGAAGTTCGACGACTTCGCGGTGCAGGACACCACGCTCATGCACCACGAGCTCAGCCAGACGAGCCGCTCCAAGATCTTGAGCTGGCTGAACAGGACGTCCAACCTCAACGTGAACTACACGCTGCAGGAGGGGGGCACGACGAGCCCCGAGACGTTCCCGGTGACGATTCTGCGCAACACGCCGATCACGATTCCGCCCAAGAACGTCACGGTCAACGGAGCACCCGTCACGTACACCTTCGCGAACTGGGACGATGGGGACACACAGAATCCGAGGGACTTCTATGCGTCACACGACACGACGCGCACGGTCCGGCTCAAGGGACACCGTGTGACCAGCTCCCCGGGCGCGACTTGGGCATCGAACGCGCGGAGGATCACGGTGGACTCCGACTGGGTCGGGCCGAGCTATCACGCGGTGTACGAGTCGGGCGGGACCATCTGGCATCTTCGGAATCGAAGGAACGCGGGATGGGAGCCCGAACGACCGGTCTCCGTCGGCTCGGGATCGGCCAGTAACCCGACGATCACAACCCACTCGTGGGGGCACGATGACCAGATCCAGGTGTACGTGGCGTGGATCGAGAATGGGTACGTGAGGTTCCGAGCCTCGAACATTGACAACGGGCTGACGTGGCAGGACGTGAGGGACATTCCATCGGGAGTGGGCTCGAGTGTAATCCTCCCGGATCCCTACGGTGTCATTTGGGCCGAGGGCGCGCCGGGCTACGAGGGGATCTACTACTACAAAATGCCGTTGACGAACGACACCTGGGAGCCGCATCGAATTCCGGGAACCGAGGGGAGTTCGTCCTCGCCGGCGGCGTGCGGGTCGAGCGGGTGTCGGTACGAGCTGGCGTTCATCCGGGACGGGCGGGTGTACGTGGAGGGGTTCTCCGATCCGGATCCGCTCGACGGCTGGGTAGCTCCGACGGTGTGCTCGCCCGCCGTCGATCTCACGAGCCCGGGGTGGTCGGCCACGCATCCGACGATCGGAGGAAGGAACCAAGGAGACGCCGGTGAGACTTGCGCTTTCGCAGGCAAGGCCAAATCCGACACGCTCCCGCTCAACCTTCGCCTACTCGCCACCGACCACTGGTTCGGTGACTATCCGGCTCTTCGATGTCAGCGGCCGACAGGTTGACAGCATCCTTCCGGAAAGCATCCAGACGGCCGGCGCTCACCAGCTTGACTGGGAGCCGGCCAAGCACCTGTTTTCGGGCGTCTACTTCGCCAAGCTGTCCGTGAATGGACAGACTATTACGCGAACACTCAATCTGCTCCGATAGCATCGCACACGCTTGATTGAGCCCGGATTTCGCAAGGGTCTGACGTGATCGCCGCGGATCGTCTCGGCGGATCGCGCGGCGAAGTGCGCGAACCCCGCTGAATCCGCGGGAAATAAAAACTCCTTCTGTGATAGAAAGGGGGTGACGAAACCAACACTGACCAGCGACAACTACTTTTCCCGTCGTGTTGCCTCACAGAGCGATGTTACCCGCGCCGACAGCGAAATCGTGCGCAGCACTTGTACCCGAAAGATCGGCGAGGATGAGCCGCCGGGCCTCTGTCGTGCGCCATTCCTGCACGCGTCGCTGAAGTGTTCGAAGCCGTCCGTCTGGGAAGAAATTCGGTTGATCGAGCTGGAGCCGTTGAAAGAGTTCCTTGGCGGTCCGATCGGGCTCCTCCTCCAACCAGCGACGCACCAGCGGCCACGCCATTGCGAACGGATCGACGCGCGTGCGCCAGTCGCGGCGGGGTCTGACGGCGGCGGCATGAGTGGGCCTCACCTCACCCTTCTGCCAGGCGGTTCTCGGGCTCCCCAGAAAACGCTCCAGTTCCGGATCGCAGTTTGTCAGCAGGACCGGAACCGCGCCTGTGGCGAGGTCCGCCAGGTGGTGTTGCATCGTCCTGATCTCACGCAGTAGCCGGAGCGGATCCAATGCGGCGGCGACAGTACGCAGCTTCCCTTTGATGTCCTCCGAGACAGCAACAGACTCCAAGAGCCTAGCGCACGGAGTCGCAGGCACGTGGTATCGCTTCGTGACACGCGCCCCAACTCTGTCTTTGGATGCGAGTTTGAAGGATGGCTGGAAG
Organism: uncultured bacterium; assembly: GCA_964631125.1. Classification (GTDB taxonomy): domain Bacteria; phylum Eisenbacteria; class RBG-16-71-46; order CAIMUX01; family CAIMUX01; genus CAZVYN01. Next base: position 11,504 of record CAZVYN010000088.1, on the reverse strand, counting down.
AAGTTCACGAAGAGTCTGGCCGCCTCATAGAGTCGAGCCATGACTGCGACCGCCCCGAGGCCCTCGAGGCGACGGTAACCCACGAGGCGCCGCACGACGGACCCGTTCTTCTGTTCGACCCACGCCTGGTCGTTCTTTCGGTACGGTCGCGAGCGCGTGAACTCGATGCCGTGGTCGCGGCAGTACGCGACCACGACCTCGTTCAGGAACTCGCTTCCATTGTCGGTATCGAGCCCGCACAGAGAGAAGGGCAGAGATTCTCGCAGCTTCGTCAACGCCTCCGTTATCGGTGCTCCGTCTCGGACGAGGAGCGCCACACACTCGGTCCATCCGGACGCTACGTCCGTGACCGTCAGCGTTTGCGCGAAGCTGCCGCTCGCATTCGGGCCGGAGTGGGATACCAGATCGGCTTCGACAAAGCCAGGAACAGGATCATTTCAGTCGGTGAAGGTGCGAACTGGGACACGGCGTCGAATACTCGTCGTCTTCCCCGAGCCCCGCCGCTGGCGACGCGCGCCAACGCTCCTGGGAGTTACGAGCAATCGATCTATGGTCGCTGCGCTGGCTGAGAGCAACTTCGTCCTCACCTCTTGGTCGAGGCTCAGATGCCCATGTCGTTCCAGCGCCTCGAGAAGGGTTGGAATGATAGCCTTGAGCCGCTTGCCGCAGACCCGAGCCGAGGCCTCCCACAGCACCACCAGCGCCTCCGCCACCGCATCGCCATAGTGACGTGGCCGAGCGCGAGCGGTCGATACCTCTGCCACACTCCGCAACCGCAGCAACCGGATCGCATGCTTGCGGTGGTAGCCGGTTATCGCCACGAACTCATCCAAGATGCGGCACTTCGCATCCCTCGATCCTGCTCGATACCTCTCTCCGAGCGAGTTCATCAACTCCCGACGACTCTTCACGCTCAACTGCATCTTCATCGAACCTCCCCGCCGCTTAGATCGGCCGGTAGCAGTCTAGAGGAGGCAACGGCCCACGCTCGGTAACGTTCCGGGCGCGGCAATGCGACGGGAGTTCTAATTGTCGCTGATCAGTTGTCTGGCGGGGAATGAGTGCGTGATCACGACGGCGTTGAACTGTGGTCTGCGCGGGGGTGAGTTCAAGGGGGACGGGACGTCATGTGACGGGTCGCCTTGCGGCGTGGGGACTCCGGCGGAAGAGCGGAGCTGGGGGGAGATCAAGGCTCGCTATCGGTAGATCGATCGGAAGAGCGGGCGGCTAGTGCGTATGTCGGCACTGCTGACACAAACGCAGATTGATCAGATGGGCGGTGACGAGGACCACGCTCCCGAAGACCGTGATCGCTTCGGCCCAACTGTGTGAGGGCAGGGTCTCGTGGCCGAAGCTGCCGACGAGGATCGCAGTGACTCCCACCACGGCCACCGCGAAGAGCGGCAGGCGGCGGTGCTCGCGGTATCCGATGAGGAAGGCGACGAGACCGGTTGCGCCGACCAGGACCCCGAGCGCCATGTGGACCTCATGCTCGGCGGGGATCAGGCGCTCGATGACGGGGAACGCGAGCAGCACGAACGGCATGGCCAAACAGTGCAGCAGGCAGAGCAACGAAGCGGTGATGCCGACGAAGTCCCAGCGCGAGGGCGTGAGCACGGGAGGAGTCGTCGAGGTGTGGACGTGCGGCTGTTCCATCTGTTGAAAGTATCGAGAATTCATTCTCGTCTCAACACTCAAATCGAGAAGCGGGTCTCATTTTGTGGCGAGGCCCCCTACTGACCTCTCCGTAAAGGGGTTACACGACTCCGGCGGCGATTGCGGCATGGCGTTGACCGGCCCGGTCGCGGAGATCGATGAAATCCAGGCAGGCGTCGGGCCGTGCCTCGCGCGGGGTGCGTAGGCGCCCGAGACTTCCTGGATTTCGCGTCAGCATCTCATCCGGCCTTCGCCACCCGATTCGCTTCCGCCGACCGCGTCCGGATATCCCGGGAGAGACAACGTCCTACTCCAAACTCAGCAACCAGATATCACTGCTGGCGCCTTCGGGGAGCGAACCAAATGCGATCCGAGTTCCGTCCGGCGACCACGAAGGTTTCGACTCCGCCGCAGATTCGAATGTGAGTTGAGTCACTTCTCCGCCTGTGGCTGACATCTGCCAAATGTCTTCATTGCCCCCGCGATCCGATCCGAACGCAATCCGCGTCCCATCCGGGGACCAGGTCGGCCACAGATCGAACCCCGGCGCATCGGTCAGTCGGATGGGATCGCCCCCCGTCGAAGGGACTATCCAGATGTCGTAGGTTCCGCCTCTGTTGGACGAGAAGGCAATCTGCTGTCCGTTAGGCGACCAGTCGGGATAGCCATTCCTGGACGGATGATCGACCAGGAGCTCTGTCAATCCGCCTTCTACCTCCACTGTACGGATCTGGCTGACGCCCGGGGAAACAACCAGTGAGTACGCGATCCGCGTACCGTCAGGGGACCAAGCACATACGCCGACGTTTGCATCCTCGACCGCCACGAGCTGGACGGGTTGCGCCCCTTTTTCAGCTTCCATAATCCAGAGCTGTTGCCGCTTCTCTCGATGTATGACGATCGCGAGGCGTCGTCCGTCGGGGGACCAGGCGGCGCTGAACACACCCTCCGGCTCGTCTGTCAACTTCTCCGCGTCACCACCTTCCGGTGCTATCGTATACACTTGCTCGTAGTGAAGACGGTCCCAATCCGCCACGAAGACAATGCGACTCCCATCCGAAGACCAGTCAGCGCCAAAAGCGCCGTCCGTTGCGGGACTGGTCGTGAGGCGCTCTCGTTCCTGAGTGAACGCGGCCGCTACGTTCGATAGCTCCGACCAGGTCGGCGTGTCGTCTATCGTCCGAATGGCAAAGTAATACGTCGTTGATCGCTCCAGGCCGGTAACGGCAAAAACCTCTGGACTTCCCGACGATCGAGGCAGTGGAACGCCTTGGGCCGGAATCGCATCCGGCCAGTTCGACTCCGTGATCGGAGTTACGGAGTACCGCAAGTCGTACGCGCCGGCCGTGCCAACGGTGCCGTCGCTCCCCGACGCGGTCCAGCGCAACGATATGCTCGTCGCCCCTTGCGTCACTACTGCAAGATCCGTGATCTGACCTGGCGGAGGATCACCCGACACCGCGACCGAAACAACATTCGATATCAGCGACCAATTGGGGATTTCGTCGGCACTCTTCAGCCCAAACCACCACGTCCCCGCTTGCAGCCTCGAAATGGTCAGGGACTGCGACTGCCCGCTCCTTTGTGGGAGCGGTAACGCGCTTGCGGTCGAACTCGAATCCCACCGAGCTTCGTCGATCGGGGTTTGTGAATACCTAATGCCATAGACGGACGCCTGCCCTGTGGCGCCGTCGTCTCCGGGCGCAGTCCAGCCGAGCGTGACGACATCGAGCGTGTTGTCGATCACATGGAAATCCGCGACCTTGGCCGGCGGCGTCGCGTCAGGGGTTGGTCCGTCCCCGTCGCTACCGCACCCGAGCAGGCAGCACAAGAGCGCGCAGATCAGAAATTCGACTGGACGCATGGGAATTTCCTCCACCGAGAGATCTGAGGGACGAACGGCCAGCAGATGCGCTTAGGTCACCCTTCATCGTTGTCGGCGCGCGTGAGGCGAGCGGAGGAGGCGCTCGATTCGTGAGGAGTGTGGGGGAGAAGCTCGGAGCGTCACGGCAAGCGGCGCTCTACCCCCAAAACCGTATTCTGGAGCTGTCGCTGGACCTACTCTTCGCAGTCCTGACAGGGTTGCTGCTCGTAGGGAAGGTCCTTGTTGTGAACAATCACGCCCTCCGCGACAAACGTTCCCATGGCCACACTGAAGTTGTAGACCATGGTCTCCACCGCTTCACGGCGAATCTCTGTAATTCTCGTCTGCGAGCCGTCGGCCATGGTCAGTGTGTCGCCGACCTTCAGTCGGCCCGCTTGCAGCCATCGTCCCTTCGTCAGAAATGGATGGACAGCCGTGACCCTCAGAAAGCCATTGATCACGAGATGGGATTCCGAAAGCACCGGCGCATGGAGCGCGACGACTTCGGATGGCGACATGATACCCGACGCTTCGTCATACGCGAGAACTCGGTCCCCCACCGCGATTGCCTCTATCGGCTTCGTGCTCTTGTCTACCATGGTGATTCGTGTTCCCGGCAGGAAGCACCCGGGATTCATCGTGGTGGAGCACCAACACCATTCCCACGCTCCGAGGTGATCCTCGCATGTGCCGACCCAGTGACATCTCCACTGTCTCAGGTCGTTGGTGCAGGTGCCCCATTCGATCTACGAGGAGCTGCAGCCTGCTTGGGGTGCACAGGTTATTTGCCAGCAGTTCGGCACGGCCTTCGCACTTCCGCCAAGTGTCGCGCAGATGAGCATCGAAACGAGTATTGCTTCCTTCCGCATCACCAGCCTCCCATTCCAGACAATTACACGATGCAACCCAAAAACGTGGTTCTTCTCGCGGGCGAATTCGGGGGCGAATTCGGGGGCGACAGCGAGTCGGAGTCAATACCTCCGTGGTTCCCACAGGAAGTCCCCACACCACCGAATATATCGATTGGCGTGGCGGATTTCGGAATGACCACCGGCCCAGGTCGCCCGACGCTATCGCCAAAGTGCGCTGTCGTCGTGGATGCCGGGCGATCCTTTGCTCGCGTTCCGCCACCGCCATGCACTCGAGGTTGCGCCGGACGGAATTCGCCGAGTGGCAACGGGCTCCCCATACGGCTGTCGATGAATTCAGACATCGAACGGTTGGCCCGCGAACCAAATCGCGTATTGATCGACGACGACTGCGCGATGGTTAGGAGTCGCCACGGAAACTGTCGATTGCCATGGTCCAGGGGTGGACATGGTGGTCGAAGATTCCGACGTCTGTGACGTTGCCCCTGAGCTCGGGTCTGCTCCCCGCACCCACTAGAAGATACCGGCCGCTGACGACGTGTTTCGGAGCGCCGAGACAACGGCCCATTACGCGCGGCCTGCCGGCGGGGCATCGGTTGCCAGCTCGATTCTGCAATCTCAGAACTCACGGTTGTTCCCGCTTCCAAGCGCGTGGACGGCTGGCCGCGAGCGGTGTTAGCGAGCTACAGAAGGCACAGCAAGAAGTTTGTTCGCCGAGGCGATGTTGGCGATTCTTCGGTAGCTCTCCTTCTGAAGAGCCCGCAGCAGCCCACTGCTCGGTAGGTCGTGTTTCTTGGCTCGGGCGGTCGATTGTAGACACAGAATGCAGTCGTTCGCTGAGTCGCCTGGCGGTATGGATGAAACGGACTGCAACCATTGAGAGACCGGGTGCTGGTCCGTTTTCAAGCTCCACGGGTAAGGCCTGTTCGATGAACGATGCCTTTGCCTTTCGATGGAGGAAGAGACGTGGCGTCAGGAACGCCACGTCGAAGACTCGATCTGATCGATCGGTCGCGGCAGACCTCGAGGCGGGAGCGCCCCATGTGTCCGTCCCGCGGTCGTTCCCCGAGCAGTGTCCGCCCAGGAGCGAACCGCACTGTGGAGGCCCTGAGGGCGAGTCGAAGGTGCAGAGACGTCGTGTGGTGGGGTTCAGCGCGGAAGGAGGAGGGTGACTTTCAAGCGAACTTGCGGGGGGATCCAGCCTCGGTCTCGGTACGTGGTCGGATCAGCGAACAGTGCGGCCCTGGCAACCTTTGCGTTTGCGTCGGCCGCCGACCGGTTTGGTCGACAAGGTGCGCGGGGGCTCGGGTGAGCCGGTCGAGACGCCCCAGCGGCCGTCGGCGCGGAGGTCCGCCAGGGCGCTTTGCCAGGCGACCTGACCGTCCCAGACGTCGCGGGAGAGGGCGATGATTCGGGCGGTCGCGGCGGGATCCTCGAGGGCGAGTTCGAGGCGGAACGTGTGCACGCCTGCTCGGCGGAAAGAGGCGAGGTGCGGGAGCGCGCTCTGGGGCTTGCCGCTGAAGACCGTGTTGCGGCAGCCGACATCGGCGATGACGGGATGGCGTTGTCCGGTGCGGTCGCGGAGTTCGATCGCGTGGTGATCGCAGGGGCGACCGCAGGTGCGGTAGTCGGTGCCGTCGCTCAAGAACGCGGCGAAGACGCAGTGCTCCGTGTGGAAGACGGGCAGGCGGTGGTGGAGCGGGATTTCGAGGGCGGTGGCGTCTAACTGATCGACCAGGTCGATCAACTGCTCACCATTGAGATCGAGCCCCGGCGTGACCCGCGCGAGGCCGAGTCCGCGCAGCGTCGCGAACGACGACGGGTTGACGACATTGAGCGAGACGTCGCCGATGAGGTCGGGGAATGCGCCGGTCTGTTGTTCCTTCAGGATGCGCAGGCGCTCGAGACTGCCGAGGCTTCGGACCAGCACTTCATCGGGCATCCGCCCGACGAAGAACATCTCAGTCTTCTCCTCCCCCGGCTTCTGCACGCGCGGGAGCGCGAGCGTGAGGCGCGCGCCGGCGGCGCGGACGTCGTTGGCCGCGTCCTTCAAGCCGACCAGGTCGAGGAAATCGAGGGCGATGCGTCTAACGCCGCTCGCCAGAGCGGCGTCGACTTGAGCGCGCTGACGACAGAGGACGACGAAGCGTTGGGCGAAGGAGTCGGGGGTTTGCGCGGGGCCGTGCGCGGCACTCGGCTCGGCTCCAGCGTTGAGATGAATCGGCGCGTCGGCGGATGTTGCTTCGGCGCGGGCGATGGCCCAGTCGATGACGTTGGACTGCTCCGGCATCTGTGTCGCTGACTGAGAGTCGGTTGGAGAGGAGTCCTTCGGCTTCGCCTCGGACGCTCGGCCACGCAACTCTTCGAGTTGCGTAATCAGATCCCGGCGCATGCGGTTGAGTTCGGAGACGGGGACGAAGACCAAGTCGGTGAGGGCGACGTCGAGAGTCTCGAGTGCGTAGCGGGTGCCGCCGAGGCGGCCGAGCTGGTCGCGGAGTGTCGTCTCGTCGAGCGGTGACCGTTCTGCTGGGCGGAGGGGCTCGGTGGACAACGCTTCGGCAATACGGCACTCTGGGTCGATCGCGCGGAGCAGTAGCGGCGCGCCGAGCGCACCGCTGACTTCTATCTTCAGTAGGATCCGGCGCTGTTGCGCCGGGGACTGCAGGAACCGCTTCAACTCCGCACTCACCGCCGGGCTCGCGGTGCGGAAGACTTCAGCGCCGGGGCGGGCGCGGGAGAGATCGGGCATCGACTCGCGGGCGAAGACGATGCGCCAACGGCCCCCAGTGCTCTCTCGGCTCGCCTCGAAGACGCCGCCGCCGATCTCGTCTTGTTCATGACTGGACAGCGCGATGAGAAGACCATCGCCGGGTCGTATGTCCGTCGCAGCAGCAGCTGCGGCGGATCCGCTCTCGGTGCTTTCGACAACCACGCCGATGATCCGACCGCTCCGACCGTTAGGACCGTTCGGACCGTTCGGACCGTTCGGACCCGGCACGAAGTCGACCACCCTCCCCAACGCCAACCCCCGATGCGACCGCGTCCGTCCATCGACCAACACCTGGTGATTCACGCCACCCAAGAAGCCTTCGCTCGCCCCGCGCGAAAACGTCTGCCTTGCCCGCACCGCGAGCTGCTCCACCGCGCGCGACGGCGCGGAGATGCTCGCGGCGCGGCCCAGCTCGATCGCCTTCCAGACGCGGTCGACCTCGGCGCGGTAGAGCGAGGTGGCGGCGGCGACGTACTCAGGGCCTTTCATGCGGCCTTCGATCTTGAACGCGGCGATGCCGATCTTGGTGAGATCGGCGATACGGTGGAATCCCTCGAGATCCCGGGGCGAGAGGAGGTAGGCGCGGTCGCCCATCTCGTGTTCGAGTCCGTCGACCATCAGGTCATACGGATGCCGACAGGCCTGCGCGCACTGTCCGCGGTTGGCGCTGCGGCCGCCCCACGCTTCCGACGAGAGGCACTGTCCGCTGTACGAAACGCAGAGGGCGCCGTGCACGAATATCTCGAGTTCGACGTCGCTGGCGGCGCGCACGCGCGCGATCTCGGGGAGCGTCAGTTCACGCGCGAGGACGACGCGGGTGGCGCCCATGCGTGCGACGAGCGCGACGGCGTCGGGGCTCGCGATCGTCATCTGGGTGGAGGCGTGCACTTCGACATTGGGCGCGATCTCGCGCGCCCAGCGGATCACGCCGAGGTCCTGCACGATCAACGCGTCAGGTCCCGCCAGTGCGATCGCTTCGAGCAGATCCCGCGCCGTCCGCTCTTCGTGTCGGAACACGAGCGTGTTGAACGTGAGACAGCTCTTCACGCCCCAACGTCTGAGATCGCGCACGACATCCGGCAGATCACCGAGTTGGAAGTTCGCGGCGCGGATCCTTGCGTTGAAGTCTCCGAGACCGAAGTAGACGGCGTCAGCGCCCGCGGCGATGGCGGCCTGGAGCGCTTCGGGACTACCGGCGGGACTCAGGACCTCGGGTTTGCGCAGGGAAGACATCGGCCGTGAGTCTATCAGCCGGCCGGTACGATTCTCCGCGCGGTGGCCGTACCCTCAGCGCGCGCGCCGCGGATCCAGAGCGCGGCGCCGATCGCGACGAGCACCACGCTGACTTGCTGGGGCGTCGTCAATCCGAGCAAGCCCGGCTGGTTCAGCCGCCAGTACTCGACGACGAACCGCTCGATGCCGGTCAGCGTGAGATAGACGCCGAACTGCGTCCAGACGGGCCAGTTCTTGTGCCGCGTCCGCCAGAGGAACGCGAGGATCGGCAACGACAGCAGCACCTCGTAGATCGGCGTGGGGTGCACGCGCTCCGTCGTCGGAACGATTCCGTTCGGGAAGGCCATGGCCCACGGGAGATCGCTCGGTCCGCCGTAGTCGCCGTCTCCCGAAACGAGGCAGCCGACTCGACCGAGGATGTACGCCGCGACGAGCGCGGGTGAGAACGCATCGGAGATCTCGCCGAAGTGCTGCTTGTAGCGACGCGAGAAGAAATAGGCGACGAGCACGCCGCCGATGAGGCCGCCGTACCAGATGAGGCCGGAACCGGAGAAGAGCGCGCCACGTGGGTCGAGCTTGAGATCATCGAGGTGCGTGATCAGATAGTTCACGCGGGCGCCGACGAATCCGCCGAGGAGCGCGCCGACGGCGTAGTTGCTCCAGCGATCGACGCCGAGCTTGCGTCGTTCGAACTCGATCCGCAGGAGTTGACTGCCCGCCAAGAAGGCGAGCGCGGCCATCAGACCGAACGAGTAGAGCTTGAGCGGACCGATTTCGAGGATGACAGGCCACATGGTTCAGACGCCTCCGGCCGCGCATCCTAGCAGCAAGTCGCGGGCGGGCCATCGGTCGGCGTATTCTCTGGCGACATCTCCATTTCCAAGACGGAGGCCCTCCATGCTCGGCGCCATCCTCGGCGACATCATCGGCTCGGTGTATGAGTACCGAGCAATCAAGACGAAGGACATCGAACTCTTCGTCCCGCGGTCGAGCTTCACCGACGACACGGTGCTCACCGTCGCGGTCGCGGACTGGATCTTGGGGGGCGATGGCCTCGGGGGCGAGAAGCACGGCGGCGAGAAGCACGGCGGCGCGAGACTCAGCGAACTGCTCGCCGTGTGGGCCAAGCGATACCCCGGCCGCGGCTACGGGACGATGTTCTCGGAGTGGATCGAAACTCCGGAGCACCAGCCGTACGGCAGCTACGGCAACGGCTCGGCCATGCGCGTCAGTCCGGTGGGGTTCGCATTCGACACGATGGACGAAGTGCTCGAGTGGGCGGAGCGCAGCGCGGTCGTGACGCACAACCATGTCGGCGCGATCGTCGGCGCCAAGGCGACCGCGGCGGCGGTGCTTCTGGCGCGCCACGGGAAGTCCAAGAACGAGATCCGAAAGTTCATCGAATCGGAGTTGGGCTACGACCTGAGCGAACGACTCGACGATATCCGGCCGAGGTACCAGTTCACCGAGATCTGCGAGCAAACCGTCCCGCCGGCGCTGATCGCGTTCCTCGAGTCGACCGACTACGAAGACGCGATTCGCAATGCGGTCTCACTGGGCGGCGATGCCGACACAATCGCCTGCATCACCGGCGGGATCGCCGAGGCGTTCTACGGAGGCGTACCGGCGGAACTCGCGGCGCGGGCGCGGGCGCTGCTCGATCCGCAGATCCTGGACGTGGTCGATCGCTTCCGCGCTGCCTACTCGTTGGTGTAGCGGCTTCGGCTGCTGCGGCTAGCAGCACTTCGCCGTGTCGACGGCCGTGCAGCACGCGGTCATCGGCGACTTGGCGCGCTTGTCGTCCGCGACGGGATGATCGGCGTCCTTGTCGACTTCGAGCAGATCGTCGGTGACGGCATAGATCTCCCACGAGACGCCGTCGGGATCCTTGACCCAGACCTTGTCCTGCTGCGCGTGGCAGCAGACGCCTGTCTCCTCGAGCGTCCAGAGTCCCGCTTCGACCAGACGGCGACGCGCGGCGAGGACCTGTTCGGTCGTCGCGACTTGGAAGCCGAGGTGGCTGAGGTGGCTGAGGTGGCTGAGGTGGTTGAGGTCGGCGTCGCGGCTCGCCTGGACGCCCTCCTGCGAGTCCGTCGGCTCCACGTTCCGGCGCTCGTTGAACGCGAGCTTGAGCGGCGGCTCGACGAGGTCGAAGTTCGCGTATCCCTTGCGCACCTTGTGCGCCTTCGCACCGAGGAACGCTTCGTAGAACTTCACCGACGCTTCGACATCACGGACGTCGAGCGAGATGTGGACGCGGGTGTCTGAACGATCGCCGACGCCCGGTCGCGGCGCGGCCGCGGTCGAGAATTCGTTCGCGTGTGATTCGGACTTGGTGGTCATCTGCAGTCCTCCTTCTGACACAAGTTCTGGTTCGTGTTCGCGCTGCCCGAGCAAGAGGCGGTCGGTGCGGTCGGTGTGGTCGAGGTGGTCGATGCGGTGACATCTGTCGGCCCCGGATCACATGGGCAGCACTGACCTCGCGGTGAGAAGTCGAGCAGGGTGCCGTAGCGATCGAACTCGAGGTGACAGCATCGTTGCAGCGATTCCATGAGCAGGCGCTTGGCGCGTTGCACGCGAGACTTGGCGGCGGTGAGCGAGATGTTCTGGCGGTCCGCCAACGCGCGGCGATCGAGACCCTCGTACTCGGTCAAGCGGAGCGCGTCTCGATAGTGGTCCGGCAGTTCATCGATGAAGCATCGAACCGTCGACGCCAAGCGGAGCGCCGCGCTCGACTCGCGCGCAGCGCCCTCTTCGTCTTCGATCGCTCCGGCCAGGTTCGCAACTTCATCGTCGCTCGCCGCCGAGTCGGCGCGCGCTCCCCATCCCGACTCCTGTTTGCGGACGTGATCGATCACCGCGTTGCGCGCCACGCGGTACATCCAGGCCTCGATGTTGTCGACCCGGGCGAGCTGGTCGGCCTTCGCGTGCAACTGCAGGAAGATGTCGTGGACGATGTCTTGCGCCTGCGCAGAGTCCTTGACCATCCGCTGGACGTACCGCCCGAGCGGATCCCGGAGCGCTTCGTAAAGTCGACCCAAGTCGGGAGCGACGGCGGCCGCTCGCTGGCCGCGAGGGTCTGGAATATTGGAAATCCCGGGCGGGGGGGCGG
>CAZVYN010000087.1:11599-15506 GCA_964631125.1 uncultured bacterium | reverse complement strand
CTGCGTAGGTGAACTGCTTCATGGTACTCTCCTCGGGTTGCGCGCCCGCGGGCGCTGGTCACCCATCAGTTCGAGAAACGCGGCCGGAAACTGCCAGGCAAAATCGAGAAAGAGGCTGCTAGCATCCGCGCGGCCCGACGGAGGGGACCGTGAGCCCGTCGGAACCGCCTGATGACTCGCCGGCAGATGCACAGGCAGACGCACAGCCGAACCCACAGCCCGGAGCGCCGCTGGCCGCCGACGCGCTGATCGGGCGGCTCTACACGGAGTTGCGACAGTTGGCTCGCGCCGATGGCGGCGGTTCCGCCGGGCAATACGCTCCAGCCGACTGCGCTGGTCCATCAGGCCTATCTGCGTCTGGTGAAAGATGGCGACCCCGGATGGAACAGCCAGGGTCACTCCTTCGGGGCGGCGGCGCAGGCGATGCGCCAGATCCTCGTGGAGCAGGCGCGGCGCAAGCACGCCATCAAGCATGGCGGCGGGCAGAAGCGCGAGGACATCGAAGCGCGCAGGACGGTGTCGCGATCGAGGCGCCGAGCGACGACGTCCTCGCGGTGGACCGCGCGCTCGAACGACCGGAGCGAACCCCCGCCGAGATTCCATGAGCACCGCGCCCGCGAAGTGGGGCCAGCTCGATCTGCTCGGCCGCGTTGGCGCGGATCCCGCGCTCGACCTATCGTGCGTTCGATCGCGTCCTGCAACGCGAGGTCACGCTGCAGCTCTATCCGGCCGGAATCGACGCAGAAACGCACGACCGGGCGCTGGAGTGGGCGGGGCGTCTGGCGAGCGTGCGGCATCCTCGCATCGTCGCGGTGCACGGGGTCGAGGAACACGACGGTCGCCTCGGCGTCTGGATGGAGCAGGTGCGAGGGGGATCGCTGGAGAATTGGTTGGTCGAGGACGGACTGATCTCGCCGGAAGCGATCGTCGAGGTCGGCGTCGACCTCAGCCTGGCGCTGCACGCGATGCACTCAGCGGGACTGAGCCACGGGCGCCTGCGCGGATCGAGTGCGCGGCGGGACTCCGCGGGACGCGTGATCCTGACCGAGATCGGCGCGGGTGGCCTCTCCGGCTCTTTCGAACAGGATGTCGCGCTCGATCTCGCGGCGTTGGGCCGATTGCTCGTGCATCTCGCGTCGGCGTCCGAGCTCTCCCCTTCGTTGCGCGCGGTGTTGACGTTGCTCACTGATCTGGACGCGCCGCTTCGTCCCCACTCCGCTCTCGCCGCCGCGCTCTGGATTTCCGCCTGTGTCCCTTCCGGCGGTCCGCTCGAACTTTTTCCGACCGCGCGCGAATCGAGTCGGGGCCTACCGCGACCCACGACGCCCCTGATCGGCCGGGCTCGAGAACGAAGGGAGATTCGGCGGAGTCTGTTCGAGGAACGGTTCGTCGTCGTGACCGGGCCTGGCGGCGGCGGGAAGACGCGGCTCGTGGCGGAGATCGCCGCCGACCTGCTGCCGGCCTATCCCGCAAGTTCAGCCTGGGTCGATCTGGCGCCGCTCACGGAGAACGCGGAGATCGGCCCCGACCTCTTGCAGGCCGCGGGATTTCCCGCGGTCGCTTCGCGAAGCGACGAAGAGACGCTCGCCGCGGCGATCGGAGAGCGCCCGTTCCTCTTCCTGTTGGACAACTGTGAACATGTCCGCGCGTCGTGCGCGCGCGTGCTCGAGCTTCTGCTCGCTCGCTGCCCTCGCTTGCGTGTCCTGGCCACCAGTCGCGAGCGGATCGGCTTGTCCGACGAATTCCCGATTCCGCTCTCGCCGCTCTCGCTTCCGGACGAGCGAGACGACTCCCCCGAATCTTCCTGGCGAGCCGACGCGGTGCGTCTGTTCGTCGATCGAGTGACCGCTTCGCGTCCCGAGTTCCGTCCAGCGGGAGACGCGCTGGCGGAGGTGGTCCGCATCTGCCGGATGGTCGATGGGATCCCACTCGCGCTCGAACTGGCGGCCGCCCGCGTGTCGGCCTTCCCGCTCACGGAGATCGCGAACCGACTGGAACGAAGTATCTCCATCCTGCGCGGACAGAGCGACCCGACCGATCGCTCCGCCACGATGGAGGCCTCGATCGATTGGAGCTATCAACTGCTCGAGCCGACGGAACAGGCGCTGCTCCGGCGCCTGAGCTTTTTGGCGAGCCCGTGGACGATCGAAGCGGCGCGCGCGCTCATGGCGCAGAGCGGCGCGGAAGCCGGAGATGCTGCGGCCGAGAGCGCCGTCGACCTCGACTTGGAGAGCCTCGTTCAAAAGTCCCTGGTCGAGAGCACGACCGGGTTCGAGGGGACGTCCAGGTATCGCCTGTTGGAACTGATCCGCCGTTTCGCGCGCGCTGCGGCGGAGACGGAGGAATCGATTCCCGACCTCAGGCGGCGGCACTTCGACTTCTATGCTTCGCGTGCGTCGCACCACGGTCGTCAGCTCCACGGCCCTGACGGGGCGGCGCACGTTTCTTGGTTGAGGGAGTTGATCCCGAATCTGCGAATCGCTGTCGAGGTGGCGGTCACTCCGGAAGTGGAACTCCCTCGGGCTCACGAGTTCATTTGGTACTTCACCGGCGCCCTCGAACGCATCGGTCGTTGGCCGGAGCTATGGATCCTGCTCGATCGAGTGGTGTCTCGCGATGACGCACCGGTGTACGGCCGAGGTCATCTGCTCATCCAGAGATCCGATTGCGCCTCTGTGCTCGGAATGTCCGACGAGCGGATCCGATCGGCCGACGAGGCCTACGCGATCTTTCAAACCCTGGGGATGGCGCGGGGGATGGCCACCGCGCGACTCGTGCGGGCGGCCGCGGATGTGGACAACGACGCGCTGGAGAGCGCACGCGTCCACGCCCTGGAAGCTCTCGAGGTGCGGATGGGTCTGGGCGAACAGAACGAGATCGGGGGCGCCGAGTTGATCCTCGGCGTGATCGCGGCCCGACAGGGGGACTTCGCGGAATCCGCACAGCGCTATCGATCCACCTTGGAGCGGGCCGTGGCGACCGGGTACCGCCATCTCGCCGCTCGAGCGCGCTCGAACCTCGCGGCGGCGCTCCGGGATCTGGGGGATCTGGCGGAAGCGCGCGAACTCGCCGTGGCCACTCTGAACGAGGTGCGCGCCTCGGACGATCGGCAGGAGTTCTCGAACGCGCTTCGCGGATTGGGGAGCATCTTGCGGCGGACGGGCGAGCACGACGAGGCTCGGACCCATCTCCTCGAGGCCCTGCATCTCTACTCCACCGAGCGCCAGCCGCACTTCGCCGCCGAGGCTTTGCTCGAACTCGCGATGCTCTCTTGGTCTGAAGGCCACGCGGCCCGCTCCGCGCGTCTCCTCGGCGCCGTCGAAGGTCTGTTCGAGTCGGTCGGGACGCCGATTCCGGCCTGGCATCACGAAGATCATGCGCGGCTGACCGAGGCGTCGAGTGCGTCGCTCGGCGAGACATCGTTTCTCGTCGAGCGGGTATCGGGCCGCACGATGAATCTGGATCAGGCCATCACGTTTGCGCGGTCCGTCCCATCCGCAGGGTGATTTCCCTCCGTCAGCTTCGGAGCCCTGGCGCGCCCGCTCGCGAGGCTGTAGGTTTCGCAATCGTGCGTCCCCGACTCGACCCAATGGCGCCAGGCAGCCACAGCTTTCCCCTCGACGAGGCAACATGACCGACGTTGAACAGACCATCCTCGAATTCGTCCGCCGCGAGTACCTCGACGAGGACGACGACACGGAGATCACGGAGAAGACGCAGTTGATCTCCAGCGGGATCGTCGATTCGTTCTCGATGGTGTCGCTCAAGACGTTCGTGGAGCGGAAGTATTCGATCCGCATTCCGGATGAGAAGGCGAGCGCGGAGGCGTTCGATACGGTCGAGGGGATCGCGGCGGTCGTGCGCGAGATGACGGCCAAGTGAGCGGCCAAGTGAGCGGCCAAGTGAG
>CAZVYN010000087.1:0-11499 GCA_964631125.1 uncultured bacterium | reverse complement strand
GCGGTCGTGCGCGAGATGACGGCCAAGTGAGCGGCCAAGTGAGCGGCCAAGTGAGTGGGGAAATGACGCGATGAGCTACTCGGAAGCGCTGCGCGGACGGTATCGCGCCGACATCGACGGGATCCGCGAGGCGGGCCTCTACAAGGAGGAACGGATCCTCCACTCGGCGCAGGCGGCCGACGTCGAGGTGGAGTTCCCGGCGGGGAGCGCGACGCGCCAGGCGATCAATATGTGCGCGAACAACTACCTCGGGCTCTCCAGCCATCCGGAGGTGATCGCGGCGGCGCATGCGGGACTCGACGCGCGCGGGTATGGGCTCTCCAGCGTGCGGTTCATCTGCGGGACACAAGATATCCACAGGGAACTAGAGAACAAGCTGAGCGCGTTCCTCGAAGTCGAGGACACGATCTTGTTCGGGTCGTGTCTCGACGCCAACGCGGGGATCTTCGAGGCGGTCTTGAATGAACAGGACATCCTGATCGCCGATCGCCTGGTGCATGCCTCGATCGTGGATGGGATGCGGCTCGGCAAGGCGCGGCAGGAGACGTACAAGCATCTCGACTACGCGCATCTCGAGGAAAAGCTGAAGGAGTCGCAGGATGCTCGGACGCGGATGATCGTGACGGACGGGGTGTTCTCGATGGATGGGGACATTGCGGATCTCGGCCAGATCTGCGATCTGGCCGAGAAATATGACGCGATGGTCTTCGTCGACGACTCGCATGCGAGCGGGTTCTTGGGTAAGCGCGGCCGGGGAACCCACGAGCACTGCGGAGTCCTGGGTCGGGTCGACGTGATCACGACCACGCTCGGCAAGGCGCTGGGCGGCGCCTCCGGCGGATGCGTCAGCGCGCGCAAGGAGATCGTCGAGTTGTGCCGGCAACGGGCGCGGCCGTATCTCTTCTCCAATAGCGTGCCGCCGGTCATCGCGGCGGGTGCGCTGCGCGTGCTCGAGTTGCTCACCGCCTCGACCGAACGACGCGACAAGCTGGAAGGGAACACCGCGTTCTGGCGAACGCGGCTACAGGAGATCGGACTCGACGTCCGTCCCGGCACGCACCCGATCGCGCCCGTCATGCTCTACAACGCCAAGTTGGCCCAGGATTTCGCGCGCGACCTCTTCCTGGAGGGGATCTTCGCCGTCGGGTTCTTCTTTCCGGTCGTGGCCAAGGGACAGGCGCGCATTCGCACGCAGATCTCGGCCGGCCACGAGCGACATCACCTGGAGAGAGCCGCCGCCGCCTTCGAGAAGGTAGGGGCGAAGCACGGCATCCTGGGCATGGGGAAGAAGGAGATCGTGGAGAAGTACGGGCTGTGAACCCCTCAGCTTCGCTCGTGCTCATCATCGCCACGGTGGCGATCACGCTCGCCTCGTTCACGCGGCCGAGTTGGCTGCGCGCCGGCATGCTGCATCCCTACGGCGTCGTCCAGGACGCGAAGTGGCATCAGCTCGTGACCTCGGGCTTCCTCCACGCCGATCTGGGCCATCTGTTCATGAACATGTTCACGCTGTTCTTCTTCGGACCCAGCGTGGAGCGGCTGCTCGGCCCCTGGGGATTCCTGCTCGTCTACTTCGGGAGCATGGTGCTGGGAAGTCTGCTCGCGGTCCTGCGACACGGAGGCGATCCGAACTACCGCGCGCTCGGGGCGTCGGGCGCGGTGAGCGGAATCCTCTTCTCCTTCGTGCTCTTCCGACCGTTCGCGCCGATCTATCTGTTCCTCATTCCGATCGGAATTCCGGCGGTGCTCTTCGCCTTCGGCTACGTGGCGGTCTCGCTCTATGGGATGCGCGCGAGGCTCGGCAACATCGGACACGACGCCCATCTCGGCGGCGCCATCGGCGGGGCGCTCATCACCCTCGCGATCCATCCGGACGTCCTGCGGATCTTCCTCGGTCACTTCCGCTAGCTCCTCACCTCCAGCACCATGTTGAACGGGGTCTCCGCCGCGCAAACGCGCCTCGCCGGCTTGGGCGCCCAACGCAAGTCCGACCTCTTGCGAGAGTGATGCCGGCGTGCAGATCATGGCCGAGGCGCAATAGAAGACGCGGCCGATCGGATGGAGATTCTCTTCCACGCGATCTCGCGCCTGCGGCCCGACGACCATCCAGGTTCCGTCGGGCGCGAGGGGGGAGCGCACGTGCTTCGCCGCGCCGACCGGATCGCCCAGGTCGACGGGTCCGCGGGGCGAACGGCGAGAGAGTAGCGGGAGCGCGGCTCGACCGGCAGCCGCACGAACGGGTGGGAGCTAAGAGATCTCGACCAGCACTTGGCGGAGGTTGAGCTGCGGGAGTCGCTGGCGAAGGCGCAAAATTTCGATGCCCACGACCTGCCCTTCGGCATTGCGGTCGAGGATGATTCCGGGTTCGACCTCTTCGGAATCGACGATCGGAGAATCATCGAGGCGAAGGAAGAGAGCGTCCGCCTTCTCGTCTACGTGGACCTTCATCCAATCCTCCCGAGGCGGCGATCAAAGAATGCAGTGACGATCCGAATCGGAACAACGGATTCGTAGTAGACGACGCGAAGTATGCGACCGTCCCGCTCCGCAATCGGCGCCCACGCGTGGCGAAGATCCGGGTCGATCCGGTCACGCTCGACGCCGGATGGGGAGGATAGCACTCGCTTGATCCACTCGTAATCGATCTCTCGAGCTGCGCAAACGCCCTCCGCATGCTCTGTCATGACAAACCGAATCATGGTCCTCTCCGACCTTCGCTCGCTCCGTCGATTTCGTGACGTTTCAACTGTGAGGAAGCAAAGATCGGGCCGGGGTCCTGGAGCCTGCTGCGTATGCGGTGCTCCGCTAGCGCTACCCCACCAACCCGCTCCGGATCGCCTTGATCACCGCCTCGGACTTCGAGTGGACGTGGAGCTTCTCGTAGATGTGGCGGATGTGGAATCGGATGGTGTCCTGCTGAGCCCGAGCGCGCCGGCCGCCGTCTTGTACGCGTGCCCTTCCGCGAGCAGCTCGAGGACATCGCGCTCGCGTGGGGAGAGGCGAGCCATTTCGCTCTGCGGCTGCGGCGTCCGCTGGAACGTGGAGATCACCTTGCGCGCGATCTCGGGGGTCATGGGGGCGCCGCCGTCTCGCACTTCGCGAATGGCCTCGAGCAGGCGATCGGGCGGCGTGTCCTTCAGGAGATAGCCGCAGGCGCCGGCGCAGATCGCGTCGAAGACATGCTCCCGGTCGGAGTAGACGGTCAGCATGAGGATCTGGGTCGACGGCGAGCGCGCACGCCAACGGCGCACCCCTTCGACTCCGTCGATGCCGGGCAAACCGATGTCGAAAAGTCCCACGTCGGCCGACGGATCGGGCGCGGCGAGCGCCTCTTCCATCGACCCATGGCTGCCGACGACGCGAAAGTCCGACTTCGCCTCGAACAGCGAACGCAACCCATCGCGCAGCGGCGTCTGGTCCTCGACCAGGACGACACGGATCTCTTCGGCCATGACCGCCTCCCCTCGTTCCGATCACCCCGGCCCGATCTCTAGCGAGAGTGACGAGCCTATCCGGGAAACAGCGTCCGCCGCCCCTACACGAGGGTGCGGGGGCGCGGGAGCGGCGCCTCCAGTCGGAGACGCGTCCCTTCCCCGGGAGCGGAAACGATCTCCTGTCGGCCGCGCAGCGCACTCGCGCGCTCCGAGAGACTGCTCAGCCCGTGGCCGCGGGTCGTCCGGTCGAGGTCGTATCCGCGTCCGTTGTCGCACACCTCCAGCACGAGGGTGCGCGCCCGCAACTCGATCGTCACCGTGACGTGCGACGCCTCAGCGTGCCGCCCGACGTTCGTCGGCGCCTCTTTCAACCAGAGGAAGAGATGACGCCGCGTGTCGGGCGCCAGCGGAACGCCGGAGAGCTGTTCCTGAGGCGATATGGAGAACTCGACGCGCACTCCCTGCGTCGCCAGCAGGTCGAAGGCGAACTGCCGGATCCGCTCGATCAGATCGCTCAATCGATCCCGGCGCGGATCGATCGCCCAGACGATGTCGCTCATCGAGTCACGCAGCGACCGCGCCAGTGTCGCCGACTGCTCCAGGATGGGCGCGCTCTTCGGCGCCGCCTCACGGCGCGCGACCTCGGACCAGACCGCGATCTGCGCGAGGCCCGAGCCGATCTCATCGTGCAAGTCGCTCGCGATGCGTTGGCGAATGCTCTCGAGCTCGAGGATCCGCCGCACGCGGAAACGATGCCACGCCAGGCCGACCGCGCCGAGCGCTCCCCCCGCCAACGCCAGGAACCAGGCTCGCTGCCAGATGGGAGGGAGGATGCGGAGCGTGAGATCGGCTTGGTTCGAGTTCGGGACTCCCTCCGGATCGAGCGTCCGCACGGTGAAGCGATAACTACCGGGCGCGAGGTGCGCGTATTGCACCGTGCGCTCTGGGGTCGGCGCCTGCCAATCGGCGTCGGCGCCCTCGAGTCGATACTGATAGCGGACCGGGCGGCGGAACGACGGCGCGACATACTCGATCCGTAGATTGTTGCGGGACGGACCCAGCTCGAAAGGACCCACCCGCGCGCTGCCGCCCCTTGGGAGCGGCAAGTTCTCGCCCGCGAACTGCACCGAAGTCAAGTAGACCGGCGGGATCGCGGCGGGCGCCGGCTCGAGTTGTGGATCGAAGCGGGAGACACCGCCGTTGGTCGCGATCCAGATCCGCCCCGACGCATCGGTCGTGACATCCAAGACCGTTTCGCCCGGCAGGCCGTCGCGCATCGAGACATGTTCGATCTGCCCGCTCTCGGGCGCCCAACGATCGAGCCCTCGGCCGGTCGCGAAGTAGATGCGACCGGATCGATCCGACGTGATGCCCCAGACGGTGCTGCTCGCGAAACTCGCGCGGTCACCGATCGACCGGAAGATCGGCGTGGGCGCCTCGGGTTCGTCGCAGACGAAGGCGCCGTCGTGCCGGAAGCCGACCCAGAGCCGGCCGCTCGCGTCGAGATAGAGGCAACGCGCACGCATGTCACCCAGCCCGTTGCGCGCGCCGAGCAGTTTCATCTCGGCGCCATCTTAGACCGCGAGTCCGACGAAGCCCGAGATCCAGGTGCGACCGCCTCGATCGAAGGCGAACGCGCGGATGCCGGTGAGCGAATCGGGGAAAGGGATTCGATGCGGCTCGAATCGAGGCCGATCGCGCGCCTCGTCGTAGCCGATGCCGATGACGCGGACACGATCCCCTCCGGGGTCGACCCGGCGCGCCTTCCGGAAGTCGAGCTCCGGTCCGGGCGCGTAGAACAGTCCGAGCGCGCTGCCCGCCCACCAGTCCTCGCGCGCGTCTTGGACCAAGCAGTAGTTGATGTCGTTGAACTCGGGGGCGAGTGAGCCGGGGACGAGCGCCCCGATTCCGTCACGCAACTCCAGGATTCCGCGCCGCGCCGTCGTGGCGTAGGCGCGCTGGTCGCGGGCGACGACCACGCTCAAACAGTGGACCTCTTCATCGGTCTGCAGTTCGCGGAAGCCGACCATCGATTCGCCCGAGAACCGCGCCACGCCTCGACTGTCGTTCGAGAACCAGAGGTCTCCTTCGCGATCGAAGCCGAGCGTACGGACGAAGTCGTCGCGGAGTCCGTCGGCCCGGCTCCAGTGCATCCACTCTCCGTCGCTGAGGCGATAGAGTCCGCCGCTCGTGCCGATCCAGAGAGTCGACGGCTCCTCGGAAGCGAGGCAGCGAATGGCCACTCCATCGGGGAGCGCGAGTGGGAGCGAGTCCCAGATAGCCGACGCAGCGAGCGTGACGCGCCAGACCGCACGCTGCTCCGCGAGCCAGACGCCGCCCGCCCGGTCGGAGATGAGATCCGCGACCGAGAACTCGCGACTCCCCGGAGTGGGGAACGAGTCGATGCGCGATCCGGTCGAGCGCAGCAGTGTGCGCGGCGCCGCCAGCCAGACCGCGCCGTCCTCGACCGAAGTCAGGCGGGCGATGTCTCGCAGCGCGGTCGGCTCGAAACGCACCGAGTCGCGCGAACCCTCCGTCGAAGCGCGTGGAACGGAGTGGAGGCTGCGGTAGACGCCGAGCTCGGTCGCCATCCAGAGGCGTTGCTCCTGGTCGAGCGCGCAATCGAAGGCGAGGCCGGCTTGCCGCTGCGGCCCGATCGCGAAGGTCTCGACCGTCGGTCGGCCCGGCGCCGGCATGCGAGGGAGCCAGGCGAGACCTCGCCCCCAAGTCGCGGCCCAGAGTCCTCCTTGGGCATCGTGCGCGATCGCGTTGACCAGTGGGTCGAGCAGCCCGTCGCCGACGTCGTAGCGCGTGAAGCGCTCGCCGTCGAAGCAACTCAAGCCCTCCCACGTGGCGAACCAGAGGTAGCCGGAGGCATCGCTCGAGATGGCCGGGACCCGTCCATGGGACAGGCCGTCCTTCACGTCGTAGAGCTGCACGTGAACCTGCTGGGCGCTCGCGCACGCGGGCGCCGTCAGCAGGAGCGCGACCGCCCAGCGGGCTGCAACGCAAAGACGCACTCGCGCTTTCGGCCTCGGATCGAGGGAACGCGCGTCAGGCGAGGCGGGGGAGGACATCGATCGAAGGCGCACGGACGCGGGCGAGTGTACGCCCGGAGCGTCCCCGGCGCCCCTCCCGCGTGCCCGGTGCGTGCTACTCTGCGAGGCATGACCGACCCTGTCGCGCGCAGCGCGAATCGACTGATCGACGCCGCCAGCCCGTATCTCCTGCAGCATGCGCACAACCCGGTCGACTGGTATCCGTGGGGACCGGAGGCGCTTAAGCGCGCGCGCGCCGAACAGCGGCCGATCTTCCTCTCGATCGGGTACGCCGCGTGTCACTGGTGTCACGTGATGGAGCGCGAGTCGTTCGAGAACGACGAGACCGCGGCGTTGATGAACCAGCTCTTCGTCAATATCAAGGTCGACCGCGAAGAGCGCCCCGATCTGGACGATCTCTACATGGCGTCCGTGCAGATGTTGACCGGTTCGGGCGGATGGCCGATGTCGGTCTTCCTCACGCCCGAGCTGAAGCCGTTCTTCGCCGGCACCTACTTTCCTCCCGAGGATCGCTGGGGACGCCCCGGCTTCCCTCGTTTGCTCGAGGCGATGGCGAATCTCTGGCGGGACCGGCGCGCGGATGTCCTGGCCGGCGCCGAGCGAGTGACCGAAGAGCTGCGTTCGTTCACCGAGGCGCCGACTTCGCTCGGCGCCCTCGACCGCGAGCCGCTCGTCTCCGCTCGGCAGGCGCTCGGGCGCTCCTTCGACGAGACGTACGGCGGCTTCGGCTCGGCGCCGAAATTCCCGCACGCGATGGCGGTGCGTCTCCTCCTCCGCGCGAATCGACGGGACGGCGATCGCCGCGCGCTGGAGATGGCGACGCGCACGCTCGACGCCATGGCGGCCGGCGGCATCTATGACCATCTGGGCGGCGGCTTCCATCGATACGCGACCGACGAGCGTTGGCTGACTCCGCACTTCGAGAAGATGCTCTACGACCAGTCGCTGCTGGTCGTCGCCTATCTCGAGGCGTTCCAGGTCACCGGCGAACCGCGCTACGCCGAAGTGGTCCGCGAGACGTGCGACTACGTCTTGCGCGATCTGCGCCACGCCGAGGGCGGATTCTTCTCTTCTGAAGACGCCGACAGCGAGGGGGTGGAGGGGCGCTTCTATGTCTGGACGCACGAGGAGATCGCCTCGGCGCTCGCGCTGCCCGGCGACGAGGTCTCCGTTGCGCTCTTCCGCCGCGCCTACGGCGTCGATGAGTTCGGCAACTTCGAGGGCCGCACGATCCTCTCTCGCGTGGCCGCGACGGAAGAGCTCGCGGCGCACTTCGCGCTCCCGTCGACCGAGGTCGAAACTCGCCTCGACGCGGCGCGGGCGCGGCTCTTCGCCCTGCGTGAGGGGCGCGCGCGTCCTTTCCGCGACGAGAAGGTCATCACGTCGTGGAACGCGCTCATGATCTCCGCGCTCGTGCGTTCGGGGAGAGTCCTCGACGAGCCGCGCTACGTCGAGGCTGCCGCCCGGGCCGCGGAGTTCTTGCTCCGCGCGCTCGTGGTCGACGGTCGTCTCCAGCGGGTCTGGCGCGACGGCCGCGTCTCCACTCTGGGCTTCCTCGACGATCATGCCTTCCTGGTCGACGCGTGGATCGATCTCTACGAGTCGGGATTCGAGAGAAGGTGGCTCGACGCGGCGATCCACTGGGCAGACATCATGGTCGCGCTCTTCCGAGACGAGCGCGGAGGCTACTTCTCCACCAATGCACACCACGAGGTCTTGGTCGCGCGCCTCAAGAGCGCACAAGACGGCAGCATTCCGTCGGGCAATTCGGTCGCGGCCTCCGCGCTCTCGCGACTGGGCCGACTGACCGGCCGCCCGGATCTGGAGAAAGCGGCGACCACCACGCTGCAGGCGTTCCACACCCAGCTCGAACGTGCGCCCGGCGCCTTCCACCAGATGTTGCTCGCCCTCGAGCTGCAGCTCGGGCCGCGCGAGGAGATCGTCGTCGCCGGCCCTCGTGATCGCGCCGACACGCGCGCACTCCTCCGCATCGTCGACCATGAGTTCGTACCGGGCGCGGTCGTCTCGTGGACCGACGGCGTCTCGTTCGAGTTCCCGTTGCACGAGGCGCGCACGATCGTCGGCGGGAAGGCCGCCGCCTATTTCTGCATCGATTCAGTCTGCCGGCTGCCGTTGACCGAGCCGGAAGAACTGCGGAAGGCGCTCCGCGTCGTCCAGTCCTCGTAAAGCGCCGTTATCCGTCGAAAGGAGATCCGATGTCGAAACGTTACTGGCTCTTCAAGACCGAACCGGAGTCGTTCTCATGGGAACAGCTCGAGAACAGCCCCGAGCAGACCACGCATTGGGGAGGTGTCCGCAACTATCAGGCGAGGAACGTCCTGCGCGACGACATCCAGGTCGGCGACGAGGTGCTCCTCTATTACTCCAGTGTCGAGCCGATGGCGGTGATCGGCATCTGCGAGGTCATGCGCGCCGGGTATCCCGACTTCAGTCAGTTCGACCCCAACTCGAACGACTTCGACCGAGGGGCGCAAGAGACCGATCCGCGTTGGTACATGGTCGACATCGCGGCGCGGGAGAAGTTCACCCGGCCGGTGCTGCTCTCGGAGATGAAGGAGCTGGCGGGGCTGGAGAGAATGGCCCTCTTGCAGCGCGGAAGCCGGCTCTCGATCCAACCGGTCACGCCTGACGAGTGGAAGATCGTGCTCAAGCGGGGGCGAGCGAAGCGCTGAGATCGCTTGGCCAGCCCGCCCGCACCGTCGGACCCCGAATCGCACAAGGAGATCTGCATGCGCCCCCGAGACATCATCGCCACCGCTCCGGCCGTCGCCCCGGCCAACTCGAGCGCGGCGATCATCGCCGCCACCGAACGCATCAGCGCCCACAACTACCATCCGTTGCCCGTCGTCATCTCGACCGCCGACGGCGTGTGGGTGACCGATCCCGAGGGGAAGAAGTACATGGACTTCCTCTCCTCTTACTCGGCGGTCAATCAGGGACACCGAAATCCGAAGATCATCCAGGCGCTGAAGGACCAAGCCGATCGCTGCACGTTGACCAGTCGCGCGTTCTACAACGACAAGATGGGCGACTTCCTGGAGCGGCTCTGCGCCTACACGGGATTCGAGATGGCGCTGCCGATGAACACCGGCGCCGAGGCGGTCGAGACGGCCATGAAGATGGCGCGCATGTGGGGCGTGAAGGTGAAGGGGGTCGAAAACGGCAAGCAGGAGATCATCGTCTGCGAGGAGAACTTCCACGGGCGCACGATCACGATCATCTCCTGTTCGACCGACCCTGACTCGTACGGCTTCTTCGGGCCGTATACACCCGGCTTCAAGATCATCCCTTATGACGACGCGCAGGCTCTGGAGAACGCCATCGGGCCGAACACCGTCGCGTTCCTCTTCGAGCCGATCCAGGGCGAGGCTGGAGTGCATGTGCCGCGCGAGGGATACCTGCGCGCGGTGCGCGAGATCTGCACGAAGCACAACGTGCTCATGATCGCCGACGAAGTGCAGACCGGCTTCTGCCGCACGGGTCGTCGCTTCGCCTGTGATCACGAAGCGGTGCGGCCCGACGCGATGACGCTGGGCAAGGCGCTCGGCGGCGGAGTGCTCCCGGTTTCGGCGGTGGTTGCCGATCACGATGTGCTCGGGGTGTTCACTCCGGGCACTCACGGATCGACCTTCGGCGGCAACCCGCTGGCCGCCGCGGTGGGTCTGGCGGCGCTCGAAGTGCTCGAGGAGGAGCGACTCGACCTGCGCTCGGAGGAACTCGGCGAGGTGTTGCGGGTTGGACTCCGCGCCATCCCATGTCCCAAGATCGAACTAATTCGCGGAAAGGGACTACTGAACGCCGTCGTCTTCGAGAAAGGCTTCGAAGCCTGGGACGTCTGCGTCACACTGAAAGATCACGGGCTCCTGGCCAAGCAGACCCACGGCAACATCATCCGATTCGCCCCGCCGCTCACCATCACGCGGGCCGAGATCGATCAAGCCCTCGCCATCATCCGGACGGTCTTCACGGCGCTATGAAGTCACGCGCCGCTTCGGCGAGTGACCTCTTCGCTGTACTCCAGGAGGAACGAACAGACATGCGTACTCAGCCCTACCCCAACCGACTCGTCGCTCTAGTCTTCGCCCTGACTCTGTCTTCGAGCCTCCCCGCTCTCGCCGAATCCAGCGCCTCCACCCCCGTCGTCTCCGTCGTCCTCTCCTCCGCCAAGCCGGACACCTTCATGACCCTGGTTGCGCCGCGCGACAAGGGAGAGATAGACCGCGATCGAGACGCCGCCAAGAACGACGAGTCGGCCGCCGATCTGGCGATCCGCGCCGCCAACGAGCGTGAGGCGAGTGAAAAGGCCGAGGTCGATCTGCAGAAGGCGAACGTCGAGCAGATCAAGGCCGAGATCAACCTGGCTGACCAGAACAAGGACGAAGCGGCGAAGAAGTCCGGCGAGGCCAAGAAGCAATACGCCGAGCTGCGCCTGAAGCTCTTGGAGAAGCGACGCGACATGCGTTCGGCCGAGCGCGGTCTGGCGCAAGCGATGAAAGAAGCGGCCGGCGGGATCGCGCGTGCCTGCGAGCGGGAGAAGAACCTCGGCGACAAGCGGGGCGAGAACCCGCCCTTCTCGGCCACCGACGCCAGCGCGCTGGCCAAGCGTCTCCGCTGGGAGAACGACGTCCGCGACCTGGAGAAGCAGACCCTCGAGGCCTACCGCGAAGCTTCCTCCAAGCGAAAGACCCTGACCGAGCGCGAATCCGACGTCATCTCCAAACGCCTCGACGTGCTGTCGGTGCAGAAGGAAATCGTGGAACAAGCGAGTCGATGAACGGCGGCGCTTCGCCGCCGTTCATCGACTCGCTTGTCACTCCCGTCACCCCATCTCCACCACCCTTGGGGCCCGAGCCCCCTTCTCCACCTACCCCAACGTCTCCATCCTCTCCACCCACGCGCGCTCCTCTTCCTCTCCGCCCTTGCGGTAACCGAAGAGGAGCGCGATCTGCTCCCCGCCCGCGTCGTACAGCTCCAGGCTCGTCACA
>CAZVYN010000086.1:0-16245 GCA_964631125.1 uncultured bacterium | reverse complement strand
TGCTGCCTCCCGTAGGAGTCTGGGCCGTATCTCAGTCCCAGTGTGGCTGACCATCCTCTCAGACCAGCTACTGATCGTAGCCTTGGTGGGCCATTACCCCACCAACTAGCTAATCAGACGCGGGACCATCCTCGAGCGGCATTTCTACCTTTGACCTCGTAGCCATGCGACTTCGTGGTCTCATTCGGTATTAGCACCCCGTTGGGAGTGTTATCCCCAACTCGAGGGCAGGTTTCCCACGCGTTACTCACCCGTTCGCCACTAAATCCGGAGTTGCCCCCGAATCCCGTTCGACTTGCATGCCTAATCCACGCCGCCAACGTTCGTTCTGAGCCAGGATCAAACTCTCCGTGTTCGAAAAAAACATGGAGCTCCCACCCTCTGGCGGATGGGAGTTATGGAACTGGTAGCGATCACGGCCGAACCGGATTAACTCCGGACGACCGGGAACGCTGGTTCCGGGCTCGCCAAGCCTGCTCTTCTCTTGTCAAAGAACCGTTCGCGCACCACTTCACGCGGGGACCGAAATCCCCGCTGGGCGCTGCAGAAAACTGTGCCCGCGGCCGGCGGCGAGTGGATCGCACAACCGGCTCGACCTGAACCCGACTCGCTGTTTCCGCTATGGGATCCTGGCGATGCTGGACTCGGATCGAATCTCCGAATCCCGGCTCTGTTCGCTGCGGGATCGGGAACTTAGCCGCGAGCGAGAGCGGGGGTCAATACTTTTTTTTGGCTTCTGCGTCTGCGGGCCCGTCGGACTCGAACATCGCTGCCGACAGGCGTTTCGAGCCGTCATTGAGCGTTCGGTTCCTCCGGCGTGACCGTCCGATCGCGAGGAATTTCGACTCAGATCCCGCGGCTTGACCGATCTCGGCCCGTCTGTTGGAGTGACCCCCCATGCGCATCGCCTTGATCCTCCTGCTGCTGGTTCCCCTCGCCATGGCGGGCGCGCTCTTCGGGCTGTTCGTCGTCTGGGGAGAGGACCTCCCGACCCCCAGGACCCCCGGCGAGGTCGAGCCAAGCATCAATACCGTGTTGATCGACAAGAACGGGCGAGTGATCGACGAGTTCTTCGTCGAGAACCGGAATCTGATCCGACTTCGCGAGACGCCCGACATCGTTCGCCAGGCGTTCCTGGCCACCGAAGACCGACGTTTCTATCGGCACTGGGGCATCGACCTCTGGGCCGTTTTCCGGGCGTTTCGATCGAACCTCGCGACCGGACAGATCGCGCAGGGCGGCAGCACGATCACGCAACAGCTCGCGCGCAACCTGTTCCTCAGCAACTCGCAGACGTTCACCCGCAAGATCAAGGAAGCGATCCTCGCGGTCAGGTTGGAACGATCCTTCTCCAAGGACGAGATCCTGGAGCTCTATCTCAACCAGATCTATCTGGGTGAGGGCGCCTACGGCATCCAGGCCGCCGCCGATCGATACTTCGGCAAGGACGTCCAGGAGTTGGTCGCGCCGGAAGCCGCGATGGTCGCGGGTCTCGCGGCGAATCCATCGGCGTTCTCTCCGCTGCGTCACCCCGAGGCGGCGCGCGAGCGACGCAATGTCGTTCTGCGTCGGATGCACCAGCAGGGATACCTCGACGACGCCGCGCTCTCGGCGGCGATGCAATCGGAGGTCACGCTCGGCTCGGCGCGGTCGACTCGATCGGCCGCGCCCTACTTCACGGAACATGTGCGCCGAGAGCTGATCGCGCGCTACGGCGCGACCGAACTGTACCGCGGAGGTCTCAAGGTCTACACGACGCTCGACCTCGACCTGCAGAACGCCGCCGAAGCCGCGATGGACGCGCAGCTCCGAGAGCTGGAGGAGAAGAACGCGTATCGATACCTCCGGCACCAAGGGCAACGCGCGGGCAGTCTCGCCGAGAAGGGCGGGAAGATCCCGTATCTGCAAGGGGCTCTCGTCGCGCTCGAGCCGCAGTCGGGCGCCATCCGCGCTCTCGTCGGCGGCCGTGAGTTCCGAGAGAGCAGCTTCAACCGCGCCACCCAGGCGCATCGGCAGCCGGGCAGCGCATTCAAGCCGTTCGTCTACGCCAGCGCGCTGCAGCGCGGCCACAAGACGAACGACCTCGTGCTCGATGCACCCATCACGGAGGGTTGGATCGGCGCGGGCGGCAAGCGCCAGACCTGGTCGCCGCAGAACTTCGACCGCAAGTTCCACGGCTTGGTCACGCTGCGCTACGCGCTCATGAAGTCGATCAACACGCCGAGCATCCGACTCCTGAAGGAGGTGGGGCCCAAACGGGTGGCGGAGATCGCGCAGAGCATGGGGATCGAGAGTCCGCTTCCGATCGAACTCTCGCTCGCGCTCGGCACGGGCGAGACCACGCCGCTGGAGTTGACTTCGGCCTACGGCTCGTTCGCGAACTCCGGGATCTGGCGCGAACCGTTCAGCATCGAGCGCGTGGAAGATCGACACGGGCGGACCGTCGAGCGGCACCAGGCGAACTCACGCGAAGGACTGGACGAGATCTCCTGCTACGAGACGCTCAGTCTGATGCGGTCGGTCTTCGATGGCGGGACCGCTTGGCAGGCTCGTGCGAAGTATGAGTTCGACGCCCCCGCGGCCGGGAAGACGGGCACGACCGATGATTACTCCGACGCCTGGTTCGTCGGTTTCGTGCCCCGGCTCTCCTGTGGTGTCTGGATCGGTTTCGACGAGAAGAAACCGATCGGAGCGAAGATGACCGGAGCGAGCGCGGCGCTCCCTCCGTGGTGCGCCTTCATGCGCAAGGCGGTCGAGATCTACGGCAAGGAAGATTTCACGCCGCCGCCGGGAGTGGTCGAGGTCGTCACCTGCGTCTACTCGGGCAGGCTGGCGCGCAGCGCCTGTCCACGCTCGGCGAAGGACGCATTCCGCATCGGGAAGGAGCCTCTCGACTACTGCGGGATCCACCTCGGCCCGGCCGGCGGCGCGGGAACCGAGGCTCCGCTGGAAGAGGCGCCCGAGGACTGAGCGAACGCTCACGCGTCCGGGCTCGGGCCGATCGTCTCCAGGACCCAACGAGATCGCGCCGGCGCCTCATCCTCCGAGAGGATCCACGCGCTGGCGGCGGCTCCGTCCACTGCTCCCCCGCCGCTCTCACTCGTGTGCAGCCGGAAGACGATGTCGCCCGCTCGGATCTCCTCGCCGAGAGACCGCACGATCTCGACCCCGACTGCCGCGTCGATCGATTGATCTCGGTGCAGACGTCCACCCCCGGCGGCCGTGATCCACTCGCCGACTGGCCGGGCGCGCAAGCCGGCGAACCGCCCTGACCTGGACGCGCGAACCTCCTGCACACGCTTCGAGTGCGGGAGCCGTTCGGGATGCGCGATGAGGTCCGGATCGCCTCCCTGCGCTTCGACGCAGCGTGTCAGCCGCTCGAGACCTGCGCCCGAGTCCCAGAGCGAGATGAGCCTCTCGCGCCCCGACGCGCGATCGGCCGTCGCGCCGGCGAGCTCGAGCATTCCGGCGCCGAGTTCCAAGGTCAGATCCTCGAGATCGGCAGAACGCGTGTCGCGGCGCAGGAGTTGGATCGACTCCACGATCTCCAACGCATTCCCCGCGGTGCGACCCAACACGCGATCCATCGGCGTCAGGTAGGCGCGGGTGCGGATTCCGAGCTTTGCGGCGACCGACACGAGCGCCTCCGCCAGGCGCCGACCCTGAACGGGATCCGGCATGAAGGCGCCATCGCCATACTTCACGTCGAGCGCCAGCGCGCGGATCCCAGCGGCCGCCTTCTTGCTCAAGATGCTCGCGACGATCAACGGGATCGACTCGACGATCGAGGCCGAATCTCGCAGGGCGTAGAAGACTTTGTCGGCAGGCGCCAGACGACTGCCCTGCGCGGCGATGCACAGCCCCACCGCCTCGACTTGTGCGCGCACCTCGTCCGGCGAGAGGTCGGTCCGCAGGCCGGCGATCGACTCCAGCTTGTCGAGCGTCCCGCCGGTGTGTCCGAGCGACCGTCCGGAGATCATCGGCACCGGCACGCCCGCCGCCGCCACGAGCGGCGCTACCAGGAAGGACACCTTGTCGCCGACCCCGCCGGTCGAGTGCTTGTCCGCCGCCACATCGAACCGCAGACGGTCCCCCGAGTCGCGCATCGCCTCCGTCAGTAACACCGTCTCGTCCGGGTCGAGGCCCTGGAAGAAGATCGCCATCAACAAAGCCGTCAGCTGGTAGGCCGGAATGCTCTCGTCTGCGGCGCCGAGCGCGATGAATCGCAGTTCGTCCGCAGCGAGGCGACCGCCATCCCGCTTCTTGCGAATCAGCTCTTTCGCATTCATCGCCGTACACCGTCCGGAAGGAGATCGAGGACGGACACGGGTCCGCACTCACCAGTCTTCCACACCAGGAGGACTCGGGCCCCCGGGGCCCAACGGACCAACGCGTCTCGACAGAGTCCGCAAGGGGTCGTCGGCTGCTCGGTCGGAGTGTAGATCGCTATCGCGACGACAGGAGTTCCCCTGAGGGCCCGCCAGCGGAGGAGCGCGATCCGCTCGGCGCAGACACCGAGTGGATACGCCACGTTCTCGATGTTGGCGCCGGTCACGACCGACCCATCGCGCGAGAGGATCGCGGCGCCCACCGCGAAGTGAGAGTACGGAGCGTGCGCCCGAAGCGCCGCCGCTCGGGCGCCCCGCACGAGAGTCGACATCTCGATCTCTGGCCTCCTCGCGATCGCCTGGTAGAGTGCGGCCGATGGCAGACGAACCTAACGATCTACCGGCCACCTGGGAAGGACTCCTCGCCCTGGCCTCGCGGCTGCGGTCCCCGCAAGGGTGTCCATGGGATCGCGCGCAGACCCTGCGCACCTTGGCCCCCTATCTCATCGAGGAAGCGTTCGAGGTGCTCGGGGCAGTCGAAGAGGAAGGGCGTCCACGTGTGCGCGAGGAGATCGGCGATCTCTTCTTCGTGTTGTCGCTCGTGGTGGTCGTGGCGCAGGACGAGGGCGCGATCACGTCGTTCGCGGATCTCGCTCGGGTGGCGATCGAGAAGATCCGCCGCCGTCATCCCCATGTCTTCGGGGAGTCACCGTTGTCCTCCCCCGCCGAGGTCGAGCGTCAGTGGGACGAGATCAAACGCGGCGAACGAGGGGAAACCGAGGCGGGAGCGCTGCCGCCGCTCGACCCGGCCCTTCCAGCCTTGCGACAAGCAGAGAAACTGCAGCGCCGCGCCGCGTCGGGTGGGTTCGACTGGAAAGACGCCAGGGGAGTGATCTCGAAGATCCGAGAGGAGCTGGTAGAGGTCGAAGAACTCCTCGGTCCCGCCACGGGCGCCGCCGAGCCAACAGCGCCACAGGCCCGTCGGACCGAAGAAGTGGGCGATCTGCTCTTCGCGGTCACAAGCCTGGCGCGGCACCTCGAGGTCGACCCCGAGTTCGCGCTGAGGAGCGCATCGGACAAATTTCGACGACGGCACTCCGGGGTCGTCGCGCATCTCGCGGCGCTAGGACTGCGCCCCGAGGGAGTGGACGCGGCTACGCTCGATCGGGCCTGGGAGGCTGTGAAAGCGACTGAGGTCGGTTCGAGTCCCGATCCCCAGCCCTGACGATCAACTCTGGGTCGAGCCCGGGTCGTAGACGACCAACAGTCGCGCCGGGTCTTCACCCGGATTTCTGATCGTGAAGCCGTCCGGGAGGAGCCCGTGCAGATGGCTCCCGAACTCGAGTCGAAGCGGACGGTCTTCCACCACCAAGTCCACGACCCCGGTCAGACAGAGGACGAAGACGTCGGCGCCATCGACCAACCGTCGGATCATTCCTTCTGCGCCGGCATCGAGCTCGAGTTCGTAACTCTGGATTCGGCCGCCGAGAATTCCGCGCGTGAGCGCCTCCACCTGGACCCCGTGCCCGCTGACGTCGAACTGCCTTGGATCGGGGGTCTCCCGGGCATCCGGCGAGGTGACGAAGACCTCGTCGAGTTCACGGTCCTCGATGAAATAGCTCGGATCTTTCTCCAGGGCGTTCGCGATCCGGATCAATGCGCCGATCGTGGGCGAGGTGCGGCCCCGCTCGATCTCGGAGATGTGGGTCGACGAGAATCCGGACGCGTTCTCCACGTCCCGCAGTGTCTTGTTCTGCAGGGTCCGGACATTTCGGATCCGCGCCCCCACACGCTCACGACTTGGCATCGGCTGCCTCCTTCAAATGAACAGTTTGGGACGCACGGCCCAGAGGGTCCGCACAGGTTGGCTGCTCAGATTGCGCAAGCGATGGGCCTGGTTGGCTTTGAAGTGGATCGTGTCGCCGCGCTTGAGAATATGGGTCTGGCCGTTGACGCCGACCTCAAGGTAGCCATCGAGGACGTAGCAGAACTCTTCACCGACGTGACCAGGAGCTTCATCGAGTACCGCGTGGCTTTCCAGGGTCGCGAGGAAGAGCGACATGTCTGATGGGGTGTGTCGATCAGTGAGCGGCTCCAGCTGGACCTGCCCTCCGGACATCCGGAGCGCCCGCCGCGGATCCGGGCGTTGCACTTCCAGGTCGGGCGTGGACGGGAGCTCGATCAGATGCGAGACCGGCACTTCGAGCGCGTTGGAGATCCGTTCGAGAGCGCCGACGGTGGGCGAGGTCTTGCCCCGCTCGATCTCTGAAATGTGTGTGGCGCTTACCTTTACGCGCGCCTCGATCTGCTTGAGGGTGAGGCCCTTCTCTTGACGGATCCGGCGGATCCGGCGGCCCAGGATCTTCCCGATCGGATTTGGCATGGTTCGTCCCCCCTGGCGGCATCGCACCCAGCGGGCGCGCGGCCGTTTGCCGGCCTGGGGATCGTCCAAGAGACCCGTCTATCCCGAAACATGCGTTCGGGCCCGACAAGCTCCACGGTGCGAGGCGATTAGTAGGTCTGGCAGTGGAAGACTTGCCGATCCGGCAAGGATGAATCCTCAAGCTATGGTGCAGGCTACCACCGCGGAATTCTCTCCCGCTACCTCAATCCTCACCCGCCGCTCGCCGATCCTGGCATAGGGGACCGGAGAGGCCAGAGGGAGGAACCTGGGACGGGCCGGCGGAGTAGACGCGCCCCGCCCCGGGTGGTAGCCTTTTCCCACTGCACTACGACCCGGGTCAATGGCCTGGAGATCTGGATGGACGATATTCGAACAGATCCGAAGAGCGGGCGCGTCCGTTTGGCGCATCTACCCCGCTTGCCGCATCTCCCGCACGGGATCTCCTGGAGTGAATGGACTCGACGCCTTCCTCACGTCGACTTCCAACTTCCGAACAGTCCCTTCCACTGGCCCTCCCCCGAGGAGATCGAGTCGTGGCCCAAGGGCTTTGCCGCCGGCAATCAGAAGACGCGGGGAAGCGTCCGGAGGCGCCAACTGCTCGCCGCCGTGACGCTCGTAGCCTTGTTGCTCGGGTTCCAGCTGGTCGATCGCGCCGTCACCCGTTGGTCGGTTGGCACTACCCCCGTCGGCCAGTGGGCCGGTGAGGCCGTGGAATGGTCGGTTGACATCTCGGCGGAGTTCTCCGGAACCAACGAGGACCGCACCGCCCCCAGGCGAAGCGCGGCCGGTCAGGCGTCCACCGGCGCGAACGCTGCCCCCGAGGCGAAGCGATTCGTCCGGGTGGTGGTGACCGGCTACTCGAGTTCGGTCGAAGAAACCGACGGTGACCCGCTGGTGACGGCCTCGAACACCCGGCCCCAGGCCGGCACCCTCGCCCTGAGCCGGGACCTGCTCCGCACCTTCACACCTGGCGCGCCGTTCGACTACGGCGACAAGATCCTGATCCCGGGCGTCGGCGTCTATCGGGTCGAAGACACCATGAGCGGGCGCTGGCGGATGCGCGCCGATCTCTGGTTCGAATCGGCCGGCTCGGCCCGTCAGTGGGGACAACGTGCGGCGTATGTGAGCCGCATCCCTGACGATACGCCGATCCTCGCGATGCGGACGGCGCCATAGCGCGATCGGATCCGCCGGGCCGACTCAGCGCGAGCCGCGCCCTCTCAGATCCTCCAGCTCGATCCGGATCCTGAGATAGCTATCGTACCTGGCGAAATCGATCTTCCCCGCCTGGACCGCCGCTCGAACCGCACAGTTGGGTTCGACCCGATGCGAACAATCTCGGAACGCGCATCGCTCGAGGCCCCGCATCTCGGTAAAGCAGTCGGCCAGGGTCGCGGTGTCGAGGCCCCAGGGCTGCACCCCGCGAAGCCCGGGCGAGTCGAGGAGCGCGCCTCCCCCGGGGAACGGGATCCAATCTACCTGTGTCGTCGTGTGCACTCCCTTACCGGTGGCGGCGCTGATCGCGGAGGCCCGCAGGTCTGAACCCGGAACGAGTCGATTGACCAGGGTCGACTTCCCGACACCGGACGGCCCCGTCAACAACGTGCAGCGTCCGCGTAACGCCTCGGCCAGCTCGGCGCAGCCCTCGCCGGTGGAAGCCGAGATTCGATGGCAGCGGTAGCCGAGGCGGTCTCGGCCCGCCAGCGGGTCTTCTCCAGGTGAACCCTCGGCGGTCCAGAGGTCGACCTTGTTGAGTGCGATCTCTGTCGGCACGCCGGAGATCTCGCCCAGCACCAGGAGACGGTCGAGCCCGCGCGCGTTGACCGTCGGCGAGCGAGCGGCGACGACGATGAGAAGAGCGTCTACATTGGCGGCCAGGACATGCTCGCGCTCGGCCCCCCGATCGTCCGGCGCCTGGCGCGAGATCTTCGAGCGCCTCGGCAACAGGCCGATGACGCGCAGGTCTCCGTCCCCGGAGGAATCCAACGTGACCCAATCGCCGACGGACACCACGGTGTTCGCCCGCCTCGGTCCCGCCTTGAGCGCGCCGCTGACGGTTGCCGTCTGGAACCGCCCATCATGGTCGACCCAGACTCGTCGCGACTGCACTCCGACCACACGGGCGACGCGGTCCCCTCGGGCGCTGTCGGTCTCTCGGTCGGTTGGCATCCGTTGAACTCGGGGGGTGAGACGAACGTGCCGCCGGGGACGCGGCCGTTCGCCAAGTGGGTCCGGCACGGCTCGATCCGAATCCAGGATCCGGAAATCGCCGCTCGGCTCGATCGATACCTGAGCGAGCGATTTCGCTACCGATCGCGCACCCAGTGGGTCGGGATCATCGAGGCAGGGCGCATCGTCGTCAACGGACGGACCGTGCGGCCGTCACAGCGACTGCGCTTCGGCGATCAGATCGAGTACCGGCCGACCGAGAGAAAACCCGAACCCGAGGTCGATCTGTCGATCGGGACCCTCCATGAGGACGAGAGTCTCCTGGCGGTCGACAAGCCGGCCAACCTGCCGGTGCATCCCTCCGGTCGCTACTTCCGCAACACCCTCCTCTCCGAGTTGCTGGTGCGGCGAGGGGAAACCCTGGACCAGCCCGGGATCAGGATCGTGCACAGATTGGATCGCGAGACGAGCGGCGTCGTGCTCTTCGGCAAAGACCGAGCGAGCACCGCGGCTCTCGCCCGGCAGTTCGAACGTCGCCAGGTCGACAAGCAGTATCTGGTGGTCGTGCATGGGGTCCCGAGCCAGGCGACCTGGGAGGTCGACGCGCCGCTGGGGCGAGCGACCGACTCGCGCGTGCGTAAAGCGGTCGGAGTGGTCGCCGAGGATGCGGGAGTGAGCGCGCGGACCGGATTCGAACTGGTGGCGCACGGTCCATCGCACGCCCTGCTCCGCGCCCGTCCGTTCACGGGCCGGCTGCACCAGATCCGAGTCCACGCGCGTCACGCCGGCTTCCCGGTGGTGGGCGACAAGCTCTACGGCCTCGACGAAGAGTTCTTCCTGAAGCTGGTCGAGGGGCGCGATCTCGACGCCACCGACCAATCGCGGCTCGTCCTCGACCGCCAGGGGCTCCATGCGCATCGGCTCTCGGTGAAGCATCCGGCGACACGCCGACCGATCCAGTTCACGGCGCCGTTCCCGGCGACGCTCCGGCGAGGTTGCGCATCGCTCGGGATCGCGTTGCCGGCCGATCTCGACGATCCGGCCGCGGACGTCGACCGTTAGAGGAGTCGGCGGAAGGCGTCGACTGCGCGATCGATATCGGCTTCGGTCAGGTGATTGTGGAACGGCAACGCGACGGTGCGCGCGGAGAGCGCCT
Source organism: uncultured bacterium (assembly GCA_964631125.1). Classification (GTDB taxonomy): domain Bacteria; phylum Eisenbacteria; class RBG-16-71-46; order CAIMUX01; family CAIMUX01; genus CAZVYN01. Next base: position 6,188 of record CAZVYN010000086.1, on the reverse strand, counting down.
CGGTGATCGGGAACTGCCCCGGCCGGCATCCCTGGGTCTCGCGGTAGAACGGCTGCAGATGGATCGGCGTGAAGTAGTTGCTGCACGCCACTCCCTGCTCGCGCAGCCGGGCCAAGATGCCGTCACGGTCGTCTTGCGAATAGCGATCGTCGAGCCGGACGACGAAGACGAACCAGCTCATCTCGACCTCCGACGGTATCCGCTGCAGGCGCACGCGCTCCTCGCCGCGCAGCCGCTCGACATACCAACTCGCGACGAGCCGCCGTTTGGCCAGGATCTCGTCGAGACGGCGCATCTGGACGATGCCGAGCGCGCAGTTGATGTCGGGCAACCGATAGTTGAATCCGAGGCGTGCGTGCTGCAGCCAGCCGGCGTCGGGATCCCGTCCTTGATTGCGCATCGAGCGACAGAGGAAGGCGACCTGGTCGTCGTCGGTCACGATCATGCCCCCCTCGCCCGTCGTGATCTGCTTGTTGGGATAGAACCCGAAGACACCGGCGTCGCCCATCGTCCCCGCCGGGCGTCCGTTCCAAGATCCGCCGAGCGCTTCGCAGGAGTCTTCGACCACCCGAAGGTGGTGACGATCGGCCAGCGAACGCATGGCGGGCAGGTCGGGCAACGAACCGAAGACATCCACCGGGAGCAGCGCGCGAGTGCGCGGGGTGATCGCGGCCTCGATGCGCTCCAGGTCGATCTGCCAGGTTTCGGGATCGATGTCGACGAAGACCGGCTTGCCCTGTTCGAAGAGCACGCTGTTGCTCGACGCGATGAACGAGAAGGGAGTCGTGATCACCTCGTCGCCGGGCGCGAGACCGAGCGCCCGCCAGACCAGATGGAGACCCGAGGTGCCGCTACTGCAGGCGACGGCGTGGCGCACCCCGAGTCGTTCTTCGAAGTGCTTCTCGAACTCCGGAACCTTGGGGCCGAGACTCAGAGAAGGTGTGCGCAGCACCGCGACGACGGCTTCGATCTCGGCTTCGGTGATATCGGGACCGGACAGGCTGATCGGCTCCACGGCGGACTCCTCTTCCCAATCGGTTGCTCCGGTCGAACGGACCGGCATCTCCAGAACTATCGACCTTTCGCGGCCCCGCCTGTCCCGCTTTCGCCCGCATCGGGCGTCGGCGCATCCGGGGGCGGCCCGCTCGGGGGCGGCGTCTTCGGCGTCGGCTCCGTTGGCGGCGGCGCGGGGGGCGGAGTCGGTCCGGGACCGGCCACGCTGCCATCGGGGCTGGGTTCTCCCGGCCCGCCGTCGCTCTTGCCGAATTCCTTCATCCGGTCGGCGTAGTAGTGCAGCTTGTCCTGCACGCGTCCGAAGATCGAACTCTCTTGGAAGAGCCCATCCGGACCGAGAGCGCCGACCCCGACTCCGAGGAGGAGTTCGAGCGCCTGCTCGACTCGATCGACTCCGTAGACGTGGAAGCGCCCCTCCGCCACGGCGGCGACCACCTCCTCGCGGAGCATCAGATCTTCGACATTGTCACGCGGAATGATCACACCCTGCGCGCCGGTCAGCCCGCGGGCATGGCAGAGTTCGAAGAAGCCCTCGATTTTCTCGTCGGCGCCGCCGATCGGTTGGACACGGCCGATCTGATCGACGCTACCGGTGAGCGCGAGATCTTGGCGCACCGGCAGTTCGGCCAAGGTCGAGACAACGGCGACCAACTCGGCGACCGACGCACTGTCGCCATCGACTTCCCCATACGACTGCTCGAACGCGATCGACGCGGTCATGCTGAGCGGAAATTCCTGGCCGAACCGAGAGCGGAAAAATCCTTCGAGGATGAGCGTCGCCTTGTTGAAGCTCCTGCCCGAGAGCGCCGCCTCTCGCTCGATCGAGACCAGGCCGCCTTGTCCGAGGGCGCCCTGCGCGGTGATCCGAGTCGGCTTGCCGAAGCTGTAGTCGCCGAGATCGTAGACGGAGAGGCCGTTCACTTGGCCGACGACGCTGCCGGTCGTCTCGATCCGCAGGGTCCCCTCGAGCATCGCCTCCTGCAGCTTCTCCTCCGGCAGCCGCAGTCGACGCCGATGTTCTTCGACCGCGCGGTGCACCGCCTCGCGCGTGATGCGCGGCAGCTCCATTCGCTCGGCCCAGTACGACGCCTCGCGCAGCAGGTCGGCCAGGTCGCTGAATCGAGTCGAGAGCTTTTTCCGCTGACCCGCCAAACGCGCGCCGAATTCGACGATCTCGGCGACGGCGCCCGGATCGGGCCACCGGAGGCTCTCCGCCTCGACCAGGCCGCGCAGGAAACCGGCATAGCGTCGGATCCCGGTTTCGTCGCGCGGCATGACGGAGTCGAACTCCGCCTTCACCTTGAAGATCTTGCGGAAGTCGGGGTCCAGGCCATAGAGCAGTTGGTAGGTGAAGGCGTCGCCGAGCACGACCACGCGGACGTCGATCGCGACCGGCTGCGGCTCCAGCACGCTGGTGGAGAACGGCGACGCCGGTTCGGCCGCGCCGATATCGACCTGCTGGTTGCGTAGCGCTCGTTTCAGCGCCGTCCAGACCGAAGGATCGGAGTTCACATCGCTCAGGTCGAGAACGAGGAATCCGCCGTTGGCTCGCAGGAGACTGCCGGCCTTGATGTTCAGGAAGTCGGCGCGCATCGGCCCCTCGTGCGAAACGATCCGCTCGATGGCCCCGAACAGATTTCGGTGCGAGGGCCAGGTCTCGATCACGACCGGCGGGCGCTCGACCCCGGTGTTGTCCACGACGACGTTGACGAGGAAGGACCGATATCGATCGTCCTCTTGCAGCGTGCGTGGCTTCGGCCGCGGACCTTCGGGCGTCTCCTCGTCGATGAACCGGCGGAGATCGCGCAGCACCTCCTGGCGCACCTCGGCCAGGTAGAGCTCGACGGGCTTCTCGGGGAAGCGCTCACGGACATCCTCCAGCGCCTCCTCGACGATCGGTCGCGCGAGCTCGACTTCGAGCGCGGCCAGCGCGTCGCGGAAACGGCGGCGCACATCGCGCGCCCGCTTGGCGGCGGCGCGCAGCGTCGGTTGTAGTTCGACCGCCGCCGTCTGCAAGCGGAGCAGCTCTTCGGCGGAGATCTTGCCCGCGGCGACCTGCTGCGGCGCGTCGGTCCAGGGAACCGGGGCGCCATCGATGAGCGGCAACAACTCGGGGTGCGACAAACCACCAGCGTCCACCTCGACCAGCGCCAGCTTCGCCGCGGCGGCCTGCTCCTGCACGCCGCGCCAAGCCCCGCCGTCTTCGGTTTCCGCGGCCGCGGCCACCGCGCGACGTCGGCCGTCGAGCTCTTCACTGTCCAAGAGGCGCGCGATCTCTCGCCGCGCGGTCTCGATGAAACTCTCCATCTCGGTGCGCAGCACGCGGCCGCGACCGGCCGGTAGACCGAACGTCACGGGGCGATCGGGGTCGCGGAAGTTGTGCACGTAGACGATGTCCGGCGGGGCGCCGCGCCCCGTGTCGAGCGTGTCCAGGACATGGCGCACGGTCGTGGTGCGCCCGAACCCGGCCGGACCGCAGACGAAGACATTGTGACCCTTCGAGCGGATACGGAAGGCGAGCTGCAGCGCGGCGATCGCACGATTCTGGCCGATGATCCCCGCACTGAGTGGAAACTCGGCCACGCTCTCGAAGCCGAGACACGCGAGATCACAGCGCCACCTGAGCGCGTCGGGTGCGACGGCGTACGTCTCGGGATCGAGCGGCGGCGCGGGGGGCGGAGTCGGTCCGGGACCGGCCACGCTGCCATCGGGGCTGGGTTCTCCCGGCCCGCCGTCGCTCTTGCCGAATTCCTTCATCCGGTCGGCGTAGTAGTGCAGCTTGTCCTGCACGCGTCCGAAGATCGAACTCTCTTGGAAGAGCCCATCCGGACCGAGAGCGCCGACCCCGACTCCGAGGAGGAGTTCGAGCGCCTGCTCGACTCGATCGACTCCGTAGACGTGGAAGCGCCCCTCCGCCACGGCGGCGACCACCTCCTCGCGGAGCATCAGATCTTCGACATTGTCACGCGGAATGATCACACCCTGCGCGCCGGTCAGCCCGCGGGCATGGCAGAGTTCGAAGAAGCCCTCGATTTTCTCGTCGGCGCCGCCGATCGGTTGGACACGGCCGATCTGATCGACGCTACCGGTGAGCGCGAGATCTTGGCGCACCGGCAGTTCGGCCAAGGTCGAGACAACGGCGACCAACTCGGCGACCGACGCACTGTCGCCATCGACTTCCCCATACGACTGCTCGAACGCGATCGACGCGGTCATGCTGAGCGGAAATTCCTGGCCGAACCGAGAGCGGAAAAATCCTTCGAGGATGAGCGTCGCCTTGTTGAAGCTCCTGCCCGAGAGCGCCGCCTCTCGCTCGATCGAGACCAGGCCGCCTTGTCCGAGGGCGCCCTGCGCGGTGATCCGAGTCGGCTTGCCGAAGCTGTAGTCGCCGAGATCGTAGACGGAGAGGCCGTTCACTTGGCCGACGACGCTGCCGGTCGTCTCGATCCGCAGGGTCCCCTCGAGCATCGCCTCCTGCAGCTTCTCCTCCGGCAGCCGCAGTCGACGCCGATGTTCTTCGACCGCGCGGTGCACCGCCTCGCGCGTGATGCGCGGCAGCTCCATTCGCTCGGCCCAGTACGACGCCTCGCGCAGCAGGTCGGCCAGGTCGCTGAATCGAGTCGAGAGCTTTTTCCGCTGACCCGCCAAACGCGCGCCGAATTCGACGATCTCGGCGACGGCGCCCGGATCGGGCCACCGGAGGCTCTCCGCCTCGACCAGGCCGCGCAGGAAACCGGCATAGCGTCGGATCCCGGTTTCGTCGCGCGGCATGACGGAGTCGAACTCCGCCTTCACCTTGAAGATCTTGCGGAAGTCGGGGTCCAGGCCATAGAGCAGTTGGTAGGTGAAGGCGTCGCCGAGCACGACCACGCGGACGTCGATCGCGACCGGCTGCGGCTCCAGCACGCTGGTGGAGAACGGCGACGCCGGTTCGGCCGCGCCGATATCGACCTGCTGGTTGCGTAGCGCTCGTTTCAGCGCCGTCCAGACCGAAGGATCGGAGTTCACATCGCTCAGGTCGAGAACGAGGAATCCGCCGTTGGCTCGCAGGAGACTGCCGGCCTTGATGTTCAGGAAGTCGGCGCGCATCGGCCCCTCGTGCGAAACGATCCGCTCGATGGCCCCGAACAGATTTCGGTGCGAGGGCCAGGTCTCGATCACGACCGGCGGGCGCTCGACCCCGGTGTTGTCCACGACGACGTTGACGAGGAAGGACCGATATCGATCGTCCTCTTGCAGCGTGCGTGGCTTCGGCCGCGGACCTTCGGGCGTCTCCTCGTCGATGAACCGGCGGAGATCGCGCAGCACCTCCTGGCGCACCTCGGCCAGGTAGAGCTCGACGGGCTTCTCGGGGAAGCGCTCACGGACATCCTCCAGCGCCTCCTCGACGATCGGTCGCGCGAGCTCGACTTCGAGCGCGGCCAGCGCGTCGCGGAAACGGCGGCGCACATCGCGCGCCCGCTTGGCGGCGGCGCGCAGCGTCGGTTGTAGTTCGACCGCCGCCGTCTGCAAGCGGAGCAGCTCTTCGGCGGAGATCTTGCCCGCGGCGACCTGCTGCGGCGCGTCGGTCCAGGGAACCGGGGCGCCATCGATGAGCGGCAACAACTCGGGGTGCGACAAACCACCAGCGTCCACCTCGACCAGCGCCAGCTTCGCCGCGGCGGCCTGCTCCTGCACGCCGCGCCAAGCCCCGCCGTCTTCGGTTTCCGCGGCCGCGGCCACCGCGCGACGTCGGCCGTCGAGCTCTTCACTGTCCAAGAGGCGCGCGATCTCTCGCCGCGCGGTCTCGATGAAACTCTCCATCTCGGTGCGCAGCACGCGGCCGCGACCGGCCGGTAGACCGAACGTCACGGGGCGATCGGGGTCGCGGAAGTTGTGCACGTAGACGATGTCCGGCGGGGCGCCGCGCCCCGTGTCGAGCGTGTCCAGGACATGGCGCACGGTCGTGGTGCGCCCGAACCCGGCCGGACCGCAGACGAAGACATTGTGACCCTTCGAGCGGATACGGAAGGCGAGCTGCAGCGCGGCGATCGCACGATTCTGGCCGATGATCCCCGCACTGAGTGGAAACTCGGCCACGCTCTCGAAGCCGAGACACGCGAGATCACAGCGCCACCTGAGCGCGTCGACCGATCGGAAGACATCGTTGAACGACGTGCTGCGCGAGTTCCCTC
>CAZVYN010000085.1:0-16361 GCA_964631125.1 uncultured bacterium | reverse complement strand
TCCCGCCGTCGACAGCGCGCGAATCAACGCATCGCGCTCGGCGGCCGCCGAGCGCCCCGCCCGCTCGAGATCCGAGAGGAGGACCATGCGGTGAGTGGTGAAGAGTCCGACGGTTTGGAGCGCGCTCGCAGCCGCGGAGAGCGGGGTCTCCCCTGCCTGGAAGCGATCGACATCGACGTCACCGGCCGGTGCGAGTCGCGCGCGCACCGCGGCGATGCCTTCGTCCCGCAGGAGACTCTCCGGTCCGCAGAAGAGATACCCGCGCGAGAGCGGGCCGCGTTCAAGCTGCTGCTGGAGATCCGAGGCGCGGATCACACGGCGAGGGGCGGTCACCACTGCTCCATCGTGCGGCCGAGGACGTCGTCGGCCAGATCGCGGATCGCTTGCGCGCGCGCCGCCGCCTCGTCTCCCAGGGGAGAGCCACCCGGGACGTAGACAGCCGTCGAGGTGAGCGCCGCCTGCTTCCAGAGTTCGCGGTTGCGGGACTGGTCGCGCATCTCGACCTCGACCTCGATCACGACGATGTAATCACGCGGGGTCTGGTCGGCGGTGTAGTTGTAGACGCGGTTCTCGTACTTCCGGACCGTCCCGATGACCTTGGCCTGAGACTGCGAATCGGGAGCGAGCTTCAGGCGACCGTCACGCACGAACCGGCTGGTAAGGGCGTCGGTCACCTCGCGCGCGATGTTCGGCTCCAGGGTGGAGTTGCCGAAGTTCGGCACCGAGACGCTCTTGATATGCGACGGGAGCCCGGAGCCCTGGAACGAGTAGGCGCAGGCGGCGAGGAAGACGAGGCAGAGGATCGACGCGCCGAGAGCGACGCGGCCGGGAGCATGGATGGTCGAGCTTCCCTTCTCCACGCTCCCCCGCCTGACTTCGTCGGATCCCTCGTCAACGCATCGAATCGTCCCCAGTATACGAACCGTCTTTGGGACCGGCAACGGACCTGGAGTTCTCGTCCGCTCCGGGCGTCAGGTCCTCCTCTCCCAGGCCATGCAGCTTCATCCGATAGCGGAGCTTGTCGCGCTTGATGCCCAGGAGATCGGCGGTGCGGCTCTGATTCCAGCTCGTAGCCTCGGCCGCGCGAACGATCAGGCCGCGCTCGATGTCGCGCAGCAGATCTTCGAATGGAATCGGCGTGGAGTCGATGATCCCTTCGACCAGCAGCCGCTGCAGGCGCTCCAGCAACGTGCCGGCCGTCTGACCGCGCGGTCCGCCGCCCAGGCGCAGGTGGCTCGCCTCCAACGTGTCTCCGTCCTCCAGGAGGACCGTTCGTTCGCAGAGATTGCGCAACTCGCGGATGTTGCCGGGCCACGGATACTCGACGAGCTTCCGCTCCGCTTCCGGGGAGACCTTGCGGAAGGCCTTGTGGAACGACTTGGCGAACTCCAAGACGAAGTGGCGAGCGAGGAGCGGGATGTCCTCGCGCCGCTCGCGCAGCGCCGGCATCCGGATCGGCACGACCATCAGACGGTAGTAGAGGTCCTCGCGGAAGCGTCCGTCGCGCACCATCTTCTCCAGGTCCTGATTCGTGGCCGAGATGATGCGAACGGAGACGCGCACGTCGCGCGTCCCGCCGACGCGCCGGAAACTCATGCTCTCCAGCACCTTCAAGAGCTTCACCTGCAGACTCAGGCTCATCTCCCCGATTTCGTCGAGGAAGAGCGTGCCTTGATTCGCCAGCTCCAGCAGGCCCTGCTTCTGCGAACGAGCGTCGGTGAAGGCGCCTCGTTCGTGTCCGAAGAGTTCGCTCTCCAACAGATCGCGCGGGATCGCGGCGCAGTTGATCTCCAGGAACGGACGATCGGCGCGCGGACTCTGCGCATGGATGAGATTCGCGATGACCTGCTTGCCGGTGCCGCTCTCGCCGGTGATGAGTACGCTGGTCGAGTCCGAGACGGCGACCTTCTCGACCACGTCGTAGACCTGGCGGATCGACGGCGCGATCCCGCGCACGAAGTCGCGGGAGAACTTCTCGCGCTCGGTCCTGCGGTGGTGTTCCAGTTCGCGCCAGAGTCGAACCGACTCCAGCGCCTTCGCCACGACCACGCGAACCTGCTCCACGTTCACGGGCTTGGTCAGGAAATCGTAGGCGCCGAGCTTCATCGCCTGCACCGCCGTCTCGACCTCGCCGAAGGCGGTCATGAGGACGATCGGCAACTCGGGCACGCGCTCCTTGAAGAGGCCGAGGAGATCCATGCCGCTTCGATCCGGCAGGCGGAGATCCAGCAGGACGAGATCGGGCGCCTGCTCCTGGAAGAGGAGGATCCCCTCGCCGCCAGTGGCCGCGCCGCGGACCTCGTAGCCCTCTTCGATCAGCGCCTTCTGCAGGAAGTGCCGGAGCGTGTCTTGGTCATCGACGATCAGAATGGAAGACGGCATGGGCGGCGATCCTCTCGGAGGGATCGGGCGGGAGTTCGACGACCGCGACCAGCCCGTGTGGCTCGCGATCGAGCAGCGAGAGCCGCCCACCATGTTGTTGCACGATGCTGAGCGAGAGGGAGAGGCCGAGGCCGGTCCCGTTCCCCTTCGTGGTGAAGAACGGTTCGAACGCGCGCGCGCGTTGTTCGGGAGACATCCCGCTTCCTTCGTCCTCGACCCGGAGGGAGCAGACCCCTTCCTGGTCTCGGTCCCAGCGCAGGCGGACGCATCCGCCTGGCGGTGTCGCTTCGATCGCGTTCTTCAGTAGGTTGAGCAACACCTGCTCCAGGCGCTCGGCGTCGGCTTCGACGGTTGCGGCCGCCGCGCCCTCCAGCTCGACCCGAACGGCCCGTCGTTCCGCCAGCGGCGCCAGGACCTGTTGCGCCCGCTCGACCAACTGCGCCACCGAGAGCAGACCGAGGTCGAGGGCGCGCGGCCGCGTGTAGTCGAGCAGGTCGGTCACGATGCCGTTGAGACGTCGCACTTCAGTGGCGACGAACCGCACGTCGTCTTGTTCCGGCGCGTCAGCGGTGAAGCGGCGCGCGAGATATCCGACGCCGGCTTCGATTCCGGCCAGCGGATTGCGGATCTCGTGCGCGACGCCGGCGGCGAAGCGGCCGAGCGCGGCGAGACGATCGAGGCGGCCGATCTCTTCTTCCATCGCACGCACCGAGGTGAGGTCGGTCAGGTTGATGACGAGTCCGCGGAAGCGTCCGGCGTCGTCTTCGATCGGTGAAGCCGCCACATTCATCGGCGTCCGCGTTTGGCCGATCGCGATCGAGAACTCGCGCACCGGCGGCGCCATCCCCCGCGCCACGGCGTCGAGCAAATGCCGGATCATGGCCGGCGCCTCCTCGGTCAGGGCAACGAGCGGAGACCCGATCAGTTCCGCTCTCGTCCGCGCGAGGAATCCCGCCGCCGCGCCGTTCACCTCGACGATCTGACTCTCGCGATCAACCACGAGCAGACCATCGCGCATTGCTTCGAGCAACTGATGTCGGAACCGGTCCGAGGTCTCGATCGCCTCGCGGTGACGCAGCGTCTCCAAGATCCCCAGGCACTGCCGGGCCAGTTCACGGGGCTCGAGTTGATCGGCGTCGGCGCACTCGGAGCCGCGCAGCGCGACGATCGCGACCAGCGCCTCCGGCCCTCCCTCGTGCGGAGGATTCGAGAAGGTCTCCACGCAGTCGTAGGTCTCGAGCCGCAGCGCGGCCCTCACGTCGGACGGCGCCTGCCCCGATTCGTCGGCGAAGAGGTCTGCCGGAAAGCGCAGCGGTCGAGTCGACTGTCCCGGCCGGGCCTCGACTCCGCGCCACTCCTCGTCCCCGTTGGCGCGACGCAGGCAGAGCACGCCGGCCACCGAGAAGACGTGGCAGAGATAGACCGCAAGCGACTCCACCACCGCCGCCGGATCGCGTCCCGGGACGAACGCCTCGATCATCTCCTCCAGCGCTCGGAGTTGGGTCCTCGCGCGGATCCAGCGGCGTTGGAGCGCTTCGAGGGCATCGGCCAGCCGCAAGATCACGCCATCGGCCTCGCCGTCCTTGGCCGAAGGCAGATCGGCGAGCGACGGGAGCATGGCGCGCAGGTCTTCCAGACGACGTGCGACGATCCCTTCCGACGGGCGTGGACCCGCGGACTCGGGCATGAAACCTCCTGGGGTGCGGAAAAACCCTCAGGATGGTTTTCGAACGAGTTACACGCGCGCTTGAGGGGAATCGGCTCGAAGCGGCGTCAGATCCCCCGATGGGACTGGAATCGGCTCACGTGACTGCGGGCGCTTCCCCGGCCCCGCTCGGTCGATCGATCGCAAGCACGAGCTTGCCGTCCGCGGCGTCCACCCGAAGGCGGGACCGCGGCGGCGCCTGCTCGGAGAGCAACGCGCGACTGATCTTCGTCTCGACCTCACGCTGGAGGAACCGCCGCAGCGGCCGGGCGCCGTAGACCGGGTCGTACCCGCGATCTACTACCAGCGCGCGCGCGGCGGGCGACAACTCGACCTCCAGGCCGCGGTCGACGAGGCGACGCTTCAGATCTTCCATCAACAGATCGACGATGCGCCCGATCTCCTCCCTCGTGAGCGGCTTGAAGAGGACGATCTCGTCGATGCGATTGAGGAACTCCGGACGGAAGCTGCGTTGCAGCTCGGCCATGACCGCGGAGCGCGTGCGTTCGCTCAGAACGCCTTCCTCGCTGACTCCCTCCAGCAGGAGATGCGACCCGAGATTCGAGGTCAGGATGATCACCGTGTTCTTGAAGTTGACCGTGCGGCCCTGAGCGTCGGTCGCGCGTCCGTCATCCAAGATCTGCAGCAAGATGTTCCAGACGTCGGCGTGCGCCTTCTCGATCTCATCGAAGAGGATGACGCTGTACGGTCGCCGCCGGACCGCCTCGGTCAACTGGCCGCCCTCCTCGTAGCCGATGTATCCCGGCGGGGCGCCGACGAGACGCGAAACGGTGTGGCGCTCCTGGTACTCGCTCATGTCGATCCGGATCAGACTCTCGCGGCTGTCGAAGAGCGCTTCGGCGAGCGTCTTGGCCAGCTCGGTCTTCCCCACTCCGGTCGGACCGAGGAAGAGGAAGGAGCCGATCGGACGGTTCGGATCCTTCACGCCGGCGCGCGCGCGGATGACGGCGTCCGCTACGGCCTGGACCGCTTCGTCCTGTCCGATGACGCGCTCGTGCAGCAACTCGTCCAAGCGAAGCAGCTTGTTGCGTTCACCTTCGACCAGGCGGCTGACCGGAATTCCGGTCCAGCGATGGACGGTCTCCGCGATCTCATCCTCGGTTACCTCTTCGCGGAGCAAGCGCTCCCCATCGGGCCGGTGGACCGTCGCCTCCATCTCCCGGAGGTTGCGTTGGAGTTCCGGCAATCGCCCATGTTTGAGTTGCGCCGCGAGGCCCAGGTCGTCCGCGCGCTCGGCCTCCTCCAACCCGCGACGCACGCGCTCGATCTCGGCTCGCGCCGCGCGCACGCCCGCGAGAGCGGATTTCTCCGCCTCCCAACGCGAACGCATCTCGCTGGCCTTTTCGCGCAACGTGGAGAGCTCCGAACGCAACGCCTCCAACCGATCCAGGCTGGCTCGGTCCTTCTCCTTCTCCAAGGACTTCTCTTCGATCTCGAGCTGGCGCACACGACGGATCGTCTCGTCCAGCTCGGTCGGCATCGAGTCGAGCTCCGTGCGGATCATGGCGCAGGCTTCGTCGATCAGATCGATCGCCTTGTCCGGCAAGAAACGGTCGGCGATGTAGCGGTCCGAGAGCACGGCCGCACCGACGAGCGCGTTGTCCTGGATCCTGACTCCATGGTGCACCTCGAAGCGCTCGCGCAACCCGCGCAAGATCGAGATGGTGTCCTCCACGCTGGGCGCATCGACGATGACCGGTTGGAAGCGACGCTCCAGCGCGGCGTCCTTCTCGATGTTCTTGCGGTACTCGTCGAGGGTCGTCGCGCCGATGCAGTGCAGTTCACCGCGAGCCAACATCGGCTTGAGGAGGTTCCCCGCATCGGGCGAGCCCTCGGTGCGCCCGGCGCCGACGATCGTGTGCAACTCGTCGATGAAGAGGATGACGCGGCCCTCGGCCGCTTTGACCTCCCCCAGCACCGCCTTCAGACGCTCCTCGAACTCGCCCCGGTACTTGGCGCCGGCCAGCAGAGATCCCATGTCGAGCGAGAACACGGTCACGCTCTTCATCCACTCGGGCACATCGCCGCGCACGATCCGTTGCGCCAGTCCCTCGACGATCGCGGTCTTGCCGACGCCCGGCTCGCCGATCAGGACCGGATTGTTCTTCGTCTTGCGAGAGAGGATGCGCATGACGCGCCGGATCTCGGAGTCGCGGCCGATGACGGGGTCGAGCTTGCCGGACTTGGCTTGCGCCACCAGGTCGACGCCGAATTTCGTCAACGACTCGTAGGTGTCCTCGGGGGTGGGGCTGGTCACGTGTCGACTCCCTCGTACTCGGTTCATCGCTTCGGTCAACGAATCGCGCGTCAGTCCGGCGTCGCGGAGGACCTTTCCGGCCGAAGAGCCGCCGCCGGCTTCCAGGTAGGCCAGCAGGAGATGTTCGATCGAGATGAAGTCGTCCTTCAGCGCCTTGGCCTCCTCATCGGCGCGCAAGAGGATCGCTTCGAGGCGCCGCGTGAGGTAGACCTTCTCTGGATCGTAGCCCGGTCCGGACACCTTGGGCCGCTTCGCAATCTCGCGTTCGACCTGTGTCGCGATCGCCTTCGGATCCAACTGCGCCACCTGGAGCAACCGGGTGGCGAGACCATCCGGCGGTCGAAGCAGCGCGGCGAGGAGATGCTCCGGGTCGACCTCGGTGTGACCCTTCTCGACGGCGAGGGCCTGTGCGGCCACGAGCGCGGCTCGTGAGTTGTCGGTCAGGCGCTCGAAGTCCACGGGATGCCTGGGCGACCGGACTAGCGCGCGGCCGCAGGAGCGAAGTGCGCGAAGAGCGACTCGTTGGCTCGAACCCAGTCGAGCAGTCGGTCGACTCCCTCGCGCGGCGTGACCGTCGGCGACCATCCGAGTTCACGCTCGGCTCGACGGATGTCGCTGACGTAGACCTTCTGGTCGCTCGGACGCCAGCCCGCTTCGCTCCGTTCGACCGGCCGCCCCAAGCGCGATTCCAGTTGGGACAAGAGTTCCCGCAACGAGAGCGTGTGTCGCGGTCCGCCGCCCAAGTTGTAGACGCCGATGGCGGGCCCACGCTCCAGGAACGCTTGGTAGGCGCGAACCAGGTCGTCGACCCAGAGAACGTCGCGCACCTGCCGGCCGTCGCCGAAGATCGTGAGCGGGGCGCCGCGCACCGCGGCGATCGAGAACCAGGCGACCCAACCCTGATCTTCGAGACCGAACTGATGGGTGCCGTAGATGCACGACATCCGGAAGACGCCCACTCTCAAGCCGTACAGATGCCCGTAGTCCTGCGCGTACAGATCTCCGGTCAGCTTCGAGCAGCCGTACGGAGTGTGCTCGCAGAGATCGACGCCGAACTCCTCTGGAATTCCCGCGGCGAGATCTCCGGCGAAACGGTAGCGGTCAGGTTCGGCCTCCAGTGGGACGGCGTTGACGCGCTCGCCATACACCTTGTTGGTCGAACAGTAGAGAAAGGCCGGCTTGCGGCCGGTGCGGCGCAGCGCTTCGAGAACGCGAAAGGTCCCGATCGCGTTCGTCTCGAAATCGGTGGCCGGGTCGGTGACCGAGGTCGTGACCGCCGTCTGGGCCGCGCAGTGGAGCACCGCGTCGACGCGGTCGACCGCCGCTTCCACGGTGGCGACGTCACGCACGTCGCCTTCGATCCGTTCGATGGCGGGGTCGGCGCCGAGGCGATCCCAGTTGGAGCGCGCGTTGGGATCAGGACGATGGAGCAGTTTCCCGCGCGACAGATTGTCGAGGACGCGAACCTGCCAACCCTGGGAGCGAAAATGCAGCGCGGAGTGAGAGCCGATGAATCCGCCGCCGCCCGTGATCAAGATGCGCGCCACGTCTTCCCTTCTTCGCGAGCCCGAGAGGAGGTAGCACCCGCGCGAACGAAGGGTCAAGCGCTTTCAGGGCGTCGACGAGTCAGGGAATCAATTCGAAGCCGACCTGGTGCGCGAGGTCCAATCCCGCCGCTGCGCGCACTCCATAGGCGACCTGCAGTCGATCGAATCGCACCTGCACGCCGCCCGAAGGAATCGCGGTGAGGCCGCCGTCGTGGTCGCGCGCCTCGGCGCCCAGTAGCAGCGAGCCCCACTCGCCTCCGCGGATCGTCCAACCGAGATGGACGCCCCACTCCGCCCCGGTCCGGTCGATGGTCAGCGCGGAGCGGCCCCAGGCGCCGACGGTCTGCTCGACCCCGATTCGAGGAATCATCGCCGCTTCGTAATCGGAACCGTTTCCGCCGATGTCCATCAGAGCGGCGCCGAAGCGACGCGTCCCCTGCTGATAGAGGAGTCCGATCGAACCGGTGGCGATCCGGAGGGCGTCGGCGCCGCCGTCGAGCTGACGCATGCGACCGCCGAACCCGAGTCGCCACGATTCAGAGAGGCAGGACGAGAGGTGGAGCGAGAGGTCGGACTCCGACGGCGAGAAAGTCCCGAGCGCGACCCCCTCCGCAGAGAAAGACGGGAGCGCAGTTCCGGTGTGGAGGAAGGCGCCTTCGAGCGAGACGCCCAGCCCATGCGGCAGTGGAACGCCGAGACCGAACGACTCCAAGGCGAGGCCCTCGGTCCACCTCAGGTGACTCCCCGCCAACGCGACTCGGTCCGAAGCGCCGGCCACGGCGGGGTTCCCGCCCCCCTCCCACGCTCTCGCGGGGACCGCGGTCCAAGCGGCGCCGGTCGCGAGCGTGAACGGATCCCGCGCGAGCTGCGTCGATTCGAACGCGTTCGACGAACGGGCGGGAGTGACGAGCGCGCCGGCCAGGAGCAGCATGAATAGGGGTAGGGTTCGCACGACAAAGCACGCGACGAGATCCGTGCCGCCGGGGCTTCCCCGTTGCAGACTCGCGGATCTTCGCCGGTCGGCGCGTGCGGCACGCAGCTTACGGGAACACTCGCGGCGCGACGTCGTGCAGCTTCGATTTCGCGAAATCGGCGATCGGGCGAATTGCCCGTTCGATCAGGCGCGAAGCCACGCCCCGATCGACTCGACGACGTGGTCCTGCTGCTCGTCGGTCATCTCGGGAAAGACCGGCAGGGCGAGGCTGGTCGCCGCCGCGGCCTCGCTGAGCGGAAACGCGCCCTCGCGGTGACCGAGTGATGCGAAGCAGGGCTGGAGATGGAGCGGAATCGGGTAATAGATCTCCGCGCCTATCCCGTGTTCCGCCAGGTGGCTGCGCAGCGCGTCGCGTCGTTCCGCGTTCCCGTCGCGGAGTCGGATCACGTATTGGTTCCAGACGTGGCGACCCAGGCCGATTTCCGACGGCGGACGGATCCGCTCCATCGGCGCGAAGAGCCGCGAGTAACGCTCGGCGTGGCGCGCGCGGGCCGCGTTCCAGCTCTCCAAGTGCGCCAACTTGACCGAGAGGATCGTCGCCTGCAGAGCATCGAGCCGACTGTTGTAGCCGACTTCATGATGGACATAGCGCGGCCGCATCCCGTGATTGCGCAGGAGTCGGACGCGATCGGCCAACTCGTCGTCCTGCGTTGTGACCAGTCCGCCGTCCCCCGCGCCGCCCAAGTTCTTGGTCGGATAGAACGAGAAGCAGCCAAGCGCCCCGAGGCCGCCCACCGGCGTCTCCCCGTAGGTCGCTCCGATCGCCTGCGCCGCGTCCTCGATGACGGCGATGCCGCGGGCGCGACAGAGAGAGAGGATCGGGTCGAGGCGCGCGCTCTGCCCGAACAGATGGACTGCGATGACCGCGCGCGTGCGCGGGGTCAGACACTCCTCGAGTCGGGCCGGATCGAGGTTGAACGAATCGTCCTCCATCTCGGCGAAGACAGGCCGGGCGCCGGCATTGACCACCGCCCCCGCGGTCGCGAAGAACGTGTAGGTCGGAAGCACGACCTCGTCGCCGGGTCCGATGCGGAGGGCTTTGAGCGCGAGGAGCAGCGCATCGGTTCCGGAGGCGACCCCGATGGCGTGGGACACGCGCAGATCGACGCCGAGCGTCCGTTCGAACTCTTCCACGGCGGGGCCGAGAATCCATGCCCCCGAGGCGAGTCGCCGGTCGATCGCCTCGAGCAGGGCGGGCCGGAGCGATTCGTATTGAGCCTGCAGATCGAGGAGCGGGACTTTGGTCGGCATGGCGGCAGACTACCAGGGAGCCTGCCGCGCCCGCACCTACCTCGAAGCGCGAACCCAGGCGACGGTTCGTTCGAGTCCATCCGCCAGGGTGACGCGCGGCGCATACCCGAGCCGCTCCCGCGCCTCGTCGATGGCGGCCTGCGAATCCCGGACATCGCCGGCTCGCGGCGCCTCGAAGTTCGGCGTCAACGCGCGACCGGTGATCCGACCGATCTCGCCCAGGAGATCCAAGAGCGAGATGCGATCTCCGCACGCGATGTTGAAGACCGAACCGCCCACTCCAGGCCGTGAGAGCGCCAGCAGATTCGCTTCGACCACGTTGTCGATGTAGGTGAAATCGCGCGTCTGACGCCCGTCGCCGTAGATCGTCGGCGCCTCTCCCGAGAGCGCCGCACGGACGAAGAGCGGAATGACCGCGGCGTACTGCGAATCGGGATTCTGCCTGGGGCCGAACACGTTGAAGTAGCGCAGCGTCACGGTCTCCAAGCCGTAGAGCGAGAAGAAGAGTCGCGCGTACGACTCCCCCACCGACTTGCTCAGCGCATACGGGGAGAGAGGACCCGGGGCCATCGACTCCCGCTTGGGCAACTCCGGTTGATCGCCATACACGCTCGACGATCCCGCGAACACGTAGCGTTTGACCCCCGCGTCGCGCGCGGCGAGGAGCAACTCGAGCGTGCCGGTGGCGTTCACGTCGTGGGTCGGTCCCGGATCGAGGACGGAACGCTGGACACTCGCGAGCGCCGCTTGGTGAACGACGTGGGTCACTCCCTCCACCGCGGATCGCACCGCCGCCGCGTCGCGGAGATCGGCCTCGACTACCTGGAGCGCCGACCCGTTTTCGCCGGCGATTCCGATCAGGTTCTCGCGCCGCCCCGTGGAGTAGTTGTCCATGATGCGGACGCGGGCGCCCTCGCGGAGCAATCGCTCCGCGATGTGCGACCCGATGAAGCCGGCGCCCCCGGTGACGAGGACATGCGCGTCACTGAACTTCAAGTGAGACCTCAGATCCGGAAGATCCGGGGGTCGACGACCCCCGAGAGCGCGTTTCGTGTGTCGACGACCGACCGCGAGTGCTGCAGCACCCAGCGATAGTCGATGTCCTTGTGAGCGGTGGTGATGACCGCGCAATCCGACGCCTCCAGGCGCGCTTCGTCCAGAGGTTGCGATGAGAGCTGCACGCCCGAGAGCTCCAGAACGTTCACGAACCGATCGTGATAAGTGATCTCCGCTCCCATGCGTTGCAGGAGTTGCATCACGTCCAACGCCGGCGACTCGCGCACGTCGTCGATCTCGGCTTTGTAGGCGACGCCCAAGATCAATACCTTACTCTTCTTCACCGGACGCTCCAGCGAGTTTAGCGCCTCCGCCACGAGCAGAGTCACATGTTCCGGCATCGACGAGTTGACCGCGCCGGCCAGCTCGATGAAGCGCGCTTCGAAGCCCGAGGCCCGCGCCTTCCAGGAGAGATAGAACGGGTCGACCGGGATGCAATGTCCGCCGAGTCCCGGCCCGGGATAGAACGGCATGAACCCGAACGGCTTGGTCGCCGCCGCGTTGATCACCTCCCAGACATTGATCCCCATCTTCTTGCACATGAGCGCGAGCTCGTTGACGAGACCGATGTTGACCGAACGGAAGGTGTTCTCCAGGAGCTTCACCATCTCGGCCACCTGCGTCGAACTGACCGGGACGACGGTGTCCATGCAGGTCCGGTAAAGCGCGCCCGCCACTTCGCTGCACTGCGGCGTGACCCCGCCGACCACTTTCGGGATGTTCTTGGTTCCGAAATGCGGATTGCCCGGATCGACCCGCTCAGGGGAGAACGCGAGGAAGAAATCCTTCCCCACCTTCAGACCCGTCGCCTCTAGTTCCGGGAGGATCAATTCGTCGGTCGTGCCCGGATACGTCGTGCTCTCGAGGATCACGAGCATCGGCGCGTGGAGGTTTTCCTTGATGCGCGCGACCGAGTCCACGATGTAGGAGACATCCGGATCACGGGTCTTTCGCAGCGGCGTCGGGACACAGATGTTCACCGTGTCCAGCCCGCTCAGCGCCTTGAAGTCGGTGGTCGGCTTGAAGGCGCCCGAGCGCACATGCTTCGCCAACTCTTCGGACGACACGTCCTGGATGTACGAGTCGCCTTCGCGGAGACGACCGACCCGCTCGGCGTTGATGTCGATGCCGGTGACCTCGAAGCCCGCGTTGGCCAGTTCCATGGCGAGAGGGAGCCCGACGTAACCCAATCCCAGGACACCGACCTTGGCCTGCCGCGACTCGATGCGTTGTTTCAGATCCATTCCGATGGTCCTCCTCGAACTCAGGTCTTCTCTCGCTTCGGTCGCGCGACGGCTGTTCTTTCGGACTCCGACTCAGAATCCACGCAGGAGCGCCGCGACACCAGCGCCCACCGCCGTATTGGCCAAATTGAGGGCGCCGTGCGGGAGGGCCCTCCGTCCTTGGGCCCCGGCGAGGCTCTCCAACCAGTTGCCGACGAATCCGCCCAGCGCCACGGCCCAGGCGCCGCGGAGATCCACCCAGCCCACGCCCCAGGCCACCAGGCCGATGACGGCCGCGGCTGCCGCTCCCGCCGCGGTCCCTTCCAACGAGACCGCTCCCGGCGCTCCGACCGGACGGGGCCGCCATGTCCAGGGGGAGAAGGTCCGCCTACCGTAGAGCTGTCCGACCTCGGAACTGGCCGTGTCCGAGGCCGCTGCGGCGAACGCGCCCGCGTAGGCTGCCGCAAGTAGCCCGCTGGAGACAACCCCGCGGTCGACGAACGCTCCGATCGCCAGCACCGCGAGTGCGACGGCGCAGTTGGCGGCCACGTGCGCCGCGCCCCGACGCCCTCCCATGGCCTCGGCCACTCCTCGCGCCGCCTTGCGAGCGTACCCGAGGCGCGTCAAACCCGTCCCGAGCAGAAAGAACGCACCGAGAATCGCGAAGGCGGGGACTCCTCCCGCTCGCAGGACGAAAACGCCGACCGGGACGCCGAGCGCGAAGCCGGAGCGACGCACCCACCCCAGGAGCAGCGCCACCCCGCCGAGCGCCAAGGGGATCGTGACCGCGACGATCCAGGGCGCAGGCCCGATCAACTCGACTCCTCATTCCACCGAGGCAACGACCTTACCCACTCGAACGTCGCTCGCAGCCCCTCCTCGAACGGAGTGATCGAGTATCCAAGCCCACGCACCGCCTTGTCCGAGTGGTAGGCGTAGTCATTTCGGTAGACTCCGGCGACGCCCCGGGTCAGGTCCGGCGCCTTCCCCGTCACCCGAGCGCCCAACTCCATCAGACTGCCGAGCGTCTCCAGCCACGCGACCGGGAGCCGTCGGCGGATCGGGGGTCGACCCAGGCCGTTCGCCGCTCGAGTGATGAGATCCTCGAGGGTCCGATTCTCCCCCCCCAAGATGTAGCGTTGGCCGGGGAGCGCGCGATCGAGCGCGAGTAGATGCCCGCCGACCACGTCCGGCAGGTACGCGAAGGACCAGACCTGCCGACCGCTGCCGATGATCCCGGGAAATCGTCCGGTTCGGATGCGATAGAGGAGGTTGCCGACGAGGTTGCCGTCCGTGACCCGGCCGGCTCCGTAGATCACCGTCGGCAGGAGGGTCGAGACAGCCAATCCCTGCGCTGCCCAGCGATCGGTGCTCTGATCCGCGAGATGCTTCGTGCGCTCGTAGTCGGTGAGAAAGGTCTCCCGCGTCTGCAGGTCGGCTTCCGTGAGCGGCCGCCCCGTCGGCGAAGGTCCCAAGCTGAGGAAGCTCGAGGTGACCAACACCCGCGGAATGCCGAGGCGGTGACAGCGTCCCAGCAGACGATCGTGGACGTCGACGTTCATCCGGTCGAAGTCGCGGGGATCGCGCGCCCAGGTCTTGACGAGTGCCGCGGAGTGGAGGACGGCCCGATGTTGGACGAGGATCTCGTCGGGCGGATCGCCCTGCAGCAGATCACCGCGAATCCAAGTCAGGCGCGGGTGTGAGAGGTCCGTGGGGCGGCGTGAGAGCACGGAGACCTGATGTCCACCGGCCAGCAGACCCTGGAGGAGCGCCGCGCCGAGATATCCGGTCCCACCGGTCAGGAAGACCTTCACCGGGCGGGCCTCCTTTCTCGATGCGCGCCCCTTCCGTCGATCCAGAACAACAGAACGGCGGACGATACTCGAGGGAAACGAGGGGCGCAACGCGGCGGAGGAAACCCGAAGACCCCAAAGTACGTTACTAGCGCCACAAATCCTTGTGCTACGGTCGCTCGCGTGAGCCGAACGCGCGCCACGGACCGGCGCCAGGCCGTTCTCGAGCCCCTTTGTCGGCACGTCCCCCGGACCGGAGGCAATCTGCGATGAGTGCGAAGCGGCTCTTCTACATGGGCTCGCTGGTCTTCTTGGTGGTCGGCGTTCTCGCGGGATCTCTCTTCCTCGGCAACGTCTTCGCCTACACCAAGAACATCTACTCCCAACTCAACGTCTTCAATCAGGTGTTGTCGTTCGTCAACGACAACTACGTCGAGGACGTCGACGGCGAGGAGGTCATGACCGGGGCCATCACCGGCCTCCTCAAGGAACTAGATCCACATAGCAACTACCTCGACCCCGACCGATTCAAGCGGATGCAGGAGCGTAACCGCGGAAACTACTTCGGGATCGGAATCTCCTTCGAGATCGTCGAGGGGTTCATCACGGTGATCTCGCCGATCGAGGGCTCGCCGTCGCACAAGCTGGGCCTGCGCTCCGGTGATCGGATCGTCAAGATCGACGACGAATCGGCCAAGGGGATCACCCAAGAGGAGGTCTTCGACAAGCTGCGCGGCGAGAAGGGGACCACGGTCCACATCACCATTCAGCGGGAAGGCGAGACCGAACTCCTCGAGTTCGACATCGTTCGCGACGAGATCCCGATCTTCAGCGTTCCTTGGTCGTTCATGCTCGACGACCGCACCGGGTACGTCCGGATGATCCGATTCAGCGCCACGACCAGCGACGAGTTGGACCGCGCGCTCTCCAAGCTCGAGTCGGCCGGAATGCAGCAGCTCGTGCTCGACTTGCGCGGCAACACCGGCGGCTATCTGAACGAGGCGATCGAAGTCGTCGACAAGTTCCTCCCCGCCAACAAGAAGGTCGTCTATACGCGCGGTCGGCTGCCCGACTCGAACGAGGACTACTTCACGACCGGGCGCGGGCGGCACACGCAGTTCCCGATCATCACGATGGTCGACCACGGCAGCGCTTCGGCCTCGGAGATCGTCTCGGGCGCGCTGCAGGACTGGGATCGGTCGCTGGTAGTCGGCCAGACCACGTTCGGCAAGGGGTTGGTCCAGCGGCAATACCGTCTGAAGAATCAGGGCGCTCTGCTGCTGACCGTCGCCCGCTACCACACGCCGAGCGGCCGTCTCATCCAGCGCGACTACTCGGATCGCGACAAGTATCTGGACGAGCGCGTCGAGGACATCGAGGCCGAGGCCGAGTCCGACTCGGCGCTGGCGGCGCGACCGAAGTTCCACACGGCGCTCAATCGCACGGTCTATGGCGGCGGCGGGATCACCCCGGACATCCACATCGACAAGCGGTATCTACTCACGGAACTCGAGCAACAGCTCACTCAGAAGCGCGCGTTCTTCGAGTTCGCCAACCACTACGTCGTCCAACGCCGACCGGCGGTCAGCGAGTTTTCGTCGTTCCGCACCGGATTCGACCTCGGCCCGGAGGACATGGCGGAGTTCCGCGAGTTCCTGGAAGACCGCAAGATCGAGTTCGACGCCGACTCGCTCGCGGCGCACAGCGACAAGATCGAACGGGACATCAAGGCGGAGATCGCCCGCAACCTCTGGGGTGACAACGAGCGCTACCACATCCTGATCGAGGGCGATCCGGCCCTGCAGGAGGCGTTGACCTACATGGCGAAGGCCGAAGAGATGGCCCGCCACGACTTGGAAGGCAACCTGGTCGAGCCGGGGCCGATCGACTAGTCCTCGTTCGACCCGCAGGTCGAGCGAGTCTGTTCGGCTAGGATGGGTTGCTGACGAACCGAAAGCGGGGTCGAGCGAGTGGTCGCTCGACCCCGCTTGGTTTGTGCGCGGCGGGAGGGCGGTCTTGCTTCGGGGGGGGGGCTCGCGGGCCAACGAGTTTGCAGATCGGAAGCGAGGTTGGGGCGACGGCTCGACCGGGTCGAGCCGTGTCATGTCGAGCCGTGTCATGTCGAGCCGTGT
>CAZVYN010000084.1:0-16880 GCA_964631125.1 uncultured bacterium | reverse complement strand
GGGGGGGGGGGCGATCCTCGGGACGACCTGCATGAGACCCCCCTGCTTGCGGCATCCTCGCGGTCTAAACACGCCTGTTTGGGCCGAGGGACTGTGCCCCGGAAGAGATCACAGAATCGGCCAGGAAAGTGTACTCCCCGCCGCGCCCAGTTGGCACGGCGAGATTCCGTGAGAGTCGTGGAGACGACCTCTCCGCCGCCGTCCGTCGGTTGCCGGAGGTCGCGCTCGCGCCCGGCTACCGATAGCGAGCCTTGATCTCCCCCCAGCTCCGCTCTTCCGCCGGAGTCCCCACGCCGCAAGGCGACCCGTCACATGACGTCCCGTCCCCCTCGAACGCACCCCCACGCACGCCGCAGTTCAACGCCGTCGTGATCACGCACTCATTCCCCGCCAGACAACACGCCCCGATCGCCGAAGTCGTCCCACACCCCATCCCCAACGCCCCGATCTGCTCCCCACACAAGTTGTTCTCAGGAAGACACGACGAGTACGCCTCGAGCGAGTAGCTACCGAGGGGTCCGTATAGCCCACCTGCTGGGCAGCTCTCGGGATCGCAGAACCTCGGATCCGCGAACACATGGGGGCCGCCGACTTCGAGATCGACATCGCCCTCGATCCCGGAAGGGTCGAGTGCGCAGCACACGATCTCGAGCGATCCTGCAGACAGCCAGAGATCACCAGACTCACCGTCCACGTCACAGTTGCCGTATACGATACTTCGTACGATCGAAGCGTGCGCCCCTGCGAGTTCGAGCGCCGCGCTATTTGTGACGTTGGAAGCTACGGTGCTCTGCACGAGTTCGAGCGTCGCACCATGGCGAGCCCGGATCGCCCAATGCCCTCCGTTGTCGGCCACGACGCAGTTCTCCAGCCGCGCGTGTGACGACGCTCCGAGCCAGATGGTCCCGCTCCGACTATTGACGACCCAACACGACAGCATGTCCAGCCGCGCCGCACCCGTGACGTAGATGGCCTGTCCTTTGCCAGAGTTCGTTATCCAAGAGTCGACAATCGAGACCGACGGCGATCCTTCGAGATAGATCGCGCTACCGAAGAAATCGGTTGCGCTGCGATTGATCACGCAATCTCGAATCACGGGCGCTGCGGCATCCCGGATGCACAAGGCCCCCCCTCCGACTTGGGTGTCCAGGGGAGGGCCATCCCAGGGCTCGAAAGCAAAGTTATCGTCGAACTGACAGCTCTCGATCGTCGGACTCGCCGTGCCCGCGATCAAGATCGCGCCACCCTGGACGTGGCCGCCGAGTTCGATTCGCAGGCCATAGAGAGTCGCGGTGGGCGGCTCTCCCTGGTCGAAGACGAACCCGCGGTGAAGGTCGAGATCCGTCGCATTGACCTGCAATAGGACCGAATGAGGAGCGCCGGCGGGCTGCACCCGGAGCGACTTGCCATGGAACGAAATGTCGCGATTCCCATCGCCGGTGTAGGTCCCGGGCGCGATCTCGACGATGTCGCCGTCGCTCGCGAGATCGATCGCGGCTTGGATGGTCGGGGCGTCGTCCGGCACGCGGATCGATGCCGCCCTTGCCGTAGTAGCCGCCGCGAACAGAACGACAGGGAGCCCGACGGTGAGATATGACCAAAGCGAATGTCGGTTCATGGTGACCTTCAGCGGAGGAGGGTGAATCGAGAACTGAATTTCGCGTCTCTACCTGAGACTGTGACGAAGTACTGACCGCTAGCGGGTCGAACCCCCGAACTCGCCGTCCAATCCCAGAGAATCTCTGCGCGGCCTCGGCCTCCTCCCGAAACGGTTGTGGACCAAACGAGACGTCCAGACACGTCGTGGACTTGGAGCTCGTGCTCCGAGTTGTCCAATCCGCTGATTCGGAAGCGAGGAGACATCGACGTTGGCGTGCCGAGCGTGATAATGCTCGGGATCGGTCTGCCCGACTCCGAGCTCCCGAGTTCTGCGGAAGCTGGGTGCATCCTGGTGATAGTCGTGTATGCGACCTGGAGGTCTTCAGGCGCAACGACCCAGGAAATGTGTTGATGGCTGACCTCCGTCACTTGCTCGAGAGTGTAGGCTGTCAACGTCGCCTGACCGGTCTGCGCATTTATGACCGACATGTTGGCCGAAGTCGGGCCGTTCGTCGCAATGGCGACCACATCCGCGTTTGCTGTCATGGCCTCATCGCTGGTCCCGGACTGAATCTGTCCGTAGATCAGTGGGGCGGTTGTCTCCTCTCCCCACCAGGTTTGTGTGTGGTTGACCCAACCAACGAACTCTGGAACGTTGGGCCAAACTGAATTCGTGCGCGGCAGCGAGATTGTCTTCCGCATTCGCCAAAGTCGCCAAGTGCGCCTAAAATTGTTCGATTCGAAGGTGTAGAGCGGCGCCCAATCGACCCCGGCATCATCTGGCCGGACGGTGTACACCAGAAAGCTGCCCGTGAACATCTCGTAGTAGATGCTCATCATGATTCCCATGTCGAGAATGCCGCGACCGTAGTACTCCTTCGGGCAATGGCCGCAATCATTGCCTTCGGTCGGATCGTCCGCGTACTGCCGAGTGGCATTGAACAGAATGCCCATGGCGTCGTCCGCGCCAAGGCCGAAATTGCTATAATTGATATCGGCGCTGAATAGGTGTCCAGCGGCGCCGGCGACTGCGGCGGCTGCGCCAGAATTGAACATGCCCGTGTAGGAGTAGTCTGTGAGGGAATCCGGGCCGGTTGTAACCACTGGTCCGCACGCCGGGGCGGTGATATCGGGCGCGTTGGGACCGACAGGCGTGCCTGTGTTGAGGGGAAGAGTCGGATCGGAATTGCAAGTAGACGGTTCATTCCAGAAGAGGTCCTCCTGCGTTGACCCTCCGACTCCAATGAGGAAAGGAATATTGGCCGGTTCTACTTCGGCTGGGTTGTTGAACATTGTGTCGCGGAGCGGAGCGACAGACAGGATGCCCATGACGAAAGCATTCCAGAGAGTAAGAACCTTTGCCGGCGAGGAGTAGCCGGGCTCTTGTTCCTCGGAACTCGCTCCGCTGATCAGAAGAACACGGAGCTCGGGGAAGTGACTGACGGCATAGGGTACACGCGATTGCCACGAACCAATCGTGGAGCAAGCATTGGCGGCGCAATCTGCGGACGAGAAACAACTCTCGATGTCGAGAATTCGGCAACTCGAGCAGACGCCTGCTATTCCCTTTGCGTTGTTGGTGATTGCTCCCGCGATGCCGGACATCTTGGTGGCATGCGTGCCGCAGTAGTCGGGGTCGTTTGGATTGTTGTGCATCCCAGCACGATCCGCGGCGGAGAGCGGGATTATGTCCAGGTCCTCGTGGGCGTCAGGGAGTCCGGTGTCAACCATCCCGATCGTTACTTTGTCTGGGCATTCCACCGCGTCGCACGGCCAACCGGGACCAAAGTATGTGGTTTCGGGCCTCAGGTCAGCGTCTGCAGTCGATGCGCTTCGTTCTCCCAGGTTTTCGATGTGCCACTGAGGGTCATAGGGAAACCCCGGATGGTTGTACAGCTTGGGGTCGTCGGTAAGCGGTGTGGCGATATGAAGCAGCTCGACCACTGACGCGGTCTGTACGTACGGCACATCAACGACAAATGGCTGAGCAGCGATGGCGGCCTCTACGGACCCGAATCGGAGGAAGTAGAATGGACTTAGGTCGGTGATCCGTACCAGGCGCCCTGCGAAGTCCTGCGCAAGAGTGTCACCGGGGACCGCGGTCGGTATCGCCCGTCGGACCGACAAGGCGCCCAACTGCGCGAAAGGGGTTCGGACGTCGCTGACCAGAAACGTTGCCTCAGCGATTGGCAGTTCCGCGGACGAAAGCAGAGGAGTGTTCAGAGCGTCTGGAGCTAATTGGACTTCGATTTCGGGCGCGTAGTCAGTCAAGTTCGCATAGGAGTCGATAGGACTTGTTTCGCTTGAGCCATCCTCGGAATCGCCGTCGGCGCCATCCTGCTCTTCACTCCCGCCCTCGTCTCCCGCACCGTCGGGAGAGCCCGTGCCGCCCGATTCACCTGATGCGGGACAGCTCGACGATCCGGAAGATCCGAAACCCAGGACTCCGAAATCGGCTACGTCGTCGAGGATGGAGGGTACGGAGTCGTCCGCGAATGCGGCCCCCTGAGTTGGGTGCGCCACGAGCGAGAGTTCGGCAGGGTCTGTTTCCGGATCGGCGTATCCGGCGAACCAGTACAGCTCGGCCAGCGTCGCCTGAAGCGCCGTGTTCCAGGTGAGAGCGACCCCGGAATCTGGGGCCGGCCAGCCCGGCTCGGCTAACTCGAAGTCGGCGCAAGATCCCGAACTGATGATGTAGATCTTTTCAGGGTCGTAGGTTAGGCCGAATGTAACTCCCTTGAGCGCGGGGCTGGCGGACTCGGGGAACGCGGCGAGCGCGAAGAAAACCGTGAGGTCGGTACGATCGGGTGGCACGGAGGTGTTCACGGACTCGCAATCGGTGAGTCCAGCGAGGCCGCACCAGTCGCTCTCAGTAACGGTGTACGTCAGGTTGAGATTGGCGTGGAGAAGCAGCACACCGCCCTCATGAGGTCCGGCCGATGCCGATCGTGCGGTTAAAGCGAAGGCGAACGCCGCTCCGACGCCAGCCCATCCGAACTTCACGAAGCGCCGAGCGAATCTCCTAGTCGCAGCGAACTTCCATTGGGGGGGGGGGCGATCCTCGGGACGACCTGCATGAGACCCCCCTGCTTGCGGCATCCTCGCGGTCTAAACACGCCTGTTTGGGCCGAGGGACTGTGCCCCGGAAGAGATCACAGAATCGGCCAGGAAAGTGTACTCCCCGCCGCGCCCAGTTGGCACGGCGAGATTCCGTGAGAGTCGTGGAGACGACCTCTCCGCCGCCGTCCGTCGGTTGCCGGAGGTCGCGCTCGCGCCCGGCTACCGATAGCGAGCCTTGATCTCCCCCCAGCTCCGCTCTTCCGCCGGAGTCCCCACGCCGCAAGGCGACCCGTCACATGACGTCCCGTCCCCCTCGAACGCACCCCCACGCACGCCGCAGTTCAACGCCGTCGTGATCACGCACTCATTCCCCGCCAGACAACACGCCCCGAGCGCCGACTTATCGCCGTGTGGAGATCGACTGTCGTTGAGCGGAGTGCGGTTCGTCGGACGAGAGCCCTTCCTACCGCGGCCCCATGACACAGAAGTCGAAGTCGGAGTCGACGCCCGCGCCTGCTGCAGTCCTTACATGGACGACGAAGGTAGTCGCGCTGACAAGGTGGGTGTTGGTGAAATAGGGGATCGAGCCGGCCCCGGATCGCGCCGTCGCCGTCACGCTCGGGACGCCGGAAAATGCCGACGAGTAGTTCATGGTGTACCAGCCGGGAAGCACGCGTTGAGCCGTGAAGCCGACGCCGGCGATGATCGATCCGCTGCTACTTACGGTGCCGCGAACCAGGCGCAAGTTCTCGGCCCCGCCCGGCGCGAAAAACTGGCCGACGCTCCCGAGCTTCACGTCGCCGCGCACGTCGAGCTTTGCGGCGGGCGTCGTCGTGCCGACTCCCATCAAACCGTCGGTCTGGACGACGAAGTTCTTGTTCCCGCCACCGCCGATGTTCTGGAGCTTGAGCGCCGTTGCGGCGCCGGTCCCTTCCTGCCGGAACACCCAGGAGCGCTCACTCGCCAGCCAGAGGAGGTCGGCCTGATCGCCCAGGTTCTCGACCAAGATGGGGCCTCCGCGGACGTCCAACTTGAAGAGGGGCGCCGTCGTGCCGATGCCGACGTTGCCGATCGCGTCTACGAACACTGCGCTCGCGGGTGACCCATCCGCCGCATCGAGTGCGAAGGCGGAGTTGGCGTGGCTCGCCATCGGCGTGGGTGTGAGCGGCTGGCGCGGAGCCAGCACCGTAAATCCCGTCGCGTTGGCGCACCCGAGTCCGGTGTCGCTCCGGACCTCGATCTCCAGGTGACGCTCCGCCGTCGTGGCGTATTGCTGGCCGAAATCGAGCAGCGTGGTGAAGACACCTTCGACGACGCTCACGTTGTCGACGCAAAGCGTCGAGCCGATCTGCGCTCCACCCGAGGGGGTGTCGAACAGGCGGAAGCGCAGGTCGTGCAGCCCGCTGGCGGGGGCGCCGGCAACTTCCAGCGATCCCTGGTAGCTGAAGGCTGTGCTCTGGGCGCGGGCAGGGCCATGCGCCAGAACGAGTGCGAGTGCGAGTGCGAGTGCAAGTACGCCCAGAAGAACCAGCCGTCCCCGGAGGAGTCTTGTTATCACTGTGAGTGCTCCCTTCGTCCGGACCGACGGGACCCGGGTTGTCGCCCATCTATCACAGGGGACAACACGGCGGGAGGGAGGAAGCGCACACGGAATTGTTCGGCCGATCCGGCAAGACATGGCCGATGTCGGGCCGACATCCGGGGCTGCGAGCTCGGCTACTCCAACCCGCGCTCTTCCAGCTCTTCTTCTTCCAGTCCCAAGTAGTGCCCGAGCTCGTGGTGCAGCGTGAGCTGGATCTCGTGGACCAACTCTTCCTGCGTCTGGCAGAAGCGCTCGAGATTGCGCTGGAAGATGAAGATGGTGGGAGGGAAGCCGAGAGGGTCGGAGATGGAGCGCTCTTCGAGGCTCTGGCCGACGAAGAGACCGAGGACGCCGGGGGTGACGTTCTCTTCGTCTTCGGTTTCGGCGGCGAGCGTCTCGGGCGTCGGCATCGATTCGACGACGACGGAGACTTCGTCGGTGAGATGGGAGCGCAGCTCCTCGGGTAGATTCGCCGCCGCCTCTTCGACCACCGCTTCGAAGGCGTCGCGGGTCATCCGCACGGGGAGCGGGAAGTTCTCGGGCTCGAGGCGGTTCGCCTCTTCGTATTCGCGCTCGGCCTCGTTCCACTTGCCGAGGAACTCGAGGCATTGCGCCAGGCCGTAGTGGGGCGGCGCGGCCTCCTCTTCGTCGGTCATCACCTTGCGGAACAGCTCCATCGCGGGATCGATCTCGAGATTCTCGAACAGCGCCGAGGCGAGATAGAACTGGTGGACGATCGGATCCTCGACCATCCCGTCGCAGGCGCGCAGGTGCTCGAGCGCCTCACCGTGGATGCCGGTTTCCAAGAGCGCTGCGCCAAGGAGGAAGCGGACCTCGGGGTGCTGGTCGGTCTCTTCCATCATCTCTTCGGCTTCGAGGCCGGCCGCTTCGACGTCGCCGTCCTCGAGGGCATCCCAGGCGAGATCGACGCGATCCAGGAACTCCTTGGGAAGAGGCGGATAGACGCGCGGCGGGCGAGGCTTCTTCGACATGCAGGATGCTCCGGGGTGCGGGAGAGGGTGTCGCTTGTCCGTGGAGCCCGAGTCTAGGACAATCCCGCGCGGTCGCGAGCATGAAATGCGGCCGCAAAATCAGGCCGAGCGCCTCGAGCTCGTCGAGCGCCGCAGATGCGACCGGGAGGACGATGAGTCGAGTCGATGTAGCGCGTATGCCGACGTGGGCCGCCGTTCCTCTCGTCTTGATCTTCTGTCTCTCCGGCGCCAGCGGGCTCGCCTACGAGGTCCTCTGGACACGGCAACTCACGTTCGTGCTGGGCGGATCGGCCCTCGCGGTGAGCACGGTGCTGGCGATCTTCATGGGAGGTCTCGGGCTCGGCGGCCTGCTGGGCGGCCGGATCGCCGACCGCAGTCGGAACCCGCTGCTGCTCTACGCCGCGGCCGAACTCGGGATCGGGCTGATCGGACTGGCCACGCCCTGGCTGCTCTCGACTTCCGGCGCGATCTATCTGGGCCTGCATTCGCTCTTCTCGAACGTGCCGGGGATGGTGACCGGCAGTCGCGTCCTCGCCTCCGCCGCCATCCTGCTCGTGCCGACGACGCTGATGGGCGCGACGTTGCCGTTCGTAGTGCGCTTCTTCATCCGGCGGATCGATCGCTTCGGCCGCGGGCTGGGCCTGCTCTACGGCGTGAATATCTTCGGCGGGATCCTCGGCGCGGCGTACGTGGGCTACTTCGGCATCTTGGAGCACGGCGTCGCCTTCTCGATGCACCTCGCCGTGGCGGGGAATCTCTTGGCGGCGCTGGGCGCGACGGTCGTGGCGCTCTTGGCGCGAAAGCAGGGTCTCGCGAACGCGCGCGCCGACAGCGCGGACGCCCGTGATGTTGCTGGCGCGTCGCCCGTCGCTGGCTCGTCCGACTCCGCTCGCCCGATCGATCGCTCGTTGCTGCGCCTCTTGCTCTTGTCGTTCGCAGTCTCGGGCTTCGTTTCGATTGCGTATCAAGTGTTCTGGACTCGCGCGCTGAACTTCTCGATCGGGACGAGCATCTACGTCTTCACGACCATCCTCGTCGTGGTGCTGCTCGGTCTCTTCCTCGGGGCGCTGGTCGCTGGCTGGATCGCCGATCGGACGCGGCGACCGCTGCTCTGGTTGGGATGGATCCAGTGGGCGTCGACCGCGGCGGTCTTGCTCGTCTACTCGCAGGCGGCACACCTGCCGACGCTGGGGAAGACACTCTCCGAGAGATTCGGCAACGCCACCGTGGTGGCTGCCGTCCTCGGAAAACTACTGCCGGCGGCAATCGCGCTCTTGGTCCCGTGTTTTCTGCTCGGCCTCACCTTTCCGCTCACGTTGAAGGTGGCCACAACCCGGCTGGAAGACCTCGGCGAGCGGGTCGGACGGTTCTATGCGGTCAACACGGTCGGGGCGATCCTCGGCTCACTCGTGGCCGGATTCGTGCTTCTGCCGACAGTGGGCCTTCAGCGCGGGATCGTTCTCACCGCTCTCCTCAATGCCGCGCTCGGACTGGCGTTCTTCCGTCAGGCGGAGACGGTCGATCGCCGCCGCGCACTTGTCATGGCGAGCGGGATCGGGATGGCGGTGATCGCTTCTGTTCTCATTTTCGTACAGCCGCAACCGTTCCTCGCCTACACGCATGTCATGAAGGAAGGGAATCGCTCCATCCTGTTCCACGAAGAGGGGCGTGTCGCGAGCGTCGCGGTCACGGAGGCGATCGACAAGAACGGACTGCCCGAGAGCATCGATCTCCACATCAACCTGCTCGGCTCGAGCATCGTCGACCGGAAATACTTTCATCAGCAGTACTACGCCACGCTGGCGCTCCTCCCGACGGCGCTCCATCCGAGTCCGAAGAAAGTCTACGTCTCCGGGGTCGCTTCGGGAGTCACCACGGGCGCCGCCGCGCTCGATGAGCGGACCGAGCGAGTGGTGAGCGTGGAGATCTCGCCCGAGGTGCTCAGCGCGCTGAAGTTCTTCGACGACTGGAACTACCACGTCCTCGGGAACCCGAAGATCCAGTTGATCGCGGACGACGCGCGCGCGTGGCTGGCCACGACGGACGAGAGGTTCGACATCATCGTGACCGACGCCTTCATCTCCGCCATCACAGGCACCTGTGCGCTCTACAGTCGTGAGTACTTCGCCCTCTGCCGCTCGCGCCTGGCGCTCGGTGGGATGATGAGCGTGGGTTGCGGCTTCCTCACCGGCACCGATCGCACGGTGGCGCGCACGTTCATGGAGGAGTTCCCGTACGTCGCGGTCTTCGCCGTGCGGAAGCACGGGGTCTACAACACGACGTTCCTGATCGGATCGAACGAGCCGTTGTCTTTCTCGAAGGGAGACGTCGAAGCCGCCTACGCGCAGCCGCTCCTCCGACAGGAGCTGACGCGCTACTTCTTGCCCGATCCGGCGACCATCTACGACGTCTACGTCGGCGGGCGGGAAGACATCTTGCCGCATCTGCTCGATGCGCAGATCTGCACCGACGATCGCCCCGTGATCGACTTCGAGGCGGTCGCGGGCGCGGAGGGTCTGGGAGGGCGGCTCCATCAGAGCGGACCGGGCGTGCAGAGAATCCAGCGGTTGGTTGGGAAGAAGGCGTTTCCGAGCACCCCTTAGAGCCTCTACTCTGCGCGGCCAGTGTCGGCCTCCCGTCCACGATCGATCGAGAAAGAATCGAGAAAGAGACGAATGAGAGGACGTAGTCCCCGCCGGAAGGCTTCCATGTCGGTCAAGGTCTTCACGCTCGAGGAAGCGAATCGCCTGGTGCCCACCGTCGCCGAGTCGGTGCGGCGTTTCCGCGCGCTCTCGGCCGAGATCGTCCGCACGCAAGACGCGATCGCGGTCTTGCAGATGCTGGGCGCGGAGCAGGCCGGCTCGCCCGAGCAGAGCGACCTGGTCTCGAAGCGCGCCCAGGTCGAAGAGGTGGGGCAGGAATTCAGCGACCGACTCGACGAGTTCAATCGCCACGGCTGCCTCCTCAAGGATCTCGAGACCGGCCTGGTCGACTTCTACGGCCTCAAGGACGGCCGACTCATCTTCCTCTGTTGGCGTCTAGGCGAACGGGAGATCAAGTATTGGCATGAGATTTCGGCCGGCATCGCCGGCCGGAGATCGATAAAGGAATTAGAATCGTGACGTCGGCCCAGCCGACGGCACTCCGCATTCCGTATTCCGCACTCCGCATTCGTCTTCAACCCACACTGGAGTTCTCGAGGACCCACCCATGACTCCGCCCACTGACGCCACGACCCCTACTTCCACTCCACCTCCCACTCTCCCCCCCACCATCCGCCCCGAAGTCCGCGCCCGCATCGACTCAATGGTCGCCGTCCGCCGCGACCTCCACTGTCACCCCGAGCTCGGCCTGCGCGAGACCCGCACCTCAGGCGTGGTCCAAGACTTCCTCCGTCGCGCCGGCATCGAGTTCCGGTTTCCCTTGGCCACAACCGGGGTCGCCGCCCTCGTGCGCGCCGAGAAGCCGAGCGGCCGCGCGATCCTCTTGCGGGCCGACATGGACGGGCTGCCGCTGCAGGAAGAGAACACGACCGACTACGCGTCGCAGAACACCGGCGTGATGCACGCCTGCGGACACGATGGGCACACCTCCATCCTGCTGCACACGGCGGAACTCACGCAGCAGCGGCGCGCGACACTGGGAGGCGACGTCACCTTCGCGTTCCAACCGGCCGAAGAGGGTCCGGGCGGCGCGCTGCCGATGATCCAAGAAGGCGTGCTGGAGAATCCGAAGATCGAAGCGGCCTTCGGACTGCATCTCTGGAACATCTTTCCGGTCGGCAAGGTCGGCGTGCAGGCCGGGCCCGCCATGGCCGCGGCGGATGAGTTCGAATTGATCGTGGAAGGGAAGGGCGGCCACGGCGCGCATCCCGACAAGACGATCGACGCCGTCGTGGTCGCGAGTCACATCGTGACCGCGATGCAGACGCTGGTCTCGCGCAACGTCGATCCGTTCAAGACCGCGGTCATCACCGTCGGCACGTTCCGCGCGGGGAGCAACTTCAACATCATCGCCGAGCGCGCCTTCTTGACCGGCACGATGCGCACCTTCGATCCGGAAGTGCGCGCCGCGTTGATCGAACGGCTCGAAGTGGTCGTCTCCCGCACGGCGGAAGCGTTCGGCGCGAAGTGCAAGTTCGTCTTCAACGAGGTCTACCCCGTCACCGTGAACGACCCCGGGATGTCGGAGTTCGTCGCCGACGTGGTGGCCGAAGTCGTCGGGAAGGAGAACGTCCTGCGCGGCGCCATGTCGATGGGCGCCGAGGACATGTCGTACTTCCTCGAGGCCGTGCCCGGCTGCTTTCTCTTCTTGGGCTCGAACAATTCGGCGCGCGGCCTCGACGGACAGCACCACAGCCCGCGCTTCGATTTCGACGAAGCGTGTCTGCCGATCGGAACCGAGATCTTCCTGCGCATTCAAGAGCGCTACTTTCAGCGGTACTCGGCGGCGCCGGCGAAGAGCTTGTAGCGGGCTGACTGCGCGTGCACGTGCGCGTGCGCGGGTGCGCGGGTGCGCGGGGCGTGCCGGAGGGGATCCGCTCCGGCTCGGGCAGTCCTCGCGCGCCGCGACGGCGCACTGCGGAACTCGCCGGTGCGGATCCCCTCCGGCACGCCTTCGAAGACTCGGCGGGGCACCGGGCCGGACCGGGCCGGGCCGGCGCCACGAGAGGCTCTTCGCGGCTCCCCTTCGTCCCGAGGTGTGCGGCGAGCGCGCCCCGCACGTCGTGCGCGAGGACTCGCAGCCGACCTACCCGTCGCCCCCAACGCACCCCTTCACCTCCAACCCCCCCGAGCGCCGCATCCGCGCCTTCCGCCTCCGCGCTCCCGCCGCGCTCCCGCCGCGCGATGCCGCAGGCGAGCCCCCCAGGGGGTCCGCCCCACCGCTCGCCTGCCCGGGTTCGCGTCAGGAACTCGAAGGTCTCGGATCGCCAGCGAGGATCCCGTAGGAGTGGAGATCCATCGGCTCTCCCCACTTCAGGACGTGCGCCCGTAGGCATCCCTCGTAGAGCATGCCGATCTTCTGCAGGACGCGGCCTGACGCGGGATTGGTGTGGAAGTGGTGAGCGTAGACGCGCCGCAGTCCGAGCGGGCCGAAAGCGTACTGCAGCACCGTGCGGGCGCTTTCGGTGACGTAGCCGCGATTCCAGTACGGAGACGCGAGCCAGTAGCCCATCTCGGCGGCGGCGTGCTGCGGCTGGACGTGCAGGCCGATCATCCCCACGAAGTTTGCTTCGTCGCGCGGCGTGATACAGAAGACATGCCCTTCGCCCGCGGCTAGCTGTCGCTCGACTCGGGTCAGCCACTCGACGGCGGCTTCCGGAGGATAAGGATGCGGAATAAGCAGGGTCGTGGCGGCGACGTCCTTGGCGCCGGCGAGGAGGGCGACGTGCGGGGCGTCATCGAGAGTGGGAGGGCGCAGGAGGAGGCGCGGGGTTTCGAGGGTCATCGTGGGGCTCCCGGAGGCTCGACTGTGGACTGACCGAGGGACTCGCCGAGCAACATATGAAAGTGGTGCACGCCGTTCTCGCGTTTCACGGAGTAGCGGCCGGTGTCGTAGGTGCGCGAGCGCAATCCGCGTTGCACCGCTTCACAGATGTCGACGTCCTCTTGTTGGACCGAATCGCTGAAGGCGAACGTCGCGGCGAAGTTGGCGTCGCGTTCGGCGCGCTCGGGATCGAGCACGTACCACTCGAAGACCGTCCGCGTGCGTTCGGGGCCGAGCGGCAAGATCACGTTGATCTGCACGTTGTCGGGATAACAGTTGAGCATCAGATTCGGGAAGAGCCAGAAGTAGAGCGCCTGCGGCGCCTCGCCCTCCGCGAGATTCCGTCGATAGAGCGAGTCGCCCGTCTTGCGCACCGGTGCGTCCTGCCGCGAGTGAAAGCGCGAGGTGAGAACGCGATAGGCGCTGTAGTCCAACTCTTTGAACAGTCCCGGATGCACGATCGGGATGTGGTACCCCTCCAGGTAATTGTCGACGTAGACCTTCCAGTTGCAGTCGAGTTCGTAGTCGATCCGCTTCCAGAAGCGCATCTCCTCGAATCGGAGAGGACGGGTCTCTTCCGGGATCGAGCCGAGTGTCGCGGCGAGATCGGGGGCGGCGTCCGCACCGGCGTCCGCACCGGCGTCCGCACCGGCGTCGGAACCGACGTTGACGAAGACGAGCGGTCCCCAGGTGTCGACGCGGAACTGCGGCAAGACGACCTGTGAGCGATCGAAGTCCTGCACTCCGTCGAACTCCGGCGAGGTGAGGAGGCGACCGTCGAGGCCGTACGTCCATCCGTGGTACGCGCATTGGAACGAGCGCCTTCGACCGGCGCCGCACGCCACCGGCCCCGCGCGGTGTCGGCAAACGTTCGAGAGGGCGCGCAAGACGCCGTCCAGATCGCGCACCACGATGACCTGCTCCCCCGCGATCTCGCAGGTGAAATGATCGCCCGGTTCGCGCACATCTTCCGTGTGACCCACCACTTGCCAGGTGCGACCGAAGACGCGCTCTCGCTCCAGGCGCAGGCGCGCGGGGTCCAGGTACCACTCGGACGGGAGCGTGCGCGCCGAGGCGAGGCGCGGATCGTCGGAATAGGGGGATTTCATGCGCGGCATCGTACCTGACGGTCTCAGAGAGCAGGTAAATCCATCGCTGGCCGATCCCGGCCTCGATCTCTACTATCGCAGGCTGTTCGTGCCCGATTTCGGGGCCTCCGCGTCAGAGCTCAGTCAGGCCCTTCTTCGGGAGTTCGAGATGGAACAACGTTCAGGTATCCGCAATCTCGCGATCATCGCGCACGTCGACCACGGCAAGACCACCCTGGTCGACGCGATGCTCCGGCAGTCGGGTCTCTTCCGCTCCAACGAGGCCACGCGGGACCGGATGATGGACTCGATCGACCTGGAGCGTGAGCGCGGCATCACGATCATGGCGAAGAACACCGCGCTGACCTACCACGGCACGCGGATCAACGTCGTCGATACGCCCGGGCACGCTGACTTCGGCTCCGAGGTGGAGCGCACGCTCACGTTGGTCGACGGCGTTCTCCTGCTCGTGGACGCGGCCGAGGGCCCGCTGCCGCAGACGCGCTTCGTCCTGAAGAAGGCGTTGGAGGCGGGACTGACGCCCATCGTCGCGATCAACAAGATCGACCGAGGCGACGCGCGGCCCGAAGACGTCCTCAATATGATTCACGATCTCTTCATCGATCTCGATGCGGCGATAGAGCAGTTGGACTTCCCGGTGTTGTACACGAACGCGCGCGCCGGCACCGCCACGCTGAATCTGGCGGAGCCGGGTGAGACGTTGGAGCCGCTCTTCGAGACGATCGTGAAGACGGTCCCGCCGCCGCAGTTCGATCCCGAGAAGAAGCTGCAGTTCCGCGCCGTCATGCTCGACTGGGACGACTACGTCGGGCGGCTCATCGTCGGCCGCGTCTACAACGGCCTGATGCGCAAGGGAGATCGAGTCGCCATCGCACATCGCGACGGCACGGTCGGGACGGCCAAGATCACCATGCTCTACGGCTACGACGGACTGAAGCGGATCGAGATCGAAGAGGCCTCCGCAGGCGACATCGTCGCGCTGGCCGGCATCGACGCCGTCGAAATCGGCGAGACCGTGACCGACATCGACGCGCCCGATCCGATGGAGCTGATCCGCATCGACGAGCCGACCGTCTCGATGCTGTTCTATTCGAGCACCTCGCCGTTCTCCGGACGCGAAGGGAAGTACGTCACCTCGACGCAGCTCCGCGAGCGGCTCTGGAAGGAGCGTCGGATCAACGTCGGCATCCGCGTGGAAGAGACCGAGTCGCCCGACACGTTCCGCGTTTCGGGACGCGGCGAGCTCCAGCTCGCGATCCTCATCGAGATGATGCGCCGCGAGAACTTCGAGCTCGAGGTCGGCAAGCCCCAGATCATCACCAAGGTGGAAGACGGCGTGACGCTCGAGCCGATGGAAGCGCTCGTCATCGACATCCCCGAGGAGTTCATCGGCGCCGTCACCCAGAAACTGGGCCCGCGCAAGGCGCTCATGACCAACATGGTCAACCACGGCAGCGGCCGCGTGCGCCTCGAGTACCGCATCCCCGCGCGCGGCCTGATCGGCTATCGCTCGGAATTCCTCACCGACACGCGCGGCACCGGCCTCTTGAACCACCTCTTCGACGGCTGGGACACCTGGCAGGGAGAGATCGAGCATCGCCAGAACGGCGCCTTGGTCGCCGACCGCGCCGGCCGCACCACCGGCTACGCCATCGAGCACCTCGAGCCCCGCGGCGTCATGTTCGTCTCCCCCGCAGATCCCGTTTACTTCGGCCAGGTCGTCGGCGAGCACAACCGAGACAACGATCTCGATGTGAACATCACGAAAGAGAAGAAGCTGACGAACATGCGCGCCGCCAGCGCGGATGACACGGTCAAGCTGACGCCCCCACGCCTGATGTCCCTAGAACAGTGCATCGAGTGGATCCGCGAGGACGAGCTGCTAGAGGTGACCCCCAAGTCGCTGCGGATCCGAAAGCTCCCGGTGCGGGGCCCGAAGAAGTCATGAAGAGCGGCGACCCGGTCGCCGCTCTCCGCTAACCCTCCCGAGCCCCGCGCTCGAGTCTCCCCGCCGTTATAACCACACCCCTCCCGGCACGGCGCCCACGATCCGACGGTTCACCCATCTCGACGACCGTGGCACGCGAAGCGCAGCTACCGAGCCGTCGTCACAACGCGATGTGGGCCGGGTGCTCAGGCCAAAACGTTTCGAAACGTGTAGCCCACAGGCTACAGGGAACGCGAACAACCCGCCTCTCTCACTCCACCACCACCCGCCCGTCGACGGATCGGCTCTTTCTCCAGGTAAAACCAACCCGCGAACGCCATCGCGCCAGCCATCGCTCCCCACCAACGCCGGTCTCCACTCCGAATCGACATCGAAGCCCACGCGATGTCGCCTCGGGACCAACCCGCCGACTCACGCAGCGACACGCGACCGTCCTCGCGGCGGAGCCATCCCCGAAGTCGATCGGTGTCCTTACGATTCTCGACGCGATTCTCGACGCGATTCTCGACACGTCGGAGATGGATGCGAGCCGCGACGCTGTCGGCTTTGGTGCCTGGGAAACCCCACTCGCGCGCCAACGGTCGGAGGACCGTGCTCGCCGCGCGGAGAGGCGACGGGCCGGTGAGAAGGCAGGGCAGCGAGAGAGCGATGCTCAGCTTCCTCCAGATGCTTCGGAGCCTCGGCGGGCGGATGTCAGCCGGTCGTCTCATAGCCGGACGATGTTCGCACAGGGCGCGGATGCAGGCGCGGATCTGTTTGTCCCCCGAGTGTCCGGGCAGTCGCGCCAACTCGTTTCGAAACGTGTAGCCCACAGGCTACAAGCAATGGGTGGCGGGAACGGACGGCGCAGCGACACGCTCGACCTGACCTCGACCTGACCTCGACCTGACCATCACGAAAGTAAAGCAGCTGCCGAACATGAGCGCCGCCAGTGCGGGTGACACCGGGAAGCTGACGCCGCCACGCCTGATGTCGCTCGAACAGTGCATCGAGTGGATCCGCGAGGATGAGCTGCTGGAGGTGACCCCGAGGCCGCTCTCCGCCAATCCTCCCGAGCCCCGCGCTCGAGCTCCCCCGCCGTTGTGACCACACCCCCCCGACGC
>CAZVYN010000083.1:0-17330 GCA_964631125.1 uncultured bacterium | reverse complement strand
TCGGGGATGCTTGAAAGGCTGAGGGGCGAAAACGCAGTTCGAAGTTCCTATGCCCCTACTCACTCGTTTTCAGCGTCGTCTGGACGGCGTTTTTACTCCTCTACTACTGGACCAATCTGGCGTTCGGCCCCGGTGGCCCGATGCACTACGTACCGTGGATATCGTGGGTGGGGGCGGTCGGGGTGTTGTCCTAGGGCGGGCCGCTGCCTACGGACTGGGAAATGGCCAGCCTGCGCAGCATGGTGCGCTTTTTGGACTGGTGGGCGTCCATGCGCTCGAGTACGCCGTTGAGGAACTGCACGGCTTCGCCGATGTAGGGGCCCTTGTTGAGCATGACACACTCGGCGCGGCCGGACATTGCGGCGTCGGAGACCTCGGCGCGCGAGGGCTGGCCGCTCTTGGCCAGGCTCTCCAGCACCTGCGTGGCCCAGATCACGGGCACGTGCGCGGCCTCACACAGCCAAAGGATTTCCTCTTGGACTTCGGCCAGGCGTTCAAAGCCGACCTCCACGGCCAGGTCGCCGCGCGCCACCATCACGCCGACGGGCGGGCTCTTGAGGCTGGCGAGCAGGATGCCGGGCAGGCTCTCAAAGGCTTGGCGGTTTTCGATCTTCATGACGATGCCGACGTTCTGCGCGTTCAGGCGCGTGAGCTCGTCTTCGAGCTGCTCGACGTCGCCCGGCGAGCGCACAAAGGAGAGGCCAAAGATATCGACATGCGCGGCCAGCACCTCTAGGTCGCGCAGGTCTTTGGCGGTGAGCGCCGGAACCTCGAGCTGGGTGTCGGGCAGGTTGATGCCCTTGCCGGAGCGCAGGCGGGCGCCGGCGGGTGGGGCCTGGGTAATGGTGACCAGCAACCGGATGCCGTCGTTGTCGGCGATCATGCCGCCGATCTTGCCGTCATCAAACCAGATACGCTCACCCGGCAGCGCCGACTCAAAGACCGCCGGCAGGGTGCAGGGGATGCTCGCCGGCGTGATGACGCGGCCGGTCTCGTCGAGCCGCGCCGGCGCGCCCAGGATATCCTCGCGCGTGACCAGCAACTGCTCGCCCACGCGCAGGGCGATGGGCAGCGTGACCTCGACCAGCTCACCGACGCGGGCGCGCATCACCTGGCGGCGCTTGCGCATCAGCCGCATGGGCAGGTCGGATTCGATAAAACAGGTGTACTCCGAGAGGGCATACCAGGCGCCGGGACCGTCAGCGTGCAGCGCCAGCTTGCGGTCGCGGCCGCGGGTATCGTCAAACCACAGCTCATCCTCCGGCTGAATCTGTTCGAGCAGCGCCTTGGGTAAAGGCAGCGCGCCGCTGATCTCGTGGTCGCTGTCCTGCTCCACCAGGTCGATGCGCGCCGGCTCGATGACGCGGCCGCGCAGGTCGCGCTTGGGGCGGAAGCGGATGATGCGCCCAGCCGGAACGATGTCCCCCGTGCGCAGCTTGGGGCCGCCCAGGTCGGCGTAGACCTTGCACGGCCGCCCCAGCTCACGCTCGGCGCGGCGCAGGTTGGCGATCATGGCCAACCAGGCCGCGGCGTCGTCGTGGGCGCAGTTGACGCGCATGGCGTCCATGCCGGCAGCCAGCAAACTGCGGATCAGCCCTGGGTCCACCGCCGCCTCGGAAGGCA
Organism: uncultured bacterium; assembly: GCA_964631125.1. Lineage (GTDB taxonomy): Bacteria > Eisenbacteria > RBG-16-71-46 > CAIMUX01 > CAIMUX01 > CAZVYN01. The sequence continues at coordinate 15,707 of CAZVYN010000083.1, read as the reverse complement.
TGGTAACCATGATGCGCACGGCGCGTTTGCCGGCGGTGTCGCCCAGCAGGAGGCGGGTGTGGCGCGCCAGCAGCGCCGGCCCGGTCTGAAAGTCCACCGGCGGTTCGGGTGCGGATTCGGGTGCAGGTACATCGGCCATACAGTGCAGCGCCGCCAGCACGGCGTTGAGCGTCACCAAGGTGACGGCCTCCAGCCGTCCCAGCGAGCTGAGTCCCAGCGCAGCCAGGTCGTTCTGCAGCTCGCGCACGTCGGATTGGCGCACGGCGAGGTAGTGGAGCAGGTTGTGTGCGCTCTCCTGATAGTCAGGGGCCGCATCCGCGACATAGCTAGCGTTCGCCTGCGCAAATGCCAAGGCGCGGTCTTGTAGGTCCTTTACGAGCGGGATCAGGCGCCGAGCTGTCGCCTGGATTTGCGGGTCCATAGGGCGTATAGCTTCCTAGGGTGTAGAGGGAAGTGTATAGGGAATTCAAACGCCCCATTATGGGCTGGCTGAGCTTACCCCGAAATAATGGACACACGGTTTAGTCACGATGCTCGGACTCGGACGTGACCGGACTCCTGTAGTCGAGGGTCGAATGCAGCCGTCGCGGATTGTAGAACATCTCGATGTAGCTGAAGACGTCGGACATGGCCTCCGAGATCGTCTCGTACCCTTCTTCCCGCAGCCACTCGGTCTTCAGAGACGAGAAGAAGCTATCGGCCACGGCATTATCCCCGCAATCCCCTTTGCGGCTCATGCTCGGTTCGATGCCGTGCACCCTCAACTCCGCCGCGAAGTCCGTCCCCGCGTAGACGCTGCCACGGTCGGAGTGGAAGATCAATCCGCGCGGCGCTCACCGAGTGTCGATCGCCATCCTCAGAGCGCGCAGCGCCAGGTCGGTGTCGTTCTTCGCGCCCATGCCCCAACCGACGACCTTTCGCGAGAAGAGATCGATCGTGGTCGCGAGGTAGAGCCAGCCTTCCTTCGTCCAGATGTAGGTGACATCGCCGACCCAGACGCGGTTGGGCGCCTCGACGGTGAACTCTCGCGCCACCAGATTGTCCGCGCAGCGGAACGAGTGGTTCGAGTCGGTCGTCTTGCGGAAGCGCTTCTTCCGTCGTGCGGCGAAACCGGTGTGACGCATCGGGCGTGTCACGCGATGCCGACCGCAGGTTCGCCCTCGACTTCGCAACTCTCTCGTCATGCGTGGACTTCCGGACGATTGCCGGTTTGCGCTCTGCGCTGCGCGCATCTCAGCCACGAGCAAGCGGTTGTCCAACTCCCGTTCGCTCATCGGTCGACCCCGATAGGCGTAGAACCCGGTCCCGGAGACGTCGAGCGCGGCGCACAACAGCGCGATCGAGTACTGCTTCCGATGCTCCTCGATCACGCGGAACCTCGCGACCGTTCCTTCGCGAAGTACGCCGCCACGTTTTTTACAAACTCGAGCTACTCGGACACTTCCTGTGCTCCTCTCGGCGTTTCTTCGTCCGGTGTTCGCCTGGCAGCGAAGACGGGGCCGGAGTCTGGACATTCCAGAGGGGGAGACGGGCGCGGTCACGTTCTTCCAGCGGTTCGGCGGTGCGCTGAACCTCCATCCCCACTTCCACCGCCTGATCCCCGACGGGCTCTTCGTTCCGGCCCCTGGCCGTGAGGAGCTGGAGTTCGTGTCCCTTCCACCGCCGAGCGCGGAGGAGCTGGCGTCCCTGACGGAGATGATCGCGCGGCGGATCACGAAGCGGGTGCGCAGGCGTGTGGACGCGGCGGACCGGGAGGGCCTGGAGCGACTCTGCCGCTATGGCCTGCGCGCTCCGTTCTCGCAGGAGCGGTTCTCGCTGGCGGAGGACGGCCGGGTGGTCTACCAACTCCCGCGTCCGTGGCCGAACTCGGCGGGAGTGACGCACCTCGAGCTGGAGGGGACGGAGTTGTTATCGCGGCAGGCGGCGCTGGCGCCGGCGCCCTACCTGAACATGACCCGCTACCACGGCGTGTTCAGCAGCCGGTCGAAGTGGCGCTCGAGTCTTCCTGCGCCGGCGGAGCGGTGGGCGGCGGGGGACACGCCCGCGGATCTCGGAGCGGAGTCGGCGGCGAGTGCGGCGGCGGGCGCGGTGCCGAGAGCCGAGGAGAGCCCCGACTGCGTGAGGTGCGGAGGGAAGCGAAAGGTGCTGGCCTTTCTCACCGACCCTGAGGTGGTAACGAAGATCCTCCGTCACGTGGGAGTGGAGACGCGCCCATTGCCGCTTGCTCCCGCGCGGGTGCGGGTGCGGGTGCGGGAGATGGAGCTGGAACTCTGGGAATTGGAGACGGGGAGCGCGGATTGGAGCGACGCCGAGGGCGCGAGCGTGCGAGGCGAGAGCTGGGATGGAGCCTCCATCGGCGTGGACTCGGGGCGCGGGGTCCGCCGTGAAAGAGACGGACAGGGACACTGGGAGATGCAGATCGGGGGGGAGAGATCTGAGAAGGGGCCGGAAGGGGCGAGGGCGGAGCCTTGCTCAGCGATGACCTTCAGCGGAGAGTAGAGGCGGGAGCGCCATCGCCGCGAGGTATCGGCGAGCCGATTCCGTGGCGACGAGGAGGATGCAGACGGGGTGGGTCGGGTGTGCTTGAAAGGCTGAGGGGCGAAAACGCAGTTCGAAGTTCCTGTGTCCCAAGACCATGTTCCGGGACGACGAATTCCTCGGTCGGGTCTGGGCCGATGCGAACCTGACGCTCGCGGCCGAACGGCCGGACGTCGAGAAGGAGACCGGTCGCGCTGCGTTAACCCAGCCGGGCCCACCCGAGCCGTGTCCGTTCGGGCGTACGGTTCGGCGAGCGGTCACGGTCGTGCGGGGCATCGTGCCCTCCTCTCATGGAGGGCAATCTCGCGCAGCGGAGGCGGCTACGGGAAGATGCGGTTCACTTGGCGCTTACGCAAATACTGGGTACCCGCTGACGAACCTCTATTGGGAAGTTTGATGCCCTGCATTCGTTGACATTCGCTCCTCAGTGCTCCGAATCCCACTCAACTCCGGTCAAGGTGATCTGCAGTCGGGGACATTGAACCGCTCGGGCCTTGGCGGTCAGCCCAACCTCGCTGCTCTACGAAATGATAGAGGACCCGACTGTCGGGTGGCACACCGGCGTGTGACCCAAGCGCTCGGGCCCTCCCAATGTCTTGCGTGGCGGGGTCAGCTAAACGCTAAAGTTCACATGGATGGAAATACTGCGTGTAATCCTCACAGTCTTCTTTATTGTGCACGACCACACCATCCGCGACGTATGTACCGACGTCGACCTGAAAGTTGTACACCTGTACGGTCTCCTCGATGCGTTCGACCGAAGCGACCTCGAGGTGCTTGCCGCTTCCGTCCAGTAGCATGTCACCTATCCCAAGCACGCCAGCTTCTACCCACCCTCCGGACCGGTACACTGGATGGCCTTCCGTGACACGCAATCGGCCATTCAGTACGAAGTAGTAAGCAGCCGTGTAGGGCTTGTGCACTTTGGTGACAGTCCCAGTGACCATGCGCCCGCCCACAGGATCCCACGACAGCACACGATCGCCGGGCTCGATCGCCCCCACTGAATTTGTCCCGCCATCCGCGAGTGAAATCTGGCTTCCTGCAATCAGGCAATCGCAGCCGCCGGGCGTATGACATTGCTGCCCAGTACAGCAGCAACTATTCCAACCGCCGTTGTATGCCGCGCAGTTTTCTCCGCCGTACCAGTAGCACCGCCACTGCCGATTCCCGCTTTCGCAACTTCCCTGCCATTGGATTAGTCGAAGGCATCCAGAGTAGGGCAGGCAAAATGAAGTCGAGACTTGGTCACAGTTCGGAACCGCGGGGGCCGGTTCGGGCGCCCCCATCCCGAGGACGAAGGCAACGAGTAGCGCCACAATGGTCAAACGTGGGAAGCCGAGGATGGAATGTCGCAAGATTCCTCCTTGGCGTGCGGACACGACTTGAAACGCTCGCGGCAGTCGGCCGGATCGGAACGATCTTACCGATCCCGCGACGGCGAGGCACCCTGGCTCCGGAACGCAATCGAGGCTAGGAAACATCGACGGGTGCGAGCAACGAGCACGTGTGCGTCCCTCAGTTCCTGACCGCGAGCGCGGCACCGACTGATTCGACACTTGGCCCAGTCTCTCGCGGCCCGGTGCCGGATGCGGGCCTTCTCCTCGGGACCGGGGACCACGAGTCGGAGCCGTCCGGGTCAGAGGCCTCCGGCACGAACCGGTCCCGTTTCCGTCTCTGCGCCAGGGTGGCGGGGGTCTCCCTGGACGCGGGGCGCTCTGTGGACGCGGCGGACCGGGAGGGCGTGGAGCGCCCCTGCCGCTATTCTTCTGGAGTCGGGAACCGGGCAAGCCGTGTGCTCAGCCGTCCGATGCCTCGAGTCCGCAGGCGCTAGCCGTTGTAGGCGTGACGAGTTGCGATCATGTTCCATCGATCACGCCTGAGCCGCTGCGGCCACCGGCGCCGTGATTCGCCGGCACGGGGATGGTCGAACTCACGATCACCGAAACGCGCTCTCGGCGGCGCATTCACTTCGAGGATCCGATGAGCGAAGTTCGTTCTGACCCCGCCCTGTTCACGCTGTTCGTCGCGGGCACGATTGCGTGGATCTCCGGCGGGTACCTCCTCTATCGCGCTCGCGTCTTGGCGCAGCCCGATCACCCCCTCGGCTCGCCGCTTCCCCGGAAGGACCTCGAGTCGGGATGGCGGCTGCGGGAATCGAGACCGGGCGCCGGCAAGAGACTCCATCGGTGGGGTCTCGTGGCGTGGTTCCTCGGCGGCGCAATGCACGTTGTCTACTGGGCGATGCGCTGACTCGAGTTGTCGCTTGAACGCGGCTCCATCGAACGTCCACGGCGTCTTTCGGCGGCTAGGGATGGCGGAAGCGCGCCTGCTCGCGCGCTGAGCCGTGTCCGGCCGTGTCAGGCCGCGGCCGGCAGCGCTTCGTCTTCGGCGGTCGGCATCGTGGCGATGAAACCGTTCGGGCCGTTCATCACGGCGCGATCTCGGCCGCGTTTCTTCGCCTCGTAGAGCGCCGAGTCGGCGCGCCTGAGCAGGCTCTCGGTCGGTTCGGCGGGACGCAGCCCGGCCAGTCCGACCGAGGCGGTGATGCGGATCTCGCGCCCGTCGTAGGCGAAGACCTTCTCTCGTACGCTGCGCAGGAGCCGTTCGGCCAAGCGGAGCGCGTCAGGTCCGGCGGGATCCTCGATCAGGATCGCGAACTCTTCTCCGCCGTAGCGCGCGACGAAGTCGGCCTTGCGGGGAAACGAGCGCACGCAGGTCTCGGCCACGCCCTTGAGCACCGCATCGCCCGCGGGATGACCGTAGGTGTCGTTCACACTCTTGAAGTGGTCGATGTCGACCATGAAGAGACAGGCCGGCTGTCCCGCCAACGCCTTGATCCCGAGGATGCGCCCCATCTGCTCATCGAGCGCGGCGCGATTGAACAGCTTGGTCAGCGGATCGACCGCGAGTTCTTTGCGCGCGCTCTCCAACTGAGACTGGATGCCGCCGATCTGCTGGGCCAGCTCGGTCATCTGCTGCTGATGACGCGTCTCCTTCTCGTCCATCGTCTGCTCGAGAATGCGCACGGCCAGCGTGACCGCGCGCTTGAGATCGCCGGCGGCGTTGCTGGAGACGGTCATCTTCAGGTGCGAGATCTGCTCCTTCATCCTCGTGTCGGCGGAGCGCTCGGCGTGCAGGTCGCGGCTGAAGACCTGGATCATCCCCCAGAGTCCCCGGCGCAAGTCGCGCAGGCTGCTCTGGACATAGTCGAACTCGGTCCGACGCTGTCCCGCGAACCAGGTGGTTACACCGTCCCAGTCGGTCCCGTTCTGAACGGCGCGCTTCTCCCCGAGCGGTGACGGGGCGCGGCCGAGCAGGTGCGCGCGCCAGGCCTCGCAGTCGATCCGCGTGTCGATCGCGGTCGTTTCCTCCAGGTCGAACGCGTACTTCCCGTAGTCCGCCAAGACGCCCTGCAGTGAACGGGCCGCCGACTCGGCCCGCGCGAAGTCCCCTTCGGACGGCGCGATCGGCCGGGGAGGACGTCGGAAGAGACGCCAGATGTCACTCACCCAGATGTCATTCACGCGGTGACCCCCAGTTGTTCGGGGCTCGATCGCCCCCAAACCTCTCTGGAGGTTTCGACCGCGCGGCGGTTGGTCTTTACGGTCGGCTGCCTCGATGTGCGGCGAGCAGGCGGGCGCAGCGGTCGAGCGCCTCGGGGGGAATCGTGTGCGGACCGTCGAAGGCGACGAACTCGACCGCGAGCCCCGCTTCGACCAGCAGATCGCGCAACGCGGTCGCCGCGCCGAAGGAGAGGAGCGAGTCCTGTCTTCCGTGCGACTGCAAGATCCAGGGGACGCGCGCGGACGCGGCCAGAGTCGCCGCGAGTGGGCGCCACTCCGTCGGCGTGAGCAGTGTGCCAGAGAAGAGCGCCAGACCGAGCGGCGCGGGGGAGAGGCGCAGACCCAGGTCGGTCGCGATCATGGCGCCCTGCGAGAATCCGCCGAGAACACACCGGTCGGTTCCCAACGCGAATCGCGCGCAGAACGGTTCGAGCGATGCGGCGAGTTGCGCACGCGCTTCGGGTAGACCGTCGGGCGCCGCGCGTCCGGCGGCGAACGAGCGACCCTCGGCCAGCGCGCGCTCCAGCGCTTCGATGTCGATCGGCCACCAGGCGCGCGCCTCCCACGGTCCGACTCCGCCGAGAGAGAGCGGCGCTTCGGGAAACGCGAAGATCGCCTCGTCGGCCAGTCGCGGCTCCAGTCGGAGGAAGGCGTCGGCGAAGGCGACGAGGTCATCGCCGGGTGCGCCGTAGCCGTGGCAGAGCACGATCGCGAACTGCGGCGACTTCGTCGGGGCGACGAGCCGATAGCGGAGCGGACCGAAGCGCTCGGTCGTGACCTCGGTCACCGCCGCATCATCAGTTCGGTGAACGGCGCGTCGAGTCGCTGGATGATCGGCCGCCAAACTTCGGGGATCGCCTGGTCGTTGCCGTCCATCCGGCGCACGCCCCACCGATCGCGGCGCGTGAGCTGGTACTGGAAGTCGTCGTAGACCTTGCTGGAGTAGCTTCTCCAGTCGCTCTCGGGGACCGCGGCCATCTGCGCGACGAGTGCGGCGATCTCTTCGGCGGAGTACTGCCCGCGGAGGGAGTCGGGGCGCGCCTCGTCGACGGCGAGCCAGGCGCCCTCGCTGTTGACTTGCAGCACGAAGTGGAAGCCCGCGATACCGCCGCTCTTCACGAAGACGATCCACTCGGAGGCTTGGCCTTTGGGTCTCTCGGAGTTGTCGGTTTTCTCGTCGCCTTGTTCCGGCGCGCGGCCACGGCTGCATCCCGAGATCGAACCGAACGCGACGAGCCCGCAGAGAACCAGTGCGAGGGGGGCCACGCCGCTACTCCGACTCGGTGCGAATCAGGATCTGCGTCGGGCCGCCCTCGACCCGCACCAGGTCGAAGGGGGGAAACGACCGCAGCTCGGGGATTCTCGCAGTGAGCTGCTCCACGCCGTCGGCCCGTCCCTGGCATCGGTCGCAGTGCAGCCAGGCCGCGCGTAGGATGCTTTCCAGCTTCGTCACCACGCCGAGCGGCAGGGCGATGTCGATGTCGTTGAAGTGGCCTTCGGCGGTGACGCGGAAGCGCAGCTTCTTGGCGAGCGCCGCCTCGATCGGCTCGCGCGCCGAGAGTTCCACCCGCGTGTGGTCCCACTTGCTCTCTTGGGCGCCGACTTGCAGCGCCTGGCCGCTCGTGAGTGAGGCGCCGACTTCGAGCAGTCCAGGCCCGTTCAGGTGCAGGTCGGGCGCGCCCCCTTCGCCGCGCAGCACGATCGGTCGGGCTTCGCGGAGCCATTCGAGCGGGAACTGGATCGTGACGTTCTGGCCCTGCACCCAGCGGTCTTCGATATGGGCGACGAGCCAAGGTTGGACGGCGAGAGCGGGCGTGGGGCGGAGCGCGCCGAGGCTGACCGTCAAGCCGAGCGTCGTCATCAACAGGCCGACGCTCGCGGCGCGGATCAGCGCCGGCATCAGGGCATCCAGCTCAGGGGCGCCATGTCAGATGAACCGGATCCAGCCGCGGGTGTCGACCACCCGGCCCCACTGGGTGTCGGTCAACCGCGCGTAGTACTTCTGCGCCATCGGGCCGATCTCGCCGCCGCGGATCGGGTGCTCGTGTCCCTGCCAGGCGAAGCCGCCGACCGGCGTGATGACCGCCGCGGTCCCCGCTGCGAACGCCTCGCTCACGCGCCCGCTCGCGATCCCTTCGATGATCTCATCGATCGAGATGAGCCGCTCCACGCCCCCTTCGTCGGCGTCGCGCGCGAGCGTGATGACCGAATCGCGCGTGATCCCCTCGAGGATCGAGCCGGTCAGAGGCGAGGTCGTGATCTGGCCGTCGATGACGAAGAAGATGTTCATCGCGCTGATCTCTTCGATGAACCGGTGCTCCTTGGCGTCGAGCCAGAGCACCGCGTCGTATCCGCGTTCCTTCGCCTCGGTCTGGGCGAAGAGCGATCCGGCGTAGTTGCCGCCGGTCTTGGCCGCGCCCATGCCACCTTCGGCCGCGCGCGTGAACTTGCTCTCGACGTGCACCTTGATCGGGGCGAAGCCCTGCGGGAAGTACGGCCCGACCGGCGAGGCGATGACGTAATAGAGGAACTCAGTCGCCGCGCGGACGCCGAGCCCCGCTTCGGTCGCGATCATCGTCGGCCGCAGATAGAGCGAGCCCGGCGCGTCCGGCACCCAGTCCTGCACGCGCCGCACGAGCTCGACGACGGCGTCGAGTTGCGTCTCGACCGGGATCTCGGGCATGCGCATGCGACGGGCCGAGCGGTTCATGCGCGCGGCGTTGGCGTCGGGACGGAAGAGCGCGATGCGACCGTCGTCCCAGCGGTATCCCTTGTGTCCCTCGAAGATCTCTTGGCCGTAATGCAGCACCTTCGCCGCCGGATCGAGCATCAACGGACCGTAGGGACAGAACTCGCCGTCCTGCCATCCCTGCGCCTTCGTGTAGCGCATGCGGAACATCACGTCCGCGAAGATCTGTCCGAAGCCGAGGGTGGCGGGAAGCGCGCGGCGCGCGGAAGCTGGCGACGCGACTGCGTTGCGAACGGCGTTCTCCATCGGGGGGTCCCTCTCTGTGGGCGGAATCGAGAGCGGTCTTATGATCGCCCCCTGGGTCGAACCGTTCAAGCACTCGCGCGGGAGACTTGACGGCGGGGCGTTTCTCCACGCATTGGCCCGCGACTCGCGAACCAATTCCGGGTTCAGCGCGAACCGCGAGTCTCCGACAGGATGACGCCACTGAGGATGAGCGCCGCTCCGAGGAATCCCATCCAACCGAACCGTTCGCCCAGCACCAACGCGGAGAAGAGCGCTGCGAAGACCGGCTCGGTCGCGAAGATGAGGGCGGCGCGGCTGGCGCTGACCTTCGACTGGGCCCAGGTCTGGAGCCAGCTGGTCACGGTCGAGGCGAAAATTCCGGTGACGATGAGCGCGACGATCACCTCGGGCGTCCACTCCAGCGCGACGTCCTCGGCCACGATGGCGACGGGATAGGCGAGCACGGCGGTCGTGGCGAGTTGGGAGAAGACCAGTCCGCCGGCATCCTGTTTGCCGGCGAATCGGCTCAAGAGCGCGATGTGCCAGGCGAAGAGCGCGGCGCAGACGACCGTCCAACTGTCCCCGACGTTCCAGCCGCCGAGGCCGAGCGACGTCCCTCCGGGGCGCGTCACACACCAGAGTCCGGGCAGGACCAGAGCGAGGGCGAGATAGCCGCCGAGTCGCACGCGCCCTTGTCCCAGCGCGGCGGCGCAGAAAGGAACGAGGCCGATGCTCAGCGCGGTCAGAAACGCCGAGCGAGACGGGGTCGTCTCGACTAACCCGATCGTCTGCGCCGCATAGGCCGACGCGAGCAGTACCCCGAGCGGAATTCCCGCCAAGAGCGACGCGCGCAGTCCGGCCGACGGTCGAACGAGCACGAGCGCGGTGACCGCTCCGATCGTGAAGCGCAGCGCGACGAAGAAGAGCGGAGAGACCGACTCGAGCGCGGACTTCACGGCGACGAACGTCACGCCCCAGATGAGCGACGTCAGCAGGAGCGCGAGCGTCGGCTTCATCGATAACGGAACGTGCGCACACCCAAGGCGAAGAAGACGACAGCCGAGGCCAGCAGCAGAGCGAGGGAGCCGAGCGCCGCCTCCGGCGGATCTCCATAACTCATCAGTCGACGGAGACCATGCATCGTCCACCCCGTCGGCAGAAACCAAGCCAGCCGTTGCATGAACGGCGGCACGATCTCGATCGGCCACCAACATCCGCCCAACGCCGCCGCGAGATTCGCGCCCAAGACGGCGAGGCCGACGGTCTGGCCGGGGTTGTCGGTGAGATTGCCGAACAGCACCGACAGCGTCGCGCCGCTCAGCGCCAGCCCCGCGAAGAGCACGAGGATCATCGGCAACGAGCCGCCCCAGTCGACTCGGAAGAGCAGCGAGGCCACGCCCACCGCGAAGACCGTCTGTACGAGCCCGAGCGCGAACCGCGCGAGAATTCGGCTCGCCAGCACCTCGCCGCGCGTCACCGGCGCCGAGGCGATGCGCCGGAGCAGGCCGGCCCGTCGCTCGATCACGAGCATGACGCCGCCGCTGGTCAGCATGACCAAGAAGATGAACTGCGTGAGGATCCCCGGCACCGCCTGCTGGAATCCGCCCGGGATCACGCGCAGTCTACCGGCCGGCGAGACATCGAGGGCGATGGCGCGCGGCTTGGCGCGGAGTTCCGCCAACGAGCGAGCGTTGATCGAATCGCCGCGGGCCGAGATGACCGCGAGATCACCCAAGAGTGCGAAGACCGCGCGCTGCACGCGCACTTGATCGAGGCGCGAGCCGGCGTCGGGATCGCCGTCGCGGGTGAACCGCAGCGAGTCCGGGGCGCCCGCGATCGCGCGCCGCTCGAAGTCGGCGGGCACGACGAGCTTTCGCCGGCCGGCCGCCGCCGAGCTGTCGACTTCGACGATGACCCTGAACGGCGCCGCTTCGAGATGTCGCACCAACGCGTGCGTCACCGGCTGCTGCATCGAATCGGCGCCCGCTGGCGCGAAGAGCGTGAGCTGCGCGGGGCCAGTTGCGCGCTGTCTTCCTGGCATCATGTTCCCGATCAGGAACATGAAGAGGATCGGCATGAAGAAAACCCACATCTGCGTCTCGCGGCTGCGGAGCAGGAACGACAGGTCGTAGCGCGCCAGGTAGAGGATGCGTCCGAGCATCAGGCCGCCGTGAATCGTCGACGCGCTTGCGCGTCGGCGAGCTTGGTGCAGACCACCGCGATCAAGGCGCAAGCCACGACAGCCATGGCCAACGCGCCCGGCTCCGGCTGTCCCGCCAACAGCCGCTCCAGCCTCCCCGCCAACCACCCATTCGGCGTTCTCTCCGCGATCGCCGCCAGAAACGGCGGCATCTCACGAATGGGGAAGAACGATCCCCCCAAGAGAACGAGCGGCATGATCATGAAGCTCATCAGGATCGTGGCGTCGTTCTCGCGCCGCGCCACCACCGAGATCCATTGGAAGAAGCTGACGAACGCGACGCCGCTCAACGTCGAGAAGAGCACCGCCGGGATCAGGTTCGCGAACTGGAGCCCGAGCAGGAGTCGGCCGACGCCGAAGAGCGCCGTCTGCACGACCAAGAGCACCACGCCGGCCGCGATCGTCTTACCCCAGAGAAACGCGCGTCGGCCGCGTCGCGAGACCTGGTGTCGCTTGTAGGTGCCCTGCGTGTGCTCGTCCCACAGGTCGGTGGCGAGCGCCTGCGCGGTGAAGAGCAGCGACATGAAGACGAGGCCGGGAAAGAGCATGAAGAAGTAGTCGGAACTCTCGGTGCGCGGGGTCTCGGGTTGGTCGACATGGACGGTGAGGGACGGGGGGATGATCTGAGGACCGTCGTCGGCGAAGATTTGTTCGAAAGTGCGGGCCAGTCCCAAGGCTTGGGTGTCATCCAGACGCGTCGACTGCGTCGACGCGTTTCTTATCGTTTCAATCGGCTCTCCCAAGAGCTCGCGCGCGTAGAACGCGCCCTCGGCCAGTCCCTCCAAGACCTCCTCGACGATCACCGGCAGCACCTGCTGCGCCGGATTGCGGAAGAGCGCGAGCCGTGTCGTGCGCCGGTCCAGGAGCGCGTCGCCGAAGCCGCGCGGAAGGATCAGCGCGGCCGAAACCTTCCCCTTCAGCGCGAGCTGATACGCCTCCAACGAGTCGGCGACCGGGACGACTTCGATCAAGTCGGCCAGGGCGCCCTGCCCGAGCGCGCCGGGAATGAGCCGCGAGACGAAGCTGTCGTCGAGGTCGGCCAGCGCCAGTTTGGCCGCCGGAATCTTCCCGTCGTCGCCGCCGAAGGCAAAACGAAAGAGCAGCGTGATCGCGAGCGGAATCGAGAGCCAGAAGACGAGCGACAACGGATCGCGCGCGCGACGCAGCAGGTCTTTCCTGGCCGCCAGCAGGATGTCGTTCACCGCGCGGTCACTCGCGCAACTCGCGTCCAGTCAGATGCAAGAACAGCCGCTCCAACGAAGGCTCGGGCACCGATTGGCGCCGGATCGCTTCGCCCGCCGCCGTCAGCAGTTCCTCCAGCGTCCCCTGCGTCACGATCTTGCCGTGATCGAGGATCGCCAGCCGCTTGCACAGTTCCTCGGCCTCGTTCATGTAGTGCGTCGTGTAGAGCACCGCCGTCCCCTGCGCGGCGCGCTCGCGGATGATCTCCAGCACATGCACGCGACTCTGCGGGTCGATGCCGACGGTTGGCTCGTCGAGCAAGAGCACCTTCGGATCGTGGATCAGTCCGCAGGCCAGATTGAGACGACGGAGCATACCGCCGGAGTAGCGTTTCACCGGCTCCTTCGCGCGATCCGCGAGCCCCACGCGCGAGAGCATCTCGGGCACGCGCCGCTTCAACTCGGCGCGGGAGAGACCTTGCAGACCGCCCCAGTATTCGAGGTTCTCCGTCGCGGAGATCTCGAGATACACGGCCAGCTCTTGTGGGACGACGCCCAGTTCGCGGCGCGCCTCGACGCCGCCGGTCAGGATGTCCACCCCCGCGATCCGGATCGAGCCCGAGGTGGGACTGAGGAGACCGCAGAGGCAGGAGATCGTCGTCGTCTTGCCGGCGCCGTTCGGTCCGAGCAGACCGAAGATTTCGCCCGGTTCGACTCGGAAGGAGATGTCATCCACCGCTGTGGACTGGCCGTACACCTTGCGCAGGTGTTGGACGTCGATCACGAAACCTCCTCGCGGACGCAGGCGCCGGTCGAGTCTGTCGGTCGAATGCGGCCGGCATCGTAGCAGAGGCTGCTACAGTCCCGCGTCATGGAGGTCACGCCTATGAAAGCGCCTGATAATGCGAAGGCCAACGCGGCGCTCGCGGCCTGCGACCTCGTGCGCTCGGGCATGAAACTCGGACTCGGCACCGGCTCGACGGCGAAGCTGGTAGTCGAGGAGCTCGGGCGTCGATTGGCGGAGGGCCGCGTGCGCGACCTGCGCGCGACGGCGACTTCCGAGGCGACGGCGGCGCTCGCCCGCTCGGTCGGCATTCCGCTGAACGACTTGGATGATCTGGCCCCGCTCGATCTCACCATCGACGGAGCGGACGAGGTCGACCCCTCATGGAATCTGATCAAGGGCGCCGGCGGCGCGCTCTTGCGCGAGAAGATCATCGCGCAGGCCTCGCTGCAAGAGTGCATCGCGGTCGACGAGTCGAAGCTGGTCGCGCGGTTGGGCCAGAAGGCTGCGCTCCCGGTCGAGGTGGTGCGCATGGGCTGGAAGACGCAAGTGGAGTTCCTGCGATCGCTCGGCGGAGCGGCGGTGCTCCGCGTGGTCTACGGCGCGCCGGTGGTGACCGACGAAGGCAATTACCTCTTGGATGTGCGTTTCGACCATGCGATGGGTCAAGCGGCGCTCCGAGATCCGCTCACGCTGCAGACGCGTCTCCTGGCGCGCGCCGGCATCGTCGAGACCGGCCTGTTCCTCGGTCTCACGCACATTCTCGTGGTGGGACGCAGCGGCGGCGCGACGGTGGAGCGCAAGAGTCAGTGAGAGCGGGAGCTCTGGTATCCTCGCGCGCTATGTCACTCGATCCACTGTCACCGGAGCCCGGGAGACGTTCGCGCCGACCGGCCGCACCGACTGGCCGGTGATCCACCTGGAGGTCCAAGCCATGCTTCGACACTCGCAGTAGCCGACGCGTGTCTCCCCGCCGAGGCGAACGCCGCCCCTCCTCCCGCGCCAGTCGACGCTTCGACATCGTCTTCGAAGACGACGTGCTGATCGTGGTCGAGAAGTCCGCCATGGTCTTGACCGTGCCGACTCCGCGCGGCGAGACCAACACACTCGCTGATCTGGTCGAGCGCTACCTGCATCGGCCGGGCGCGCGGCGGCGCAAGATCGAGGTGGTGCAGCGACTCGATCGAGAGACCTCGGGCCTCATCGTTTTCGGCAAGGATCGCCGCACCGGCGACGCCCTCCGCGCCCAGTTCCGCGACCGCAAGCCGCTGCGGGTCTATTTCGCGCTGGTCGCCGGCGTGATCGAGGAAGACGGCGGCACGTACGACAGCCGCCTGGAGACCAACCGCGCGCTCACCCGCTATTCCACGGACGACGACGAGCGCGGCCAACGCGCCGTGACGCACTACCGCGTCGAAGGCCGCGGCGCCGACGTCACCCTGGTGCGCGTGCGCCTCGAGACCGGCCGCCGCAACCAGATCCGCGTCCAGTTCGCCGAAGCCCTTCACCCGGTGCTGGGCGATCGTCGCTATCGAGCCGACCTGGCGCTGCATCGCCTCTGGCCCCATCAACGCCTCGCGCTCCACGCGGCGGTGCTGGGGTTCGATCATCCCGTGACGGGACAGGAGATGCGCTTCGAGGCGCCGCTGCCGCGAGAGTTCGGGGCATTGATTTCGCGGTGAGGGGAACGCCGTAGATCGATCGCAGAGTCGAGACTTGTAGCCTGCGGGCTACACGTTTCGCGACGAGTCGTCGGCGGCAGGCGAGCGCCTTCGTCGACAGAGCCGTTCCGGGATCCTCAACGGCGAAGGCGTCAATCTGTATCCCATGGGCTACTCGTTTCGAACCGAGTAGCCCATGGGGTACGGCCTCGCCGCGCTGCTCGAGGCTGACGAGACCCGCAAGAGCGTCTTGCCGGTCGGACTCCGTCAAGTTGGACAGAACCAAACTGGACCTGAGCGACACCAGCCAACTGCGTTCGAGCGCTTCCCTCGCTGACGAAGTGGCCGAGACTCGTCTATCCTTCCCCGACCGAGTTCGAACTCGACCACCGATCTCCTTCAGGGCTCGTGACATCCAAGCCTCGACGATGGCCGCGTGAGTAGGAGCGAATCGGAAGGGAGGGGCGGAAGGTGGGAGCACCGGAGTTCGATCGAGTCAGCCTCGCGCAGGGAACCGAAGCCTGGCTGAAATGGCGACGAGAAGGGGTCGGCGCCTCCGACGCGCCCACCATCATGGGCGAGAATCCGTACAAGCCCCGGGCAGCTCCTGCTCGAGAAGCGTGGGCAGCGCAAAGAGCCGCCCGCGAACGACGCGATGTCTCGCGGTGTGGAGCTAGAGCCCGTGGCTCGGCGCCACTTCGAGATCAAGACAGGCAAGAAGCTCGACCCGGGGGGGTGTCCAGAACTTTGTGTAACCGGCGCTTCCATCTGTGACTCAGATTCTTCCTTCGAACAGGATCGAG
>CAZVYN010000082.1:0-17409 GCA_964631125.1 uncultured bacterium | reverse complement strand
GCCTCGTCCGCCGCCTCGTCCGCCGCCTCGACGTAGGCGGACCGGAGCGCTGGATCTGCGAACGTCAAAGTCTTCCGCGCTGGACTTTCCGATTCTTCAGCCCCGAGCCCGTCGCGCGTTGCTGTTACGGGGATCTCGCCCACGATCCAACTCTGTGTTCCCGCGCGATCGGCTTCGCTTCCCTCGACGGTGATTCGCATCGCCCATTTCGCCGACTCCCATTTCTCCCCGGCCTCGACGGGCGCTTGACGCGCCCGGAGAGGGAACAAGGCGTAGAGTCTGGGCGCCTCACGCAAGACGGCGGGCGGGCCCGGCGGATAGACGCCAAGTCCCGCAGGCGACCAGAAAAAGATTCCGGAGACGCGAATCGCGGGCGCGTTCCCGAGCGGGCCATCGGAGAGACTGAGCCTCAACTCTGCGTCCGTGTCGTTCCAGGCACCGTCCATCCACGGCGGATTGTTGATGACCTCGACGACCGAGACCTTCGGATAGACGCCCTGCAGGCGCTCAGAGCGTTTCGCGCCGTGATCGAGGACGACCACACCTTCGGTCAGCTCTGGTTGGAACACGCCGTCGTGATTCGAATCGATGTAGATGCGGAACACGTGCGCTGACTCGGCATCCTCCAGCGCAATGTACAGATTGGAGCTTCGACTCATCAGGCGCAGTGTCGACCGAAGGTCCGTTGCGTTCGCCGACGCATCGGTTACGGCCGCTGGCGCGCACTCGCTCTCACCCACGAAACCGTCGAGCGTCGGGGCCACCGAAGTAGGCGCCGAACGGATCCGATATCCATCCGCTCGAGCAGTCGCCTCCACCGGGCGTGACAAAGCAGACAGATGGCCGTTCTCGGGGTTGCGAACCGCAATCTGATACACGTAGTCGTGGTCATTCACGAGTCCGGACTGATCGAGGAAGTCGGTTCGTTCCGTCGACGTGATCAACTGCGAGTCGCGGTACACCAAATACTCCGGCTCGAAGCATCCCGCTTTCCCTTCCGCCTCGGGCCAGGCCAGCGGAACCTTCGAATCGAATCCTGAACCGGCCAGAGTTCCGGACTTCAGGGTGGAGAACTGGATCTCCGTACCCTCCGCCGGAAGCTGATTCGGTAGCGCTCGATCGACCACGATGAGGCGCGCGAACAGCTCGACCGTGGTGGGATCGTTGTCGAGCGATCCGTCGGCGACATCTGCGAGAAACGCGGCATACTCCCCGTCGAATCTCCACGCAAAGATCCAATCGGTCGCCGGCGAACCAGTGAACGGATCGGTCACCGGCGGAGCGTAATCAAATACGCCCGCGGTGCCGTCCGCGCTGAAGAGGAATGCGATGAGGCGCGTCTCGTCTCCACTCGTGGGGTCGCGTTCGTACAATCCGAAAGGCAGATCTCCTACTTCTCCATTGTCGAACGTCCAAACTCCAACGTTTCCGGGATCGTCGTCGAACCGGAGGATGACGTCTCGATCGCTCAGATTCGGGAGATCCGCGCCACTACGGGTGAAGCGGCCTTCGCCTCCGTCGCCGCCGCCCGCCGAAAGCAGCCAATCGAACGTCGAGTTTCTGCTGTGCCAGACCGCGTTGCCCGGTCCCCCTTGCCCGTCGGGAGGAATGGGAACGCCTCCCGATCCGGCAACCTCGTCGATCATGATGCCGCCGGTGTCGTTGTGCCGCCAGCCGCTCTCGCCGCCAGGAGGTCTCAGTTCACAGACAGCATCCGCGAGGTAGCTTCCTCCGAGCTCGATGCACTCCGATTCGCCGACCATCTCGCAGCCTCCCTCGGGGAGACAGCAGGCCGAGATCGGACCGAACTCCTGACAGCCGCCGGGGGCGCACGGGTCGGGCGGACAAGGCTGACCAGGAAAGAAATCGCCGAAACACTCCGCGGCGCTCGTGACTACGCAACCTTCACCCGACTCGCAGCGGGCCCCGGACTGTCTCTCGATCGCCGCGCGGAGAAGATTCGGCGCCTCGCTGGCGATAGCCCGCAGCTCGGTCACACTCGCGAGTCGATCCTGTCCCTGACCTACGACCACCGCAGCAACAACGACTTGAACATCGCCGGACGACATCGTGAACGGCCCCGCCGAGAGCATCGTTCGGCGGTCTGCGGGATTGCTGTCGATCCATCCCGTCCCCGCCACGGGATCGCCCGGGACCGCGTAGATCGTGGCCTCCCCGGAGGTGGGATCAATGACGTCAGATCCGTCCGCCGTGAGGCCCTGCATGTAGTAGTAGGTCTCGGAGATGTCGCTCGGATCGATTCCGTTGATGTACTTGCTGAATGCGGTCATCGGCAGATTGCGATAACCCGGCACGATCTCGCCGCTGACATAGGCTTCGTCGCCGGAGGATGGAACGATCGGCCCCTGGAGGAGCATGAGGCCGACGGCCGGGGGGCTCGCACCGTAGATCCCGTCATCGCTGGTCGCGTTGTAACAGTAGCCGAGCGCCGACACCGGGTCGCACCCGACCAGGTCGTCGCCCGAGACCCCGAGATCGGGATCGCACCAAACGCTGGCATACGTCTCTTGCAGGAAATTCGAGCTTTTGTTCTCGATTATCCACTCGATGAACACCGCGCTCTGCGCAGCGCCCAGATGATCGAGTGCGAACGTCGTTTGCCGCACTTCGACGCCGAGCGGGGCGGTTCTGGCCGCGTCGTTCGAGTGCGTGTTCGGGTCGAGGTAGTGGTAGACCGCCCACAGGGTCTGCGCGCCTAGGTGTCGAGGATTGCCGAACTCGTCGACCGGCGCGCCGTCCCCGACGGGTCGAGCGAGGGGCGAACGGGGGATACGAACGTGATGAGGCTACTGCATCGACCGATGAGCCGATACGGTCTTCTGCCCGGTCAGCTCTTCGAAGACGAGCCGGTACCCGGTGAGATCTTCGACTACCAACTCGCGGATTCCGTGCGACGCCGAGTCGACGGTCTAGACGTGGTCCGCCAGGGGATACAGCACGTCGACATCGGTCTCCCGGACCGGCCGGAGCGTGATCGACTTTCCGTTCAGCAACTGGCCTCCCGTCCTAGAGCGAGTATCGTGTTTTCCAGCTCTCGGGAAAGGTGAGCCCGTTCGCGTAGACGAAGCGAATGAGCTGCCCGTGGTGCTGGACCTCGTGCTCGAGCAGTGCGAATGCGAGGTCGAGTTGGGCATCGGTCAGAGCCGTGAAGTCGACCTCGGCCAAGCGTGAGCGCGTCGCGTCCAACGCGGCAAGCACCGACGGTTTGATCCTCGGCGAGTCTAGACTGCACGAGAATCCGACCCACGCGCCCGCCTCGATCGCCTTCGTGTAGCTCTCACGCGCCCCTACGATGCGCCAGAGCTGACCCGCCACGCGGTTGGACGGCAGGTCTCGAAGATCCAGCCCCAACGCACTCTCGTCGAGATAGGCGACGAGATCTCGCGTCAGCCCGAACGATCCATCCAACCGCGCCTGGACTCGCTGAGTCATGGCCGGCTCGTCTCAGCGCCCCGTGGGGGCGTCGCGAAGATGTCGTTCGCTTCCACGTTGGATCTCCTGCTCGAGCAATCCGTCCGTGCGGTTCGCCCGCACCATTCGCCTGAGCTACTGTCCGTGCGCTTGGAACAGCTCGATCGGATTCCCCGATGGATCTTCCACGATCACCTGTCGCCCGCCTGGACCGTCAACCGGTTCGCTACGGAACCTGGCGCCCATTGGCCGCAGCGCCTGCATGGCCGAATCGAGGTTCGCCACTTCGATCACCAATCGATTCCATCCACCCGGCGCGGGGATCGACCCATCCGGGAGCGGCTTCGCGGCCGACGTGCCAGGGCCGCTCAGCCAGAGCTGCAGATTTCCGAGTCCGACGATGACGAACGGTGGTCCCCACCGCTCCACCACTTTGAACCCGAGGGATTCGTAGAACGGCAACACCGCGTCGACGTCGTTCACCAGATACCGAACCGCCGCCATCCCATGCTCCTCTGGTTGGAAAACCTTTCGCGTCTATGACTGTGTCCGATACCAGGGCCTTCCGAACCGCCCCGGCCTTACCGATGATCGAGGGCTCACCCTCGATGCTGACCTCGACATCGCCCTCCAGGTAGCAATGAAATTCCTCCCCTGGGTGCCAATGCCGGTCCAACGCCGTATTGGGGGGGACATCCACGAGATCGATGAGGATCTCGCGGCCCGGCGTGAACTCTTCGTCGAGCGCTGTTTGCATCAACGTCTGGACATTCGCCTTCGCCGGCGCCTTCGACGCGTCCAGCGGCGCCCCGGCCACGAGGACACTGCCGAGCGCCATGACGAGAAGAAGCTCACTCGCGAGTCTCATGCGTTCCTCCTCTTGGATTGCCCAGCTAGCTGGTCCGCTATCTGTCTCGCACGCGCCTCGCGCGCTCCTTCAGCTCTGGATCGGTAACCGTCCGCTCGATCTCGGCCGCGAACGCAGCGGCGGAATCTCCATGCACGTGGTAGAGACAGTTGAGGACATCCGAGATCTCGTAGTTCCGTCCTTCGGCGGGTCGATCAGCCGCAGATGCGTAGAACGATTTCAGAAAATCAAGCGTGCGGGAATCGCCCATGGCTGCAAGCGAGCCGAATCGTGGATCGGGCGGATGCTTTGCCGCGAGAATCTGGCCGATCCCGATCGCGAAGATGTCGTGCGGACCGACCCGCGAGAAACCGTAGGCCGCTGCAACTCCCGCGGCCGCGAGACGCGCTGAGAATCCGTCCTCACCCACGGTCGAGTCCGCCAGCAGCGGTAGGCATGCGGCGGCAATCCGGTCTCTGAGGGGGTGACTTCTGCAGGTTTCGAACCGGCTCGCCGCGATCGGACCCGCCCAGCGAACGTAGTCCGCCGGACTGCATTCGCCCTGGAGGCAATTGAAGGCCTCATCATACGAGTACGGCAGGCCCTCGCGAACAATGCGCTCGAGTTCCGACACGTAGTGGTCGCTCCCCTGGACGCACTCGCCAGCGTGCATGACCGGAGCCAAGGTCAGGCTCGCGACGATGATCTGCACCGCTGTGCGAAACACGATGCCGATATCACACCCCCTCGTTGCGGGCCTGACGATCGATCCAACACATTCGTCGAGCGATCGCGCTGACCCCGCCGGACTGCTCGATCATCCGCGATCCTTCTCGGCGATCGCCTGAAGCCGCACCCTCTGCCCAACGGCCAATTGCCCCGTGCGAATCACCGTGCCGTAGACGCCTGCGTTGTTCCCGTTCGCGCCGACCACCGCCTTCAGCATCTCGGGAGCAGAGCCCGCGGAATCTGGATCGAGGTTCACCATGGAGCAGCGCACGTCGCGCATCGTCACACTAACCGCGGGTCCCGAGTCATCGTCGCCGAAGAGGAGGATCCCGCCCACCCAGCGGTCTTCTTCGAAGAGACCGGGGCGCAGGGATCGCACCACCACGTTCGGTCTGAAGCGTCGTACGTCCGCGCCTCGTCCCGCGAGTCTTCCGATCTCGCCAACGGTGTCGGGCGTGATCACGGAGACGCTCGCCTCGTCGAAGATGCCGTGCTTCAGTCCCATCATCTGCACCGGAGCGCCGTGACGGCGCCCGACGTCAGCCGCCAACTCCGCTCCGAAGATGTCCAACTCGCTGCCTTCGGGAGTGCGGACGTGTGTAGGCGGCTCCCAATCGAGACCCTCTCCACGCCGAACCGGAGTGAACAGCAGGAGCTCCGCAAGCTTGCCCGCGTAGAGCCACGGAAACCCACTCCGATCTTCGAGGCGCCGAAATGCGAGACGCCGGTCTCCCTCGAGCCCGTGCCATCCCAAGTTGGCGATCTGCATTCGCTCACCGGCCATCGACTTGACCGGGTACCGAAAGATTGATTCGATTTCGCCGATCGAGGTGGTCATACGTACGGCCTGGCGATGGACACTTCATTCATCTCGGGGGCTGCCTCTCCTACGGGTCGCGTTCTTCCGCCAGCGCTCGGAGCTTCAACACAGTAGCCCAATCTCGCGTTCAGGAGCGTCATCACGTTGGGCGACGAACGGTGTCATGAGGCAACCCGCGCGCTCGAGGCGAATGCACTCGACGCGGTGCGGATGGCAGTCACGCCGCCACGTTGCCGAGATGGGGCTACCAGAAGGCGTCGTTCTTGCGCTTCCGCACTTCCCGGAGACAGTACTCGGCGATCTTGCGAACCAGGGTCTCGGGCATGGGCTCGTCGTAGCGAATCCGAAGGGTGCCCTTGGTTGTGTCCCGCTTCTCCAGTTCTGTGCTGAATCGCTCCACCGCCGCCGCGGTGGACGCGAAGCTGAGGTGCGCCTTGTGCGCCGAGAAAGCGAAGAGGAATCGGGGCTCCACGAAGAAGGGGGTTCCCCACTTGATCGCTTCTGCCGCTTCCGGAGCGACACTCTTCAGGATCGCGTAAAGCCGGCGCAACTGTGGTTGGCCTTCGCGTGGGGCAGCCTCTATGTACTCGGCGATGGTCGTCGGACGTTTGCCTGCCATCTCTTCTCCCCCCGCGATCGACGCGCCCGTCTACTTCTTCCTGGCCGCCCGTTCCGCCATCGCTGCGGAGTTGGCCGCCACCGCAACTCGGATGAGTTTCTTGAAGGCTGTCGCGTTGAGCTTCTGCCCTTCACGGAGATCGATCGCGCGCCGCGCATTCCCTTCCAGGCTGGAATTGAACAGGTTCTTGGGATCGTCGAGGACGGCGCCGCGCGCGAAGGTGAGTTTCACGACCTGTTTGTACGACTCCCCTGTGCACACGATGCCGTCATGCGACCAGACGGGAGTCCCCGGCGAAGCAGAAGCCGGCTTCGCCCATTTCCACTCCTCCTCGATCTTGGGGTCTGCGTCATGGATGAGCTGGCGAACCAACCCGAGCGTCTCGCCCCTCCAGTCGCCCAGTTCCTGGATCCGCTTCGTGATGTTCTTCGCGGCGGCCACGCCGTCGGGAGCCTCTCTCGCTTTCATGATCCCTCCAAGTCGAACTTTTCTTGTTTCCGCCAGCAGAGCGGCCACTGCAGCCTTCACTTCCGAACGCCCGCCTTTTCACGTGTCAGCTCGTAGACTCGGGCGAGGGTCCCTGCACGGATGGCCCCGAACTCCACCACTTCCTCGCCGATGAAGCGAATGCCGAGCTTCTCTTTCACGCGGATGGCGCCCACGTTCTGCACCGGGGTCTTGAACAGGATTCGCTTCAGGTCGAAGCGCTCCATGAAGATGTGACACGCCAGTGGATTTGAACACTCCGCGACGCCGCGGCGGCGGAACTCCGGGCGCGCGATGTGCGCGTGGAAGACGCCTTCGACCCCCTCGGTTCGATGAAGCCGGGAGGCGACCGGAACCAGTAGTCGAGCACGAAGGGGACGTCCGCTTCGGATAGATCACGAACCGATACTGATCGCGGATCGACTCTCGTCTGCATGGGCAGATCCTAGCGGCCCGACGGGTGCTCGAGTCACCACCGATCTTCATCCCACGACCCGGAGGAAGCGTGAGGCGTCGTGGACGAACCACTCCGGGTACTGGAACAGCGAACCGTGCCCTGCATCCGGGTACAGGATCAGGTACGCGTCACTTGGCGGCTGGCGTCGCCGGCGCGAGCGGCGTTGAGCTACGCATCGACGACCTCCTGTTGTTCATCGGGCACTTTCGGTCAGCGGCGAACGCCGGGTCGCTCCCTTTCCGATCGGACGACACTTTTCCACGGCCCTGCCAGTCAGTGCGAGAAGCTGATCGGCCGAGACGCGAGCGCAGGCGACTCGCGCTGCGATGAGCGACGCGGGGATGAAGGTGAGTGCGACGCGCGGCGTCATGAGCTGCTTCGTCCTCCCCATCAGATGAGTGTGTGACCCAAGTCTGCGAAGGACTCGAACCCGCACGCCCCGTCTCCTGTAGACGCACGCCTGACGACCTTGTTGTCGAGCGCCAAACTACGGCGCACCGGAACTCCGGGCAAAGACGAAGACATCTTCCGGACTCCAGATGTGGCCGGGCTAGATGGCGTTGTCGAACCGGAACGCGACCCGCCGTCCCCAGGGATGATCTAGTTCCTCCTCCGAAAATCGCATCGAAGTGTACCGACCCACGACCCGTCTCCAGAACGCGATGCCACGCGGGTGAGTCGGATACGTCACGACTTCCCACGCCGCCCGGTGCCGATCGAACCCCTCGATTGCCGCGCGCTCTGCTGTCGGGCCGCCTCGGTAGGCATGCAAGACAAAGAACTCGTGCACCACGAAGTCAGCGGGAATCCCCTCTGGGAGTCTCGATCGCCCGGCGATCAGGTTGAATCCCGCAGGGGCTCCGTCCACCAGGATCAGGTAGGGAAAGAGCGACGCCGGATCGCTCCACCAAGGGCCCAGAGAGCTTGCGTGCTCCACCAGCGTCGCGGTCTTGTCATCGTCGCTGAAGATGCCGTGCCTATTGGGAACGGCCCCGTCGAACTCCGACACGTCGTGCTGATAGAGCGGCCAGAGATTCTGGATCGTCCGCGCGTCATCATCCGCGGACAGTCTGAGTTCGACATTCACCTTCGGGACACTCCGTTCACCTGGACCTCGTGCACCTGACGCCTCGTTTGGCAAAACGAGCTACTTCCGCAAAAGCCTCTTTATCGTCTTGCCCTTTGCGAGTTCATCGATCAGCTTGTCTAGAGAGCGCATCTGTCGCATCAGCGGGTCTTCGACTTCTTCTACGCGAACACCGCACACCACGCCCTTGATGAGCGAACTATTCGGATGAATGACTGGGGCTCGAGCAAAGAAAGTCTCGAGCTTGCTTTGCTGATCGATCTGTCGCCGTAATCCCGTTTGGTCATAGCCCGTCAACCAGCAAATGATCTGATCGACTTCTTCTTTCGTTCGATTCTCACGTTCCGCCTTCTGGACATACATCGGATAAACCCTTGCAAATGCCATCGCGACAATTGGGTGCTAGGGCATCGCCATTCCTCCGGTGGATAGGGGCCCGATGCGCGTGCTGTCAAGAGATCGGCTTCAGGAACATGCGACCGTACGCGATGAACGCTATGATGAGGCCCAGGACGCCGCTCATGATGATGGGCGGAATCTCGCGGTATTTGAGGTGCACTCCGATGAACACAAGGCTCCCGAGCGCCAGGATGGTGGCGGCCACCACCGTGAGCTTCGGCTGCCCGCGGAAGGCAGAGGGGCCGATCAGCCCGACCACGGAGACGAGTTCGACGATGCCGAGGGCCATCCAGGCTCCCCGCGGGAGCGCTCCGAAGGATTGGACCCCCTCGCTGACCTTGTCGAACATGAAGACCTTCATGACGCCCGACGCTCCGTACAGGAGCGCGGCGAGGATCTGCAGGACCCACAACAGGATGTTCATCGCCTGGCTCCTCCCGGTTTCCGCGACGAAGTGCTTCCGATAGGCAGAGCAGGCATGGGACTGCTTACAGGCGGTAGATCTGGGGACAGCGGGACTTCGAGGCCTACCGTCGCGCCGTTAGGTTGCGGGCGCCGCGGGCGACCGTCAGCTTCATCGGCTTGTCAGGCGACCGCCGCGCGTTGTTTTCTTCGGGGTCGCGTCGGTTTCCGCGACCGCCGCTTGGTCGACCGCCTCCTGAAGGCGGCGCACTTCGTCGAGAATCCCTATGAAGCGGAAGCCGAACGGGGTGAGTCGATACTCCACCTCGACGGGCGGTTTCTCGCCGAACACGGTGCGCTCCACGATGCCGAACCGGGTCATCTTGCGGAGCCGCTCGTTCATCACCTTCGTAGATAGTCCTGGGCAACCTCGAAGGACCGCGCTGGGACGGCGGCGGTCGTCGGCGCACAACAGTTGAAGGATGCGGACCGACCATTTGCACCCGACGATACTCTCGACCATCGCGGCGACGGGAGTAGGGGTCGCGGCCACCGCCTCGGGTTGCCTACGGACTGAGGGGTCGTTCTGAACCATCTCGTACCTACCTTACCGAAAAGTGCCTTCCTTACACGCGCCGACATCATGCGTACGGTTGGTTCCGACGGCGCGCGGACCAGCGCCCCGAATCGGACTATACGAAAGGAGCCGGCCCATGAAGGAAACGACCACCATCCCCGGATACAACTACGGCACGGGCGCCGTTGCGCGCTCCCCCGTGACGCTCACCGACTTCGAGATGATGAAGAAGAGCGCCCTGTTCGGGGACGACGACATCAAGTATCTCCGCCTCTCCCACGATGTCGTGAAGGGCCAAGTGGAGGCCATCCTCGATGTCTGGTATGGGTTCGTCGGTTCGACCCCGCATCTGCTCGCGTCGTTCACCGGCAAGAGCGACGGCAAGCCGCTGGGTGACTACCTCGGCGCAGTCCGCAAGCGCTTCGGCCAGTGGATCCTCGACACGGCCCGAGCCGAGTACGACCAGCAGTGGCTCGACTACCAGCACGAGATCGGCCTCCGCCACCACCGCGCGAAAAAGAACCACACCGACGGCGCGGCCTCCACCGGCATTGTGCCCTTCCGCGATCTGTTCTTGCTGATATTCCCTGTGACGTTCACGCTCGAGCCATTCCTCGCGAAGCAGGGACACTCCGCCGAGGATATCGAGCTGATGCACGCCGCGTGGGTCAAGTCCTGTCTCCTGCAGGTGACGTTGTGGAGCCACCCGTATGTGAAGGACGGGGATTTCTGATGGAGCCGAGACTCGCCCCCGAGTGGCAAACGACGACGTGGCTCAATGCGCCGGAGCCGCTGCGCCTCGAGAGTCTTCGGGGGCGGGTGGTGCTCCTGCACGCGTTCCAGATGCTCTGCCCCGGTTGCGTGGCGCACGCCCTACCACAGGCACAGCGCGTCGCGGAACTCTTCAAGTCCGCACCTCTGACGGTCATCGGCCTGCACACGGTCTTCGAGCACCACGCGGCGATGGGGATCGAGTCACTTCGTGCGTTCGTGCACGAATACCGCGTGCGGTTCCCAGTCGGCATCGACGCTCCCGGTCCGGATGGCGACCCGATGCCCCGCACCATGCGCGCGTATGCAATGCGCGGCACCCCGACCACGCTCCTGTTTGACAAGAAAGGTCGCCTGTGCCGACAGGTGTTCGGTATCCACGACGACCTGCTCCTAGGGGCAGAAATCGGCGCACTGCTGCTCGACGCCGACCCGCGTGCCGTAGGCGCGTCGACTGGACCGAATGGTTAGACCGCGCTCTCGACGCTGGCCAGACATTTGACCAGTTGTAGGACAGGCAACTTCGGACCCCAGAGGGCGGGATGGACCTCCAGCGGTGTGTAGCCCAACCTTGCATAGAACCCCCGCGTCTCCGCGTACTCGGGGCTTGGGTGAGAGGAAGCGAGTGTTTTGACCTGTAGGACCTGCGCGCCCTGGCATTGCAGCCAACTCTCGACGTGCTCGTGGAGTCTGCGCCCGATGCCGCTCCCTCGATGCGCTGCTTCCACGACGATGCAATGAACTTCCCAGCTGTGATGGAAGTGCTGGCGAACTGTGACGAACGCAACGGGCTTGCCTTCGACCCTGGCGAGAAAGGTCGGAAAACGCTCTGAATCTCGGACGTACTCGAGAAGCGACTCTTCGATGCCGAACCACCGGGGAAGGGATCGAAGAATTCGCTCGCAGTCCGACGATGCGCCTGACACTAGGCCGAGGAGATTCATTCGGTCTAACTCTCGTGATCAGCCGCGACGGTCGCGCGTTCACCGGAGCAGAGTCAGCAGGAACCGAGTCGGCTCGGTCGCGGTCTGGTCGTGCTTTGCGTCGAACGGGATCAACAGCCAGTCCTTGGCCGCCAGCAGGTTGGCTCCGCCGACGGACTCCACTTCGAACATCGATCCGGCCACCGGGATTCTCCTGTTTCTGGAAGTGCCATTTACCGCCTCGTGCGCCGGTGCCTGCATCGTACATCCCGCGGCCAATTGGCCGCCAAGTTCCTGCAACTGCTCGTCGAGTCTAGCCGTCCGCGACAAAGATGTACAAATAGAGGATGCCGCAGATCCTAGCATACAGCTGCGGCGAACTTTTTGTGGTCTGGCGGATCATTGCGACTCTCCGTGGCTGCCAACCTACGCGCCGGTTCAACGCTGGGCCGCGCAGCGAACCGTCCACGGCCACCGGTTGCTCGGCGGCCGTCGCCCGTGTCAACTCACCTATAATAATCGCGAAAGCCACCGCATGACATTGAGGGCAAGTTGCCGGTTGTCGTAGCGCGTCGCGTTCATCCCGACAAGTCCTCCTCCGCTGCCCCGCTGGGCGCGGAACATCCCCGCTTCGCCCAAGATCACGATTCGTCCCTCTCCCGCCTCCAACGCGACCCCTCGAGCCCCTCCTCGAACCGAGATCGGGGTTCCATACCCCATGCTCACCCGGACGTTGCCATCAGACCTATCCATTTTCGGACTGGTCGGCGGATACTCGACTGCCGTCGGAGACAGCGAAAGGAGTCGCACGGCGGCTGGGGGTCCAAGCACTGATTGCCCGGTAAACTTCAGCAAACGTTGAATCGCTTCTGCGGCGTTCCGCCCCCAAATGATCGGATGGTCTCCGAGAAGATCGTTCGTATCGGAGAACACGAGGTGGCTCGCACCGCGAATCGCGTCGTGGTGCTCGGGATCTTCGACTAACCCCCCTCCCAGTTGACCCGAAATCGCTCGGCCAGCGATGCTGCCGCTGGCCCGTATGGCCAGTGATCCGTGATCAGAAGCCGTGACCCTCCCCCTTCGATCCAACGCTCGATGACATCGATTTCCGCGTCCACGAACGCCGAGTTGTCGTTCGAATCATTCGACCCACGGGGAAGGACCACCACGAGCACGTGGACGCCATCCAGCGAGCGCGTCGTCAGCGGACCCGTTGCGACTCGGACCGTGTAGCCATCATTGCTGATCAAGTCAGCAAACGGCTTGTCTCCGCCCGAAGTGGTGTGCGCATTCAGATGACCTTCGTCGTACAGAACCACCGGCCCATCCGATGAGTATGGCGGGAGCAGCTATCGCAGCGTCGAAGGAACGGTCGTATTCCTGATGTCGGCTGAACCAGAGAAATGCCGACGCAGCGAAGCCGACTACGCCAATGACGACTGCGATCAATCCCTTTCGACTCAATCGCGCCATCTGGTCTCCTGGGTCGCCTGACGTTTGAGCTAAGCGGGCTGCGGGTTAGAGCTGATTGCCCGCTTGCGACGACATCTCCACGCCGAGAAGGAGGATTGAAATCGGGTGCATGAAATGTTCCAGATCGGGCTTGGCTACAACGGCATTCTAGCAACGACCGCGGTTTCCCAGATCGACCATTGCGGAAGATGGATCGGGCGTCAAATGACAAGGCTACTCACCCTCGCAGGGGAGATAGAGCGGGGCGATTCTTCCGGTACGAGTCCTTCAATGCAATTTTGCCGTCTCGAAAGACGAACAGATCGCAGCCCTGCACCTGCACGCGCGAGCCGCAGACATCCGATCCTGCTGAAGACTCGAATACGCAATCGTCCGTCATGAGCGACATGATGGTGTTGGCATCATGGCGATCACACGATTCCACCGCCACCCAGCTGGCGGGCGGCGGTCAGTTCCACGAAATGAACAGCGCTCGTGGCGCCGGCGCAGAGCGTGGCGAAGGCGAGGGCCGTGAGCCCGTAGACCTTGCGGTCGGGCGCCGCGCGGTCGTGGACCGCCGCCATGAGCGTCACGACGGGCAGGGCCGAGAGTACGGTCAGGATCTCCATGACCGCCAAGACGGGATCGGTGATCGGTTCGCGTAGGCCATGGCGCGCGAACCCGATTGCGAGCGTGAAGGCGTAGGCCACACCTATCCCGACGACCGCGGTGGACGACCAGAGTCCGAGTCGATTGCCTGTCATGGGCTCACCGAGAATAGGTCCGCCGAACGCTCGACATGAGCGGCGGGCGCAGGCAGGCGAAGGCTGCCGAACGACGTTCGTTCGCTGGAGGGTTCGGCCTCAGCGCAACCACTCTCAGCCGAGCACCGAGGGATTCATTCGCCAAAGCGCGAACGTGAGCGCCAAGGCGAAGCTCACCCACGCGAGATAAGGCAACAGCAGAAGTGCGGCGCCCCGTTGCAAACGCCAGAACGTAAAGATGTTCGCGGCAATGAGCAGCCAGAGCACGCAGATCTCGGCCAGCGACAGCGCACCCAGACGCAACCCAAAAAACAGCCAGGTCCACACCGCGTTGGCGACGAGCTGAATGACGAAAAGCGACAAGGCAACCGAAGCACCGCGGAAGCCATGTTTGCGCCAAACAAGCCATGCCGCCACCGCCATGAGAACGTAGAGCAGCGACCACACCGGACCAAACAGCCATGCAGGCGGAGCCCATGCAGGCCGTGAGAGTTGCCCGTAGAAGTCGCTGGCGCGCACAGAAGCAATGGCTCCGACACTGCCGGCGGCAAAGCTGGCAGCTAACCAGCCGATCAGCCCGACGAGCTGCGCCTTGAACGATCGATGTGTCATCGACACTCCTCTCTGCGGTCTGACGATCAGGTTCAGCGACCCGCGCGTCGGGTCCGCTGCAACTGTTGGCTAGGCCGATAAATACTTCTGACCCCTTCGATTGGGTCAGCCGCAGCGGATCGTTGGGCCGCCCGCCTCCGAAACTATGTGACGAGGTCAAGCTGGGCGCTCGTGCGGTGATCAACCAAGCGTCCGGTCGGATCTCTATTTCGGCCCCTCTCGAAACCCCGTGCTGATTGGGTTTGCGGGCTCTCGGCGGAGTTGAGCTTGGACTGGCAAAGCAAGCGCTCCTGACTTCCCATGACGCCTTCTTCGAACAAGAGGAGGGCGTCGATGGGTCATCAGGAGCTGGAGCAGACTCTCAAAGAGGTCTGGGCACTGCAAGGATTCGTGGTGGAGTCGGTCGAGCTGGAGGCGGCGAGTGAGCGCGGACCGAACCGCCGCGCGGCGAAGCTGGTCCGATTGCGGGACGTCCGCGGCGTGCACCATTGCCCCGAGTGTGGGCGGACCCATCGTGAGGTCCTGTTCGAGGAGAGCGAGGAGCGGCGTTGGCGCGATCGTTCGCTCGGCGACTTCGAGACGTTCGTGGTGATCGCTCCCTTTCGGATCGCGTGTTGCGGCGGGACTCGGGTCGAGCAGATGCCGTGGGAAGTGACCGGCCATCGCATGACGCGTCGGTTCTTCGAGTTGCTGGCCGGGCTCTGTCGGCGACTGCCGGTCTCGGAGGTGGCAAAGATGGCGGGTCTTTCGTGGGACACGGTCTGCCGGGTCGACAAGAGATCGATCGATCTGGCGCTGGGAGGCAAACGTCCGTCGCTCGAGGGCCTGCGTTGGATCGGGGTCGACGAAGTGTCGCGGACCGGAGGGCATGTCTACTTCACGGTGGTGACCGATTTGAAGTCGGGCTCGGTCGTCTGGCTGGGTGAGGGGAAGAAGGCGGAGACCCTCTCGAGCTTCTTCCGCGAGTTGGGTCCGGAGAGATGTCGTCGGATCGAAGGAGTGATCAGCGATCTTGGGCCGGCCTACGTCGGGGTGATCAAGGAAGCGGTTCCTCACGCGATCCACTTGCTCGATCGCTTCCATGTGATCAAGTGGATGAACGAGGCGGTCGATGCGATCCGTCGCGAGGTCTTCGGCGGCGCCCCCCGGGACGAACTCGGTCGAACCTTGAAGGTGAAGAAGTGGATGCTGCTTCGCGCTCACGAGGCGCTCGATCTCGGGCAGAAGCGCCTGCTCGGTCGCCTGCTGGCGCGCAACCGCGTTCTGCAGCGAGCCTACCTTCTGAAAGAAGCGCTGCGCGGCATCTTCCAGTACGGGTGGATCTACTTGGGCGCGTTGCGCAACGCGTTGGAGAACTGGTGTCGGATGGCGATCCGGAGTCGGATGAAGTCGCTCGCGCAGGTGGGGTATCGGCTGCGGGAACATATGGACAAGTTGATCGGTGGGTTCGAGCACGGGATCAAGATGGGACTGGTCGAAGCGATCAACGGCAAGATCGCGCAACTCCGTCGGCAAGCGCATGGCTACCGGGACCCCGCGTACTTCATGCTGAAGATCTACGAAGTCTGCTACCTGAAGAACGACCCATGGGCTCAGGTCGTGCTGTGAGCCTGCTCACACGGGAAATCGAGAGGAGCCGAGCGGCCAGACATGACGGCCATCGACGTCGAGTCTTGTCATGGTGTGGGAGATACTCCGTACGCAGGCAATGTGGTGAGCCGCCTGTCCTCGACGGGGCCACCCACCGTGAAGTGGTAGAAGCTCTGCCAGTCGCGCGAAGAGATGCCGAACACCTCGTGAACAGGGTCGTCGAAGTAGCAGCCGATCCCGGTCGACCGAATCCCCGCCTCTTCCGCTTCGAGGTAGAGCACCTGGCCGACGAGACCGGCCTCCCAGAAGAGGTTGCGGTAAAAGCCGGCACCGTAGGCAACGAGGCTGTCCATGTAGTCGGCGATCATCCCCAGGCTGAAGGTTCCATCCCCCGCGATGTCCTGCCCGCAGGAGACGCCCTTCGCCAGAGCGCGGCAGTCCCCTTCTTTGAGTAGGTACAGCGGGAGCCCAGGCGGGCATGACGGAGGGCGCAGCCAGAGGAACTCGGGCCGCATCGCTTGCCGAAGTGCCTCGACCTTTTCCGGATCGCGCGCGAGCACGTAGAGACCAGGAGAAAGGTCGTTCACGCGGTGCACGAAGAGGACCAGGTGGATGCGTGGACGCCAGGGAATGGCGTCCCACGGCACGGATCGGCCGTCTCGTGTGGGCACGAGACGAGCCAACATCCGGAGGAAGGTCGTCGCAGGAATTGCGGTGGATGCGTCCATGCTCACGGCGCTTCTGCGCCCCAGGATGACGCTCTCCGCGGTGAATGAACCGGCCCGAACTGGCGCCTCGAAGATCTCTTCCTCCGAAGGGAACCTCGAGAAATCCTCGTCGGCCGCAATCCTCGGATTCGTGGTGGCAACGGCTACTTGGTTGATCACCGGCCAATCGACGGCGTGCTCTGGACTCAGCGCGTTCGCCGTGCCGTACCATCGGGAAGCGGCCACCTGGGAGACCAGATCTCTGGACAGGCAGAGGCCCCGGTCGCTCGCCCATTTCTCGCGGACCACGAGCGCGACGAGGTCGGGATGCTCCCTTTCCGCGCCGACGTAGTCGACATCGCGGTCGAGTCCGAGAAGCTGCGACACAGCGTCATCACCCACGCGATCGAGGAGGCATAGTTTCCATCCCAGAGCGGCTGCCGCGAAGCGCAAGGTCCCCAGCGCATGACCGACGTCGTGTTGGCAATAGCGGAATGCACGCTCGCCATACTTCCAGGCTTCCCGCCAGTGAATCGACGAGAGACCCACGAGGAATGAGCCTTCCGGAAATTTTGCCGTCAGGTCGGCCCACACCAACGGGTCGAGATCTGCGCGGCGCTCGAGAGCATGCTCCTTGGGTGCGTAGTGATAAACTGAAGGACGGTCGTGGATGGCAAAAAGCGCAGGCAAGAGCGCGTATCCATCGGTCGGGTGGAGGTTCCCGCTCGAGGGATT
>CAZVYN010000081.1:0-17653 GCA_964631125.1 uncultured bacterium | reverse complement strand
GCTCGTGGACGTCGGCGCGCCGGTGATCAGCAACGTCCGCTATCCGCTCTCGGTCCAGAACGAGAACGCTCCGATCCCGATCATCGCCGCCATCTCCGAGTTCTCCTCCATGACCACGACCGAGGTGGTCTGGCGCGCAGACGGCGGACCGTGGAACAGCGCCGCGATGTCACCGATCGGCGGCGCCGATTGGCAGGGGGACGTCCCCGGGCAGCCGATCGGGACCGACCTCGAGTTCTACATTCACGCGGTCGACATCGTCGGCCTGGAGGCGTTCGATCCGCCCACCGCACCGCTGGCGTTCTACGAGATCTTCATCGTGCAGGAGTTCTTCAACGACGACGCCGAGGAAAATCTCAACTGGCTCCTCTCCGACACGGGCGACGCGACCAACGGCCGTTGGTTGCGGGTGGATCCGATCGGCACGAATTGGGCCGGGACTCAGGTCGAACCGGCCGACGATCACACCCCGAGCCCGGGGGTGAACTGTTTCGTCACCGGGCAGGGCCCGGTCGGGGGCACTCCGGGAAGTTCGGACGTCGACAACGGCTGCGTCACGCTCCGCACTCCGCTGATCGACCTCTCCGACGCCGACGAGGTGATCATCAGCTATTGGCGCTGGTTCGCGCTCCTCGCCAACACGACGGGGAATTTCGAGGTCTCCGTCACCAGCAACGACGGCGGGAGCTGGACGGTTCTGGAGAACGTGACGACGAACCAGAACAGCTGGCAGCAGCGCATCTTCGAGCTGGACGGAGTGATCGCGTACACCAACCAGATGCGTTTCCGCTTCAAGGCGTGCGACACCGGCGACTTCGAGACGCTCGTGGAGGCGGCGATCGACGATTTCGCGATCGAAGGAACGCCCGCGACGACCGGGGTGGACGACCACGACATCCCGCTCACGCAGAGCTATCTCTTCGTCAGCCATCCCAACCCAGCGCGGCCGCAGACGACGCTGCGCTTCCGCCTGGGCGGCGAGAGCGAGGCGAAGCTTTCGATCTATGACGCGAACGGGCGTCGCGTCCGCTCGCTCGTCTCCGGCCGCCTCGGCGCCGGCGAACACCAGTTCGAGTGGGACGGCCGCGACGACGCCGGTCACACGACGGCATCGGGCGTCTATCTCTACCGCCTCGAAGCCGGCGACTACCGCGCCGAGCGGAAGCTTTTGCTGCTTCGATAAACCTGTCGCGGCCGCCGCGACAGGTCTCCGCTACGACACTTGGATCTCGAGAAAGGGGGACGGCACAACGCCCTCCCCCTTTCTCTTTGCCTTCCGCCGTGCGACCATCCCTCCCCGCAGCAAGAAGCCAAGGAGGGCCCCGATGGACGCACCCCAGTCTCGTCGCCTCGATCGCCGCCAATTCCTCCGGCTCGGTCTCACCGCTGGCGTCGCCGCCGCCGCCGCGCCCACGGTGACTCGGTCCGCCGACCAAGTTCGCGTCGCAGTGCAAGGCCCAGCAGCGCCGCATCCCGAACTCGAGGAGGCCTCGCTCTCCGTCCTCCGCGCGCGCCTCGAATCGGGCGAGGAGACCTCGCGCTCGCTGACCGAGAAGTACATCGGGCGGATCCTCGCGCTGGACATGAGCGGGCCCGCCTTGCGCGCCGTGATCGAGACCGATCCCGATGCGCTCGCCTCCGCCGACGCGCTCGACGCGGAACGCCGCGACGGACGCGACCGCGGTCCGCTCCACGGCATCCCTGTCTTGCTGAAGGACAACATCGACACCGCGGGGCAGATGCGCACGACCGCCGGCTCGTGGGCGTTGGCCGAAGACCGCCCGGCGCGCGATGCGACCGTGACCAAGCGGCTGCGCGCGGCCGGCGCCGTCATCCTCGGGAAGACAAATCTGAGTGAGTGGGCCAACTTCCGGTCGACGCGATCGGTCAGCGGATGGAGCGGGCGAGGAGGTCAATGCGTCAACCCGTACGCCCTCGATCGCAGCCCGTGCGGGTCGAGTTCGGGCTCGGGCGCGGCCGTGGCGGCGAGTCTCTGCGCGATCGCCGTCGGCACCGAGACCGACGGTTCGATCGTCTGTCCCGCCAGCGCCAACGGTCTCGTCGGACTGAAGCCGACGCTGGGACTGGTCAGCCGCGCCGGCATCATCCCGATCGCTCACAGTCAGGACACGGCCGGGCCGATGACGCGCGACGTGCGCGACGCGGCGCTGATGCTCGAAGTACTCGTCGGGTTCGATCCGCGCGATACGGCGACCGCCGCGGTGGAGGAGCATGGAGGGATCCACTACGCCGCCGGGCTGCGGGCCGACGGCCTGCAGGGCGCGCGCATCGGTGTGGCGCGAGCGAAGGTGACAGGCTACAGCCCCGCGACCGATCGACTGTTCGAGGAGGCGATCGCCGTCTTGCGCGCACAGGGCGCCGAGATCGTCGATCCGGCCGACGTCCCGCACCTGGGCGAGTACGACGCGACCGAGTACGAGGTGCTGCTCTACGAATTCAAGGCCGACCTCGAGCACTACTTGCGCGACCGGCCGACCGCGTCCGTGCGCACGCTGGCCGAGTTGATCCGTTGGAACGAGACGAACCGCGATCGCGAGCTGGTTTTCTTCGGACAGGAGATCTTCGAGCAAGCCGTCGAGAAGGGGCCGCTGACCGAACAGGCCTACGTCGATGCGCTCGCCGCGAATCACCGACTCTCGCGCGCCGAAGGCATCGACGCCGTCATGGACGAGCATCGGCTCGACGCGATCATCGCGCCGACCGGCAGTCCGGCGTGGACGATCGATCCGATCAACGGCGATCACTTTCTCGGCGCCTGCTCGACGCCGGCGGCGGTCTCGGGCTATCCGCATCTCACCGTGCCGATGGGCGCCGTGGCCGGTCTACCGGTGGGGCTCTCGTTCTTCGGACGCGCCTGGAGCGAGCCGAAGCTGCTCCTGCTCGGCTTCGCCTTCGAGCAGGCCACCCGCTGGCGTCGGCCGCCCACCTATCCGGCGTTCGCGGCGCGTACGCGCTGAGGCGCTGAGGCGCTGACGCGCGATGGCCAAGAAAGACCGCAAACACCACCCCACCCGCGCGCGTAAGCAACGCCGCGCGAGCCAAGTCGGGCTCCCGCCGGGCTCGCTCGTCTACACGGGTGAGCACACCGAGGCGCCGGTCGAAATCTCGATCCTGGAGTACGACGCCGAGCACCTGGAGGAGATTCCTGTCGCGTCGCTCGAACAGTGCCGTCTCCGGCGCGAGAGCCCGCGGGTTCTGTGGGTCAACGTCAGCGGCCTGACCGATGTCGCCCTGGTGCAGCGGCTCGGCGAGTGCTTCGGGCTGCATCCCCTCACGCTCGAGGACATCTTGAGCACCGACCAGCGGCCCAAGGTTGACGACCTCGGATCGCACCTCTACATCGTGGCGAAGATGCTCGACTGTCCGGGGGCTGGTCACGAAGTCAGGACGGAGCAGGTCAGCTTCGTGCTCGGACCCAACCATCTCCTCT
The DNA here is from genome assembly GCA_964631125.1 of uncultured bacterium. Classification (GTDB taxonomy): domain Bacteria; phylum Eisenbacteria; class RBG-16-71-46; order CAIMUX01; family CAIMUX01; genus CAZVYN01. The sequence continues at coordinate 14,202 of CAZVYN010000081.1, read as the reverse complement.
CGTTCCTGGAAGACCCGGGCGATGTCTTCGACGCCGTGCGCGATCGCATCCGCCGCGATCAGGGCCGCGTCCGCCAGAGCGGCGCCGACTACCTCGCCTATCGGCTGATCGACGCGATCGTCGATGAGTACTTCATCGTGATGGAGCGGGTCGGCGATCGGCTGGAGGAGTTGGAGACCGCGTTGATCGAGAAGCCCGATGCGGCGGCGTTCGCGCGTCTCTATGAAGTGAAGCGCGAGATCATCGGACTGCGGCGCTCGATCCTGCCGATGCGCGACGTCGTGGTCACCCTGACCCGCGGCGAGACCGCGGTGTTGCGCCCGCAGACTGCGATCTTCTTCCGCGACGTCCACGACCACATGCTGCACGTGATCGAGACGTTCGAGTCGTACCGCGAACTCTCGGCCAGCCTCTTCGATCTCTACCTCACGTCGCAGAACAACCGGATGAACGAAGTGATGAAGATCCTCACCATCATCACGACGATCTTCATCCCGCTCAGCTTCATCGCCGGCGTCTACGGGATGAACTTCGAGCAGATGCCGGAGCTATCCGAACCCTGGGGGTATCCGGCCGTGCTCGGGCTGATGGCGGTCGTCGTGGTGGGAATGCTCATCTGGTTCCGCCGCAAGACCTGGATCTGACTCCGGCGACGGGCTAGCGCGGCCGCTCGATCCCCAGCCTCTGCATCCGGCGTTGGAGCTGGAAGCGACTGAGCCCGAGCGAGCGCGCCGCCGCGACGATGTGCCAACGATTCCGGTCGAGCGCGGCCAGGAGCGCGGCGCTGTCCAGGGTCGCGGGGTTCACGGCCGCGGGTCCAGGGATGGGCGCCGCGTTGTGCGCCGCCTTCGTCCTTTCGGTCAACTTCGCGATCGCACGGACGTCGAGCATCGCCTCCACTCCGGGAGTGCGCCGCAACGAGTCGCCGCTGCTCTCGTAGAGCGACGCCGACAGCAACTGCTCGAGTTCTGGGACCTCCGCGCCGTACTCATGTCGAACCAACGCCTCGACCAGATCGAGCCCCAGGCGGAAGCGGCCGGCGTAAGTGTCGAGAAAGCGTCCGACCAGACGGGCGTCGGCGCGACGCCGCGCCATCCGTCGCAAGAGATCCTGGGCCAGGAGAGGAATGTCCTCCCGACGTGAGCCGAGGGGCGGCGCCTCGAGCGGCGGATCGAGTTCGTCGTTCGCCGCGCGGCGATCCCGGAATTCCCAGAGCAGCGCGCTCTCGCCGACGATCCCGTTTCCATCCGCTTCGCCGAACGCGGGCCAATCCGCCTCGTCCAGGACACGGCAGCTCGGCATCCGGGCCGGCCGCTTCACCACCAGGAACGACGCCTCGTTCCCGATGCGCACCGTCGCGCCACCGGCCAGCACGAGGCCGCTCCCGAGCACAACTTCCGCCCCGTCCGCTTCGACCGACGCCTTCCCTTCGACCCGAACGCGAAGCCCTTTCGCGCTGGAGGCGCAGACGAGCTGGCGGCGAGACACCTGCGCGGACCACACGAACGGGGGTCGCTCTTCGATCTGGCCCGGACGTTGGCGCACCGGCGTCGCCCACTTCTCGCCCGCAGGGACGCGCCCGGGATCGATCTGTCCGAGCACGATCGAGGCGCGCGGCGGGACCAGGACGATCTCCCCGACGCGGGCCAGTTCGCGGAGCGAGCCGACCAACGCGAGCGCGAAGAACTCCTGGCTGTTCGTGTTCTCCGACAGGGCGGTCATGACTGGGGATCATACGCGCCTGATCGACGCTCGAGTGCTACGGTCCCTCGCCATGAGCGATCCCCGAGTGCAGGGCGAGGTCCTGCTCCATCGTCTCTTCGATGTCGGCTACGAGGTTCGGCTCGACCAAGCGGCGGAATTGCTTGCTTCGAGCGCGCCGCAGCGGCCGAGGCCGGTTCGGGTTCAGGCTCGAGCGATCCAGATCATGAATCCGCCGGTCGCCGTATCGCTCGGGGGTCAGTCGATCGAGGTCGGCGCGGACACCTGCGCGATCGAACTCTCCGCCCGGATCTTCGACTTCGGCGTGATCTCGCTCCGCGCGCGCGTGCACGCCCCGCGCGGTCTGACCTGGGGAGAGTTCGCCGCCTTCGGCTCCAGCATCGTGTCGGGGGAACTCTCCACCGCCGCTTGGGGGCGCCTGGCGACGGCGCGCGACTCGCTCCTCGCGCGCATCCATCCCGCGATCGAACGACCGAGCCTTTCACTGGTGACCGAGGAGTACACCGTCTTCCGGATCTTCTCGCTCGAGGACGCCGCGGGAGCGCCGCTCCCCTTGGAGCAACTGACCGGCGAGCAGATCGCGAGCCTCCTGCTCGGTGAGACTCGCCCCGTTTCGCCTGCCGCTCGCGCCGAGATGCTCTCGCCCCGACTCGCCTACTTCGACGATGACCTCACCGTGCTCAGTTGGAACGCCGCTCTCGTCGTCGAACCGGTTCGAGAGGACACCGACGTGCAGTACGTACTGGAGTTCGCCAACGCGCAGCTCCTGGAGTTGCGCTACTACGACTCGCTCCTCGACGCGGAGCTTCCGCACATGTACGACGAGGTCAGCGCCGCGCGTCGCGCGTTCCATCTCCTCGGCCGCAGGTTCAGCCGCCTCCTCAGCGCACTGCAGCAACGCGTGGCCGAGGCCACCGAGTCGATCGAACGCGTCGAGAACTCGCTCAAAGTCACGGACGACATCTTCCTCGCCCGCATCTACACCACCGCCCTCGACACTTTCCGTGTCGCGACCTGGCGCGCCGGCATCGACCGCAAGATGACGATCGTGCGCGAGACCTACTCGATGCTGAATGCGGAGTCGCAGGCGTTGCGCTCCGAGGCGCTCGAACTGACCATCATCCTGTTGATCCTGATGGAGATCTTGATGGCGGTGTTCTCGCCTTGAGGGTGCGCGAGGCGCCTGTCGTCGCGCCGGCTTGTGACAAATGGTGCAACTCGGTCCGGGCCGAGTTGCGCCTACCCGAGCCGCCGCCTCAGCGCCTCGCCGTTTCCGGCAAGAACCGACTGTCTTCCACGAACCGCTTCAGCCCGATCAGATCCACCCCATTGTCGAGCAACCACGCATACACCCGCGCGATCGCCGGCGCCTGATGCACGCGCAAGGCGACGCCGAGCGAATCCGCCAAGGCCCGCGCCTCCCGCAGCCGTTCCGTCGCCCGCCCCGGCAGCGCCGAGCGCCCATCCCACCGCAACACGCGGCTGTGATGCACGCTCACGAGTCCGATCGGAGGCGTCCACCCTAGAGGCTCGCTGTCCTCTCCACTCGCAGCGTTCGCCGTACTCGCATCGTCCGTCTCGCCCGGCCTGTACTCCCGTTGGACCGTGAGGTACGACCGCCACCTCTCCTCCCGCACCCCACTCGCCGGCCACCATCCCACCAACACGACGCGGACTCGCCCGCTGACGAAGAGCGCTTCCTCGAACTCCGCGAGTTCCGCCAAGAGGAGCCGAAACGCGGAGTCATCGGCCTCCTAGAACTCGAGCAGCAGCAAGAAGACATGTCAGGAACGTACACCGCCGACGGCGCACCGACGGAATCCCATCGCGTCGCTCATCACCCGCAACTGCGGCTTGATCCTGTTCTGGAATTCACGAACAATGGAGGGAGCGCCGAAGTGCCGCGGATCGAGGTCGTCTTCTTCCGAGAGACCGACGAGTCAGTGCCGTTGTTGGGATGGCTCAACTCGCTTGTCGGCAAGGCCCGGGCAAGATGCATCGTACGACTGGGCCGCCTCAGTACGCTCGGACATGAACTTCGCAGGCCCGAGTCCGATTACCTGGAGGATGGGATCTACGAGCTGAGAGCGATCCATGCAGGGATCAACTATCGGATGCTCTACTTCTTCCACGGCGTCACGGCCATCGTGGTCACTCACGGTTTCACGAAACAACGAGCAGCCCTCCCGTCGCGCGAGATGCATGTCGCCCTGGCCCGCAAGAAGAAATATGAGACGCACCCCGAAGGGCACACCTTCCGGTCGGAGGCTCAACCGTGAGACAGAAACCTAGGTTCGACTCGCCCGCGCTGCAGCACACCTACGAGCTCTTCATTGCTGGCGACCCGAAGCGCGAAGCGTTCCTCGACAAGGCGATCGAAGACGCCGACGTCGCGCAGAAGCTCTACGACCTCCGCGCGAAAGCCGGCCTCACTCAGCGGCAACTCGCGAAGCTGGTCGGCACGTCCGCATCCGTCATCTGCCAGCTCGAGGACGCCGACTACTCCGGTCACTCGATGGCGATGCTCCGCCGAATCGCCGCCGCCCTCGGCAAACGCGTCGAGATCCGCTTCGTCACGGTGAGGAAGCGAAGCAGCTAGCGGGCGGCGGAGGGTTCGCCAGCAGCGTTTGCTCCGTTCCGCCGAGTGCCCCGGGATGAACAGCTCAGCTGCGAACTCCGCTAGTTCCGACAAGAGCAGCTCGAACCCCGCTGCGTCCCCCTCCTTCAACTCCAACCACCAACAACGCCGACCCCGCTCGGAACAGATCGATGCACTGGCTGTCTCGTGCTCGCTTTCCATCAATCCTCGACGCTGACCAAAGCGGCGGGGCGTGGCTTGTGCAAAAAGGTGCGAGTGTTGCCGGCAACAGTAGTTCTCGATTTCACGAGGAGAGTGGGGAGCGAGCCGCGTCGGCGAGAATGGGCGACCCTGAACTAGGTCCGGACCTAGTCGAGTCGAGGGATGGCAGTTTCCCAACGCAGAGTGACTCGCGGCGGCCGACCGCGATCACTCGAAGTCGGCGCGCGCGACGCGTGGAACGTACGAGAGAGAGCCGACGCGCTCGAGCACGGCCCGCCAGTTGGGCTGATGCGTCGACCCAATGCACAACACCGTGCCGTCCCCGCACCCGACTCTCCCCTTCGCCCCGAGCATCACCTGGACGGTCGGATCGATCGCCTGGACTTCCGCGAGCTTGGCGGCCTCGTCCGGCACGCAGAACTCATACGACACCGCGCGCAATCCATCGGGTGGCCCCGTCAGACCGTCTTCACGGATGTCCGCCAACGAGAACTCGATCTTGGCGAGCGCCGCTTCGTCGACGGCCGGTTCGGGGGCGCCGCGTGATGCGGCGAACGGCGCGCACGCCATCGCGACGAGCCCCGCGGCGATGGCGGCGGCCAGGGTGCGTTCGAGCCAGTCGACCGAGCGCTGGAAGGGAGCGGGGCGTGAACGGGAGGCAGGGCGAGAGGCGTGCGGCGATTCGGCGACATCAGGCGCAACGGGCGTAACGGGCGGTGCGTCCACGGAGAGGCCCCTCCTTGGCGCTGGCGCTCAACGGAACGTTGGGCGTCCGCGTCGTACCGGTCTGTTTCGATCGTGGTCGATCCTGGCGGAGTCGTGAGATCGGCGGCCGATCTCACGACGACATCAAAACGCTACGTCCAACTCCACGTCGCCGGTCACGCCGAGTTGATAGGCCGTGACTCTTCGTTCGAAGAAGTTGGCGAGTTCTTGGACGTCTTGGAGGTCCATGAACGGGAAGGGGTTCTTGGCGCCGAAGCGGCGCGGGAGGCCGAGCGCGGTGAGGCGCTGGTCGGCGACGAACTCCAGATACTTGCGCATATCGCCGACGGAGAGCCCGGCGACTCCGCCGCTCAAGAGATCCTCGGCGAACTGGGTCTCGCAGTCGACGGCGTCTTCCATCATCTCGACGACCTGGCGGGCCATCTGTTCGTCGAAGAGGCCGGGCTCTTCCCTGCGGACGACCTCGACGACGGCGAAGGCGAAGTTCATGTGGGCGCTCTCGTCGCGAAAGACCCAGTTGGTGCCGCCGGCCAGGCCGTGCAGCAGTCCCTTCGAACGCAGGAAGTAGACGTACGCGAACGCGGCGAAGAAGAAGAGGCCTTCGATGCAGGCGGCGAAGCAGATCAGGTTCAAGAGGAACGCGCGTCGGTCCTCGGGCGTGCGGGTCGCCTCCAGCCGGTCGATCGTCGCCATCCACTTGAAGCAGAACTCGGCCTTCTTGCGGATGGTCGGAATGTTCTCGACGGCGGCGAACGCCTGGTTGCGCTCATTCGGATCGGGCAGATAGGTGTCGAGCAGCGTGAGGTAGAACTGCACGTGGAGCGCTTCTTCGTAGATCTGGCGCGAGAGGTACATCCGCGCTTCGGGCGAGTTGATGTGCTTGTACAGATTCAGCACGAGGTTGTGCGCCACGATCGAGTCGCCGGTGGCGAAGAAAGCGATCAACCGTTGGATCAGGTGACGATCGGCGTCGGTCATATTCGACCGCAGGTCGGCCACATCCATCGAGAAGTCGACCTCCTCGACGGTCCAGGTGTTCTTGATCGCCGCGCGGTACATCTCGAAGAACTCCGGATACGCCATCGGCCGGAGCGTGAGGTTCAGACCTGGGTCCAGCAGCCGAGCGCGCGTCGTGTGTGCGCCCAGTCCCGAGTCCAGTCCCGAGTTCAGGAATGAGCCGTTCACTGACAGGCCTCGCACGACTCCGGGTTCTCCAGCGAACAGGCGACCGCCCGCGCGTCCGCGCCCCACGTAGACGCAGTCGCGGGAGGCGCCGCCGCCACCGCCGGTGTGTCCCCGAACACGTTCACCGCGGGGCGACTGGTTCCACTGTTCCCGTTCGATCCAGCCCCGCCGGCGCCATTCGAACCGCGCGACGAGAGATCCACCGTCGCCTTGTTGATGCGGGTCGCCGGGCGCGAACGCAGGTAGTAGGTCGTCTTCAAGCCGCGCTTCCAGGCGTGGAAGTACATCGAGGAGAGGACGCCGATGTTCGGGTTCTCCACGAACAGATTGAGCGACTGGCTCTGATCGATGAAGGCGCCGCGGTCGGCCGCCATGTCGATGAGCGAGCGCATCGAGATCTCCCAGGCGGTGCGGTAGATCAGGCGCAGTTCCTCCGGCAGCTCGTCCATCCCCTGGACCGATCCTTCGGACATCTTGATCCGGTTGCGCATCTCGTCGTTCCACAGGCCGAGCGCCTGTAGCTCCTGCACGAGGTAGCGGTTGACCTGGAGGAAGTCACCCGAGAGCGTCTCGCGCTTGAACAGGTTCGAGATCTGCGGTTCGATGCATTCGTAACAGCCGGCGATCGAGGCGATGGTCGCGGTCGGCGCGATGGCGAGCAGCAGCGAATTGCGCAGTCCGTGGGTCGCGATCTGCCGCTTCAGTTCGGTCCACCGTTCGGGTTCACTCGGAGCGACGCCCCAGAGATCGAACTGCAGTTCGCCGCGGGCCGCCCGGGTCTCACCGAACGCGGGATGCGGGCCATTCTCGGCCGCCAGGTCGCACGAGGTCTGCAGCGCCCAGTAATAGATCTCTTCCTGGATCCGCTTCGAGATCTCCCGCGCCTCAGGAGCATCGAAGGCCAGGCGCATCTGGAAGAAGACATCCTGCAGACCCATGACGCCGAGTCCGACCGGACGCCAACGGCGATTCGAGCCGGCCGCGGAGTCGATCGGGTAGAAGTTGAGATCGATCACCCGGTCGAGTTGCACCACCGCCCAGCGCACGGTGTGCGCCAGCTTCTCGTAGTCGAAGACTCCGTCGACCACATGCCGGCCGAGGTTGATCGAGCCCAGGTTGCAGACCGCCGTCTCCCCCGCACTGGTCACCTCGAGGATCTCGGTGCAGAGGTTCGAGAGGTGGATGACGTTCTGCGGTTCGGCCGTCTGGTTGGCCTTGCGGTTCGACGCGTCCTTGAACGTCATCCAACCGTTCCCGGTCTGCGCCAGCGCCTTCATCATTCGCGCGTAGAGCTCTCGCGCCTTGACCTTCTTCTTGGCCAGTCCGGCCGCCTCCGCCGCTTCGTAGGCCTGCTCGAACTCCGCTCCGTAGAGGTCACACAGGTCGGGGACACGGCTCGGGTCGAAGAACGACCACTCCTGATCGGCCTCGACGCGGCGCATGAAGAGATCCGGCACCCAGTTGGCCAGGTTGAGATTGTGCGTGCGGCGCGCTTCGTCCCCGACGTTCTCGCGCAGCTCGAGGAACTCCTCCAGGTCGGCGTGCCAGGTCTCCAGGTAGACGCAGCAGGCGCCCTTGCGCTTGCCGCCCTGATTGACCGCGGCGACCGAGGCGTCGAGCGTCTTCAGCCAGGAGACGATGCCGTTGGAGTGCCCGTTGGTCGACGCGATGAGCGACCCGCGCGAACGCACCCGGTGGTAGGCCAGGCCGATCCCTCCGGAGAACTTCGAGAGGAGCGCGACGTCTTTGTACTTGTCGTAGATCGCCACCAGGTCGTCCTCGGGCGAATCCAAGAGGAAGCAAGACGAGAGCTGCTCGTGCCGCGTCCCCGAGTTGAAGAGCGTGGGCGAGCTCGGCAGATACTCGAGCGACGAGAAGATCCGATACAGCTCCACGGCGTCACTGACCGACTGCCCCAGGGCGCAAGCGACGCGCAGGAAGAACTGCTGCGGCGTCTCGATCACCTCGCGCGTGGTCGGGTGCTTGAGCAAGTAGCGGTCGTAGACCGTGCGCAGTCCGAAGTACTCGAAGAGCTGATTGCGGGAGAGATCGACCTGGTCGTTCAACTTGCGGCTGTTCTGCGCGACGAACTCCGAGACCCGGTCGTTGACCAGCCCGAGGCGGTGGCCCATGGCGATCGACTGGGAGAAGGAGTGGATCTCCTGGTTCCCGACCTCTTTCTCGATGAAGGTCGAGAGCAGCCTCGCGGCGAGCCGCGCATACTCCGGCTCCTCGACGATGAGACCGGCGGAGGTTTGAATTGAAAGTTGATCCAGTTCTCGCGTGGTGGCGCCGTCGTAGAGACCGCTGATCGTCTTGGTGGCGACGCGCATCGCATCGACGTTGGAGAGACCCGCGCAGCAACGACCGATCGCCCGCACGATCTTGTTCACGTCGACCGGCTCGAACGATCCGTTGCGCTTCCGCACGCGCATCATCGTGCCGGAGTACTCGGATTCACGGTCTCTTATGGACCGGTCTCTTATGGACCGGTCTCCTACGGACCGGTCTCCTTCGGAACGCTCCCCTCCGTGCGTTCGGACCTCCTGTCCTGCGTGGGGGCGTTCGGGGAGCGGAGCGGAATGCGAACCGTCCATGGTCCGGGTGGCCATCGACCTTCCTCCATGTTCAGACGTGCGGAGCCAACGCCACACTCACCGCGACCGCCAGGTGAGGGCGGGCGGTGTGAGAAGGCGCAACTTCAGGGTTGGACGAACGAAGCTCGAGTGGATCGAGGGATCCGGGGGCGAGTTGTCGACCGCGAGTTCGGCACCCGACGACTCCCGAGTCTCGCGCGCAGGGCGTCTGGACAGACGTTCGCGCCGCGTGGCTCTCGATCGAAGTGGGCTCTGAGGCCCGGCAGTGAGGAGAAAAGCAGCGGGCGCGCCTGAGAAGGTTGGCCCCTGCTCCTCCCGACCGGGAGTGGATGACCTGCGCAAACTATTGTGCGAGCGTCGGACTGTCAAGCCTCCACTTCCTTTGGCGACGAACTCTCTTCGACGAGCTCGCAAACCCTAGCGAGGCATCGCTCTACGCAGGAAAGCAAGGCCGATGAGGGCCGGAAGCCAGTATCCGCACAGGCCGTAGAGCAGACCGACGCCAAAGGTGGTTTCTGCGCTCGCGTACGGCGCGAAGAGGAAGATCAGCGCCGAGTCGCGCGTTCCCATTCCACTCAGCGTGACCGGCAACAAACCGACGAAGATCGCGAGCGGCAACGCGCCCACGGCGTAGAGCGGCGGGATCGAAACATCGAGCGCCAAGTAGAAGAGCAAGAGCTGCGCGACGCTCGCCAACCAATTCGCCGCCGTGAAGACGGAGACTTCCGCGAGCAACTGCGGTGAACGCGCGAGCAAGCGTAGACTCGCCAAGAGGCCATCGAGTTTCGCGCGCCATTTGTCCGGCACGGGAAGCGAAACACGCGCGAGCACCGCGACCGACGCGATGCCGACGAGGAACGCGCCGCCCGTCACGGCCGCGAAGGAATACTTCGCGTACGCCGCCATCCCGAGCGTCGCCAACAGGAGCAACACGAGGACATCGAGCAGGCGTTCGGCCAGCACGCTTCCCAACACCCGCGGCACGGGGACTTCGTCGCGCAGATACCACGCCTTGAAGAAGTCGCCGGTCTTCGATGGAGTCACCGTGCCGAGCGGCCACGCCGCCATGATGCTGTCGAAGCAACGTCGGAACGAGACCTCATGCCCGAGCGCGCCGAGCACACGACGGAAGCGGAAGGCCGAGAGGATCGGGAAGAAAACAGTGACTGCGACGCCCGCCGCGAGTAGCCACGGGTCGCCGCTGCGTACGCGCGCGATCGTCGCTTCGAGGTCGATCCGCAGGAGTCGCGTCAGCCCGAAGAGAACGCCGAGCGTCGCCACGGCGAAGAGCGCGAGCCGCCACCAGCCATGGCGCGGCCCGCGGATCCGCTCGAGTAGCGCTTGTTCGTCGGGCGGACGCGGCCCCGCTTCGGTCACCGACCGGCCCCAGCCGTGGTTACGGCCGCGGCCGAGACATCGATCGAGCGCTGTCCCTCGTGGTAGTCGATCTCGCGGCGCACCCGCACCGCCCCGTTTCGGTTCAACAGCGCGACCTGCTCGGGCGTGAACCACTGTCCGCGCATGCCGAGTTCTTGCGGCTGGAAGTACCGACTCTGCGGCACGTACCGCACGGAGAACTCGTCACCGAGCTTCAGACGTTTCACCCGCACGCCGTGGAGCGTGATCTCATCGTCGATCTGCAGTGACGTTGCGCCGAAGCGGATCGCGCGGCGGAAGCGCACCGGCGCGGCGCCGCTGCGTGTCATCAACATCTTGCGAATGCCGCCCTTGATCTCGTACGCCAGGCGCGTGTTCCAACCGACCAGGAGCATGAAGAGCCGGAAGGCGATCATCGTCCAGGGGGTGAAGAGCTTCATCACCATGTAGTGCGTGGGACCTGCCACCGTGAGCTCTTCGTCCGCGAGACCGACCTCGTGCACCGGGTCGATCCACTGCGAGGTGACGACCTTGCCGTTCTCCAATTCGGCCAGGAAGCCGCAGTCGTTCTCGACCGAGGCGCCGGTGTCGCTGCGGAACAGCTTGATCACCCCTCCCTTGGCCAGATTGACGACGCAGTAGTAGTCGCGACCGCTCGCATCGCGCTCTTTGCGCGCGTGCATGCGGGCGCCCGGCCACGACCTGCGCACCGGCGGGCCGTCGCAGGGGGCCGGAGGCATGCTCGCGGGACGACCGCCGTAGTCGATCCACGACTCCATCAGTTCCGGGATGCGGTAGAGGAAGTATCGATCTTCCTGGATCTCGGGCGGCACCAGCGCGCCGTCTCCCAGTCCGCGCAACATCCGCTCGGCCACCGCGGCGGCGAGGAGATCGCCTTTGCCCGCGTAGACCTCGAAGCCGTGCGGATAGAAATGCAGCGTCTGGCGGCTGCCGATCGAGCCGGCGTAGTGGCCGTTGGGATAGGCGAAATAGGCGGCGAACTGGATGGCGCGACGACAGACCGCGTCCAGCTCGGGATCGACGCTCAGCTTCTGCAACTTCGAGAGGAAGCTGACCGTGGCCGAGAGATAGCCGAGATCGGCGCCGTCGTACTCCAGGCACCACCCTTCCTCGTAGCAGTAGGTGAGGAAGTCGGCGCGGCGCACCTGATACCCCTTCAGGAGTTGCTCGTCGCCCAGCAGCGCATACGCCTCGTAGATCGGGAGCAGCGCCATCGCATGGTGATTCGCGAGCACGCCCGGCTCGTCGTACTTGGCCAGGAAGTGTCCCGCGCGCGCGACGGCCCGGCGAAAACGCGCATCTAGATCGGGCGACAGATGCGCGCGCACGCGCCGGTAGCTGTCGCACATGGCGTAGACCAGGAATCCGGTCGGTCCCGCCCAGCCCCGTTCATTCGGATAGAACTCGTCGAACGAGCCGTCGTCTTTCTGGATCGAGATCCAATAGTCGATCGACGCCAGCGTCCACTCGAGGATCTTCGGCGACTGGTGGTAGGGGTTGCCCGGGAACGGCGTGGACCAGGCGAGCGCGAGCGACTGCGCGCCGAACTGCGCGATCGACGACGGGAAATCGAGCGTGCGACAGAGCCAGTACTCGCGATTGAAGCAGCCGTAGGTGCGACTGAATTCGTTGCGATCTTCGAGCGAGAGCAGTCGCGGGATCTGGTGGAGCGCCTTCTCGGCGTAGACATCGCGGCGCGTCAGCGGAAGGCTCATCGCCCCTCCGCCTCGGGTCTGTCGGTCACGAATTCTCCTTCGTTCGTCGTTCGCGGACGGCGGATCAGCTCTCCAGCTCGACGTTCCAGTACTCGTTCGAGATGAAGTGTTCCCACGCCGTTCGTCGGTGGCCGAGCGGGACGGTGATGCAGGGTGTCCAGGTCGGCTCGATCGGCTCCTTGCGGAGCTCGAGGCCCGACTCCTCCAACGTCCGATTCGCCTTCCTTCGATTGCAGCGCATGCACGAGAGGACGCAGTTCGTCCAAGACGAGCGGCCGCCGAGCGAGCGCGGGAAGACATGGTCGACGGAGAGATCGGGGAGCGGAGGCTTGGCGCTGCAGTACTGACAGGTGTAGCGGTCGCGGCGGTAGATGTTCTTGCGCGAGAAGGTGACCTTGCGCGAGGGGACGGCCGAGTAGCGCGTCAGCAAGACGACCTCGGGCACGCGGATGCTGAGACTCACGGTGTGGATGCACGGCTCCCCGTCGCTCAGTCGCAGGCTGGCCCACGAATCGAAGTCATGGAGGCTGTAGTCGGTGGGCAGAACGGCGCGTGCCGCCTCGCGATAGAGCAGGCAGAGGGCGGTGCGCACCGACGTCGTCCCGATCGGAACCCAGTGTCGATTGAGGACGAGCGCGCGTTGGTCGAGCATCGTCGAAAGCACGGGGAGAAATTACCTCAAGGGGACGCTAACACGCTGCCTTTCCGAGTGTCCATGCTCAACCGAGCGGCGGGACCGAGGCAACGCGAAGGTTCTCCTCGACGTGCGCGCGGCTGCGCATCCCGACCAGAGGAGCGCCGACGCCGGGGGTCGAACGCGCCCATTGCAGCGCCCACTGCGCGCGCGAGGTCAGCGGCAGGAAGCTCTTCGCCCACTCCTGAGGCAGACGCGGCAGCACCTGCGTCTGCATGAGCGGCACACTCGTGACCATATAGAGACCCGCGCGCATCGCGGCCTGCAGGAGTGGAACGCGCTCGCCGTTCCACTCCTGCGTCGGCTCATCGGCCGCCTCCGGCATCGCCGGGTTGAACGGCGCCTGCACCACCGCGAAGTGATGTCGTTCGCCGCCCGCCTCGCGCGCCAGCTCGCAGAGCGCTTCGAGCGAAAGGGCGCCGGGCGTCCTCGGCGGTTTGAAGAAGCCGCTCCAGGTGGCGACGCCGTACCAGCCGATCCGCCCGGCCGCGACCTCCGATTCCAGATGCGCGAACGCCTCCGCCACGCGCCGCCGGAAGGTCGCGCCGTCGACGCCATTCAACTGCTGCTCGACGTTGTGGAGGAAGTAGACGTCCACCGCCGGCAGCCCGAAGTTGGCCAGGCTGCGGGAGAGTTGGTCGGCCAGATACGCAGGGGCGATCGCGTGACAGCCGTCCACGATTTGCTCCGGCCGGAGGAGACCGCTCTCCAGATAGGTCTCGCGGTAGTACTGTTCGGGGTCGCGCGGCGGCGCCCCGTCGAACGGAAGGTATCCACCCTTCGTCATGACGAAGACCTCGTCGCGTGAGCAGTCGCCGCTGGCGAAGAGTCGTCTCAGTCCGGCGCCGAGCGCACGCTCGCTCCGCATGTGGCGATAGTTGATGGCGCAATCGATGACGTTGACGCCGCCGCGCACCGCGAGTTCGACGGCGTCGGCGTACTCTTCATCGGCGGCGTCGGTGACCGGGCCGGTGTACGAACCCAGACCGAGACTACCGAGCGAGAGCGCGGGAGAGTCGAGCTGGCGACCTGCGCCGCCCAGTGGAACGGAGCGGAAGTGTCCGGGCGCCGGGCGCTCGGTCGAACGTTCGGGTGAGCGTTCGGCGGAGGGTTCGAGAAGGCGCTCGGTCAAGCGTTCGGCGTAGCGCCGTGTGCCTTCCGCAGTGGCGAGAGTCTTCGACATCGTATCGATCCCCGGGGGTAGGCGAACTTTCGACAGAAACGAGGCGACAGCGTGACCGCAACGCCGATCGACTCCAAGTCTCCTTCTCTACTTCCCATCGCTGCTCTGGTCGCTCTGGCCGTCCTCCTCCCCTTCGACCTGCCCCTGTTGCGTGCGCCGCTCCCCGCCCGCCTGGGCGGGGA